>JADLDI010000157.1 GCA_020846745.1 Bryobacterales bacterium | reverse complement strand
GGGCGCACATCATCGAGACCGGCACCGAATCGTTCCGGTTCCGGCGTACGGTGGAAGGGAGGAAGAAACGCTGAACGGTGGGGCGCCGGGGGGCGCGCGTTTTTGCCACCCCGGCGTCCGTTCCGCCCAAACGGCGCCGCCCTGCGGGCGTCGCCAGGCTCCACTCCCGCCGGGGCGGCCAAAACCAATTCGAACGGGAAATGGGGCAAACTGTAGTTACTGGGTGGGGCCAAATGTAGCCATCGAGGTGGGGCCAAGCCGGACCATCGAACTCATGCCCATTTCTACGTCGCGCACCCAAAGAGGGCAAAGAGGATCAAAGAGGAGAGGAGACCCATGTTGCCGACCGAGCTGCCATCGTGTACACTAAGAAATACGCGCGCTTCCGCAAGAAGCGCACTGTTTTCTTCAAGTTAGGGCGCGTAGCTCAACTGGCAGAGCAACTGACTCTTAATCAGTAGGTTGAAGGTTCGATTCCTTCCGCGCTCACCAAGAATCAATAACTTAGAAGCCAATTTCGATCCCCTGATGAGAATTTGTGAACGGTTGTGTTCAATTCACCGCTCCACTTTGCTCTGCTGGAACTGATAAAACCCGGTCCAGTTCCTCGACCGCTGCCCGCACGCTGGCGGGAATCTCTTTCATGTACACGCCGACCGTCGTCGTTGCCGACGCGTGCCGGAGATGAGCCTGAACGTCCTTGACCGTCCCGTGCTTCTGCATGTAGGTCGCGCAGGTGCGCCGGAACGCCTGATGGTTCACGCCTTCCAGGAAACCAGCCGGAACAGGACCCTTCGCCCTCGCTTCCTTCAACGCGCAAGCCGCTGCCGGCTTCACCACTTCGTTCAGGTAATTGCAGACGTTCAGGGGCGTGCCGTTCCTGGTCGGGAACATGAAGGCGTCGGGACGCTGATTGGTCTGCGCTTCGAGCCAGAAGTCCAGTTCGGTTTCGAGCGATTGCGGCAGCCAGACGTAGGAAGTGCTCGCTTCCGACTTCGGTTCCACAATCAGCCGATCCGGGGAAACGCTCTCGTCAATGCGAAGCTGTCCGGGCAGTTTGTCGTTACGGCGCAGGACGAACATCTCGCCCGGCCTCAGCCCGAGAACCAGGAACATCCGAATGACAAGCCGGTCCCGCTGGCTGAGCTGACCGACAATCGCCGCGATCTCATCCGGGTCGAGCCGTCGCTGGCAAACCTTCCGCGTCTCCGGCATTGAGAGCTTCCGCGCCGGGTTCTTCGCGATGAAGTCCTGCTCGATAGCTTCGTCTAGGATTGCTTTCACGTAAACCCTGAACTTGCTCACCACCGAGTGGCTAAAATCCTCAGCCAGTTTGTTCAGGTGCGTCTGGAGGTCGAACCGATTAAGTTCTGCCAGTGTCTTCTCGCCGAACGGCCCGATGACGTAATTCTCGATGAAGCCGACCGTGCGCTTGCGCGACGAGACCTTCCACGTCGATTCCTTGATGGGCTTGTAGCGGTTTTCCCAAAACCACTTCAGTCTGTACACCGACGATGGCTTCGCCTTCGCCGGGTCATCAGTTGCCTTATCGATGATTTGTTGAAGGAGTTTTTCAGCCTCCCACTTTTTCATCTGCGACTTCAGCCCAAGGATAGCTGCTCTGTGCGCCCGCTTCTCCGAGCCGTCCGGTTGCGCGACGTAGACGTAGTAGTGCCCCTTCCATTTCTTCGTCCGCTTGCCGGTCTCCTCAACGTATCCATTCTGGTGCCTATCTCTTGGCATGCTTCTTCCTTTCGAAAGAAGCAATCTTACCCGTTCTGGAGCCAAGGGTTCTGGCATCGCTCTAGTCTTAGCAGTTCCAGTACCAAAGATCCCATCAAAGCACGTCACGCACTTACCGGCATGCTCGACCGATGGTTGCGCGATTTGCCTTAACATGTGCGTGAAATTCTCCATAGTACTCTCAGGTCTACTCGTACTTCATATGCCCTGTTCACGCAAGAAAGCTTCGATATCCGAGACTCGAAATCGGATCAATTTCCCTAGCCTAACGGTCGGCAGTTTGGGACTCTTTCGGGTCGCGTGATCCCTGACCCATCCAGCACTTACCCCCAACCATTCCGCTAGTTCGCTCGGTGTTAAGAGCCTCTCTTGCACATAGTTTCGTTTTGACGGCGTAGATATCACCGAATTTTCTGCTGTCAGCATTTTTGTAACTACTTCTTACTCAGTACTAGTCGTAGCGTTCTCGAATCGAGTTAAATGGTGAATAAATGTGAGTTTTATCGCCCCAACAGGCCCGTTCCGCTGTTTTGCGATAATCAGGTCCGCGACACCCCGCAGGTCAGGATTGTCCGGCTTGTAGACCTCCTCGCGGAAAATGAAAGCAACGACATCGGCATCCTGTTCGATACCTCCAGACTCGCGCAGATCGCTCAATTGCGGTCGGTGATTGCCCAACCGCTGCTCGGGCGCACGGCTCAATTGAGACAGCACGAGGAATGGTACGCTGAATTCGCGAGCCATGATCTTTAGTCCGCGCGAAAGAGCACTCACTTCCTGCGTGCGGTTCTCCTTTTTGCCGGAGTTCATCAGTTGCAGGTAATCAATCACAACAAGGGAAAGGCCGTGCATCGACCGCAAAATTGCGAGCTTGCGCCGGATCGATTCTATATTCGCATCCGCCTTGTCATCAATGAAAATCGGTAGGGCGCAAGTGTCGTGGAAAGCCCTGGCGAGCGCCTTGTGTTGATCTGCACTTAGATATCCTGACCGGAACTTCATCTGGTCTACGCGAGCCCGCGAGCATACAAACCTTGTAAGTAGCGACTCGCGCGACATTTCGAGGGAAAAAATAGCTACCGTATGATTTCGCTCCGCAACGTTTGAGGCGATGTTCAGTGCCAAGGCGGTCTTACCTTGAGACGGTCGCGCCGCCAAGATAATTAGTTCACCGGGATGGAAACCAAGCGTCATGTCGTCGAGCCGAAGGAAGCCGGTTCTGAGGCCCGGTGCACGCTTGGAAGGGTCGAGGAAAGCGGTCGGGCCACCTTCGAACTGCTCAATGATCTCGATAGGAGATAGCAAGCCCCTGCGGTCGAGTTCAAGTGTTGTCCGCTTGGCTACGGCATCTACAACTAATGCCTGCAAGTCATCAATCGATCCGCCGGATTGAACAAAATCCGTGACATCCTTTCCGGTGGGCACTTCGATCAGGATCGCGTCGGCCTTACCTTCGAGATCCTTCAGTATCGCGGCACCGCGCTTCTTGCCCGGCTCGTCCTTGTCTGGTATGACGATTACTCGCCGGCCACGAAGCACTTCAGTGTACTGCGGTAGCCACTTCTGAGCCGCCCCGCCGCTATTGGTGGTGGCGACGAGGCCCGCAGCTTCGAGCGTGTGAACGTCCTTCTCGCCTTCGACGACGTAGACAGTCTCGGCCGCGAGAACCTGCGGCAAGCGGTACAGAACGCGACGAACCTCTGGCAGTTCGTCGTCGTCTGGACCGGCTTCTCCCTTGACTGGATACCAGTCGCCGTTCTGACCCTTGTGGTACGCGCCATCGCTGATGCCCCAAACCCACGCGCCGTCGATAGGGTGAACGCGACGCTGGCGAAAGTCCTTAGCCTTCCCGTTCCGGCCTGGCTCAATGCGCTGAACCTCGTAGAGCAATTCGCCGTGCTCGTCGATGTACGGGTAGGTGGCGACGACCTTCGGCGTGCCATTACTGGTGGGCTTGGCGACGGGACGCGATGGCACCTCCCCCGAGACTACCGCCAGCGAACCCGCCGCCTGCCCATAAGATTCGGGGTCGAGGCCGACCATCTCCGCGACCTTCCTCACCGCCGAGTTGAAAGTTACCCCTTCGATTTTTGCAACAAAGTCGAACACGTCGCCGCCTGCCTGGCAGCCGAAGCAATAGAACATCCGCTTGTCAGGAGTAACGGTGAAGGATGGCGTCTTCTCCTTGTGAAACGGGCACAGGCCGACGAGTTCACGAGGTCCGCCCTTCTTCAATGGCACGTATTCGCCGATCACGCGGGCGATATCGACGTGTTCCTTCACAGGCCCGGCGTCAAGCGGCATGAGCGAACTCCGCGTGGAACTGGCCGAGGATTGACCGTAACTTAGGAAGCATTGTCGTGGTGTCAGTCAAAAAGGGCTGAAGCCCGTCGTTCGGTGTGGCTATGAGAATCACGCCCTGCGTGACCTGAACGCCCGTCCGCTCCTCGTACATCCGGGCGTAGGCGGAGACCTGAAGCAGGTAGTCTTCGATCCACTCCTTTCGCTTCGGGCGAAGGGCGTTTTTGAAGTCGATGATACTGAGCACGCCGTCGAAGTCGGCGATGCAATCGCACCGGCCAGCGAGCCGCAATTCGTCGGAATAGAGCGGCACTTCGAGATGGCGCACGCGGTCGATCTGTGCGAGACCGGGAAGCATCGCCCGGAGAAGCAACCGGCAGCGTTCGTTGATTGCCTGCATCGGCCAGCCGAGAAGGAACTGCTCGATAGCTGAATGCATCGCCGTGCCAACCTCGCGGGCTTCCGACGCGATCCGCTCCGCCTCCTGATGGCCGACGCGATCCCGCCACCGCTGAAGCCCGCCGTCGCCTTCCTTGTGCCACCAGAGCACGGTTGTCACGCTCGGGTATACGTTGCCGGGCGTCTGGTACCATCTGCGCCCACCTCGTTGCGTCTCCGTGATCTGAGGGAGACTGGGGGCCTCGACGTGCTGAAAGAGTTCTAACATCACGCCGCCCCCTCCTGTTCCCATGGGGCAATCCAGATGGCGTTCGGGTCGATCCCCTCGCTGGAGCGCTTAGCGCTGCGTTTTGTTGCCTTCGCCTCGGCGCTGGCGGGTGGATGGTCGAGCCAGCGCTTATCGCGCAGCCATTTCGCGAGTGACGGCACATAGCGTCCGTCGTCGCGTGTCCATTGATCGGACTCCAGCCAGCGAGATAGCCCGGCTTCGATCTCGATCAGGGCGGCATCCGCGATTACACCCGTATCCACGTATGAAAGCCATATCTGGGCGGCAAGGTCCACTTCAACGCGATTCGGGTACCGCTCCGCGATCCGCTCGAACGCAGTCCAGGTCGGCGACGCTCCGCACTGAGGGGTAAGGGGAGTATCTGCATCTGCATCTGCATCTGCATCGCTTGAATTCTGCTTGGATTCAGTTGAAGCACTGCCGCTCTTGGAATTCGAAGCAGAATCCAAGCATATGCTTGAGTCTTGCTGTTTGCGTGCGCGTCGCTCGCCCCCTCTTCTGCCGGCGAGTGCTTTCGCGGCTGACATCTCAGCGCACCGCGCCAATTCTTCAACGCACTTTGGGTTTGTCAGTCGATTATCAGCGAAGGGTACGAACTTCTTGGAGACTTCGGGCCATGCATCCGTGAATTCCTTCCGCGAGACCGCTGCCAAATTCGTCAAGATCCGTTCGTCGTTCGGTATGCTCCCCTCCTGGTAGCAGATGTCCAGCAGGTCGCGGTAGATTGACCGTTCCGTTGCGGTCATGCGCAGCCGAGTCTCAGAACTAAGCCAGTTCGAGGGGTACCACTTATACCAGGGTCTAGCCATGAGTAACCTCCACCAGGACTCGGTACGGAAGACCGATTCGGGCCATTGCGATGTCGAGACTTCTGCCTAAACTGGCGCGGTCGTCGCATCGTCCCATGCGGGTCACATCCCATTGAAGCCGAATCGCCCGAGTATCCACCGTGAAACGAGACTCGGCGAATAAGCCGGCGAGCGCCGGATTGTCGGAGACGAGCGCCCTGAAGACGATCTGGACTCGGACGTACTGTTCTAATTGCTGATCGCTTGTGGTCATGCTGCCTCCCTGATGCGGATCATTGCGCCGGGCGAAAGTAAAGCACCCTCCCCGCCGGCGTAACGCTTGGACGCCATAATGCAAATCACCCTGGCGTCGTCCTCCCACGCGCCGACTTCCGTCAAGGCATCTTCGGTTGAGCGAATGAGCTTACTAAGGTCAGGCTTTACCGCTGGCCTGGCACGCTTCGCCGACTTCGGTCGCGCAAGCGTGAATATCATCTCGACGGCTACAGGTCCGCGCACCGCCGGCCTTTCCGCCGCCCCATAGCGTTCGACGAACGCCCATTTCACGGCCTCGCGCCAAGGTTTCACCTTTTTACTGCTCTCGACCATCACGCCTCGGCCAGCCTTACTGACACCCAAAAAGCGCTTGCTCCCTTGAGGGCCGGGCGCTCCGTAAACAGTGAGATCGATCATCTAGCGAGACCTCTTAGCAAAGAACGGCAGGTAGCAGATAGCGATGGCGTAACAGGCCACCGTTACCCGCCAGTCGGCCATAGACAGTAGGCCAACGAACGCCAGAAACAGGGCAAGCCCCTGGAATGCGAGGATTCTGCGCAGTCTCCTTACGTAGTAAGGATTTGATTGAGTTTCCCGTGAAGACGGGTATAATGAATGCTGACTCATCATTGATCGCTTTCGTGAGGCCGGATTGTTGCCAGCAACCCGGCCTTCAGTTTTCCTACTTACGAACGAGCGAATATCGCCCCGTCGCCAGTGCCGCCCCGGCAACATCCCTCCCGCTTTCAATGGCCGACTTCACGTTCTTCTTGTCAACGGCGACTTCGCACTTTTTCACGCTCGACAGGAACTTCGCTCGCTCGTCGATATCGAGGCTGTCGGCAACGGCTTCCCACGCAGTGGCCGGAACCGTAATTGTCAGGGTCTTGTACTCCGCCGGAATCGCGCCCTCGTCGGTCACGTTCACCGAAGAAGGGCACGCCCGAATGCCAAACACCGTTGTCCTGCCTTCCAGTTTCCGGTGCTTACCCTTTTCATCGGTACCGAAGCCCTGAATGGTGCGGACGATGTAATCCTCGATCTTCTCCTGCGTCTTAGCGTAGGCCTTCTTGAGCGCCTGGAGCCGCTTGATCTCAGCGTCGATGGTCGCCTGCTGGCCTTCGCAGTGAACGAGAAACTGGCCAACGCGATCCCTTTTTTCCACCGTCTTGGCGAGGGCTTCGATGAACTCAGCCTCAAACTCAGCCTGCTGTTCAGCGGGAACGATGTCCTCTGTATCCATCAGGGCGACGAGGTTAGATTCGAGGTCGTATAGCGTCACGGCGTTCATGCGGTTCTCCTTTTGTCCCGTGCTGGTGGGACTGAGTACGGTGCCCTCACGCTGCCACCGCCTTTCGGATCGGGGCGACCCTGTTCGCCGCCTTCGCCGGCTCGGGTAGTTCCTCACCGCCAGCGTCGATTACGCTCATGGCGAGGAAGTGATATTCGTCAGGGAATAGCCGACCGACTTCCGTGCCATTCAGGAGCAACCGCCCGTCTTCGAGAGCGGTGAAGTTGACGTTCTTGTACTGCGTGCGGAGCCGGATCATGCTGCTTGCTCCTTCTGGCTAGCGAGTCGCTTTTGGAGAGCCTGGTAGCACGCCAAAGCATCCTTTGTATTCTTGAATTCGTTTGAATGCTTTACATTGAATAGGTCGAGTTCGCCGTAGTAGATTACGTCGTTACCAATCCCCTGGCGGATCGACTGGAACGCATGAATCATGCCTTTGAACGTGGTCCAGGGCTTGTCGTTAGCCGTGGCTTGCGCGTTCTGACGGGCTTCTTCGGCGTTACGCCGGTGTATCTCCTCGGCGCGCTTCTCAGCCGGGTTATGCTGCTGTGGCGGGTCGTAGGTTCCGCCCATGTTCGACGGGATATCGTCGTCGCTGGCCTGATACGGTTGCTTCTTCGCCGGAGCCGGAGTCTCGGCCTTCTGCGGTGCGGGAGCGGTCTTCTGCTCGGCAGGTGCGCCAGCCAGCCACTTCTTTAGAACCGTCGCCATGTCCTTGCCGGGGCGGTTGATGACTTTCCCGGCGAGGTCCGGGCACCGCGATTTTGTGACTGTGAGCGTATTGTCCTGGTCGAGGTCGCCGCAAACGTCAAACTCGAACTCGATACCATCGCGCATCACCGGGGCGAGTCCGACCTTACGCGGTGCGCTCTTGCCCGTGCGCTCGTCCTTCTCGATCACCCATTCCGTCTTTGTCCGCATACTGACCAGGACGTGAATCGGTGAGGCGATGATCGTATCGACCAGTTCGTTATGAACGGGCGTGACGTGCTTCCAGGCGGTAAAGCTGTTCCCGCTCTGGCTGCGCTTCGCCGCGTTATCGACCATCTCCAGTTCGCCGCCCTTGCCCATCCAGTAGTGGGAGAGGCTGTCCACGCAGATCACCTTGTAGCCGGCCTCGGCTGCCTCGCGGATAGTCCCGATCAGGTCGCGGGGATCAAAGGTGCTAGGCTCGACCACATCGAAGGCGAACAGGTCGGCATACTTACTGGCCGAGCCGTGTTCCGTATCAACGTAGGCAATGGGTCCGCCGAGTTCCGTTGCGATGCTGAGCAAGGTGTAGGTCTTGCCCGAACCTGCGGGACCGCACAGCGCGAGCCGCAGTTTTGCGTCTTTTTTCACTGCTTTCTTGAAAGCCATTGTTTATCGCTCCTGAATCGCTTCTTCTTCGTATTCGGGGCACTCATCCCACACCACTTCGGAGGGTGCAAGCTTCGCCCCGCAGTTACGGCACTCGAACCACTCGTCGGTACCTGTTTCGTATGGCCCGCAGTCGAGGCCGTGTGTCTCGATCCAAACGCAAGTCTTGTCGACCAGCAGGTCGCTACCGCATCCGGGGCACATGGTCAGCTCCGGTATATCAGCCGGTCGCCATCGAACCGCGCGTCACTCGCCCGCTCGAAGATCAGGGGGTATGCGCAACTCAACAGCCCGGCGAACGTCAACGCGCAGTACAAAATTGCGAGACTCATGCCGCTCTCCCACTCTCGGCGTTGAGTTGTACCCTCATAGCCTCTCGGTTCTCGCGCAGCCGCCCGGCCAGCACCGGATTGTCCCAATCCGCGCACTGGCAGCGTGGACATCTCTTCTTGACGCTTCCCAACTTGCGTGGAATCCAGACATGCTCACAGGCCAAGCATTTGCAGGCCTGGATAGTGATAGTTCCAGGTGAACTGGTTTCTCGTGAACTATTCATGCTACTAGCATAATAGCCTATTAGCATGCAGTCAAGAGGATTTTGCCCTAATATGCTAATCCCGTGTAAACTGAAGCGATGATCGTCAGGAGGTGTGAGAAGTGCGGCCACGAATGGGCACCACGGAAGCCGGTTCCGCCGAAACGGTGTCCTCGCTGTCAACACCTCTACAGCCCCACCGTTGAGCGAAGCGGCGAGACCGAGAAGGTTGATCCGTTCGCGGAGGCCACGCCCGAGCAGATACGCTATCTGGTCGGCGTGCTGGAAATCTTGAAGTCTAACGACCCAGTGTTTGCCGAAGGCATCCGCCGCGCCGTCGATTCGTTCACGCGCACGGCGCGGAACTCCAAGAGAGCTATCCGGTGAACGCGAAACTGCCGAAGGTCGTCGAACTACCTACACCCGAGCGGGAACCAGAACTGGTAATCCGCATCGGGCGTCAGGCATTTAAAGTGCGTGTTTCCACAGAGATAAGCGAGATTACGCCCACGGAATCTGGTGAGGTTGTGCCGATCCGCAAGCCGATCAGCCGGCGGAAGCGGCAACCCGAAGCCGACGTATAAGCTTCCGCCGAAGCGGTTTATTTTGCTCCCCACTCTCGGGCGAGCTTAGCCCGCTGCTCGACAGGAAGGGCTTCGATCAGGTCTTTCAGTAAGAGGCCCTGGCACCCACCGCAGAGGTCGGCTCGCTTATACTCGCGCTGGTTGTGCCCGTCCACGGGGTCGCGGGAGTTATTGACATGAAGCTCGACTTCCGAACCGCCGCCAGACCGGAACTCCTTCTGGCAGTAGTCGCACTTCCAAAGGCCGATCTTCACGCCGCTACCTCCGAGTTCGTCGGCTTTCCTGTCTGATAGTGCGGCATATCGTCCAAGTCGGTTCGCCCGAGTTCTTCGAAGTGGATAATCGCTTGCGCGTTGAAGATCACCGCCGCCATGTGATCCTCGTCGCGCCAGCCCATAGCCCACTTTAGGGCGTGGCGCATTAGGGAGGCATAAAAGACCGACGACGGCATGCCCTTCTCCCAATTGCGTTCGCCATACTTTTTCGCACCCATTCCGAGCCAGCGTCCGACACGCCGCATGGCGAATGGCGATACCAAGTCTGGCCGCTCTTTATTGCTCGCCATGTCGCGCACCGCCCCGGTGGAGAACTCGCGGCGGTCGCCAGAATCCTTCAGCGCGAAGCCTCTGTCGCCCCCATCGCTTTTGATTGAAACAATATTATCGGGCGAATGCACTTCGCACCGCCGGGGCATCTCGCCGTAGCAGGTACAGCCCGTCTTTTCGTCAGCAAACATCTCATCTCCTCTTAGTTCGCGATTTCCAGATAACTTGTGATGCGCCAACCCTGATAGCCGTCAGGCCAGCGCCCTCCCGGATCAAAGACCGTTCCATCCCAGATCAGAATCCAGTGCCACCGCTCAGGGCGTTTCGCGCCGTTTGGTCGATGGATGGCGACTACGCCGCGCTTGGGAAGGACTGGCTTCACCCGCGCCATCCGTTTCAGTTTGTCGGCGCATGGGACGCCGAGGGCGCGGAGTCCGCGAACGATCTCCGCTGTAGTCGTTCCTCGCGACTTACCGTGTCCGACAGCCTCGACGGCTCGGTCCAGCGAAACGCCGGCAGCCATCGCGACGCACGTCTGCCCACATAAAGCGGAACCGTCCGGCTGTAGCATTAAAGTCGGTTGCATGCGTCATGCCGCCTTGAATGCCGGGGCGAACTGGAGTGTATCCTGGTTCGCGCCGCTGTAGGGGTCGTCGCGGTCGGTGACGTGAATCGGCGTGAAGCACCATGTCTGCCGCCGCTCAATACTGGTCAACCAGAACGCCTGCTGAGGTGGTTCATAGTCGAAATTCGAATTGAAGGCGTACTCGTCGTAACCCTTGAGACTACCGTTGACGATAACCGACTTGGCCTGGGTGAGCTGATGCCAATGCCCCATCACGAGGTAGTCGTAGGGGAGATTCACCGCCTGGCTGCGCTTGCGCTTGCGGGCGTCGCCGATCATCATTGGCGAGAGCAGGCCGGAGATTCCCGAGCCGCCCCGGAACTGGTCGCCGTGGGTGAGGCAGTACTTAGTTTGGAACACCGAATAGTGGAAGTCGGGGGCCTCGGATATTGCAAAAGTAACGCGCTTGTCTCCCTTCAACTCGCGGGCGAGAAGTTGATAGAACAGCCAGTCGAAGTTGTCGCGCACGCGCCCCTTATGGATAGGCTTCGGTGTGCCGCGCGGATGGTTCCCGACAACAGCCGGCACGTAAACCTTGCCATACTCGTCTGCCAGGAGCCGGATGCCCGCGACCATCGGGCCAATCCAATGCAGCAGGGACTCCGCGAGGCTCGCTTCGTTGGTCTGACGTAGCTCCTCATGGATGTTGCCGGAGAACAGGTCGCCTCCAAGAGGCAGTACGATGCCTGGAAAACTCAGGCCGGCGAGGTATTGCTTTCCGAGTTTAACGGTTCTCGCGAAGAACGCTTTTAATCGCTTTTCCGCAATCGCTCGGCTGTAGGCGTTGACGTTGTTCACTTGCGCCGGGTCCACAACCTCGTCGAAGTGCGTATCCGACAGAAACGCGGTGGGAACCACCAACTTCTTTCCAGCCTGCGTTGGCGACGCCCAGGTTGGTACGGATACCGTCTTGTCGGCGACGCCGGCTACGAATCTCTCGTAGCGCTGGTCAACGGCCCGTTGGGTCGTAGCGTCCACGAGTCGCCTACGTAGGTCCGCGATTTCCAGGGCCGATTGAGGATCGCGCCATCCGGCCTTCTCCTCTGAACGGTACCTGTAACCGCATAAAGGTCCGCACGTCTTTTGATCGGCACGAATCGCTTTCATTTCCCCGCAAACGGGGCATTGACGTAACTTCAAAATAATCCTCCCCCTTAAAACACGGCCACGTGGGACGTGTTTGTTGGTAACGGCACCGGCCAGCTCATCAGGCAGATATGGTCAAATGCCCACAGATTTATGAGCGGAACGCCACCGTTCACCGCCGCTAGATACTCGCGATGCCATGGACAGCCGCCATTGAAAATCGGCACAAGGTACGCTGTATCTGCTTTCGGCCATGACAGGACCGTGCAGGGGAAGGTAATGGCTTCCCGCGCCTTGTCCGCGTTCCGCTCCTGTGCCCCAAAAGACAACGCTTCCATCTTCAGCCTGTCAAGACCGGAGCCTGTCTTTGTGCCATACTCGCTCGGTAAGTTCACGTAGCGGTTCAGCCGACCGCCGATACCGTATCCGTTCTGAGACGGGTAGTTCGTGTCGTAGGGGAACAGCAGTTCGAACTTCGCGTTTGGGTACGTTGCCTGAACAAACGTCCGAATCGCGTCGTGGTGGGCCTTGATTCGTGAGCGAAGGAAGTTCGCGTCAGTGAATCCATTGACGGCAGGATCGTCCGTCACGTAATCGAATCTCGCGAGCGGTCGCCCGAGCGCCATCTGTGCCGCCTCCTTGGTCTTCTCGTCATAGAAGGCCATGGTCGCCGGAACCTTCAATCCGGTATCCGGGTCCTGGTACCAATCAAAGAACCACCACGTGTTTTCGCCGAACTGAAGCCACGGCGTCAGGCCGGCCGCATTCATGAGGCCCGCCATCTCGCGGTAGACCGTCTTGAGGAACGCCGTCACTTTCGGCGAGAACGTGCAATGCGTACTCTTGAGGGAGTTGAAGCCCACATCGGTCTCGACTTCAACGCCATTCCAGAAGCGAGCCGCCCACACCGAATCTGGCGCTTCCGGTGGGTTGACAAGTTCGAGCGAGAACGAAACCACCGCGCCCCACCCCTTCGCCGCGATCTGGCCGAACAGGTCCGAGTGCCACTTCCGGGTCGGGAAATTGATCGGGTTCTCCACCGAGTCGTCGATCTGCCACTCCCCCTCATCGGCTGAGTGTAGGTCGCCCGTTACAGTGAGGCTGCCGACCGATCCACCGGTGCTATCCGTCCACGCCCAGAAGTTGAAGTCGTAAGTGGGGGAGTGCGATGTAATCGTTAGTGTCGCACCGTCGAGGCTTGCCCAAACTCCGACCATTGTCTCGTTGATGAAGTTGCAGAAGTGCTGAGCGATTACCCAAGGCTCGTCGGTTGGGAAGTAGGTCTTTCCTAACTTCGTACCGTTCGCATCGTTCTGATATTGCCCGCCGAATTGCAGCCACACCGCCCCGCCGTAGCCCCATCCAGAAGTGCTGAAGGTCACCGTGACAGATGGGAATTGACCGCCGACGCGCCGCCTCTGATTCCACCAGAAGACACCTACGTACTCATTCAGGGTGCCACGAAACCCGAGTTTGTCCAGATTCCAAATCAGCCGCTGTGGGCTGAGCTTGTAGGTGTGGTCGGTGTCATAGTCGATAGCTGGAGATACATTCGCATAAGTTTGAACCGGGTCGGGAACGTCACTTAATACGGCAGCTTCGAGATAATCGAAATAGAAGTAAGTCCCGAGCGAATCCGAGTCCCATAGCCCCTGCTTGACATGCTTTGCGCCGGTCAGAGTGATTTCAATGGTATGCTCTCCAGCGCCAACGTTCTGGCGGATTTTACGCCTGGTGACCAACGGAGAATCGACCGCAAGAAAGCAATCTAGGTCCGTGGCGGAGTCGCCGTCGAGCCGAACGGAAACGATGCCACGATCCCTATAGAGCGATGTACCGAGGTATATGTCGTGCGTACTCTGGCAAGCGTACCGGATGGTTACTTTGTCACCGCCGATATGCGCTCTGCGAGCGAAGCCGTGATAGAACCAGCCAGTACCGCCAGGCTGGTTACTAGCCTCCTCGACCCACGATCCGCCCTCGCTATAACTCACCCAGGCATCGCGACTTCCGACGCGAACAGAGCCGCGTCCGGCGACCTTAAGCGCCCGCTTCCCGTTCGGGTCGGCGACGGTCCAGTTCGAGAATGTAGCCGACCATTCCGTGTCGGCATACGCCTCTCCATAGGGAAGCTTGGGTGCAAACGTCAGCCAGCACTGGCGAATGCTGTCGATCCCCAACGCGGAGAAATCAATGCTAACGCGCCAGGTAACATCCGAACTGCCGCCAACAAACCAACCAGCATTATCCGGGTCCACGAACATAACACCGTTTGTGCGAGCGTAGAGACGAATGTGGTTACCGTCATCGCCTGCGCGGATGGCCTCAACGACAAGTCGCGAGAGGGCGCCGTTGACGGTGGCCGAGATCGGCATATCAATGCCGGTCCAGTCGTAGTTATTGATCTGATCGGCCAGGCTATTCAGAATCTCACTCACGGACGGAGTGTGCGAGCCATCGCCCCACCAATCGAAAGCGATGTTTTCATACCATAGCGTGACGTGCGTCCAAGGAGAGAGACTGGAACCGAGTACGAACGACGTGCTGGCTTTGGTATGCGAACCGGACACCATGGTTGCGTGGTCGAACAGGCGGACGCTCCCCGTTGTGCCGTTCGGACGGATGACATCTAGCGTCGCCCAATCAATCCAATTCCATTTGATGGAATCGATAGGCTGAAGGCCGTCGTAATGAACATCGAACGTAAGTACCATGCCGGAGAAGTCGGTATCCGGCAAGTAACGCATCGAATAGTGTTCGAACGTGTTGTCGGCGTCATAGAGCATGAGGACTGCGAAGTCTGCCATGTCGCGAAACGTGCCGTAGACCTTAAAGCCAGAGTCGGAAGTCTCGCAGAACGCCGCCGCCGCGCCGCGTCGGTCGAAGCCGCGAAGGTGCATCGTCCGGTGAGGCTGGAGTTTGTAAATCGCTTCGGTTGCCATTTGGGAAGAGTGCGTGGCGGAACGCTTCGCTCCGCCACGCGAAAGGAACTACAGGTAAATAAAGACTGAAAGGTCAGATCCGGGGAAGGTTGTCCCCACCGCCGTCACGTCCACTCGGATATTGGTTCCCGCTGTGATAACTTCAGCCGCCTCCACGGCAGCCGGAGTCGCTGTAACGCTGGTCGCGCCCGCCGGAATGGTGAGCGTCAACCAGAGCGTGGTGCCGAGATAGAGCTTCACAGTTAGATCTGCACCGGTGGGAGCCGTCTTCACTTCGGCCTTTACCGCACGCGCCACCGAGTCCTGAAGCAGGCTCGCGCGAGGACATAGGTCGCTGCCGATAGCCAGTGTGCCGGCAACGTCGAGCGCCACCGCCGAACTGAATCCGCCAGCCGCCTCGGAGCCAAACAGATAGATGATTCGGATGGGCGAGGTTGCCTCCACCGACTCCGTGTCGCCGCCGTCCAGGGTCAGCGCCTGAACTAAGAGCGTTTGCCCCTTATAGTTATTCACGTCGATATCGGCGTTCATCTCTGCCGCCGGATCATCGTTATTGATCGCCGCCGTATCGGAGATAACCTGCCAGCCGGGTTCCTCGACGACGTACCGTGAGGTCAAATCCGGCTGCACTGCAAAATCCGCATATAGCCGGGTAGCCGTGTTGCCTTTGATTCGCACTACTTGCGAACGACATGTGCCAGCAATGAATCGAAGCAGTCGCCCCTCCTCGTTCGCCGATAATCCGTCTGGGTAGAAGCAACTTTGCCAGGCCGGATCTTCGATATAAGATCCGTTACCGTCCGTACCAAAAGTCGGCCGCGAGAGCATCACCACCACATCCCCCACGTCCATGCCCAGTGCGTCTGGGTCAGGCGCTCCCGCCGCGAGCGTAAGCGTATCCGCCGTATTGCCCTGTACTCGGAAGTGCGCGATCGGGAGTGGATCGTCGCTTCCCTTTTGGCCGAGCCAAGCCAAGTCGTATCCCGCGTATTCGTTGACGGTGAAACCGGGCTCCGGCACTGCAATCCTGATCGTATTTGCTGTCACCGCTGCGATCTCAGCGCCCCAAAGACCGGCATGAAGCACGCGCTTTACCCGGAAGCGGTATCGGTCGAACTCGCCGTCAGGAACGCCCCAAGTGGCATCCGTCAAGCTGGTTATCGTGACACTTCCCGGAGTCCCCGATCTAAAGTAGTTTCCCGATTCGTCCGGTTGTGCAGATAAGCAGTTGGGGTCGCGTCCCCCGAACACGACATAACCCGTCGCGCCCGCATCCCAACCGATCCCATTTACTATCAGAGTATTTGTATTCGTCCCAGCCGGGACTCCGATGGTCACTTGAGACGATAGGCCGGATAGTTTTCCATCCGCGCACGAAGCGAAAGCCACGTAGTACGCCCGCCCGCCTGGGATGTTGCCGCCCGTGTTCGCAGTACTGCCCTGTATCGGCACGAACGGCGGTTCCGGTCTATTCAACGTTACATTGGTGATTTGCCTGCCGGCCAGGTAGACCTTGGCAATAGCGGTTCCGTCCGCCGCTTTCTCATATTTCTGGCCGACCTTGAAGTTCCACTCCGAGCGCCCGAATAGGGAGTCGCCCTGCTCTGGCTGTTGACCGAATGGAAGCCAGGAGAATGCCGGGCGGATGAGCCGGTTACGGTGCGGTGAAGCCGGTCTCGGCATGCCCTGCTGGCCCCAGGAATCGAGATACCAGTCGTCGGAATGCCACGCGACCGCAAACCGTGCCGTCTCGAAGTTAGACGCAGGCTGGATGCGGATCACGCGCACGGGTTGATTCAACACGCCGAGCGGTTCCCAGTTGAGGAGACACAGGTCGCCGACGCTCAAGTGGACTCCGCGAAACGAAACGGGGAACTCGAACACCA
Source organism: Bryobacterales bacterium (assembly GCA_020846745.1). GTDB lineage: Bacteria > Acidobacteriota > Terriglobia > Bryobacterales > Bryobacteraceae > JADLDI01. The sequence continues at coordinate 107,303 of JADLDI010000157.1, read as the reverse complement.
GTGTGCCGCCAGTATCGCCTCGCCAGTTGCCACGGAACTGCTCAGCCGAATACGTACCGATCAGGCGGTATAACTGGTCGTAATTATCCGCGCCCTTGACAGGGAAGCTGGCCGGTATCTCTTGATCGGAGCGCCTAGTGTCTTCGGAGTCGATTGGACTGAAGGCGTCCCAGGAGTACCTGTTATCCGCGTTCTGGAACTGGATATTGTAGCGATTGCCGGCTGTCGTCAACGTAACCTGTGGGGTTTCGAGAATGTTGCTTTCATCGAACCGATAAGCCGCATATCCGTTCGCTGCCGTGCCGTCTGTCACCTGATAGTTAGTCGCCCGCTTTGACGGCACTGGGGGCGTGTAATTAGAACCTTGCACCACCGCCGGATGCTGATCGGCGAGCGTCTGCTTCACCCGCAAGCGAAGCAGACCGTTCTCGTCAGGCCCGAGGACTCCACGCATACAGTTGCGAAGCCCGCGAACAACCTCGGCCGCACTCTCGCGTTGCCGAAGGTAGAGCGAGGACGTGAACCGCCTCCGCGTGCTGGTCGCGCCGAACTGCGTCGTATAGTTGACGAACTGATAGCCGACATTCGCCGCATCGTCGAAATAACCGGAGTTCAGTTCGCTCGCGTCCCAGCCCACCCATTGCTCCAGAATCTCTTTGATCTGGTGGGCGGGATTGTCCGATCCCCTAGTGGCGAGTACGCGGACCCGAGGCACGGAGCCGGCGTCGGCCAGTTTGCGTGGAACAGCCACGCGAATGACGCAATAGGAACCGTATGGGTCGGAGACCGGCGTCCCTCCCTCTGTGAACATATATGCCGGATCGTTCGCGCCGTCGCGGTCCCCGCGGTTCACGGCGATCCACCACCCGCCCCTCGCTGCTTCCGTATTATTGGAGATTCCCTTTGGGACGCTAGGCATCTCACCGTCGTTGTACGTGTGCGGAATCTTTACGTCGTTGACGACGACCTCGTGGATATAACTCACTTCGCCGAAGCAAATCAGCGCTTCGAACTGGAGGAAGTTTCCGTCAGGAACAGTGTTCAGGATGAGCGGGTCCGTCCAGGCGGTACCCCAAAGCATGGGGATGTTATCGCCATAGCGGGCTTCGTTACTGCCACCAGCCACCGATACCCATTTGCCCGTGACGTACTCGCGAACGGTCTGCGCTTGTGGAGGGTTCCACTGGATGCCGCCGAAACGTGCCGTGGTCCTGTTGGAGGAGTCCTTCGAGAACATCCCGCGAGCGACACAATCCTCCTTCGTGAAGTTGCACGTAACAAACGGAACGCCGCCGTTGAGGTTGCCGCGAGCATTCCCGCCAGTGGCATCGGGCGAATAGCCGCAAGGGTAGAACTCCGACTTCGAATCGTCCGCGCCTTTCTGTCGATCGGACGCAGTCTGCGGGAAAGACCACGGGCACGTCTTCTGAACCCGGATCGGAGGCAGCGAGATATCGGCCATGCCGAGGCGGGAGAAGAACCCGACCGACAGGACTTTCCCGTCGTGGCTCGGCAGGCGTCCGCCCGGCTCCTTGCAGATGCCCCGAAAGATCACGCGCGAATCGGAGGAGAATTCCTTCGCCACCGCGTCATAGGCAACCGCCCGCAGCTCGAGTTTTGCTCCCTTGAAGCCTTTCTGCCGCTCGAAGTTCGACCAGAGGTAGTAGTCTGCGTCGGATAGCCGGAGGTTCACCGAGGCCGGAATGTCGATGCCGTGCTCGGAAAGCGCTTGCGAAGCTGCGATTTCCTTGTTTACGATGCGGGGCAGGTAACTGTTGCCCGCGTACTGGACGCCTCCGGTAATGTCGTGAGTCGCGAGGCGCAGGACCGCGCCGTCGTGAAAGGTGATCGTCGCGAGCAGGAGAGGCTGAACGGTGGAGGCTTGTTCCTTTACCGTGAGAATTGATCCGACAGGCATAGTTTCCTATTGACTTTCGTTCCCAATTCTGGGAACATGTAGACATGACGGTTTACGGCAAAGCGGCGATAGCGAAGTTTGCAAAGAAGCATGCCGCCGCCCGCAAGCCGCTTCTGAGGTTCCTCAATATCGCGAACACCGCCGAATGGCCGCATTTTCCAGCTGTGAAGGAGAACTTTCCCGCGACCGATTATGCTCCGGCGACGGGAACGCTGATCTTCGACATCGGAGGGAACAAATACCGCCTGATAGCCCGCGTCGATTTTGAGGAACAGATACTCTATATTGAGAGCGTTATGACTCACGAGGAATACAACCGGGAGAATTTCTGATGCCGACAGCAACCTACGAAGAACTTCTGATTGAGGCCGTTCCACAGGTAATCGAAACCGAGAAGCAGTATCGCGAGATCGGTAAGCGCTTCGGTGATCTGGTTGGCAAGGGACGCGCACGCTCGACGAGCGAAACGAAGCTGATGCGCCTCTTGGGTTTGCTTATTCAGGACTATGATCGACGCCACGCCCTTCCGCCAGATGACAGCACCCCGGCTGAAATCCTTCAATTCCTCATCGAGCAGCCGGGCAGGTCGCCATCCGATCTGCTGCCGATTTTCGGTCAGCGTAGCCACGTCAATGAAGCGCTTAACGGAAAGCGGAAGATTAGCGCGGAACAGGCCCGGAAGCTTGGCGAACTGTTCAGCGTTAAACCAGGCCTGTTCATTTAGACCTTCTCGACGGAGACGCTCGTCGCGCAGTGATTGAAACCGGCGTACTGCACTTCGAGGTCGTCGGAAGCGAACCGGCAGCCATTATACGTCGTCGCGGTGTCCGGGTCGGTGAAGTCGAATGATCCGAACCGACCATTCTTCGAGAGGAAGAACTTCACGAGCCTGTCGGCCTCGGTGGCTTTGATCGACGGGTGCTGAATGTCCCACGCGCGAGCCGCCGACGCCGGGAAGCCGCTGAACCCGCCGCCCCGCATTGAGAGCGCGTGGCGAACACCGGCTTCGAGGTCGTTGAAGTTCGTCTCGAACGTTCGCCGCTTCGACCACGGACGTTGGGTTACTGCGCCGGAGTCAAGGAGCGGGAAGGTTGCCGGAGCGCCCGTCACCGCCGGATGGAAGCCAGCGCACCGCAGTCTGGTGCTCCACCGATTCGGAAGTGTCTCCTCCCACCGAAGCTCATCCGCAAAGAACCGCATTCTCGTGAACGTAAGCGTCTGAATGGCGAGGCTCCAAGTAGAATCGAACGCGCCCTTCTGCGAGTCGAAGAAGCCCTGAATCGCGTCTACATCCGCTTGCGCGAGATTGCGGTACGTCAGGTCCATTTCGACCATTGCCGGGCGAACGACGAACCGCTGCTCGGCCGCATTCGTCGCCCGAAGCACGCGCGTTAAGCACGAGTACTTGACCCGGAACGGGTACATGACGGAGTGTCCGCCAGTGAGGGTTGGGAAGGTTCCTGCCATACCTACTTGCCCGTCGAGCCGAAGCCGCCGCCCCCGCGTTCCGTTTTGCTGACTTCATCCACCTCGATCAGATCGGTGCAGAAGACACGAGCGAAGCTGATCTGCGCGACCCGATCTCCCGCAGACACGCGGTGCCCTGCCGGCGAATGGCAGATGAGGATCACGCCCACCTCTCCGCGATAGCCGGAATCAATTAGGCCCGGCGCATTGGCCACCGTAACGCCGTGCTTCAGCGCGAGCCCGGAACGAGGGGTGATCCATGCCCGCCAACCTGCTGGCAGATCGAGCACGAGCCCAGTTCTCACGAGTACTGGCGCGTTGGGACGAAGTGTGACATCCTCGACCGCGAACAGGTCCGCAGCGTCGCCAGGGTGCGCCGCTTGTGGCACCTTTGCATTCTCATGGATGAGTTTGATTCCGATTTGAAAGTACATTCGCCTTCCCCCTTTACCCCGAATAGCCGGGGAAAACCTCCTGATTGATCGCGAATTTCATCTCTGGAGATTTCCCGGATACAGTAGCCTCGGCAACGATCTTTGCAATGTCCTGGCCACGGCTGGCCATCGACTCGTAATCCATCGCATTGATATTCACGACCACGGTTCGTTGGTTCACCACTCGAACGCGTCCTCTCCAGTCGTAATCAACATCGCCGCCGGTTGTGAAGTCGTAGGTTCGATTCTGCGCTTCCGGCCCGGTGTACCGCCGCGAATTGAGGGTGTTCGCCTGATCGCGATCGAAGCTTTCTTTCGGGTTCGGCAACAAGCCCTTGACCAGACCGGCGACCATAGCCGCCGCCTGGAGGAAGGGTTGCTGTGGTCCCGGTACGGCGGAAGCAATGCCCAATGCTGAGCCTACAGCGGTCGCTGTGCCACTGACGCCGCCCTCCCGCAGTCCAGATACCACCCCTAGCGTGCCAAGGCCCACAAGCGCCCCCGAAGCCGCAATATTGCCAACCCGCCAGGACGTACCCAAGGCATCCGCCGTTGTCGCTTTGCCGTCACCCAGGTTCACGGAGCCATGACCCAAGCCGGCAAACAATCCGGCGGAGAAGAGCGAACCCGCGCCGCCAAGCACCGCGCTTACCGACTTGCCCGCGTTCGAGCCGAAAATCTTCTGACCGGCCTTGCCGAGCAGGCTGTTATCCTTTCCGGCTGCGAACGCTTGTAAATCGTTGGAGATGGACTCTATTCCCGGAAGGCTCGATAGGCCGGGAAGATTGCCAGCCGATCCGCCGCTGATCTTCGCGGTCAGTTTATCAACGCTGGTGCGGAGCCGGTCTATCGATTTCGTGTTCTGATCCAGAGGCTTCTGCGCGTTCTTGGGGTCGAAGATCGTACCCTCAAGCAGACCACCCAGGCCGGATGCCTCCCCAATCTGGCCGAATAACCCGCCAGCGCGTTGGAAGATGCCGGCACTCGCGTTCACGAATATCTGGCGCTGGAGGATATCCAGTTGTCCAGTAAACATGTCACGGAGACCGCCACCACCGCCCGCTTTGAGCGAGTCCCACACCCGCCCGGCGGTGTCCTTGTACTTCTCCATCCGCCGCCGCTCGATTTCCTCGATGCGAACGGTGTAATCGAGTTCCGCCTGGAGCGATTCTACCGAGTCCTTCGCCGTTGCGAGTTTCAGGTCGCGAATCCGCGCCGCCGACTCGTACTCGTTATCCATGAGTTCGAGCAACCGGATAGCCGCGTTAAGTTCGGTGTCTGCGGTGCGTTGCGCCAGATCGTCGCGCAATTTCATTGCCGCGAGGAGGCCGTCCGCGAAGCCCTTCTGCTGTTGCGCCAGCCCGCTGTTCTCGACAGGACTGGCCGTAAACGAACCATCTGCGTTCAGCCCGCCTAGCACATTACCAAGACGCTGCCCGCGCTCAGCGATGGAGTAGAGCGACGGTGGAGCTTGACGCTCTGGCTTGTTCTTCGCGTATAGGTCGGATAGCTTGATCGTTTCGTCATCTTGCTTCTTGCCCGCGCGCTCGATCTTCGTTTCGAGTTCTCGACGCTTGGTTTCGAGCGAATCGAATTCCGCTTTTTTGATGGCGAATGCCGAACCACCCATGTTCCCAGAAGAGAGAACGGACTCAAGTTCGGCCATCTCCCGCTTGACCTGTTCGAGTTGCCGCTTCATGCCGTCCTGCGTGGTCTTACGCGCCTCGCGGAAAGCATCCGAGGCCGAGGTCCCACGCCGCAAGTCTTGCTGGATTATTTGCCAAGCCCGTTCGCCGCTTGTGTCCTTGCAGGCGAGCATCGAGCGTATATCGAGAGTCTCCAGCGTGGAGCCTGGAATAAGCCAAGATGTCGCAACGGATGCGGTTGAGCTTGCGACGGGGCCTATCATATCCGGGCTGCGCGTTACGCCATTCCCTGCCATTTCTTTTGTAGCCGCAACCACAACAGGAATCACGATCGGAGCAATCTTGCCGGCCAGTGACTTTTTAAACAGATCCCAAGACGCCCGCATTTTCCCGATTTCGTCATCGGCGTTTGCCAGATTCTTGGTTACGTCTTCCTGGAGGCCGACGCCGAGAGCATTCATTGCCCGTTTAAGGTCAACATAATTTTTGATAAGCGGGATGAGTTCTTTGGCAGCCCCTCTAGGCAATACCTGTTGAGCAAGGAAGACCCTGTTGGCGTCATTATCGACGGCCGCAAGTTTATCTAAAACATCGAGTAAGACCTGTCCGAGTTCCCGTTGCTGCCCACCGACGGTAACAGTACTCACACCGAGCTTACGCAGACCGTTTGCCGTCTTTTCTCCTTGACCAGTCTGGTCTTCGAGCGCCGCTGCGAGCATTCGCGAAGCGCCTTCGAGCGCCCCAATATTTACGCCTGCAATTTCCGCCTCGACTTGGAGGCGCTCTGCCTGCCCGACCGCAATTCCCAGTCGGTCGGCTAGATTGACGGTCTGCTCTGCCGCCGCGCCCATCCGCGCCACTAGGCTAAAGGCTTGCTCCCCGACCACACCAAGCCCAACGCCGACAGCAGTCACCCCGATCCCAACCGGACCTAGTTTTGTCAGTAGGTTCTCAAGCGCCCCAATTCCACTGTGGAGTGGCGAGCCAAGACCGCTGCGGATGTTGTCGCCTAGTCCATCGAACGACCGCCCGGACTTCTCCACCTCTCTTGAGACATTTGCCAGGTCCCGCTCCATCGCCTGAAGGTGATGGCCCGTTTTCTGGCTGCCGGACGTAACCTTTTCGATTGAAGATGCCGCGCGGTCCAGTTGTTCCGCGCCCTGGCTCACAAACTTGAACAATAATTCGATATTCTCGGTCATATGTGGTTACCAGCGGTATTGTTACTGCTGTCCTCGACGGTCGTCTCTTCCGACGAGGATGTTCCCGTGATTACGGGTAGTGGAAAACTGCTCTTGCAGGCCCCGCACCTTGACGACGACACCTTGAGTGCGCGACTTGTGAATAAAACAGGGAACACGTGGCGCGAGGCCAAACTCCGCATTACAGTCACCGGTATATGCCACTTCGGTCCAGCCGTATGGGTGGGGGAATGGAGCGGCATGATTGGCCCAAGCCGGGACCTGGAGGTAACGGTCGTCCAGATCGAGGGAGTAACGAAGAACTGCAAAGCGGAGCGCTTCAGCGCGGAGTTCCTCGGTGGAGCATCCGATCAGGCAAGGAGGCAAGCGCTAGCAGCCAAGAAGCGGAACGCGGCGGTCAATGCTGAGATGGCCGCGAGGGAAAGACAACGGCAGGCTGAGACTGAAGCTACTATGCGGCGGGCAGTGTCTACTTGCCGGGCGCTTCGCGACAAGCTAAAGAACCGCCGCCTGTCCGAGTTGACTGTCGGCGAGGCCGAAGCGCTTGAATCCTGCCAGGCATTGCCGCGCTAACCGTCGGTCTCCTTCATCATCGCGCGAGCGTTGTGTTCACGGTTGCGTTCCTGCTGGATCACCACTAGGGCATCAATAGCCCGAGCAGGCCACCGGGACAGGTCGGTACCGTAGAGCGCCGCTCCGCTGCCCTGATGCGCGAAGTCCGCTCGCTCGAAGACTTCGACGAGGCGCTTGGATTCCGGCGTGATGAGCGATACCGGACACTCGTTCGCCGCCACTCCCTCGATAGTTAAACCGCCGTTCTCGGTCGCGTACCTTGGTGTCCACCACGCCCGCCGGCCAGCGTCTACACTGCCGTGTTTCCGGCAGCCGCGTTGCCGCCAGTCTCCCCTGAATTCACAGGTTCCGCACTCGTAGTCGTCACTCGCCCATCCCCCAGTGCGTTGGAAGTGATAGGCGACTCTGAGTTTCCCTGCTCTTCCTCCGTCAACCCGAGTTGTTTCTTCACCGCCGCCAGAATCTCCTCGTACAGTTCGGGAGGCCCGTCCTTGATGGCCATTTCTGGCGGTGCAGGATTGTCGTCGACTTCTAACCCCTCTACCGAGTGGAGAAGCATCTTGCAATACACTGGCCAAATCGAGTCGCGTTCGAAATTATAGTATTTCTTCCAGGCGTGTATGGTTTCTAGCGTGTCTGGGTGGTTGTTGATTTCTGCGAGTTTGTTGATATCGCCAGCGATGCGGGCCGCATCAGCTTCGGCGAGCAAGGACTTCGCTCTTGTTGCCACCTTCGCTGCCTCGCGCCGGAGGAGGTGCAGTTTATCATAGGTTTCCGCCAGTGCCAGGCTAAGCTCTATCCGCCGACCTTCCGTCAGCTTTCGAATCACAAACACAACCCCCTGACAGGTCTTCGATTCGATTCGTTCTTTCGATGAGTAATTCATACCTATGCCTTTCCTTTTCAAAAAAATGGGGCCATCCAAAACAAGCGAGATGGCCCCGTCCACAGGAGCGAAAACGCGCTCAATACACCATCAGGGAGACTTCATCCAACGAAGTCAAAGAAGTCGAGTATGCCCGAATGCCGCGCAGGTTCGACGCCCACTTCCGAGCCGAGTCGTCTAACTCTGGCATGGGCAATAGGCAGTTTTTCAGCGTCCACTTAAAGCGATTTCCAGTCACGCTGCCGGCCTCCAGCACGATATCCACGGGCGTGCCAGACAACGCCTTCGAGTACAGCCCAGTTACAGCCGCGATATCCTCGTCAACCACCGTCAGATCCACGTAAGCGCCAAGTACGTCGCGCTCAGGCGATGAACCGTACTGACCCGCGAACAGCCGGTCGCGCGGGATTTCGACCGCCATAGACATGCGCACGGAAGCGGAGCGAATTTGCGCCTGCGAACTACCGTCCAACGTCGCTGTACCAGCCAAGCCATTCACGGGTTCGCCGTTTGTGACCGGACTAGCCGGTTCCGGCGGAAACGCACCGAGGCCACCCTTTCCGGTCGCATCCAGAGATGAGAAAGTTACGGAATCCGGGACCCACAAAGAAGATCCGTTCGCCGTGAACTTACAGTTAGCCGCCTGCTCGAAGCTGAACCCAAGCTCCTGTAAGACGCAGCCAATCCCAACCTGCTGCATTACGGTCGAGGGCTGCCGGAACCGACCAAGGGTGAAACTCTTAATGGCGTTCGCGAGCGAATACGTGACGCTCGTACTGGCAACAACGGTAGCCGCTTGCCCGAAGGCTGCTTCGAGGATCGGGTCGCAGTCCGGCTTCTGGCCCGCCACGCCGTTTGGTCGAGCCTCATACTCCAACGACCATCGACCGCCACGCGCCCCAGGCCTTCCTCTGGTGGCCGAGATAGAGCCGGTCTTATCCGAACTCTGAATATACGCCTGCTCGGCGGTGAGTGAGCACTTCGTGTGTCGCATGCAATTGGCAGCCGCGAGCGTCGCCGCAGTGCCGAACGCCGTCTCGATCTTCGCGTAAACGCGCTCAAGAATTGACTGAGAAACCGCCATGTTACTCGCTTACCTCCTCTTTCCCGATGAGCGCGTGCGCCTTTCGCAGCTTCGCTTCGAACGCTTCCGGCGTGTCGATCCGCTGTCCGGGCCAGGCGTAGATAGAGAGTTCCTGCTCAGTGAAACCGACAGAATTGAACATCGCTTCTGGCAGGAGCGCCACGCCGCCATCCAGCGCTTGGCGGGCATCCTCCGCCGAAAGAACAACTTCTTCGCCAAGTCGGGTTAATCGACGATCCCCAATCTCGGCGGTAGTACCGACAAAACGAAACTTCCGCATGAGCCTCCTAAACGTCCACTCCAAATCGCAGGCGTGCCTGAATCGCTTGTCGCCAGTGCTCGCCTGCTGCTGTCACCGGCCCTCGCGAGCATGAGAACTCGCCGTTATAAACCACGCCGTTTCCGATGGAACCGAGCCAGGCCCGGCTGTGAAATACCTCGACGAGAGTGTCTTCGGTCAGGTCGCCGATTTCCTCGAAATTGGGAATCGCGTTACCCTGACGCCAAGTCCAGATAAACCATAAGTGAGCCTCTACCGAACCGGAGAACTTACGGAACTTTTCCACTCCGTCATTTGTCGCCTCGGTGGTGTAGAGGATCACTAGAGGGTAACTCGTCGCAGTGCTGCCGTCCAGCGCATCCGGGTCGATCTGTCCCTGGAAGAACTGCCTCTTCACTGCCCCGGTCCAGTCGATATCTCGAAGCCGCTCGGATTCACTGAGACTTATCGAGTAAAGCGCGGCTGCTGCCGTAACTTTAGGTGCCCAGGCTGATATGAGTCTCGCGCGAATTGCATCGCGCACCCGCTTGGAAATTTGACTCATGCCGCTAACCTCAAATGACCCCACGCCCTTCCGCTCTTTATCGCTGAGACGTGGGTTTGATTGACGCCAAACTCGCGGGCAACCACTGACTGCGGTCGCGGATCACCGTAGATCCTGCGCACCGATTCCTCCGTTAGTTTGACCATTGGGTGCAATGTGCCGCGTGGATGGGCCGACCGCCCACGCGCCACCCTGTCAGCCGCGTTCCGCTTGTCGTCCCCAAGGTAAAGGTGAGCCGGATTTACGCACGCCGGAGTGTCGCAGGCGTGAAGCACATCGAGTCCATCAGGGATCGGACCATTCGCGATTTCAAAGGACAACCGATGGGCGTAGCGATTGCGCCCGTTGACCCAGATCTGCCCATAGCCACCGTTTATCACTCCGGCTGTCCAGAGCCAGCATTTGTCTGACTTGAAGACCTTGGACCAAAACCTCTCAGATAATGTCATGTTGTGCCTTTAAGCCGCGCCCGGATACGCGCTCTCACGTCAGCGACCATCGCTGATAGATCCCTCTTACTCACGCCGAAGAACCTTCGTTGCGGGACCGTGCCTGTGCCGGTATTGTGTCCATTGGCCCGCTTTGCAGCATCGCCGTAGATGCCGATTGCGAGTCGAACATCGCCACTATTCCCGCTCGCCTTTACTGTTAAGCCGCCCAGCATGTTTGGAGAACGTGGTCCGCGAAGGTCAACGACGCTCCGCCCGAGCCACTTTTTAAATGCCGCGTAACTTTCGAACCGTACCGTGCGCCCGGTGCGCGATGTCGTTGGCGATCCGCTCTTGGATCGTTCCGCTGCCGTCGTGATCTTGCCCAGGAAGCGTTTCGCTGCCGCTTTCTGGCTTTTGTCGCCGATCTGCTTCTGAAGCGCACCGAGCCTGCCGTTCGGGTTGTAGTAATACGGCCCTTTCTCCGAGTAAGGCTTAAACTGCTTTCCGTCAACATCAAGTCCTCGCCCGGTACGGTCGAGGATTCGGCTCCGCTGCCGCTGGCCAGCGTACAGGGCATCGCCGACGCTCGGAGTAGCCGCCTCTTTCCACCTCGCGACGATCCGCTTGGGATCTTCGCCGCTGGTGGTACGGATTGTGATTCCGCTCGACGACATAACTACGCTGCCTCCGCTCGACGGGGACGATAATCGATCGCCCGATCAGACTTACTCGAATTGCAAGCCCGGCAGAGAGGCTGGATATTATCGATTCCGTTCGAGCCTCCCTTGGAGATCGGCACAATGTGATCGCGAACAATCTCCTGATCGCTCTGCGGTGCACCGTTTGGTCTTCCGCAACAAAGGCACCGCGAGCCGTAGAAGTGAACGAGCGCCCGGAATTCATCTGCGGTATGGCTTCCATGTGCTCGCCGAATCGCCCGCTTGCGTTCCAGCTTCCGTGTCACCACGTACTCGGGATGATTGCGGTTCCACTTACGTTGATAAGCGCGATACAAAGCCAGATTTTTTTGATAGCGCCTCCGACTCTGTTCGCGGTACTTGTCCGGGTTTTGGTAACGCTGACACTTGCGGACTTCGGACATTTGCCCTTTAACCGCAGACCAGTACGCACGGTTACACTCACGACAGGATGAATAGAGTCCACTCGGCTTGGTTCTATCCCGCTTGAATTCTGTAGCTTCCTTTTCGCATCCACATTTGGTGCAGATCTTAGTCATCATCGGATTGCCGCAATGATCCAGTTATGCCTACATAAGAACCCGCCGCCAGACACAAACGGGTTCGGAAGTTGGCCGTTATCCAATACCTCAATCTGCGCCCGCGTCAACGGTTCTGAGCGGGTGCGCGTCAGTAGCCGCTTGCAGAACGGCCGGGTGAGTTTGTCGCGTGGTCCCTCGAAGCGGTACTTGATCGCACCTTTCGGAAGTCCTGCCTCGATCTGCTGGAAGCCTCGATCCGATATAGTGCGGTAGAACATCGTCGTCGAGGTTTCAGCCAGCGTGCTAGCCTCGCCAACGCTACGCCCGAACGTCGTTGCAATGTGCTCGGCCAGATCGGTGAACGGAAGAGCGCCGACGCTGAATAGCGCCTTCTTCTTTGCCGCTGCCGCGACCGTATCGACCACCGCCGATAGGCTTTCGAGCGTGCTCAGTTGCTGCGACTCGAACAGGGCGGTGTCGGACTTGGAAAACTGCACTTTTAAAGGGGTTTTCAGGTTTTCCGAGATAGCGTCAAGGACGCGCTCGAAGTACTGAAAATGTCCATTGAAACCACGGACGAATTCGTCGGTAAGTTGATAGAACCCTGCCCGCTCCATCGCCGCCGCCAGGAAGTCATCCACTTGGCGAAGAACGCGCTGGTTGGCCGCTGTACGGGCGATCTTCCCGTTAGAGATTTGCAGGCGTAACTGGAGATCCGCCAGGGTTCGCGCTTGAGCGGATGCTACTACGTCCCGCAACTCCGCCTCGTACCAACTTACCAAAGAGTCAATGAACGAGCCGTGCTGGTCGAGCACTTCACGGACGGACACGTCGTCTATTCTCCGCTTTGAGGCCCGCCTCGATAAGCCGGCGGAGCGCTTCGTCTATCGAAATCCGGCGCTCCTTACTGTAGGCGATAACTACCTCTTTTACAACGGGCAAGAGGCGAACGTGCATCTGTTTGTAATCTTCAGTTACCGTCATTACATCCTCGGAAAGATAGAAGCAAATTGTTCGTAGCGGTCGGATGGTTGTCCATCCCCAGGTTCCATGCCTCCGAACGACTCGGTAGAGTTGGTCCAGGCGGTATCAGAAATCGGAATCGGTATGGAGTTTTGCAGGTAAGTCGCCCCGTTTGGATCGCCTGCGTAGACGTTCCATCCACTTGCTACGCTAGGCGGGATGAGACCGGCGATTGAAACGCGCAGTACGTGTGCCGCAGGTATCTCGATAGCCGCAATCTCACTCGGCGCACTTTCCCCGTTGCTACCTCCGCCAAACGTGTATCGCGCATCGACCCAAGTGATCCGCACCCAACGGGCACGCCCTGGTTCTGACCCGCCAGGTATGGCTGATATATTCTGGAGTCCGAATGACCCGGCGGATGCGTGGGTCGCCCCCGGACGGTAGAGCGGAGCGGTAGCCAGCGGAATCCCGTTGGCCCACAGCAGTCTCCACTGGTCGTTCAGTGCGGCTTCTATGCGCTCCAGTTTAGCCTCGTAGCGATCCGTCACCCGGCGATTAGTGGCGGCGCGATAGAACAGGGCGAGCGCCTTGTACGTCATCCATCGGCGCAATGTGCCTGACATAACGATCTCACGCAAGGCAACGCGAGATACGTTGCTGGTGAAGGACTGAGTTGCCGCCTGGATTTCATCGCCGCAATCGCCCCAGGTTTGAGCGATGATCGCGTCCAGACTGATGCCTTCAGCCGTCGCAATGTCAACGACTTCTGGATCGATACCGCTCAGATCGGCCAGCGAAACATGGTCACCGTCAATGTAAAGCATTAGAAAATTCCCTCACTTGGAAACGCGGAGGCCACCCGCCGCCTCCGCATCCCGTTACTTCGATTTGCGGATGACTGGATCTATCGGCGGATTCTGATATCTGCGCCGAACGATTTCCATCTCCGCGTACTCAACCCGTTTCCGATCTTCGTCCGCCAGGTGACCCGAAACTTCCTGCTCGGTAGCGAGGCGATGTGTTTTCCTGGCGATGAGTTCCGCCGCCGCATCGCGAGACACCTGGACCACTACCCCGCCCCGAATCCCTCGCGACGGGTCTTCAAGTGACATGACGTAAGGCCAAGGTTCTTTCAGGGAGGCGGCCGCCTCGCGAACGGCCGCCCAGTATGCCCGGATGTTACTCATGCCTAGCTCTTAACTTGCACGCCGTGGTTAGCGCGGAGCACGCCAACGCCGTACAACACATCAACCGTGAACTGCTGCGCGAGAGTGTTCGGCTGATAGCTCATCGTCACGCGCAAACCGAAGTTGCCGAGTTCAGCGTATTCGGCGATAGCTCCCGTGCCGGCGAGCGGAAGGGGCAGCCGGCGGGTAACCAACCCGAAAGCATCCCGCGTAAACGCGACATTGTTCGTGGTGATTGGTCCGCTTCCGGTCTTGACCACGAACTGGGATCGGTAGATGTTGAAATCCTTCAACTTGCCGACCGTGCCAGTCTGGATCGCCGAACCGGAACCAACCGTTTGCGCCTCACTGAAGCGGGGAATCAGACGCAGGGCGGAATAGGCGTCAGCAGAAACCACAAGGTGCTTTTGCTGCGCAACCGGGACCTTCGCGTTGAAGAGTGCTGTTTCCGCCAGATCCACCGCCGTCTCCGTTAATGCCGCGCCCGCCGTGCCTACCGGAGCGTTGGCGGTCAGTTGCGAGTAGAGCGACAACAGATCCGTTTCGATCTGCTCAGTGACGGCGTTCAAAGCAGGACCCATGTACAGCGCAATCAGATCGGGCACAGCGATGACACGGGTCACGTCTGGCACTTGGAAAGTCGCCTCTAAGTGCTTCGTGAGCTGAATCTGCGCATTGCCGGCGTTAGGATTCTGCGTAACGACCGAGCCGCCCTCGGCGATGTTGTTCGCCACCATCGTCGGCGGAATCGGCACGTTTACCGTGTCTCCCGCCTGGGCGAGCACGGGTTCGAAGCTTCTGTTTACGAGGTTGCCCATGACGAGGTTTCCCACGAGTGCGGGAAGCGCCTCAACCGCAACCAGTTTCACAATCGCATTGGCGAGATTCGCCGATGTTACAGCAGGCATTCTGCTTAGTTCTCCTTCTATGCTTTGTGCTCGGCCGCAAGTCGAGCGATGTGTTCACGGATGCGGCTGATTTCTTCGGGCTTCATGCCCGGCTTGATATCTTCGAGATTCACCGTCTGTTGCCCGCGACGGCCAGGTATAGCACCCGCCCCGCCCGCGTTCCTCGGCGGAAGCAGGTATTCGTGTCGTTGAATCGCCCCCTCTACGAACTCGCTCAACGGCAGTTCATCTGCGCCGCCGACGATGGTTCCGTCGTCCGAATAGCGAACGTCGGGTCCAAAGATCCGCATGGCTGCGTCAACCCGGTCGGCGGGAACGTGCTTCAGGAGTTCCGTGCGTAGGGTTGAGTTCATACGCTCAGCCTTGGCGCGGTTCTCCGTTTCCGCACGCGCACGCTCGCTGGCTTCAAACCTAGCGATTGCGTCCGCCAATTTCCGCTCCAGACTTTTCACTTTGGGATCGGTGGGTTTAGCTTTGTCGCCGCCTTCCGGTTCCGGTTCCGGCTCCGGTTCGGGTTCAGGTGTCGGATGGGATTCGGGCTTAGGCTTCAACATCTTTTCGAGGCGAGCAAACCCGCCGTTGAACATTTTCGTCACGTCGCCCATGATCTCGGCGCGGAACTTGGCCGGATCGAAAGCGCCGCCACCTCCGCCCTCGCCACCATCTGACACTTCCTCCATGAGCGGGCTTCGCAGCCAGAAGTTCGTCATTCAGGTCTCCTTCGTTAGTACACCCGCGATTACCAGCGCGGCCTGGTTGGATTTTGGTTCGCCCTGCGTTTAAAACGCCCGCAGGCACGGCGTTAGAACTCATTCAAACGGCGGAATGATGGGCGGGATCTTTTCGTCCACGGGGATTTCCTCAGAAAGGAACTTCGTCATCGTCCGCTGGAATGCCGTTTCCTGGCGTTTCCTGGCCCGTGGTGCGTTCGCCGAGCAGGATGAGGCTCTCAGCTACCACTTCGGTGACAAATCGCTTCTGGCCCCCTTTGTCGTCGTAGGAACGGGTTTGCAGCCGGCCTTCGATCAGAACCGCTTTGCCTTTCGTTAGGAAACTCGAAACCGAGTCAGCCCGCCAAAGAACAACGCGGTGCCAATCCGTTTCCTCCTTCCACTCGCCAGACTTCTGATCCTTCCAGCGTCGTGAGGTTGCCAGGCTGAAGTTCGCGACGGAGACGCCGCCGCCAGTGGTTTTCACCTCGGCGTCTTGTCCGAGGTTCCCGAGTAAGATAACCCGGTTCAAACTGCGAGGCATATTAGTCTTCCTTTCGTGCGACTAACTTGTCCGGTTTCTGGCCGGTTTTGAAAGCTTGAGGGGTAAGGGGAGTATCTGCATCTGCATCTGCATCTGCATCGCTTGAATTCTGCTTGGTTTTTTTTCAAGCACCGTGCTTCATGAAAGTCGAAGCATGTGTTAACGAAAGCCGAAGCACGTGCTTGAGAAAGTCGAAGCACGCGTGCTTATGGAATCTCAAGCAGAATCCGAGCACATGCTCAGTGCTTTGCAAGCAAAATTGAAGCATATGCTTGGCGCGATAGCTGAATATAAATGACTTATGCGATTCATGACAACTTCAACAGTGTTTGATTTGAACCGGACAAACTCAAGCTGCGACCTTCTCGGGGTGCGTACAAGTCGGCGGGTTTCTGCTGTGACGGAGTGAAGGTTCTACCGTTTACCCAGGACGTTTTGCTCGTCTTTTTCTTCAAGGTAGGTTATGGTTTTCTGATGCCGAAGCGACGACAAAATGTGATTTTTCCGGCTGATTTGTTCGTTTTTTCCGAAGCGTGCGAACCATCCCGGTTGCCGTTTGGTAGCCGTTTGGTTGCAACCAAAATGCAAGGGTGGTTCAACCACCGTTAACTTTCGCGACCGCCAAATCCTGGCCGCGAGTCCTTTCTAAACAGATGCGGTGGAGGTTCCAGGTAACCCCCACCGCGCCCGGAAGGTCCGACACGCCGCCAACTTCTGCACTAGCAAAAGCCGTCAGGGAAGATGATGATAATGGGATCAGGCATCTAATTTCTCCTTTCCTGTCAGATTTTTAGAAATACAATCCTCATGTACTGCGCGAATGAGAGCACGCAGTCGTCGCATCGCAAGTTAAACAACAACTTGCCATGTTTTCGCTATGTTGTTGTAAAAATGACCCTTATAGAATCTTGCTGTCGATGGCGCTCGTCAACCCGGCGCGTATAGCATTCGTCCGAGCCGCCAGCCGATCCGCCTCGGGATCGTTCGGAGAAGCGTCGATTTCCGCCTTCACGCTTTCCCGTATTTCTGGCCGGGCGTCCTTCAACTTACGCATTGCCGCCCGCTTCCAGATTTCCTTCCGAAGCGTCGAACTCGGGATGCTCATGTCGAGCGTCGCCTGATCTGATTCGATATCCGCCGGATCTTCCGCGTCGAAGTCGAAGCCGGTTACGTTGAACGTCAGGTCGTCGCCCCGGATCGCCGCTACGTCGAGAAGTACGTTCTTCATGCCGGCCCGAATCACGTCGCCGAAGCCGTTCAGCACGTCCCGGCTCGGGGCCATGTCCATCTCTTTCGAGAAGCCAGACTGAGCCGAGGCCGAAGCCGTCGAAGACCGCCCCTGCGCTTGCAGGTACAGTTGGCGGTAGATCTCCTCCCGGAGCGCCGCGATGCGGTTCGCCGAATGTTCGAAGCTCGCGCCCGAGGGCTCCGCCCACTCGAACGCGCCATTCTCCGCAAGGTGGATGTACGAGACTTCCGTGTTCTGCGGAGGCTGCTTGTAATCGCCCTTGATGACGGGTACTGGGTGGCACGCCATGAACAACGCCCACGAGTAGGAGTTATCTTGGTTTAGGTGGTCGATTACCTGAAGGTGCGCCCGGTTCGCCAGCCAGAGCGATTCGGGAAGCTGTATCCACCGCACCGGAACGCGCCCAGCCTCGGCGAGAGCGTGCGGCCCACTGTGGATCAGCGCAGCCGTTTCCGCTTTCTCGCCGTTCTTCTCGCGCCTGGCTTCATAGACACCGCACGTGGTTCGGTCGAAGTAGTACCAGCGGTCGAAGATCGTCGTGGCTGCACCAAAGGACCGCTGATCGCTTACCGTTGCGATCACCACCCACGACAGATTGCCGTAAGCGTCGCACTCCCAATTGATTACCTGCCTCGGGTCGTAGAGGACGAGGTACGGGTCGAGAGCGCCGAGCGCCTTCTGTTCCGCGAGCGTCGCCGGCTGATCGCCGATCTTCGGGAGGTCTGTCAGGAAGAACGCAGAACGATAAAGCATCAGCGAGAGCGCCGCATCCCGCCAGAGGTCAACAAACGTAGTGCCCGCCCGGTCGCAGTCCGCGAAAAACCGCATATACGGCTCCCGCTGAACGTCGCCCGCCTCGACTTCGCCGTGCCGGATCAGGATGTCCGGGTCGTCGGCGAATAACGCGGACTGATACCAGCCGAGCGCCGTCCCAAGGATGTTCTGGTAGGTGAATCGCTCACACCTCGCGCGATATACCTCTGAGAGTTCACGTGGGCGCTTAATAAGGAAGCGTTCAGCGTGAGACTTCAGGTTCTGCCCGCCACGATACAGGAGTTCGATATCGTCCAAGGAACCAGCGTTCAACACGTAGTCCGGGTGCTGCGCGTCCAGAAACTCCACGGGTAGAGATGTCGGTAACGTCATGCCGCCACCTTTCGCAATGGGACTACATCAGCTAACGACTTGCGAATCGCCTGGGGCTTAGGCGTAAGATCACATCCGCGCTGACTGGCCATATACTCGTCAATCGGGTACAGGGCATAGGGTTCGGTGCGAGAGTATGCGCGTCCCAGTGTCACTTCGATCCGATAAACGGCATGGAAGTAGTTCCCGCGATCCATGCCTAACGCTTGGCAGCAATGCTTCCAGTCGCCACCATCCAAGTACCGCATTTGGAAAATTCGCCATTGCTTTGGAGTTAGCGCTCGCTTGGCTATGACGCAGAAGTCTGCGCAGAACTCTTCAGACTTCCGGCTGTAGTAAAGCTTCGTGGCCCCTCCGTGCCTTGAGATGGTCGCGACGCAAGACGAAATACTGTCCTGAAAACTGTGGATATACCTGTAATGCGCCAAGCAAGCCCGGAAGATTCTACGCATGACACACTCGCAGTTGCGTTTACCTCTCATGCCGCGACCGAAGCAGTAGCTGCATCGGAAGTCCGCGAGGGCAAGGAATGAACGGTGAACAGGTGTGTCTCCAAATTCCTGCTCTTGTCGTGGCAGGTAGACGGGATAGGGGTGGGTTGCGGGTGACGACATGGCGGTCAGACTCCTAGATATTGCTGTCGCGGACCACCGACGATGCGGAGGCCGAATTCCTTCTCGACGAGGTAGCCGAGCGCGTCGCTTACGTGCGTGCGCCTGGGGTTGCGTTGGTCAAGCTGAGCAAGAGTGTTCCCGTGCGGGTCGCTCTTCCAGAGAACCTGTTCCAGATCCGCGACCAATTCCTTGCATCGCGGATGAATCAGCAGGTTGCGTTCGCCTGCGTGATTGTGGAGCCGAGCGTTCAGGGCGTTCACGCGATCACGGATCGCCGGGTTCGACGACCGGATGTTGAAGTTGACGCGGAAGCGGTCAGATGTGCGCGAGAAGAACTCGCGAACAATCTGCCAATCCGAAGGCCCGGCGTGCTGCCGGTTCTGTCCGCTGGCGTCGCCGTAGACCTCAACGTTGAGCGTCGGAACAATACCCCAATCATTCCCTCGGAGCGCCGCGAGGTACTTTTCTGCTCGTGCCAAAAACTCGTTACACGCATCGTAGGTACTCGAATCCGGCAGGATCAGTTCGTCCAGAACGTTCAGCCGATCGCCGATCCGCTGAGCCAGCACCGAGCACATCAGCCCGATGTTGAAATCGAGGCTCCAACACAACGGCTCGCGCGTGTTGAACTCGACCGCCTCAACGTTGCCGCCGCGCTCGAAGCAGTAGTACACCCGGCCAGAGCCGATGTTCTCGAAGCTGGCTTCGTACTCTTGGCGGAACGTCTTCCCGTCCATGTCATGACGCGCCGCTTCGATCTCCTCCGCCGGTACGTTGCCGCCCTGCGCGGTCGTGAACTGCCACGCCGACCAGTCGGGCTTACCTGCGCGGGCTTCATCGTAGAGTTCAAAGAAGTGGTTGAACCCTTCAGGCGTCCCGATGAACAACGCACGCCCGAGCCGGTCGGAGAGCATCGGGCGGAGGGCTTCCGTCCACGCTTCCGGGGCGATATCGGCGTACTCGTCGAGGATCAGACCGTCGAGGCCGACGCCGCGAAGCGAGTCGTAATTGTCGGCTCCGCGAAGGGCAACGCGCCCGCCGCATCGCAGTTCGAGCGATAGGTCCGTCTCATCCTTCTTGACGATGTGACGGCTCGCGATGCGCTTGAGCTGCCGCCAAGCGATCTGCTTCGCCTGCCGGTAGGTCGGGGCAACGTACCAAGCCTCGCGCCCTCGCCCCCACGCCATCTTCAGAAGTTCGGGGATGGAGAGGTACGTCTTGCCGAAGCGCCTGCCTGCGACGAGCACCCGGAACCGCGAAGGGTTGTTAAAGACCGTCCACTGTGGAGGCGTCAGGCGAACGTCAGGCTGCTTCACGCTCATCCTCCGGGCCAGCAACTACGAAGTCGCCGCTCCCGGCCTCCGGTGCGCTTTCGTCGCCACCGTCGCGAGGTCCGAGGATCGCTCGCCGAGCCGACTCGCGGATTTCTTTCATGAGAGCCGCGTAACGCGCGAGGTCCATCCCGCGAACTTTCTTCCGTTTGCGCTTGCCGTTCTCCTCCTCGATCAGTTCCACGTCAGTGAGCGGGAGGCCATCGGCTTTGTCGAGAATACGGTCGGCCTTTCGGCACCTCTCTACCAGCCGCCGGAACTCTTCGACGGCAAAGTCCGCCTGCTCGCGGGCGAGTTGCTTCAGCCGGGCGTCGAACTCACGCCGCTGAATGTCTTCCTTCTCCGCGTCCCAGGCATGCGCCCGCTTCACCCATGAGAACTTCTTCGACCAGACGAACCATTCGGCGGGGCGTCCCTGACGTTGCTTGCCGGGATTCATGGCAGCGAAAGCGTTGTCAATGCTCCGTTGATGCCCGAGGTCGCGATACGAGCAGAATGCCGCGTAAGCTCTCGGCGACTCTTCGGGTTGCCGCTCCCACGGCTGCGGTTTCGTTCGTTTCGACACTCATTTACCCAGTTGTGACGAGACGGGGTTGAAGCCCCGTCTCGGTAAGTCGTTCGAGGATGACGGCGACGAACTTCGGCTCGAATTCCATGCCGTAGCAGAGCCGTCCAAGTTGCTCAGCCGCGACGAATTGAGAGCCGGAGCCGGAGAACGGTTCGGCGATAACGTCGCCCTTCGCCGTGTGGTTCAGAATCGGTCGCCGGAATAGTTCGACTGGCTTCTGGCTGATGTGGCCGGCGAAGAACCCATCGGCCTCGTCATCGGATCGGCCAGCCCCGCTGCAATTGCCCGCGTCCCACACGGTTGTCTGCGTGCGGTTGCCTTGCCAGTTGGCGTTCGAGCCTTTCTTCACCGCGTACCAGCACGGTTCGTGCTTCCAGTGATACGCTCCGCGCCCGATCACCATTACCGACTTGTTCCAGATGATCTGCGCCCGCAGGTCATAGGAGCAAGCGTTCAGACTCGCCGCGACCACATCGGCGTGAAGCCCTCCGTGCCAAACGTAGAGAACGGGAACGTCCCAAAGCGACCAGACTTCGCGCCAGTCGGCCTTGTCGTCGTTCGCGATGGTTCCCCGAGCTTTCGTCGCGCCACCGTCATACTCGGCCCGCCATTCGGTGTCGTACTTCACTCCGTAGGGCGGGTCCGTCGCCATCAAGATCGGCTTCGCGCCCGCGAGCAGGCGTTCCACGTCGGTGGCGACCGTACTGTCTCCGCACAGCAGGCGGTGACACTTGCCGGGAAGAGATTTACTCGGGATCGACCAGAGTTGTCCAGGCTGAACCTTCCACTTCGCCAGTAGTTCTTCGGCCCTGTCAACCTTCGGTTCGGGACCGTCGCTAGAGGCTTCTTGCGCCGCCCCCTCAACGCTGGCGATGATCTCATCGACCGCCGCCTGGTCGTACCCGGTTCCTTCGATGGATTCGAGCGACTTCAGAACTTCGGCCAGAACTTCGTCGTCATAGCCGGCGAGGTCGTTCGTGCGGTTATCGGCCAGGAGGATGCGTAGCGCCTGTTCATCGTCGGCCTCGACCCATATCACCGGAACCTCGGTAGCCCCCGTATCCACGGCAGCCTTCAAACGATGATTCCCGGCGAGGATGAAGCCCGTTGACTTCTGCGCGACCACCGCCCCGTAAAATCCGTTGTGGATGATACTCTCGGCGATAACCACCGTGTCGCCCTTGCGAGGGTTCTTCGGGTGAGGCCGGAGGGCGTCAACGCCGACGAGTTCGTACTGTTGGTTGATGATTTGCATTGATGAAACCGCGCGGTGGTGGCCGAGGAGGATTTCACGGACGTTCCGCCAGGATGCCTCCCGAGCGTCTATCTCTACCTCTGCCGAGGGCTACTTCTCGGCCACCAAATTCGCTTTTACGGGTTGTATTTGTTTACACGAGGTCTGACAGCGAGTCCACACCCATGTGGCAGAGATACTCCCGCAGTAAAGCGTAGGCCCGTATCTCGATCTGCCGGACACTCTCTCGTGATAAGTCGAAAGCCTCTGCTATGTGTTCCAGCGGGTAACTCTGAGCGCGAAGGAGCACGATAGCCTTGTCGCGCGGTTCCAGTTGATTAATCACCGACAGCAGGATCTGCCACCGTTCGCCAGCAGCGTATATCGCCTCTCCGTGGAATGTGCCCATAGCCAGCGGGTTCACTGAGTTATTGGACCTCATGCCGCCTCCGCCAGTTCCGCTTCGCGCATCCGGCGAGCCGCGCGTTCGCGCTCGCTAGTAACCTTAGAAACCATCAGCCCGCGCCGGGCTTCCTCGAACGTGAGGTTGTCATCCCACTTCTTGAACGTACCTTCCTTTTGGTCGTAGTACTTCAGGATGGTAACCGGCTTTGGTGCCGTCGAGAACCGCTCGGTGTAAGTGGTCTTCTGCTGCCCGTTCAGGGCGGCAATACTGATCGGCCCGTCGTACTTCTCGACCAGTGCGTTGACGACGACCTTGCGACGGCGACCGCTACCTTGCACGATTGCGCCCTTATTGGTGAGAGTCTTTAGCTCCGACTCATCGGCCCACCGGATAAAACAACCGGCGCGATCCTCCATACGGAGTTGCTTCATAACTCTTGTGATAAATGGGAATAATAGAAATGCGCCGTAGCGCCTGGGCGGAATCTCGGGGTTTTTACGTCTCCGAGTGGCGACCACTCATTTCCGCGATGAGAAGCAAGTACTAAGTACTCGCTTTCAATAAGATTGTGCCTTACTCCGACACATTTCGCCAACTATATTCAGACGTTTTTATCTAATCAACAGAATACACACGAGAAATACTTTCAAGCCGCGTCCTTGAATAGCTCCGTTGGTTGCCAGTCTCCATCTTCCGTCCGCACCGCCATTGCGCGACGACGTTCCGCCGCGTGCTTGCCCAGGATCGCAGCCGCTTCCTTTACGGTGATCGTGCGCCATTCGCGCTTACAGGCCGGAGGCTCCGCCGCGATGGTGTCGATAGCCTCGCGGTCTTCCGGCCAGAACAGTACCGGGATGCCGTGTTCTTTCGCGTGCTCGATCTCTACGAGCGTTCCCGCGCTGTTCTGCCAGCCATCGACGGCGACGAGCACGTCGCACCGTTCGAGCATCACGAGATCGCCTTCGAGAAATAGGTGGTCTGTGTCGGTCCCGTCCATCATCGCCGTGTTCGAGTGCGGGCACATGACGGCGAAGCCCATCGCCCACAGCTCACGCGCGACGACCCGCGCCCGTTCGATGTTCTGAGCCACGCCCCACGGCCCGAGCTTCGAGCGGTAAGGTCCGGCCACGTATACGAGTCTCATGCTGCCTCTTTCATTCGGTAGTAACGTCTGCGTTGCTTCAGAGCGCCTGGGCTGGTGCAGGACTCACAGTAGATCGGCTGAACGGCGGTGAGGGCGGTTGTCTCCAGCATCGCCCCGCAGCCGCCAGAGCACGGAACCTCGACGCGTCGGCGTGCGCTTGTGTCGCGACCACGCTCGGCGTCCGTCGCCCACTTGGTAGCGACGGCAGGGCAGGGCTTCCTATGTCGCTGCCCCACCTTGCCGCCTTCTCGTTTCGTCTTCGCGAGCGCCGCCAGTTGCTTCTCGCCGATGCTGTTACGGGTTGCCTCGCGCGAGGCTTCGCTGGTGAGCGAGAACGTCCACGGGATGCCGAACCGCTCGCGGTAGCCGTCCGCGTCAAGACCGTGCATCTCCAGGTGCTTGTACTGGAGCCGGCGATACGAGCGCCCGCAGATCAGGCATTGAATCCGGTCGCCGGATAAATATTCGCGAACCTGGCCTAGCGTTTCGAACTTCATCGCTGCCTCTCCCGGTTGCGCCGTTTGCGCTTCTGGCCCTTGCTTATTGGCTTGGGCGGTAGGTCTTCGACCTTCACGACGTACTGAATCACCGGGAGGCCGTTCGGAATTTTGCCGTCAGGCTTCCGCGCGGGCAGTGCGTTCGGGTAGATCAGATGGAATCCGCCAGGCATTACGCTGCCTCCTTCTCCGTGTCGAACAGCGGGCATGACTCATCCACGCGTACCTTCTCGGGTCGGTATCCGGCCCGCTGGAATTCTTCCCACGAGCACATCAGGTCCGCTCTCCTGACGACCCACCGTTGAAACCCGATTAGCTCAGGAGTGCGGACGAATGGCATCGGGTATGGACGGCAGCCGAATTCGCGCAGTTTGCGCCTCCGGTACTCGCGGTCTTCATGCTTCTCTCCCGGCCAGAATCCAATAAGCATGTAGACCATGATGTGATCCGGCTTCACTCCAGCCTTGGCGAGTAGTTCCAGGCCATTGAATAGCCGGGCTTCGTCTTTGCTGTTGTCCCAGGCCGTATACAGCCGTCGCGCGGTGAAACCGTCGTCGTAATACTTCACGCTGGCGATTGCGTCCGCTATTTCCGCGTCAATCAGCCTTACGTTCACGCCCTGGTTGAAGCTAACGCGGAACCCGCCGTCGCGAATCTCCGAGATCCGCTCACGCCACCGATGCTGACCGAAAAAATCGTTGTCGAGCAGGACAATGTTCTTCTGCCAGGGTTCGCCGCGCCAGATATCGGCGATGGTGCTCTCGGCTCGAACCGCGCCCTCTTTGCGGGGAACAACGCAGAACGAGCAACGTAACCGACAGCCACGCTGAGTAAATCCTATGGAGTGCCGGTATGTCGGGTAAAGCGAATAGTCCAGGTCGGAGCCGGAGACACCCATCTGTTCGAGAGTGAAGGAATCGCGGGTCGGAGTCGCATCCGAGATGGACCACCACCCGCTTCACATCGAACAATGGCCACAGCGTCTCCTTCAGCAGTTCCGCTGGATCGGCGACGTTCGGGAAGACGCTGTTCGGCCATACCGGGTCGGTAATCACCGCCTCAGGCTGCGGGTCGATGTGCTTGCAGATTTCGCGGGCATCGCCGCAGTAAAGTTCGATGCCCGCTTCCGAGTAGTAAGGCTTCACGCCGCCCTCCTGCGCCCGCTCACGATATCCCGCACCGTGCATGGCTTCACACCGAAAAGCGGTCCAATCTCGAAGGAGTTCAGGCCGTGGGCACTCAGGCGACGTATTTCCAGAACCTGCTCACACGATAGCTTCGCGAGTCCGTGACGGAGTTCGCGTGCGTCGCGTCCTTTTGCGTGCCGATCACTCGTGTTATCCGCGTTGGTCCCAGCGAACAGATGAGCAGGATTACAGCACAGCCGATTGTCGCAACGATGACAGGCAAATAACGGATGAGGATCGCCGTGCTTCAACAGGTAGGCGATACGATGCGCACGCAATGTACGGCCAGCCGCGTATAACTGGCCGTACCCGCCGTGCGAAGTCCGGTATCCATTCCACGGCCAGCACTCCTCTGGCCCGCGAACGTCAACATTGCGCCAGAAGCGCTCAGTTTCACGCGCGGAAAGGGACGGGGCTGGTTTTGATTCTGGCATCGGATTCACCTATACGCGTTGGGGCATAATTACGCACAGGTAGCGCCCGTCGCCGTTCGCCGGAGTGAGTTGCATCGGCGAGTTCGAGTCCTTCGTGTGAAGCGTCACCTTCTCGGAGTCCGTCGCCCCTAGGAAGTCGAACAGGTAGTCGGCGTTGAATCCAATGGTCAGCCCTTCGCCCGTGATCTCCGCCGCGACCGAATCCTCGCTCTCGCCCGTCTCCGTCGATTTGCTGGCGACCTGGATGGAATCGCCGTTCACCGTGAGCGTTACCGCACGCGACCGCTCATCGGCGAAGTTGCGAACGCGATTCAGGGCGTCTTTCATCTCTTGGCGGTTCACCACCGCCGTCCCGCTGAACTGTTTCGGGAGCACGCGGGCGTAGTCGGGGAAGTTGCCAGTCAGCCGGCGAACCGTCAGGATGCGGTCGCCCACGCTGAAGAACAGGTGATTCTCGTCGGCTGCGAATTCGACGGTTGCGTCCGCTGCCGAGATTCCGGCCAGGCGAACGATTCCCTGGAGCGCCTTACGCGGTACAAGTTGCTTGCCTTCGATCTTCACGTCCGTGGCGGGGATCTCGGCCAGCGTCAGACGGTGCCCGTCGGTGGCGACCATGCGCAGGTGATCGCCTTCGGCCTCCAGGAGAGCGCCGTTCAGGGTGAACCGCGACTCCTCAATGGAGATGGCGTACTGCGTCTGCTGAATCAGCCGGGCCAGTTGCCTCAGCGGGATCGTGTGCCGCGTTTCGCCCGGCGTCGGCAGTTCGGGGAAACTCTCGACGCTCATGCCCGCGATGCGCGTCCGCGCCCGCCCTGCGGTAATCGTCGACCACCATGTATCCGTGAACTTGATCTCGGCCGCCTCGTCAGGAAGGAGCCGAATGTAGTCGAGGAGCCGTTTCGCCGGCAACGTCGCGCATCCGGGAGCCTTGACGGTCGCCTCGCACTGGGACGTGATTCCGATTTCGAGGTCCGTTGCGGTGATTGCCAGGTGCCCGAAGTCGCTGGCCTCCAGTTTCACGTGCTGGAGAATCGGGATAGTGCTTCGCCGTTCGACCGCGCCGAGCGCCAGACTCAGCTCACGAACGAGGTCGTTGCGGTTGACGGCGAAATGCGGGGCTTTCGCCCTGATCTCGGTTGCCTGTGACACTTACGCCGCCTCCTCGTCTTCGTCCTGGTCGTCGGCTTCCGGCTTCGGCCCGTCGCCGATGAACTTCTTGAATTCGGAGTCGATGGTGTCGAGCTTTTCCGTCTCGTCCTTCTTGGCCTTCTCCGCCGCGACCTCCGACTGAATCTCGCCCTCTATGGTGGCGTCGATGGGCTGATACTTCGCGAGCAGCGTCCCGAGGTTGCTATAGGCCGTGAAGGTGTCGTTCCAGAGCCGTGTCAGTTCCGCCGAGCGGTCGGCGTTCGAGAGCCGCTTCATTTCGCAGTCAACGACTCCGATCTGGTAGCGTGCGAGGCTGTTATGCATCCTCCGCGCCTCGTCGATGATCTCGACTACAACCTCGTGATCGTGGGAAAGGCCGAGCTTCGCCGCTTTCCGTCCTGTGTGATCCACCTCAAACATGTCCGCTTGTCCGGGCATCGTTATCTCCTTACTTGTTCATCGCTTCGCCGGATTCGTCGATCCGGCTCCCTACGCGCACACTTCGAGCGGATAGGGTTACTACCGGGAAACTGGTTGTGCTTACTGAGTTGAGCCGGGTGGCTCAATCCGGCGGAACGTCAACGCCCAAACCATCGGGTTTGAGTCCCACCCGAAGCCGCGCTTCGCGTTGATACCGTCCCAAAGGTGAGCGAATGCGGCTATGGCGTCTCCGCTGTCGGGCATCACGCCCTCGCACCACGCGTCCGCCTCGCTGATCTGCTGTACCTGCTGAACGCGAACGTCTGTGATCTCGACCGTGATGCGCGAAAGGCACCGAGGCATGAAGATCGACGGTCGCCACCGCGTTGCCTCGTCGTATATGTGGCTGAACGGGTAATCCGCTGGTTCTTGCAGATGCTATTTCGCTCGAACCCGCGAACCGGCTTCGCCACCCTCCGCGTCTGCGTCTTGTCGCCTCGAAGGATCGCCCTCACCATCGGGGCTGAGAAGAGGATCGGACGTTCGTTCACCGCCCCTCCTTCACCCGCACCCGGTCGTCGCGGTGGATTCCCCACCCAATCGTCCACGCGAGCGTGAGCGGTATCCGGCCCGGCACCCCGTAGATATCAACCTCCGGCCTCCACCAAGGGGTTCCAGAACTTAACCGCGAACGACGCCGCTCGCCAGAGCCTCAGCCAGAGCGGGGCCAACCTGCTCGGTGCGGGTTTCAGATACCGCTCGTAGTACTCCTGCGTAGGCATGATCTCGACGAGTTCCCCGCAGGGCCAGTTGTGACGCTCGCGGTTTTCGAGGTAGCCCATCCGCCGCGCTACGCCCTCGGAAACGGAGCCGTCGCCAAAATATGCCTCGTCGATTTTCTGCTCAAGGTCACAACGCCACGCCTCCGCTTGGTAGTCGTAACCCTTCTGGCAATTGGTGCAGTTCCAAGTCTTCCAA
Organism: Bryobacterales bacterium; assembly: GCA_020846745.1. Taxonomy (GTDB): domain Bacteria; phylum Acidobacteriota; class Terriglobia; order Bryobacterales; family Bryobacteraceae; genus JADLDI01. Next base: position 78,947 of record JADLDI010000157.1, on the reverse strand, counting down.
TCAGCGGACTGGCTGCCGCAGTAGAACGGGTAGAGCTTTGTTTCGACGCTCATGCAACCTCCGCCAGAGTGAGCCGAAGCAGGGTCGGGTCGGTCAAGCCCTCAACCTCGTAGCGAGAGCAAGGCTCGCCGGTCTGGTCGCGCTCGGGCGAGGCCGGGTCAACGTCGTAATCGACAACCTCGACGATCACGCCCGGCGGAACCTCATCGACGTAGGCGACGCCACCGCGAACGGAAATCTTGACCGTCATGCCTTCACCTCCGCCGCGAAACGCGGATGGAGTTGGAACCGGATCGGGAACCAGTCGCACTCGGTGTTGCCAGGCTTGGCCCCGAAGATTCCGCAGCAACGAACAACGTGGGAGCAGTCGTTGCAGCAACGCCCGTCCGGTAGTTCCATCGACGCGAACGTCGTCTTTACAGATCCGGGGCAGGTGAGCGTTTCAGGCTCGTGCTGGTCCTTCGTTCGCCCGCACCGTACACACCGTTTCATCGCGCATCTCCCGATCCGTTGAGCACGCCCCGTTGCTTACGCGAGGCCAACTTCGCGAGGTTCAGGTCGGCTACCGCCTCCATCCGCATTCCGCACTCGTGGCAGATCGCCGCGACGTACCAAAGCACATCGCCCAATTCCTTCGCCAGCGCCATGCGGAATTCGTACCGAGCCTCGGCGTCCAGTTCCTCCGGCGAGTTCACACCCTGGTCCCGTATCAGCTTCTTTACCTTCTCGGCAACCTCGCCGCTTTCGCCGGCAAGACCGAGGGTCGGGTAGACAAGGTTCCTGCCCCAGTTTGGGTAGATGGCGGTTTCGCCCGCCTGGTTCTGGTAGTCGTCGAACGTCACGCTGCAATCTCCTGGCGGTTCTGCCGCTTCTGGTACAAAGGGCTGTTTTCGGGGATCTCAATAACCGGATCCTTCTTCATACGTGCTCTATACTGAGCCACTTTTTCGTTACGGGCTTTCCGCCGAACGTCCCGCTTGGCCTGGCGATCAACCGCGCCAGCCAATCTAGCCTCAATCAACACTCGCAATGCCGTCTTCATGCCGCCTCCGGCGGGTTCCAATCAGAAAAAGAGCGGGCAGGGCTGCTGCCGTTGCCTGCCCGCCGGAATGGAACAACCTCACAGAGATTTTCGTGTTCAGATTCGGGTTCAATACGCGCCGTAGGACCCGAAATGGAGGCATTCAGCCGAAGAAGGTCGCTTGTAGCGTCAATAGTTTGCGTGGTCGGATACGAACTCTTAATCAGTAGGTTGAAGGTTCGATTCCTTCCGCGCTCACCATTCGATACAACAATTGCGTGTTACTGCACGGCTGTATTCTGATCGGTGACAGCAGCGCCGCCCAGGATCGCATCCATCTTGCTTGCGGCTTCATGCTGGACTGCCGTAACGACGTAGCCGTAGGTGTTCATCGTCAAGCCGATCTGCGAGTGACCGGGGATGTCCATGCCTCAGGGCATGAGATCGGAGCTTCGGCAATTGGCGGCTTTCAGGATGCGCTGAAACTGATGCGTCACTTTGCAGTCGTCAAGCGGTGTACCGATTGTGCTGGTGAACACGTGCTCTGTCTCCTGCCACCGATCACCGGCCCACTGACGCTCGGATTGCCGTTCACCCGCTGCAACGCATAGCGGACGCTTAGAGTGCCCTTGTCCAGATCCACGTCTTCCCAACGCAAGCCTAACGCCTCCCCCCGCCGACGACCGAGCGACAGCGCAACAGAATAGGTTGGTCGGTACATAACTCCGCCACGCGCCGACGAACCTGTTCACTTGAAAGCAGTGGGCACCGCAGTTCCAGGTGTTCCTTCTCGTGTACACCGAACTCCGTAGCATCCGCTGCAATCGCACTCATGAAGTACACGTCAGTGAGGACATCTTCCTTCACGTGCCAATCGGTGGCCATGAATGCAATGTACCTGCCGGGCGGCAAGTTGAAATCAGCGAGGTAGTCGATTCCATTCGATTGCCCGTAGATGCGGGGTGGAACTCCGGGCGAGGGCAGAGAAATGACGGTCAGATGCGAGGCTCTGGTGAGTTGTCCTGCGTCACGTCGGTCAAGAACCGGATGAATTCTCGCCGTATCCATACTGAACACGAGTTCCACCAGATGAGACCCGCCCGGTTCGATTTTCACTGAATCTGGAGAATATGTCTTCGAACCGATACGGGCCGATTTGAGGTAGCTGCCGTCCACCGGAACGCTGCCTTCAATTCGATATGTACCTGTTGGGATGTCTGGACACGTCGTATCATTCAAAGGAAAGAAGGCATCTGCTCCACGGGTTCTGTAGTTCTTCACGACATCCAATCTATGGAACACGGCGATAGTACGATCATCAAATTCCCTTTGCGTTAGGCCGCTAAGATGCGGCACGCCATCCTCGAACCGGACCTGAACCCTTACTCGCACTGTCGGCTCGACTGACAGCACGAATTGCTGGTTGGCTTGGCTCACATTGAGGCGGTGTGGCAAAAGCCGTTCGCAGCCGCCCCTGTTGCCCAGCAGGACCGCCGAGTAAGTGCCGACGGGGACTGCTGGTATCTGGAATGTGTTATTCCGTCCGACAATAAACAGGTAATCCCGTTCTGGATCGTCGTTGTTGTAAATAGCCCCTTGGAATAGGGTCTCACCGATGACACAACTAACGCGCGGGCCGGTCACACGACCTCGCAAATCAACCAGGGCCACAGGTACACGCTTGATGTGAATGTCCACCCCAGACTTGATCTCGCCCGCGCGAACCTTAAGCCCTTGTGCATCGCGGGGTGTCGAGAGTGAGGGGTAGAACGTCATCACGTCTCGTAACATAACGCGCCTTCCATCCTGCATCAGCGGGCGTTGCGAGACTGAAATCTCAGGCGGCATAGCGGCAAGCGTATATATGCCCTCAACGGGAGGTGCGAAACGGTATTCACCGTTTTCGTTTGCTCTGACGCGATAAACCTGCCATCCTGAGCTGAAAATCTTGACCAAACCACCCGGAATTGGCCGACCATCAGCATCGAATATACGTCCGGAGATCGTGAGCGGCGGGCTATCCGCCAAAATCCCCTGGAATATGCCTAAACAGGCCAGACAGAAAAGAACGAAGAATCCTCTCATCGCTCGCAATAGAACTTCCACCGGGATTTTCGCATACCGCACCGACGCGAGCACCCGCACTGAAGCCTTATCCCGTGACGCATTCTCAATCGGTAACCATGTTTTGAAAATCGATGCCACCAACCGGGGGCCCGGCCAGACACCCGCGTCGCAAAAGGGGGAAAATGGTGGTTGTTGTCTGATAGCAACGGTGACACTCAGGGTGATTGGGATCAGTGGATTTTGCGAAGAGTTGCGACGTATAGCCCGGTGCCTGAGGGTTGCTTCCAGTCTATTTCCCGGCCAAGGTCGGTAGGGGACGCATCGACAGCGACGATCGCTGAAACACCGATGTTCCTTAGCTCATCGTAGATGCGCACTCGCGCCTGGGGACCGGCATTTCGCCAATTGGGCCACTCCTGGAGAGGCATTTGCGCGACGATTCGGGTTTTGGTTTTGCGTGCGATCCAGGTGTGGAACGAATGGCCGCCGAGGAAAGCGATCTTGTCGCCTGGCTTGACACCCAACTGTTGCAACTCAGCGGCAGTGGTGCAAAAGGCACAAGGAAGGATGGGTTGGCGGGATCGCAAGACCAGGTCAGCGAACATCGGGAGTACGCTGACGACGGCCATAGCCAGGAACGCTCGGCCCCACCTGCCGGCGGGCACCTTGGATGCGATGGCCAAGGCGCAGCCAGTGACCAGGACGCTAAAGAATGCAGCAATATAGCGAGGCTCCCAATGGACAAGCGCGACGGCGCCCACGGGAATGAGCACCGGTATTGTGACAGGCCAGGCGAGGCGGAAGGGATTCGCACGGAGGAGCAACAGGAAAGCGAGGATACCGATGGTAGAAAGCGCCAACCATCGCGATCGCAACACCTCGAAGTATCCACGAAGGTTTTGAGCGGCCACTCGGAGTTGCCGCGAGGCATCGAACACGGGCCGGGTTCCTTCATAGAAATAGACGGGGTGATACCAGACGGGATAAGTGACGTCGAAGGGAGTCGAGAACTCAAATACCGCGGGGGCGGAATGAATTTGCCGGGGAGGATGGAGCGGGGCGCCGTTCGGGGCGCCACCGACGTAGAAGCGATTCGGGATTCCGTTGACGTGCCACATGTAGTTGAGCGACGCGCTGGTGAGGCCGCCGCTGCGGAGGGTGGACGTGAGTGGAACCGTCATTCCGGCAAACAGGATGACGGCAAGAAGCCATTGGCCCCATGCACGGCGCTTCCAGGCCGCACCGAGACCGACAGTGACGAGCCAGGCGCAGCCGGTGGCAAACATCGGCTCTTTCCACCATGCTCCGAAGCCAAGCACGAGACCTAATGCCGGCAGCACCCATTTTTCGCCGGGACGGGTGAGCAGGCGGAGCGCGAGGCCCGCGGCGCAAAGGGTGGCGGCGGCAACACCGAGGTCAGGAGTGGTGGTGCCGAGGCCGATCCAATGAATAGAGGTGTAGCCGGTAGTGAGGTATCCGAGTATCAGAAGTGCGCTTTCGGCGGGGGAACCCGGCGCGACGCCTCGCTTACGGGCAAGGTTTCGGACTTCGGACATGAAGAAGACCAGGGCCGGGAGGAACAGAATGAACATGGCAATGGAGACGGCGCGCATCGCGACGATTTCGTCACCGCCCCAAGGGCGAACCCATTGAACGGCGAAGGCGACCAGCACGCTATAGAGGGGGCCCCACAGACCGTAGCTCAGTGAGCGGTGGCCGGCGAGAATCTGTTCACCGGTTTCCAGGTAGGATAAACCGTCTCCGAAGACAACCTGCCAGTTGCGATGCAGATCGGCCGCGGCAAACGCAACAATGACCAGGCACAAAAAGAAGGGCAACCTGAGCGCCATCGATAGTGATCATTCTACTTGAGGCAAGGAGGAGGAAGCTCTCGAGACCGTTTCGGTGCAGCAGAAACTGGTATGCTGGCTACCGCGAGGGATGTCGTTCGACGCGTGAAACTGAGGCGCGGCGGACGGCACCCGGGTTGAGGGATTTCCAGCTGTCGAATGTTATTGACGAAAGTCGACGCACGATATAGACGCATTGTTGCCGGCCTTCCGCTTTGGGCGATTGTGGCCTGCCTGTCGCTGTACGGACTGGTGGAAGCGGGTAAAAGAGCGGAAAAGTTTGAGAAAACGCAAAGCGATTTACGGGCGGTACTGGAACAACTGCGGGCGGGGCTCGAGGCGACGGATGGGGGCGGAGGCGGGGAGGCGGCGGCGCGGAGGCGCGCGGTGTGTGCGCGGTACTGGCAGGAAGGGGCAGTATTCGCGGACGCCGACGAATTGTTTGCGGAGATGCGGCCGGCCCTGCACCAATCGCAGGAACTGATGACAATCGCGTGCCAGGTGCAGGAGCAAACGGGAGCCGAGTTCCGTGCGAAGGTTGGCCAAGCGGTGAGCGAATTGGGCAACGCGCTGGACACATTTCAGGCGGAATCGCACGAGAACCACCGGCAGAAGACGCGATGGGTGTGGTTTGGCCTCGTGACGCTACTTGGGTTGTCGGCAGCGGCCACAGTGTGCGGGATTTGGGGTGTATGGAAAACAATCGAGTCGACATTTTTCGTCGGACGCCGGACGATGGCGGGCGACCCTGAATCGCGCGGGCGATGGGTGAGAACGGCGTACGAGAGTTCGACGGAAGGCATTTTGATTATGGAGGCGGGTGGGGAGATCCGGTTCGCGAATGCCGCGGCGGAGCGACTGCTCGGTTACCGGCAGGGGGAGCTATCAGGTCACGGGGTGGGGGAAGTACCAGGATTGGTTGTGCCAATGAAGCAGGTTGACGGCCTGGCAGAGCCACCGGTGCACACGGAGCGGGCCGGTGGTGCGGTTCGAGGCCGCTTGAGGCCGCCACGCCGGCGCAGCAGCACGAACGGAGAGAATCGAGCACTCATTGCGAGCGCGGATGCAGCCGGGGGCGACTCAGAGGAAAGCAACAGCGGCGATGCAGGCGCCCAGCTCGTGAGCGAGCCGGTGTTCCGCGAGTCGATGCAACTGCTGAACACCGAAATGATGTCGCTGGGCGCGCTGAAAAACCTGGATGCGGCTTATTCGGCGGCAAACGACGCGGTGCGCGGCGATCTCGACATGATGAGGCGGGCGACGGCGCGGGCAGCGTTTCTGGTGGGAGAAGCGTTATTTGAGAAGACGGAACCGAAATGGGCTGCGACGCAATTCCGTTCGCAAAGCCTGCTGATTGCGATCGCGGACCGGATGAAGACGTTGTTGAATCCGGGTGTGGAAGTTGCGCTTGCTCCGGGTTATCCCGAGGACGAAGTGCTGGCGGATTTTAGGGCCGTCGAGAACGCGGCAATCAGCCTGGTACTCCATTGGTTGCCCGCAGGGAGCGACCGCCGTAAGGTATGCCTGATCGCAACAGCAGGCGGTTCGATCGAGTTAATCGTGGTTGCGCTTCATGGGGCAGCGCCGAAGTGGAAGCGGGTGGACGCGGCAGAAGGTTTTCCCAGGTATGCCGAGTGGCTGAGGAGCGAGGGGGCGAGCATCGAAACGGACTTAAGCGACGGTGCATGCCGGTTCCGAATATCGCTGCAACCGGCGGTTTCAAGAACAGCGAATTGGCAGCGGCAGGCGGATTAGCGCAAGCCGGAAAAGCCCGCGCCCCGAAAAAGCACAAAGGGGCCGCGGCAGCAGCCCCTTTGGTGAAACGACGATCAAAGACAGGAAACGGCTAACTAGTTCAGCCGGATCGGAGTCAGTTCAATTGCGTTGACGATGGCTTTGTCGACGACCGAGGAGAATCGGATCTCGATGAAGCCGGATTGCGTACTGAGGGTGAAACCCTGCCATATGGCCGTCCTGGCTGCGCCACTGCGAGCGACGACGTCATAGTTTCCGGATACCAACGATCCATTCACGTAGACGTTGAAAACGCGCTTGCCGACGGCAGTATGCACCAACTCAGCGAACTGGAGACGAAGCGCCCAGATCCCGTTCTTGACAGGGATCTTATAGACGAAGTCGCCGACGCGCTGGGTGGTCGATAACGGCAGTTGGTTGCTCCAACCAATCGGACCGGCCGATTCAAACGCCGAGCCCCCGTTGAAAGCCCGATCGGCCAGCCAGACCGTCGAACCGTCGACGTATTGGGATCCGCCGGCGTTGATGCGGAACGGTCCTGACACGGTTTCTCCAATCGGAGTCGGATCGGGCGTAGGAGTGGGAGTCGGAGTGGGAGTCGGAGTGGGAGTCGGGTCGGGCGTAGGAGTCGGGGTCGGCGTCGGAGTTGGAGTGGGAGTTGGCGTCGGAGTGGGAGTTGGGGTCGGCGTCGGTGTCGGCGTGGAGGTGGTGGGGCCGGCAACGAGAGTGACCGGCACCAGTTCAATTCCGTTCACAACCGCAGAACCGACTTTCGAGACGAAGCGGAGTTCGATGAAACCGGACGTAACATTGGTGGAAACGCCCATGTTCTGAGCGGTGCGGGCTCCACCGGAGCGGGCAACGATATCCCATCCGGCCGCGACGAGCGAGCCGTTCAGGTAGACATCGAACACACGCTTTCCGACGGATTGAAACGCCAGTTCGGCGAATTTCAGTTGGACCGACCAGTAGCCGTTGCGGACCGGGATCTTGTAGGTGAAATCGCCGGAGCGTTGGGTGCTGTAGACGGCAGTGTCGGTGGTATATCCGATGTTACCGGGAGAGGAGACAACGGCGCCGCCGGAGTAATACTGGTCAGCAATCCAGGAGACCCCACCAGCGCCCACGTAGGAGGAACCACCGGCGTTAATGCGCAGGGGCGCCTCAATGACGCCGGTCGCCGGAGCCGGATCGGGGCTTGGGGTGGGAGTTGGCGTAGGAGTGGGAGTAGGGGTAGGCGTCGGAGCTGGGGCGGCGTTGACGGTTATGGTGACCTGTGCCGTTGTGGATTGAGTACCGTTGTTTGCCGTAAAGCTAAGCACGTATGTGCCGGCCGCGGAGAAGGATGCCGTGGTCTGGGAGGAGGCGGCGTTCCCGAACGAGACCGTGCCGGGTCCGCTCACTTTGTCCCACACCGTGGTGAGGGTGCCGATAGGGTAACCAGCATCCGTCACCGCACCGTTGAGGACCGCGGTGCCGGGCAAAGTGATTGTTTGAGCCGAACCACCACTCACGACGGGCGGGCGATTAGACGGGACGGGCGTTCCAGCGCCGCGGCGCCGCACCAGGAACGCATTGAATTCCGGCGTGGTGTGCACAACGCTCAAGCCGACGCTACGGTAAACACTGGTGTTCAGTGTAGTAAGCGCAATACTGCCGCCGGCGTACACACCGGAGTATACGGGAGCGCCAAAGTAGTCCTGCGCATCAACGACTTCGAAAGCATCGCCGACGTTCAGGACGCCAGACAAGTCGACACTAACTGAGCCGAGGCCGGCCCAATTGAGGATAGCCACATGAGCGCGGCCTGTTTCGAACTGGTTCTTGCGAACATAGACCTTCGTCGATCCGTTAGAACGGCTGGTCAAGTAAGTATTAGACGGATAGGATTGCTGGTTGAAGCCGGAAGTGGCTCCGACCAACGTGTTTCCGTCCATGACAGTGCTGGTGCAACCCATGATCAAGGCTGTAGGGTTGCCGACGAAAGTGTTGCCTTTCACGGTGAAGTTGCTGCAGGGGGAGCCGCCGTATCCTAAGACGGCCGAACGTCCATTGCCGGTAATATTAGCCGTAAAGAAAGTAACGTTATTGAGGATGTTATAGTTGGATGCCGACTTATCTCCGCCAATCAGGATGTTAGTGGAAACCCCGTCGCGAGAGAAGATACCGCTATTGAAGCCGAAGTTGCCTTCAATGTGATAGTTATCGAGAAAAGCGTTAGAGGAACCGTAGATATGTATGCCATGGCCGAACGAATTGAAGTAGATATTATCTACGAAACGCTTAGTGCCGTTCTTGTTTTGCGAGTAATAGCTATGGCCATGACCGCGATCACCGCCATCGTAACCCACGTTGAAGATGATATTGCCGTATAACTCGGTATTATCCGATCCATTCCAGATACCGACCTGTCCGACATCGTGAATTATGTTGTTAATGAATTTAAGATTTGCGCCATAGGCATTGATACCGCAAGCGCGCTCGCCGCCGCGTTCCTGGCGCGTACCGCGTATCTCGAGGCCCCAGAACCAGGTATAAGATCCATTAACTTCGAGAACACAGTAACTCATGTTCGAGCCACCGCTTTGCAGAACAGGGTTTGCACCGGGAAAGGCGCGGACGGTAATCGGCGCGCCGGCAGCGCCCCTTAGATTGGACACAAATTGCCCGTCATAGGTACCGCCGAGCATCCAGATGGTATCGCCGGGACGGACAGCGGCGGGCTGAGCGAGCGCGGCGGAAAGAGACCATGGGTTACCTTGAGTTCCGTTGCCAGAAGCAGAACCGGTGGGGGAGACGAAATATTCCGCACCGAGCGCGGGCAGCGCGAGGCACGTCAAGGGCATGAGGTACAGCGAATACGATTTAAGTAGACCAAAATAAGACACAACTTCTCCTATTCCAGCAACAAACCACTTGCGCACCCGCAATGGTGCGCACGTTATTCCTGGTTGTTTTATCGGCAACAGTGCAAATGGACTGCACAGCTAGCGCTGGACAGGGACGACTTATGTGACTGTCTTTTTTTGCTTAGTCTCAGCCCGTCTGGGGGGGATGAAGACTTGTTTTTGAGGACGGAAAGCGTTTTGACCCAAACGCTTTGTAATGTCGTCTTGCTCTGTGGCAAGAGCTATGCCTAATACTACCAGAACGAGAGCTTCGCCGCAAGACGATGAGGGGTCCAAAACGCGGGAAGCGGGTCGCAAAAAAAACGGCGGGAGAATTGAACGGACGGCGAGAAGTTGTGGTTAAATCTCTGAGGGCGGCACGTGTGAATGGTATCGTTTTTCACCTTTGGCAAGGGGCAGGAGTGCGGGTGCGACGACGAGGAACGAATTTTAATGATAGACTTTATCCATTAACTGGAGGCAGAGAGGTCCGGTGATCCTGTATTTCGACGGCACCACGCTCAAACAACCTATAACAAGATACACCAAGGTTAAGGAAGCATACAGTTGGTATCTGCGGAACTGCGTCCGTGCGGCGCAAAAGCCTCGGCGGCCGAACCTGAAGTTGCTTCATGTTGGATGCGGATCGAACATCTACGACAACTTCATCAATCTCGACTATTCGTGGCAGTCGGGCATCGACATCTGTTACGACATCACGAAGGGGATCCCGCTGCCGACGGGTTCGATGGAAGGGGTGTACACGGAGCACTGCCTGGAGCACATTTCGTTTGAGGCTTGCGCGTTCGTGTTGAGCGAGTTCCGGCGGGTTCTCGCGACGGGAGGGATGCTGCGGGTGGTGGTGCCGGACGCCGAGCTATTCGTGGAGCTGTACCGGAACTCGCGGCGCGGAGTTCCGGTGAGTTTTCCTTACGAGCAAAGGTATCCGCAGTACACGGCGATGATGCACATGAACCGGATCTTCCGCGATCACGGGCATCTGTACGCGTACGATTTCGAGACGATGAAGCGGCAGTTGGAAGACTCGGGTTTCCGTCACGTCGTTCGGTCGTCTTTTCGCGAAGGGGGCAGGCCGGAACTACTGATCGACTCAGAGTACCGGGCCTGCGAATCGATGTACATCGAAGCCGTGGCCGAGTAGAGGCCAGTGTAGGATCAGCTGCGCTTGGTCTTGGCCGGCGGTTCGGTCCGAGCGGGGCCGGTGGAGGGGCGGGCGACGGACTGCACGACGAAGACGCCGAACTCCTGAGTCGTGTGGACCGGCGGAACGGGAACCACGCCGACAGGCTTTGCGACAGCCGTGAGTTTCAACGGAATGGTCACGGGACCGCCGTTATAAACGCCCTCAAGGACCGGCTCGCCGAAATAGTTCTGCGCGTCGCGAATCTCAAAGTTCTGCCCGGGTTTCAAGACCTCGTCCAACTTGGCCTCGACGGTTTCCTTCGACTCCCAGTTGTAGACAACGATATGACCGCGCCCCGGCTGGTACTTATTGGCGCGAACGAAGACATTGATTCCGGAGTCGGGCTTGGTGCCGTAAGGGACATAGACGTTGCGTGCGTACTCCTTTTGATCGAATCCGGAGGTGGAGCCGACGAACGTGTTGCCCTCTAGAGCGGCGATGCGGCAGTTGATGAGGATTAACGCGGAGCCGATCGCGAAATAGTTGTTCTTGACGGTGATGTCATTGCATCCGGCCAGATAACCGACATTGTTGTGGGCCAGGGTGTTCGATTTGGACCAGTAGGTGAAGTTCGATATCAGAGTCGGCTTTTGGGCAACACGTCCGCCGCCGAGCAGGATGTTCCGCTCTTCACCGCTCTTGGAGATGGAGCCGTTGTTGAAGACGACGTTGCCTTCCAGATACAAGCCGTCGAGGTAGGCCTGATCGGAACCGAACATTTGCATGCCGTTGCCGAAGTTCTGGAAGCTGATGTTATCGATAAGGCGCTTGACGCCCTCGCGATTCTGGGCGGCAATACCGTTCCCGCTTCCCTGCCCTTTGATGTCCTGGCCGTTGTAATAGACGATGTTGCCGTACATTTCCGAGCCGTCAAAGTTGCCCCAGAATCCGACGCCCTGGGCGTCGTGAACGACAAGGTTGATCAATTTGTTGTTGTGGCCGAAGACATTGACGCCGATGGGCCGAGGCTTGGGGGGATCGACGCGTGGGGGCCAGGAACTGGTCACTTCAAATCCCCAATACCAGGTCCACGAGCCATCAACCCGGAGAACGCTGTCCTCGACGGGCTCCGCCGGGCTGTCGATGATGACGCGTTCATCCTGGTAGGCGCGCACGACGATCGGTTTGCGTTGGGAACCGTTGAGGTTGCCTTTGAACTGCCCCTTATAGGTTCCACCGCGAATCCAGATCAGGTCGCCGGGCAAGACATTCCGCGGGTGGGCCAACGCGGTCTGCAGGTCCCAAGGCGACTCTTTCGAGCCATTACCCTCGGGTGTTCCTTTGACCGAGACAAAGTAGTTGGACGGGGGCCGTTCCGGCGCCTTCTCCGCCTCTTTTGGAGCCTCGCTGCACGAAGTGAGCAAGACTATTACGAACAGAACTCCAGACAATCTCATATGAGCACGAATCCGTTATGGAAAAGATGAAAAGCGCGCAGACAAACAGGCGCAGCCAAAACCCGGGATCAGTCGGGTATCCCGGCAGAGAAACTGTTCGCGATTACGTCACGGCCGGGCCAACTGCACACGTATGGTTGTTCCGGCTTAGATATTCACCTGCCTTCGCGCGAGTATATCATTACCAGCTCATTGAATGACATCGGCATCTTACCTAAGGACGACGTCCAAAACCCGAAAATGTGATGAGTGGTACACTCGACGCCGAAATGAAGGGGTAACAAGACGAAATGAGGCATCCATTTCCTGAGTCGATGTATACTGTTGGACAAAACCCTTGCGCAGGCGATGACCCGACGTGGCCGGCATTCTTGGATGGGAGACGCCACAGAGGGTAGATCTCCGACGAGAGATTACGAGGTAAAGGAGGAGCATGGGTCCAGAAAGCAGGCAGCCTAAGATCTCAGTAGTGACCCCGACATATCTGCGTCCGCAGGAACTTGGGGACATGCTGCGAGACCTGTCGAAGCAGACATTCCTCCCGTTCGAGGTAGTTGTCGTGGACTGCGCGCTTCCGGAGAACACGGAGACGGAGAAAGTGGTCCGGACGTTGTCGCCGTCACTGCCCTTCAGCATCCAGTATTTCGGGAGCAAGCGGGGCACGGCGATCCAGCGAAACGCGGGGATTGACGCGGCAAGCGGCGATTTCATTGCATTTATCGACGACGACGTACGGCTGGAGCCCGATTACTTCGCCCAGATCATGGCGGCGTACGATCGGGACACCAAATGTGAAGTGGCCGGGATAGCAGGCTACATAGTTAACAGCTTTCTCGACCCATCAACGAGTCTGCGTTGGAAGTGGTACCGGAGACTTCATGTGTTCAGCACTTACGAACCGGGGCGTTACGATTACGTAAGCGGATATCCAATCAATCGATATCTGCAACCGCCGCATGACGGTCTGCGCGAAATCGACTATATGGGCTCCAATTGCGGCGTGTGGAGGAGACAGGCCTTCGACGAAGGATTGCGGTTCGACCCGTTCTTTGCGGATTTCGGAGTTCTTGAAGACGCTCATTTATCGTTGTGCGCCCGGCGTAAGTGGAAGTTGTGGGAATGCGGGACAGCCCGGTGTTATCACTATCCCTCGCCGCGTGGAAGAGTAAACAGCCGGAAGCTTGCCTGGAAGACAGCAGTCAACTTCCGGTATGTGTTTATGGACATTGTTCCGACTCGCTCCTGGCGCCAGGAGATCCGGTTCTGGTTTGTCCAGTTCCTGCAACTGGGACAACTGATCGCAGCGCTCGGACGGCGCGGCGGCCGAGCAGGCAATCTCGATGCGGTGCGGGGGAAACTAGAGGGCATTTGGGCAGCCATGCACATGCAGCAGCCCACGCCAGCCAGCCAGAAGCGTTAGCACGTTTGGCAGGGCCGGTTCACGATAGGCGGCGCCCGCATCAGTTAGCTCCAGCTTGTGAAGGCGAGTTAGCATTCGGCTCGCTTTCTTGCGACACGGCCCGGACCACGAAGACGCCAAACTCCTCGGAGGTGTGGACGGGAGGGGTTGGAACCGATCCGACGATCGGACTGACGGCATGCAGTTTCATAGGCACTGAAACCGACGCTCCGTCGTAAGTTCCTTTCACGACCGGCTCACCCCAGTAATTCTGCGCGTCGCGTATCTCGTAGGGTTGACCCGGCGTGAGAATATCGCTTAAGTCCACGTCTGTTTCGGGTTTGTGATCCCAGTTGTAAACGATGATGTGGCCGCGGCCCTTTTCGAAGCGGTTCGGACGTACAAAGATGTCTACGCCAGAGGAAGGCTTAGAGCCAAACGGGTAGTAAGCGTTCGAGGGATATTTGGCTTGATCAAAGCCGGATACAGCACCGATGAACGTGTTTCCTTCGAGCAGCTCCGGTTCGCACTTGACGAGAGTGAGGACGGCACCCACCGCGAAGTAGTTGTTTTTGGCAATGAGCTGGTCGCAGCCGGCCAGATAACCGATGTTATTTTGCCCAACGGAGGCCGCTTTCGACCAGTAGGTAAAATTCGAGATCAAGACAGGCTGCTGCGCCACCACCGCCCCACCCAACAGAATGTTCCGTTCTTCCCCAAACCGGGAGAGAACACCGTTGTCGAACACGACATTCCCTTCCAACCGGAAGTTATTGAGATGTGCGTTCCCGGAACCGTAAACATGGATTCCATGGCTGAAGCTTTGGAAGATGATATTGTCGGTTAAACGCTTCGTGCCGTCACGGTTCTGGGCGTAGATGCCGTGTCCGTGCCCTCGCTGGCTGCCGTCGTTACCGGTGTTGTAGATGATGTTGCCGTACATTTCGGAATCGTCCGACCCAGACCAGAAGCCGGCTCCGAAGGTGTCGTGCATGATCATGTTAATCAGCTTGACGTTCGGGCCGTAAACGGCGACGGCGTTCGCCCGGTTCTTTGGAGGGTCGATTCGGGGTTCCCAACTGCTGGTTATTTCGAGCCCCCAGTACCAGGTCCATTCTCCATTGATGTGAAGGACGGCGGGTTGTTCAGGCTCTCCAGGAAAATCCAGTATTGCCCGTTCGTTCTTGTAATTGCGCACAATGATGGGAAGCCCGGGTGTACCGGCCAACTTACTGGTAAAAGGCCCCGTATAAACACCGCCGCGCAACCAGATGTGATCGCCGGCGGCGACGATTCTGGGGTGGGACAACGCCGTTTGCAGATCCCATGGACTGTCGAGCGTGCCGTCGCCCGACGGTGACCCATCGGGAGCGACAAAGAAATTAGCGGCAATGTGCTCGCCGGACGCAAGCAGAAGAATAGGCAGAAAGCGCAGTATCATTCGTGCAGTACTTAACAATGTCACGGGACCCCAGGAGTTGCGGGGCGGTGGCCGGATAGATCAGCGCCCTTTAGAAATGAGCGGATGGCGCCGTACCAAGCGCCCAAGCCATAGGCTACGTGTACCGACAGCGCGACCGGCAGGAACAAAATCATGCTGGAGCCAAACCGCGGCCAACCTTTGAGTGTGTAGTAAAGGCCCAAGAGCAGATAGACGGCAAACAACGCCGAGCCGGCTTTGAGAATGTCGGGCGAGAATATTCCGCCGCCTATCCAGGCAGCGAGAAAGGCGACGAAAGCGGCCGGCGCCAGGTGCCGGGCCGCGCCGATACGTCCGTTTTTGCGGAAGGTGTCGAACTTGAACTTTCCGTACCGCCAGTATTGATCGAGGGCTTTGCGCCAGGACGGCCTGGCGAAATAGGTGGTCCGGATGGCCGGGTCGAACCAGAGCTTTTCGCCGCCGGCGGTCAAGCGCAAGTTCAATTCGTCATCCTGATTGGTGGTGAACTGCTCATCGAAGTAGCCGTATTTATCGAAGACCTCGCGGCGATAACAGCCGTAGACAACGGTGTCGACGAAGCCCGGGCTGCCGCCGATGCGGAAGCGGACGTTGCCAACCCCGAACAGGCAACTCTGCACGGCGGCAACGGCCTTGCCGACGAAGGTATCGCTGACGGTGTCGAGCACGCCGCCGACTGCCGCCGCTTCCGGATGGGCTTCGATCGCGGCAAGGTTCTTCTCAGCCCAGTCGTTCGCGGGAATGGAATGGCCCCCGTAAATGCAGACATATTGGCCGCGGGCGGCCTGGATGCCGAGGTTGAACGCCCGCGGCGTAATCCGGCCCGGGTTGGAGACGATGCGCAGACGGGAATCGCGTTCGGCGATCTGTTCGAGCACGGCGACGGATCGATCCTGCGAGGCGCTGTCCACCACAATGACCTCGATCTCGCGGACGGTTCCTTGCAAAAACGAATCGACACACCGGGCGATATGCTTCTCTTCATTGCGGCACGGAATAGCGACCGAGATTTTCGGCCGTTTCGCGGCGTTTGAATTGGGGACGTGATTCTCAATAGAAGCAGACGAGATCATAAATGCGTGGAGACCTCCTGTGAGTTGAGTTCCTCGATTTCATTTTGGGGAAGCAGGCACTGGATGGCGCGGAACTTGCCGTTCGGCTCACGCGGCACATGGGCGACGGGTTCCAGGACGATATCCATCGGTCCGACCTCATGGATCAGCCGGCTCCGAATAGCGGCAGCGTTCTGTTCAGAGAATCCGGAACCGGGCACGAAGATGACGCGAACCCGCTCCCGGCTCTCTTGAACGATCTGAGCTTCTTCGACCGGAAGGCCATAAAAGGTGGGGTTCAGCCAGAAGACACGGCGGCCGTCGCGCGTGATCAGTTGATCGTTTCGCCGGCCCTCGAGGCCCAGCATCATGGGCAGGGTCCGCCCGCAGCGGCATCTCGCCTCGGAATCGGCAAAGCGGCCCCGGTCGCCGACGGCATAGCGGATGAGGGGCATATCGTCGTTGAACAAACTGGTACAAATCAGGTCGCCCGCCTGGCCGGGACGAACGGCGGAACCATTCTCGAGAACCTCGACGAGACCCGCTTCAGGCCATTGATGCAGAGACCCTTCGGGGCATTCGCTGGCGGCGGCGACGATTTCGGCCATTCCATAGGTCTGCCGCACCGGGCAATGGAAGGCCTTGGCGATGGTGGCGCTCTGATCCGGGTGCACCGGTTCGGCATTGGTGATCACGACGGCCATGCGCAGGTCGGATACCCCGAGATTCAGGACATAGCGGGCCAATAAAGTGAGGGCCGACGTGTATCCCAGCAGGTAGCGGACCTTGTATTTCCTGAGAGCTTCCAAATAACCGGCTGCGTTTGCCGCCGTGAGGTGAAAGGTCGACAGATAAAGTTGATTCAGTCCGCGGTTCCAGACCCAAAACGGCGCCTTCCGCCGGGTTGGAGGAACAACCATTTGCCCGCCGAGGATGGCCCAACGGTCGTGCCTGGACACGCCGTGCCAATACCGCGAGCGCGCCTCGTGCAGCGCATACCAGCCCCTCACGGTACTCTGCCGAAGGTATAGCTGCAGCGGAGTTCCCGTAGTACCGCTGGTGTTGTCGACGAACATCTTGGTGCGGTCGCAGTCGTCCGCTACGAATTCGGCGGTGCGCTGCCTGAGCGTAGCCTTATCAAGCAGCGGCCAGTTTTCGAGCAACTCCCAAGACGAGCTATCGCCGCGGCGGCGCCGTTCCGCCCACAGCGAACGATAGTAAGGGACTCGGGTGGCGGCGCGGTGTAGCACGCGAGCCAGCCGTTCATCGCGCCAGGCATTCCATTGCGCGGGCGTCCAGCGCTCTCGCGCCAGGCACTCTTCGACCAGCCGGTCGGTCTCAGGGCCGTACCGCCAGGAACGCAAGTAAAAGCCTCGCGCGGAGGCTGCCCAGTTGCGGAGCGGCGGAGGCAGATGATGGTACGCCGTCTTGATCCACTGATTCATGAGTGCGTCCTTTGCATGACGGAGTCGAGCAACGCCTTCCAGCTAACGGTGACGGTGGCGACGTCGAAGGGCTCGACTTTCCGGCGTGCCGCCATGGAAAGACGTTCCGCCAGGGCGGGGTCGTTCACAAGTTGGGAGACAGCGGCCGCGAGCGCCTCCGCATTGCCGACCGGGACCAGTAGAGAATCGTTGCCATGGCTGAGCAGGTAGGGAATACCGCCGGGGCTGGTGGACACAACGCACAGGCCGCAAGCCATCGCCTCGATGACTGTAACGGGGGTGTTGTCGGTATTGGCTGTGTTGAGGAAGATGTCGGCTGACGCCAGTTGCCGTGGGACTTCGGATTTCGGCACACCGGCTTGAATCGTGATGCGTCCGCCCAAGCCCCGTTGGGCGATCAGCCGGCGGGTAGCCTCGAGTGTTCCATCCTTTTCACGCCCTACCATCACGAGTTCCACCTCGGGGAAAGCGGAGGACAGGATGTCCACCGCGGAGACGGCGAGCATGGGATTGTAGATTTCGTGGAACGCCCGCAGCCAGATCAGCTTCGGCCGCGCCCGGCGGCGCAATCGGAAAGGATATTGCCGAAGCTCGATCGAGTTGGGCAGCAGGATGATATCGGAGCGGCAATGGCGCAACTGTTCCTGCAAATAGGCGGAAGGAGCGGTAACCGCGGCCGCCGACTGCAACAGAGCTTTTACGCGGTGTCCGGAGGACCGCTCGAAGGCGGGGAGATTGCCGCCGTGCAAGGTGAGGACGTAGGGCTTGCCCAATCTGCGCAGGAGCGCACACGCCGCTTCCGCCCATCGGAATGCCGGGCCGCTAAACACGGATACGTGCGCCAGCCGGTAATCATGCCGCCGGCGCCATACTGTCCAGAGCATGTCGGCGAGCCGTAGGGCGCGATTCATACGAGCCGACGTCGTCAGCACAGGGTAGCCCGCAGATTCGAGCAGACACGCCAGTTCTTCGGCGGCAGTAAGGGTCCTGACTGTTCCGTTCAGGAAGTTGCCGATCAGCAGCAGCGGGAACGTTGCGGTTGCAGGCGCGGTGGTGGCAGGAAGAGGGCACAGTCCGGTCATGCGTCAGCAGCTCCTGCCAGTGCGTTGACAGCGAGGGGGGCGGCGGTCAGGTTCCGCGGCAGCATCACATTGAGGCGCCCTTCGCGAACGAGTTCGGCGGCGTATGCAAGAAAGGGCTCGAGGGCCTTGATATTCTGCAAACCGGCCGTAAACAGGGAATGAGGATGGCCGTACACCACGGTCAGCCCACCTTCACGAACGCTCCGGTCGAGCATGGCGCGAGCGCCGGGACCAAATCCGCAGGGAGCGTTCAATTGCACACAAGCGATGCCGGCGATGTGCTCAACCCGGCCGGGACGCGAGAGCGACTTGCCGGAGAGCCGTTCGAGGAGTTGTCGCCAGATGGGCCGGTATGCGATGCGGCAGGATTCGTAACCGTTCTCCCGAAGCATCCGGCACAATCCGCGAATGTCTATATGCCCACGTCCCGCTTCACGGCGTTCGCTGAGGCTGAAGGCGAGCTTGCGGGGGTAGTGAAAGGGCTGGTTGTAGGGCGGGACGAAGGTCGTGACGGGAGCGCCAATACACTGTTCAAGGGCATCTTTGCTGGCCTTCAGTGTACCGTTTACCTGGAGGCGAGTGAGTCCGGGAAGCCATTCGTGGCGGAAAGAGTGACTACCGACTTCGTGGCCGGACTCATGAATGCGGCGGATCTGAGCGGGATCGTGATACGGCCGGTCTCCCGGCAAAGCCGCGGCGCCGACGACGGCGAAACAGGCGGGAATGGAATAGGCCGCATGCAACTCCAAGAGCTTGTCGGTGTTCGGAAATTCGAGGCCTCCCCAATCGCGACGGCCGAGCCCGGCGCGGGAGCGGTCTCCGCCCCACTGGGTATCGTAGTCCCAAAAAACCATCAAGCCGGCTTCACTCGACCGTTTCAACCGTTCACCTCCGGTGATCGCTGAGTGGTAACGCACCAGGCCGAAGATTTGCCGTAGGCGGCGCCCGCTTTGCGGTCGAGCCAATCCAGCACATACGTGAGTGGATAGGTGGCCGCGCGCGAGGAGAGCGAAGTGCCGGACCAGATCGCCAGTTGTTTGGCGAAAGTGCCCATTCGTCCCACAGCGGGTTCAACGAGGCAACCGCACAGGCCGGCCTGGCCGGTCCATTCGACGAGCTGCCGTTCGGTGAAGCCCCATTCGCCCGACAGCTTCGGCAGCCAAGCTACGGCCGGCGACTCAGGCAAATGCCTGGGACCGTACAAGATGAGCGTGCCCCCCGGGCGAAGCCACCGGGCAAATCGGGCCAGGAGTTCCGGCCCACGTCCGGCTTGGGCCAAATAGTGTGCCGAGGCGATGGAAAGGACCAGGTCGACCGGTTCGGGCGGTTCGAACTGAAGAAAATCCGCAACCGTGAATTTTGCGTTGGAAATGCCTAGACGCGCACCGTCGGCTTGCGCCTTGGCAATCCGCTTGGCATCCAAGTCGATGCCCCAAATGCGCCAGGAAGGCCGGCGCGCCGCCATCTCAAACGACCACACGCCATCACCGCAGCCGGCATCGAGCACCGACAGCCCGCTTTGGGGCAATAGGGCAAGTTTCGGCCAAACGATATTCCACTTCTGCCGGGAATGCAGATCGGTGACGCCGCACCATTTCTGCAGGCGTGCATGGAGCGGCCCACGCAGCCGATAGGATGCCTGGCCGAGCATTCCTTGGTCCCGCAGCCCATTAACAAGCATCGTCAACACCCCTCCGCATGCCGTTTGAGCCTGCTTCGCCGTGTGTGGCCGGGCTTCGTGGTGGCCGGATCGGTCAGCAGGAGCGCGAGCCTGCGTTCATTGTCCACGTAGCGCGCACAGCCGAGCCCGAAGAAAAACGAAGCCGAGGCGAGGCGCATTCCGTTGATGGACATGTAGAGCAGGGTCCAGGCGATCATACTAACGGCCATACAGCGGCCGAGGGGAGTGTTCATTGCCAGCAGACGCTGAATGGCAATCAGGAACAGCATGCCCATGGCAGCCAGGCCGAGGGATCCGTGGTCGGACAGTACCCGGGTGAACTCGGTGTGGGCGATACCGATGCCCGAGATGCGCTCGCGCTCGATCATCGCAGTGCCCGGACCAAGACCGAAGAGAGGGTTCTCGGCGAATATCCTGAGGTCGGCCATCACGAGCCGGTCGCGCCTGCTGACGTTTCCATCCGAGAATCGCCGCCCGAGTGCTCCGCCGGTAAAGTTATCGAGGGTCGGGCCGATGAGGAAAGTGCCGACGAGGTACAGAACAAGTCCGGCGACGAGCAGGCGTACGCGCTGCTGTTTACTCCGGGCCAGGAAGATCGCCCCGAGCACCCCTACCGAAGCAGCGGCGATCAGCCCTCCGCGCGAAAAGGTCATCGCCGATTGCCCCGCAAACACGACAGCAGCGCCGCCCACGACAAGCGCTGTCCCGAACCTCAGTCTTTTGGATTGGATGAGGATGAAGGCACAGAGCAGGGCGGCCATTCCGAGAATCGAAGCCACCTGGTTCGGTCCATACCCGCCGCTAGTAGCGAAACTGGAGTTTGAGCCGAAAGCAATGCGCTTGGCGGTCAGAATGCCATAGACGGCGATGGCGAGAATACCCATCGCCGGCGCCATAAAAGCCAGGAACAGTCTGTGAAGAGTGGGCAGCGACAGATTCAAGTTGACGAAAAAGCAGGCGCAAACCATCAACGCGAATGGTCCGGAGAGGTTGAAGCTGACTTCCTGACGGGCGATATGAAACGGTAACCCGAGAAAGGTCATCACAAGGGACGGTAGCATCAACACGAAGTACAGGATCGCCAGGTCGCTTTTCCGGCGGACGCGCAACCGTAGCCAAGCAGCGACGAACAGCACAGCGATGGCGTACTTGGCAAATTCCCAGAAAACTTTGGAGCCGGTCATACGCCAGAGCACTTCCGCACCGGCGATATAGGCGCCGACGTAGGCGACTTCCTCAAGCGGCGCTTTTACAGCGACGAGATACAGGCCGAAGCCGAAAGCCACGATGCCATGTAAAGTGCTGATGGTTGAGCTGCTCGAACAGACCAGACCTAGAGCGGCGTGGCCAAGCAGCACGGCCAGGATGAAGAACGCCGACATTGGTTTTGCGGCGGCGGCAGGAGGGCCGGCGGCCGTCAGCCCAAGTGCAAGCGGGCCGCGAATGGCAATGGTGGTCGTCATGATGCCCGTGCTCCGTACAAACCCTCGAGCCACGAGGGCAGAACAGCGTCCGAGTAGCGCTGCTCAACTACCTGCCGCGCGCGTTCCCCCAATGCACGTGCAAGTCCGGGATTCTCAACGAGGCGCAGGACTGCCAGGCAGATGGCGTTTTCGTCTCCGCGCGGGCAAATCAATCCGGTCCGTTCGTGGTCGATCAGATCGGCCACGCCGCCGACATTGGTCGCGACCACAGGCAGGCCGCATGCCATCGCTTCCATAACGACGTTTGGGGTGCCCTCATGATCGGAAGTGAGCACCAGAATGCCCGACTGCTGGTAGACGCCCGGCATGTCGGCCACAGCTCCGGAGAAGGTGACGGTGCCAGGGATGAGACCCAGTGCGGCGGCTTGCGCCTCGAGCGATTCCTGCAACGTGCCGGCACCGACAATCCGGCCCACAATTGGGCGCGAAGAAAGCGCTCGAGCGCGCGCCAGGACCTTCAGAAAGAGATCGTGACGCTTCTCCGGCCCGAGCCGCCCGACGGCCAGCAACTCAACGTTCGGGCCAGGGGCCCCGATTGCCGGTTGAAATTGCCCGATGTCGATAACATTGGGCAACAAGGTCAAGCGCTCTCGACGGACGCCCAACTCCACGGCCTCTTCAATCGACTCCCTTGAATTCGCTGCGATAGTTCTCAATTGAAGGAGGGCAAACTTGCGGATAAAGGCTGAATCACGCGCCACCGCCCATCGCGTGCCGCTGCGGATCGCGCCAACCTCGCGAACACGATTCCAGCGCGCGGCACAAAGCACATAGGGATTCGTGTAGAAGTGCTGGCTTTGCAGCACAGAGGGCCGGAAGCGGCGGACTTCATCGGCTATCGCTTTCAACCGCGCTACTTGCGACCGGTTCCTGCCCACCCAACGGACCTCGATGCCTGCGGCTTCGATCTTGTCCTGCCAATATTCTCCGGCTGTCAGGCTTAGCACCTGTGCGGCGGCCCCGGCTCGGGCAAGCGCACGGACGATGTAGTAGAGCTGCCGCTCCGATCCACCCTGGGCGAGTGTACCGGCGACAAAGCTGACGCGGAGATGGCTGAGGTCGGTGATCACAGGCTGCCGTGCCCCCATGCTTCACGCAGATAGCCGCCGATGGTGTCGCGCCAGGTCTCAAGCGAATAACAGCGGGCTGTGGCGATGGCGGACTTAGACATCGCGGCGTAGCGTTCCGGATCGGACAGGCATTCGGTTACTGCAGCCGCTACGGCGCGCCCCGATACCTCGCTCAGGAGAATACCTCCCCCACGGGCGACCAAGGAGGGGAGAACAGAGACGGGAGTGGTCACCACGGGGAGACCGGAAGCCATCGCCTCGATAACGGATTTGGGGAAGCCCTCGCTGGCCGAAGGTAAACAGAACAAATCGGCCTGCTCCAAAAGGGTGGATACCTCGCTCTGGCGTACATGGCCGTGGAAGTGAACGTGAGCCGATACGCCTCGCGATTGGGCTAATTGCTTAAATGTCGACAGAGCGGACCCGTCGCCGACCACATCCAGACGAATGTTTGAAAAGCGATGGATCAGATCGGGCAAACCGGCGATTACGTGCTCTACGCCTTTGCCCTTCTCCTGGCGGCAGACGACAATCAGGCGCGCGCCACGGGGGTCGCGCAGTTGCCGGGGACGAGCGTTGGTGAGATCCGCGGAACGGAGCGACGTGGCGAAGATCCAACGCACGTGGGAATTGCGCGGTGAAGGGTCCTGGTCTGCTCCACCGGTGGCCAGCATGACACGGCGCCCACCGGCGAAGGTCTCCATAAACCAGCGGCAGAAACGTTGCGGGCGGCTCTTCTGAGAATTCCAGTTGCCGCAATATCGAACAAACATCGGTTTGCGGAGAGCGAGCGCCACTACCAACCCGATTGTGCCCACGTCTCCGGGGATGGCAACATGCACGGCGTCGGCGCGCCACATCTCAGCGAGGAGCACCCGCAGATTACTTGCGAGCCAGCCAATCGCATTCACACGGCGACGCAAACGTACACCCGTCAGAATCGAGAGCGGCCGGACGGAGACGGAATTCCCTGTTAAAGGCTCGACGGCAGAACCGGGCTTGGACTGGTGAACCGGGACGACCAAAACTGTGCTTGAGAACAGCTCCGACAACGCCTTCATTTGCAATGGAAATCCCCCGTCGGTGGCATAGCCGGACGGGGAGCCGGCGAGGGGCCAACACTCCTTATGCGATATGACTGCAAGTTTCATCGGGAGCCTTCTCAATTGCCGTCAGCTCTTGCGAACGGCGGCTAAAGTTAGCAATTTTTCGGCCACCCGCTGGCCGGATTTGCCGTCGAGGGTGGCGCCGAACATTTGGCGAATCAGGTCGTGACGCTGCTGCCTGCGGGCGGACGGGTTGCGCAACGCCTCTTCCAAAGCGCCAGGCATGTCGTTGATGTCGTAGACGACGTTGATGGCGCCGCTCTCGGCAACGGGGCGGTAGTGGTCAAACTTGTAATAGTCAGAGAACTTGACGGGCGAGATGTCAACGCCGGGAGGGTTATACCCGACGTTGATCACCGGACGATCGAACATGCACAATTCGAGCGACATGGTGGAGGAGATATTGATGCCGGCGTCGACGTGAACAAAAGTGTTGGTGAGCAGAAGTACGTCGTCAGGTAAGGGCGTAAGCCAGGTTTGATCCCAGTTCACGCGCTGGAACAGAATGTCGGGACGGCGATTCCTGAGTTCCTCGAACCGGTTGGTGCGGTCTTTCGGGTAGACACGGACAAGCAGTTGAGGCGACCCGAGCGCTGTCATCCCTTTGAGCATGTCGGCGATGCCTTCAACGATCTTCATCTCATGAGGCATGTAGTTCACCATGCCCGAGGAGTAGAGAATGATGGGGCGCTTTGGATCTGCGCCGACTGTCGCGCAGAACTCCTCTCGCGACCAGTAGTACTTGGGCTGAAAGTGAAAATCGAACTGCGGTGTGCCTGTTACGAACACACGGTCCGCGGAGATATGCCGGTAAATGTCGAGTAGTTGGGAGCGCATGTCCTCGCTCCAGGTCAAGAAGTAGTCGTAGGGCAGCATGATGCGACCTTGCGAGGTCAAGTTGTCCCACGAAAAAATGAAGGTCGCGCTGGGGCACCCGAGCCACTGCGCGGCCTGAACCGGTTGCACGGCCGGATTGCAATGTACATGCGACGCGTTAAACACCAGCGAAGGCTGGAGTTTCCGCATGTAATCGATGTACTCGCCGGTATTGCGCAGGACGCGGCTGGCGAAGCGTTCGGCGGCTCCCAAAGCGCGCAAGCCCGGCCGGTGGGCGAACGGGTAGCAAAGGATCTTTTTGCCGAGCCGTTTCAACGTTTCGCTGGCAGAGACCTGTGAATCGAAATCGCGAAGGCGCCAGCGGTCCTGCGCCGCCCACGACCACAACCAGCGGCCGTGCGCCATGTCGAGAACCTCACGGAGCAGGCGGACCGGATAGCGTTCCTGGATCAGTTTGATCTCAGTCAGGCTATCGTATCGCGCCGCCATCATTTCACGGGTGCTCTCGTCCGGAATACAGGAGATCAGGTGAACCTCGGCTTCTTCGGCCACCAAATCCAGGGCATTGCCGAAGACGAAGTTGCGCACCGCCTCGCCGCGGGGCAGAATCGCCACAATCTTTTTCCTGCCGCGGGAGAATTTGGCCGGCCTCTGCGCGGGCGTCTTGTCAATCGTTGCTACACTCATCCGAAAACAATCTCCTTTATCAGCAAGCGGCCGGGGCAGTTTGCGCGACGGGCACGAGCATCCAGTCGGCTCGCGGCGCGAGAACCGACGGCGTACCGCTCGAATCGCCCGAAACGTCGAGGCTGACGGTGTCCGAAACATGACGCGACGAAGCCAGTTCGCCGCGTAGCAGCACTTTGAAGTGCAAAGAATAGAGTCCAGGTTCCAGCCAGAGCGGCGGCAGCTTGATCCGCACGTCGTAAACGCCGTCCCATCGTTCGCGAACAGCCAGTTCCGAACTCTCGCGGCGCAGGTGGAAGACCCCGCGCTGATTGGCGTCCTCCAGAATGCAGAGCAGCGCAAATCCGCTCACCTCTGCGCCGATATGCAGCGTGGTCGCGACCTCAAAGGATTCGCTCTGATGAACGGTGCGGCTGTTGCGGCCGAGTATGCGAACGTCGCCGAAACCGAAGCCGGAGGCGGGCCTCGAATCCTGCTCCCGCGCGCCGTCCGCCGCCAGCCGGTAATAGGTTTCGATGGCGGCGCCTACATCGGTGTAGCTCACCAGGCGCCCGCCGTGCATCACGAGCCCTTTTTGGCAAAGAGAACGGACCGCGCCCATGTTGTGGCTGACAAACAGGACGGTTCGGCCGGTGCGGGCGACATCGCCCATCTTCCCGATGCACTTTTTCTGGAAGGCCATGTCACCGACGGCGAGCACTTCGTCGACCAGCAGCGTTTCCGGCTCCAGGTGGGCAGCCACCGCGAAAGCCAAACGCAAATACATGCCACTCGAATAGTGTTTTACCGGCGTATCGATAAAGCGCTCGACTTCGGCGAAATCGACGATGGCATCGAATTGGCGCTCGATGCTTGCCTTCTTCATACCGAGGATCGCGCCATTAAGGAAGATGTTCTCGCGGCCCGTAAGCTCGTTGTGAAAGCCGGTGCCGACTTCGAGCAGCGACCCGATTCTGCCATAGACGTCGATGCCGCCTTCACTCGGTTCCGTAATGCGCGACAGCACTTTGAGCAAGGTGCTCTTGCCGGCGCCGTTACGGCCGATAACGCCGATCACTTCGCCGCGCGGAATCTCGAAACTGACATCGCGAAGAGCCCAAAGGACGTCCGGCGTTTCCTGCCGCGACGTCCGCTTGAGGGCGCGGAAGGGCGCAGTCAGGCTATCGGTAATCGACTCGCGAAGCGTCCGGTACCGGGCCTGCCGGGCGCCAATCCGGTATCGCTTCGACAACCGGTCAACTCTCAATGCAACGTTGTTCATGCAGCCGCCGACAATCTCCTTTGCGCCGACATTCCTAAACTCACCCACTGCCAGATAAAGAAACTGTTGTCGCTCGAACCGGCAAGGTACTCGCGCCAGCAGTCGCGCACACGGTCGCGCACGATCCATTCGCCCTGATGCTCGGCAAGGGCGCAATCGATGCAATCTTCCACCCAGCTTCGAAGGGGTCCGGCCAGCCACTCGCGCTGGGGGGTCTGCAGAGGCCGCTTGGGCGCCTCCACCACGTCTCCGGGGGCCAATCCGCGCGCAATACGGCGCAGGGTCCACTTGCGGATGCCGTCGCGAATCTTCCGGTCCGCCGGTTGCCGCATGGCAAGTTCGAATAGCCGGTGATCGAGAAACGGCTGCCGGAGTTCGGTAGACGACCGCATCGAGATGCGATCGTTGAATCGCAGCGCGCGCGGAATCTTATTGAAGCACGAATCCAGGTACTGCCGGTTGCGTATGGGATCGGCAAACGGCTTGGGTGCGCTGAGCGGTTCGGCCAGCGCGCGGAACTCATCCACCAGGCATTCCGGCCGCATCGCCCGCTGTTTGGTTCCCTGCAACGGGGCGCTTTCCATAGATGCGCCCGTCAATAACTCATAATAGTCGTAGCCCGCCCACTGTTCGTCCTGACCTTGCCCCTCCAACAGAACGATCACACCTTCGCTGCGGGCGCGTTCGAAGATGCGGGCGTAAGCGAGTGTTGGAATACCGCCGAAGGGCTCATCCTCATGCGCCTGCACCGACTCTGCCAGTGCCGGCACATCCGAGGCGCGGAGTTCGCACACCACCACCGGATGCTTGGTATGGGCGGTCATCTTCCGGACCCACGGCAGTTCGTCATACCGTGGATCGCCGGTGATGTAAGTAAACGCCTTCACGTCACTCTCCGGACCCTGGATTTGCTGCACCAGGCCCAGTAATAAAGAAGAATCGAGCCCGCCGCTCAGATTGATGCCGACCGGCACATCGGCGCGGAACCGCAACTTGACCGCACTCATCAACAGCGAGAGATACTCCTCTTCCACTGTTTCGAGTGGGCGGGCGTCGAAACTCTGGCCGACCCGCGCCGCCAAATCGTACCAGCGGCGTATCTGTGTTTTGCCGTTTTGCCACATCAGGCAGTGGCCCGCCGGCACGGCGAAGATATCCCGATGGAACGTTTCCTGGCTGTGATCGTGAAGGCCGTAGACCAGATAACTGGACCACGCGCGCGCATTGGGCGCGGCGGGAGCTCCGGCCGCATGCAAAGCCCGGATTTCGCTGGCCAACAGGAGGCAACCGTCAGCCCGGTGGTGATAATGCAGAGGCTTCACACCGAATCGATCGCGCGCCGCAAACAGGTGCTGGCGGCGGGAATCCCAGATCAGAAAGGCGAACATTCCAATGAAGCGGTCGAGACAAGCCTCACCCCATTTTTCGTAAGCAGCCAGGATCACCTCGGTATCGGTGTGCGTGCGGAACGGATATTCACTCAACTCGCGCTTAAGTTCGAGATAGTTATAGATCTCTCCGTTGAAAACGATCTGAAGGGAGCCATCGGCGTTTGCCATGGGATTACGGCCATCTTCCGACCGATCGATTATGCTCAGGCGGCTATGACCCAGCCCCGCCATTCCCATCGGATCGCAATAGATGCCCTCCATATCGGGGCCGCGATGCCACTGGGTCGCGACCATGGCCGACAATTCCCGGGCATTCCATCCGCGACCGAGGATCCCCGCGATTCCACACATAGCGCCTACCTCGCTCCGGCGACCGTCATTGCCGCTGAAGACTCTTGGGTGAGCGCCTGGAGTTTGTTCACCATAAACAGTTCGGTTTTCTCCATTGATTCCGCCGTGCAGCCGCCGATATGGGGCGTGATCAGCAGGTTATCGTGATGCCTGGCGTATTCGAGCAGCGGTTGTGCGCCGCGGTGTGTATGTTCGTCGGAAATAACGTCTACGGCGGCGCCGCAAAGGCGGCCCGACCGAAGCGCTCCCAATAAAGCGTTTTGATCCACCAGTTCGCCGCGGGCTGTATTCACAAACCACGACCCCTGCCGCATGGCCGCGAATTCCGCCGCCCTGAACATTCCTTCCGTTTCGCTGGTCAGATTGGCATGCAATGAGACCATGCAGGACTCTCGTAACAGCTTTTCGAGCGGCACCAGGCTCACACCGGCGGGTACGGCACTTGCCGAAACAGCCGGGTCGGTCACCAGAACCGTCGCGTCAAACGCCTGTAGGTATCGGGTTACCAGTGTTCCCAGCCGGCCATATCCCACGATGCCGACCGGCATCCCTGCCAGTTCATTGCCCCGAAAGATGTCGCGGTTCCACCCGCCGTGACGTACATGCGCGATGGCCCCGGGCAGCCGCCGAATCAGCGACAGCATCAATCCAATGGTAAGTTCCGCGGTAGCGCGCACATCCCGCAGGAATTCGACTTCACCGCGTAACGACAGCACCTCGATGCCGCGCCGCCCCGCTTCGTCCAAATCGATATGATTGAGTCCGGTTGTGGGTGTGACTATCGCGCGCAGCGACGGAGAGGCGTCCATCAATTGCCGGTCGATGTAGTGGCGAAGACGGACCCAGAGAACGTCGGCCCACTCCGCATCGACCATAAATCGGGCGGATTCCACATCGCACAGGCGAACGTCGGCGAACCGGCGAAGCAGCTTAAGCGCTTGCGGCGAGAATTTCTCCGGCTCGATCATGATCACTTTCAGACGGGTTGACACTGGGCACACCTCATTATCTGCTCCGCCAAGAACAAGTCGAACGGCGTATCGATGTTGACGGCGCGTTCGCCAGGTACGATCCACGCCCGGCATCGAGCGCCTTTCAACGAATTCTGTTGCATCAACACTTGCGTACGCGTCAGGTATATGGACCCTTCGCGCAGGTAGATTTTGGGCAGTTGCTGGCGCGGCTGGCCTTCAAACGACTCCGCAAAGGGCGGGTCGGCTACGAACCCCTCCGCGTCGAGGAATTTCATACGCGCCGGATGCTTCTCGCCGGCGTCGACAAACGAAATCACGGAATCGGCGCCCGACTCCCGCAGCAGTTCAATGGCGCCGTCGATATCCTCCGACCGCCGCAAGGGACTGGTCGGTTGCAGGGTCATCACGGCATCGAAGCGTTCGCCCTGCTGTTCCAACCGCCGGACCGCATCCTGAAGAACCGGGACGGTGGGGCTGGCGTCCTGCGCCAGTTCGACAGGCCGCAGAAACGGCACATCGAGTCCCAAGGTTCGCGCAACAGTGGCGATATCCGCGCTGTCGGTTGAAACGATACAGCGCGTGAGCAGCCGTGAACCATGCACGGCGTCTGCCGTATAAGCAAGCAATGGACGGCCAAGTATGGGGACAATATTCTTGTTCGGGATCCCCTTGGATCCGCCCCGCGCCGTGATTACGCCCAACACACGAAATGACACCGAATATCCCGTTCTAGTCCGCCGCGCTCTCTGCCACCATCCGCTCCCCAAAGGAAACAGGGTTCGGATCGTATATGTAGTGCAGCCGTTTCTGCACGTACGGAGTAAGCCGTACGAGCGCTTCGGCGATGCGAGCGGACACGTCGCCGTCGCCGTATAGAGTGCTCGGAGAATAGCGGCCGTGCGCCAGTTGCGCCCGAATCGCATCCTCGATCGCCTTTGCCTCAGGCTCGACGGGCGTCACATGAACATCGGTCTCGCGTCCCTCTTGCCGTTCGCCTACCAGTACGACCGGCGTACCGAAGTAACTGGCGTCGCGAACGAAACTGCTGGAGTTTCCGACCGCACAGGCCGCCGACGCCAACACCTGTACATAGTGCTCGGGCATCAAATTGGTTAACGTGCGCAGCCACTGCGGGCCGCGCTGATCGCGAAACACCCGGATCTCTTTGGAAATATGTTCGCTGCCGGCGTCGATGTTCGGCCACAGCAGCAGTGTCTGCTTATGGACCTGTTCAAGCGCCTTCAGCAATTGACGCATCTGGTGCTGCTCGCCGCCGTAGCGCGTGGTCGTGGGATGGAAGATGACCAGCAGAAACGGTTTCGAGATATCGATCGGGGCCCCACTGCCCGCGCTGTTGATCACATCGTCGGTGAGCGTATATCGGAATTCCCGCGCCAGATCGCTACCCGGGCAGCCGACGCCGAGAATACTATCCGGCGACTCACCCATGCGAATGAGGTACTCTGCCGAGCGCTGCGTGCTGGGAAAGTGAAATTGCGAAAACTTAGAGATCGCATGCCGCGCGCTTTCATCAATCGAGCCGGACACTTCCCCGCCCTGGATGTGAACGATGCAGAGGTTCATGTAAGCGGCCGCGATCGCCGCCGAGAGCGCTTCGTAACGATCGCCGATCAGCAGCACCACATCGGGCCGCAAGCGCTGAAATTCACTAGAGAATTCGACGACTCCGAATCCGACCGACTTTGCCATCGTCGCCGGTTTCGATCCTTCAAGTTCAATGAAGATCTCGCCGGAAACTTCGAAACCGTCCTCACGAACCACGTTGACCGGATTGCCGAACCGTTCGAGCACCATCGTGCCGGCGCAGAGCACCTGCATCTCGATTTCCGGACGCTGGGCGAGCACTTGCATGACGGGCTTCAATCGCCCGTAGTTCGCCCGGTCTACCAGAATCACGCATACTTTTCTTCTTCGATTCATAGTCACGCTACCTTCCTGCCGGCCACGGCAACCTTGCAGTCCATGCGCCGCAGAGAGAATAGGTCGTCGCCCGGATGATTCACCCCCGGCTCGGTTGAAAATGAGCAATCAAACCCCAGCCGCTTCAATTCCCCGACCGTATGCGCTGTGTAGGAGTCCGCCTTGCCGTATGGATAACTGAACGGCCAAAATCGCTGCGGCGACAAATTCGCATCAAGGCTCCGCCGGCACAGGCCTAAGTCGTCACTAAGCTCGCCGTCCGTTAACGAAGAGCAGGGCCGGTGCCGATGCGTGTGACCGCCGATTACCATTCCTTCGGCTTGCATTTGGCGTAACTCGTCCCAACTCGCGTAGAGGCTCTGGGCGAATTCCGCCTCCGGGCCGATATGCGCTTCGAACATCGCGGCAATCGCACGGTCGCGCACGGCAGGTTCGACAACAAAGTTGAAAAAATACTTGAAGACAGCCGCTGCCTCTTCATCCCAGATATAGGTCCGGCGCGCCGCTTTCGCGTCCACGTTCTCGAGCACCGAAGCAGCCGCTCCAATGCGCTCCAAAAACTCAGCCTGATAGGCGGAGAAATCGAGCGACGCGGTGAGGAAATGATTCTTGTGGACAGGTGCGACGCGATGATTCTCGGTGGAATCGGTGATGACAAAGAAAAGCCCTGAAACCCGCTGCCTGGCCAGTTCCGCGGTTACCTCGTGATAGTGCTCTTTGAGGCCGTCGTCGAAAGTCAGCAAGCACAGCCTCCGTTTCGGCTGATACCGGCCGTGCAGGTATTCCAGCGCCACGTCGAGCCCACAGATGTCGAACTCCGCGGATAACGATTTGACCTGGAGGCGAAAGTCCTGGGCGAGCATAGCCTTCAAGCGCGGAAATCGCGAACGCGGCAGATCGCGAACATAGTGGTACATCACCACGTGAAGGCCGCCTGGTTGGGTCATTCGCAACTGCCTCCTTTCCGCCTCAATTGGGCCGGTCCTGATCGGAATCGGACTTCGTCCAGTACCACGGGCAATCGGCCGCCGTGTTACACGGCGCTGCCTTCTGTGAAATAAACATCGCGCTCATGATGCCGCCGTCTTTTCCGTCCAGGGGCTGGAAGCGCGATGGGAGTTTGGCTCCGCAGGAATGGCTCAACGCGCGGCGAAACCCTAACTCGTCAAACAATCGGCCGGTGGGTCCGTGATAGCCGTAGTAATCGGCTCCAACGGCGCCGTTGGCTTCTAACTCCGACAACAAGGCGGCGAATAACTGCTTGGCATTTTGAGTGGAAGACGGTAGAAATTCGACTAATCGCCCGATCCGGTCGACGTCTTCGCGGCGCCCGTCGACGGCCTTGCGAATCGTCTCCAAACGCCAGACGAGCAGTCCATCTTCGAGAGAGAGAAAGCGGTATTCAAACAGCGGATGATCCTGATAGCGCCACTTTAAATACGCCCGGTCCCGCGCAACCCCGACCGTCTCGGCCGCAAGCGCCTTCCACCTGGCCTCGTCCCAATCGCCCGGTAACTCACGCGCGCCGCTCGAATTTACAGCCGGACTCGACGTGAGTTCAAAATGCTTGACGATCGCGGCATGTTCGCCTGAATCAGCGTCCGGATAGGCCAGCGACATCAGGCGCTCGACGCGGGCGGCCGCCCCGGGGAGCACCAGGAAGTGGCGTGGGATGTCGGGCAGCACTTCGCCGCGAAGCACCTTATAGATCGAGACTGTCGCCGGATTGATGCCGAACGCGATCACCGGATCGAACTCCGGCTTGCGGAACTGGCTGAGCAGTTGCAAAGCAAATGTGCCCTTGCGATAGTCCGGCCGGATCACGTAATTAGCGATCCACACGCCTTTGCTCCGCTGGCCGCGGTTGTTGAACCAGAACGGAATCCCACCGAGGATGCCAACCATTTCCCCTTTGTCCTCGGCGACGGAAAAACTCAAGCTGTCGTGTTCCCAGACATCGGCGCGGTTGAACGTCCACTGGAACAGCGGTTCGCTGCGGACGTAGATATGGTTCACCGCCCAATAGTCGTTCAGACACTTGGCCAGTTGCGGATACTCACTCGGGCTGGCGTAACGGAATTCCACTGCCATCTCAGGCCACCTTATCCACGTGCTGCTTCTCTTCGACAAGCGCCGCAATCAATTCCACGGAAAGTAACTGCTCGATCTCTTCGGGCGTAAACTGCACTCCAAACTCCTGTTCGAGCGCCAGCACCATATTCAGGTGATGGATCGAATCCCAATTCGCTACGTTATCCGGCGAGCTTCCGGCGTGAACCTGCTCTTCCGGAACCTCAAACACGTCCGACACAATCCGGCGCACATTCTCAAACAGCGGCGTACTCACGTTGTGCGGACCTCCTTTGGGAGGCCATTCGAATCCATTCCGGACACCGGACTGTGCCTCGCTGTAGGTCGAGCCGCCAAACAGTTCCGCCATTCCTTTCTCCGATTAAATCGAACCCGTGCATTGCAAAAAACCGGCTCGCCGGCTCGTTCTTTTTCGTCGGCAGAAACTCGCCCTCGATCTCGAGCGCACCAAGAGACCGGGCTTCGTCGACAAGCCAAGCCAGCATCGCCGTCTCTACCGTCCGGCCGATCACCCGGCAACTCAACAGAAATGTATCGATCGCGTACCGCGACCCTTCGAGTTTGCCGATGGCCACACCAACAAGTCCGTTATCTCCAAAACGGTCTTTCACCCGAACGGAAAAGATTTGTGCGCCGGCCCTTTCCATTTGTGAAATCTGCTGCTCGTTGTAGCGGCGGGTGGTTACATTGAACTGATTGGTCTTCTGCGTTAGCTGCGCCACGCGCGAAAGGGTGGCCGAGTCGACCACCGCCACTTCCATTTCCTGATCGAGCGACCGGTAGAAATCCTCGACCGACGAAACACTACGTTCCAGATCCGTTCGCCTCCGTTGACCGGCGTAGTACCGGCCGCGTTCGAGATCTTCCACCGACACGGAAAGGCGCTCAAACGCCGGGAACTCCCGCAGCGCCCGCGTATACTCGAGCGGACTCTCCGGCAGATCGAGCACAAACACGGCCGGCAGTTCGCGCCGGATGCGGTCCCTTTCCACGGGGTTGTCGTCGATGAATGCCAAGGCATCCAGACCCACGTTCAACTCTTCCGCGATCTCGCGCAGGCTTTGCGCTTTGTCGTTCCAGTTGATTCGCATCGCCGCAAAGTGTTCGCGCCGAAGCACCATCTGTTCGTGACCGTCGATGACTTCGAGGGCATCCTTCTCGTTGTTTTTGCTGGCGATTGCCAACAGAACGCCGCGCCGGTGCAAGTCGAGCATCGCCTGCTGCAGCGACCGGAAAGGAGCGCCCGCGTACTCGATTCCCAGCCGGATACCAGTCGGGCCATCCTCGCCCACCACTCCACCCCACAAGGTGTTATCCAGGTCGGTAACAACCACCTTGGCGATGCGGCCGGTTAGTGGATGAAGCATGCGC
Organism: Bryobacterales bacterium; assembly: GCA_020846745.1. Lineage (GTDB taxonomy): Bacteria > Acidobacteriota > Terriglobia > Bryobacterales > Bryobacteraceae > JADLDI01. Next base: position 44,083 of record JADLDI010000157.1, on the reverse strand, counting down.
AGCCATTCGCCTGCCATTTCGCGGTGAAACTCGGCGGCAATCGGCATCCGCACCGTCAACCATTTCTGCTCGTCATGCCAGCGTAAGCGCCCGTGGCGCGCAATCAGGGCGTCGTAGTCGAGCACAAACACACTCTTGTGGTGGGCCGCGATCTCGCGCAGACCGGCGTTGATCCGGCGGATTGCGCCCGATTGCCCGGATTCTACCTGGTGGTCGAGCAAACCCTGGCTGGCCAGAACAGGTTGCTCCAAGCCGTGAATCACTAGACTCGCCGGCGAGGATGCGCGAAACGCCCTGACCATGGCGTCGAAGCTGTCGAGCGTGCGCTCCACGATGGAATCGATGTCTTTTGCGTCGAGCGGAACCGCATCCCACAGCTCGGGAGCGATGTCGCGCGTCTGCACCGCCACAATCACGACGTCGGGCTCAAAACGATACAGCCAGCTCGAGGGGTCAAGCAATTCCTGTGAATACGCGTTGAACTCGCCGGCCTTTACTTCCGTCTCGATTCCGGCCAGCAACGCAGCGGCGCGCAACACCGGCACCAGAGGCTCCACGGTGAACGACCGCAGAATGGCGATTCTGCTTCGCACCGGCAGCATTTGCTGCCGCATCACGTCCGAAAAACTCAACACAAACGATGCCGTTGAACCCGCCGGCTGAAGCTGGAACATCTGCTCGAGCGCCGCGCGAAGTTCCGGCAGGTTGCCCTGCGCCCGGGCCTCCTTCGCCCGGGCTCGGAGTTCCTGTACTTGTGCGAATGTGCTCACAGGCCCCAACCGCCTCCTACTGGAACATCGGCGCCGGTTATGAAGTCACCGCCGCCGGAACAAAGAAACAAGATAGTCTGCGCGACATCTTCGGGCCGGCATAACCGGCGTAGCGGCGTCTGCATGGCCTGCAGCTTGCGCAGCCGCTCCGGAACCTCGGCGGTCGATTCCGTTTCGGTCAATCCCGGGGACACCATGTTGACCCGGACACCTTGCGGACCGAACTCGGCCGCCAGCGACCGCGTAAGCGCTTTCATCGCCGCCTTGGCAATCCCTAACGCCGCCTGCTGCGCCGGACTGCCGGCGGCCATGAGCGAACCGACATTGATGATGTATCCCGACTTACGCTCGATCATCTTGGGCAGTACGGCCCGGGCGCATTGAAACGCACCCCGGACTTGAACGTCGAACACACTCTGTATCGCCGTCCAATCGGTTCCCAGAAACGCCTGCGCCGCGGCTGGAGCGATCGCGTTATTGATGAGAATGTCAACGGGCCGCCCGAACCGGTCGGAGGTCCAGTCCATGGCGGAGGCGACAGCTAACTCATCTCTCACGTCCGCTCCAGCCGCGAAAGCATGCGCCCCATCAGCTCGTAACTGCTCGCACAGCCTTTCCGCCGCATCCTTCGACTGACGGTAGTTCACCACCACCGAAGCTCCAGCCCGGGCCAAAGCGGATGCGGTCGCAGCGCCGATTCCTCTTGAGCCCCCTGTTACAAAGGCCACCCGGTCGCTCAGCGAGGTTCTTGGTGTTTCCTTTTCGCGCTGTTCTAACAACAAAACCGTTCCTGTTCCGTTCATGACGATCTTTCCATGCTGGTTGAGGGCTTCCACCGTCACCGCCACAGTTCTGGTCCCCTCCGACTTGTGTGTAACTCGCAACGTTACCGTGAGTGTGTCGCCAATAAACACCGGCTGCACCCAGTTAAAGCTCTGTTGCGCCCAAAGCGCTCCCGGACCAGGCAGGTGCATCCCGATCAACGTAGATACCAAACTGGCCACCACCATGCCGTGAACGACACGCTTCTGAAAATGGGTGGTTTGTGCGAACTCCGAGTCCATATGTAACGGGTTGTAATCCCCGCTCAGCCGCGCAAAAGCAGTCACATCCGCTTCGGCGATGGTTCGAGTTATCGAAACATGGTCGCCCACGGAGATACTGCTGAAATCCGCAATCAACTCGGCTGTGGCGCTTGGCGTGTCCATTCAACCTCTAAGCGGCCGCCGCGGCGGCTACGCAGACATGTTCCTCCGACAGCATTTCGCCGGCGGTGACCGAACAATTCAGCCGTGCGCCAATTAAGTCCGGTAGCCGGTCGGCCGGAATACCGGTCCCAGGCTTTCGCAGGCCCAGGTGCCCGGCTTCAAGAATCGTGCCGGCCGGGAGCGACTGTGTGACCACGACGCTTTTGGTGAACAGGGTTCGCATGGCGGCCATCTCCGCGGCTTGTGCATCTTTGTCCAGCGGGTGAGCCATCATGTTTTCGATAAATTGCACTCCATCCACTAGTTGCCGCAATTCCGCCGTAGTGATCGATGAACTGACATCCGGGCCGAACGCCTCGCGGCTCATCGTCACGTGCACCTCTATCACATCCACTCCCAGCGCCGCCGCCGCCAGGCTCGGATAGATTGTGCCCGAATGGTCAGACAGTCCCACGGCACAGCCATATCGCCGCCGGAACTCGTCGAGCATGTTGAGTCCAATCTTTTCCGGCGGGCACGGATACGCGGACGTACATTGCATGACCGTGATATCCGTTTGCCGGCTGCGGAACCGTGCCACCGTCGCGTCAATCTCTTCGAGCCGCGACATCCCGCACGAGAGCAGAACCGGCTTTCCGGTTGATGCCATAAAATCCAGCATGGGAGTGTTAGAGAACTCGCCCGACGCGACCTTCCACTTAGGAACTCCGACGCGTTCCAATAAAAGCGCCGCCTCCATCGAAAACGGTGAACTTAGAAACGCGATTCCGCGCTCGTCGGCATGCTGCCGTAGACCGAGCCACTGCGCTTCGGTGAATTCCATTCGCTGCCAGTACTCATATCGCGTAGCATCCTGGCGGCTGAACTTGACGCGCCAGGGCTCACCTGGCGTACTTTCCGCCGCTGCGATATGGGTCTGGAACTTTACTGCGCCGGCGCCGGCATTGGCGATGGCGTCGATAAACGCGTGGGCCATACCCAGGCTGCCGTCGTGAGCCTGCGCGACCTCACCGATAATAAGGCACGGCCCCGAACCTGTTCTATAGAACATCGGCAAAGGTTTTCTCCATTCTGCGGAAATAGAACGCTCCCCCAATGAGCAGAGCTACCGATACGCCCGAGGACACCCACACCATCCCGCCCGGCGCCGTTGTTCCGTCAAGCAATGCCCATCGAAATCCTTCCACCACACCCACCATCGGGTTCAATCCGTAAACCGTCCGCCATGGTTCGCCTAATAAGCTGCTTGGGTAGGCGATCGGCGTCGCTAACATCCAGAATTGAGTAATAAACGGCACGACGTACTTCACGTCGCGATATTTCACATTCAGCGCCGACAACCACAAGCCGACGCCGAGCGAAGTAACTAGTGCAAGCAACAGCAGAACAGGCACAAAGACGACATGGCGCGTCGGCGTGACGCCGTAATACAACATCATTGCGATCAGCACGGTAAACGCCAGCAAAAAATCCACCACGCCGGAAGTAACCGCCCCAATCGGAATCACCAACCGGGGAAAGAATACTTTTTTGATTAGGTTTCCGCTTCCCACAAGACTGTCGGACGATTGCGCCAATCCCTGCGCGAAAAACGTCCACGGCACCAGCGCCGAGTAGGCAAACACCGGATACGGTATCCCGTCCGAAGGCATCTTCCCCAGGCGTCCAAAGAACAGGCTGAACACCAGCATCGTAAAGAACGGCTGGATAACCGCCCAGGCCGCTCCCAGGGCTGTCTGCTTATACCGGACCTTGATATCCCGCCAAATAAGGAAATACAACAGCTCGCGGTACTCCCAGAGTTCCCGCAGCTGGAGAGATACCCACCCTCGCGACGGCCGTATCCGAAAGACCGGCAGTTCCTCAAATTGTCTCGGAGCAGTTACTACACCGGCCACGGCTGTTGACTCCTCGTAGTTTCCGTTCTGTTATTTATCACGCGTTCCTCGTGGCGCTAGAGCCTGACAATATTCCAAATCCTGATCATCGTGAACACTCCTGCCGGCTCTCTCTAGGCCCTCGCCGCCGCAACCGACACAGCGCCGGCTTCTATCCACTGGTCCGACGGCTGATACTCGGGCGCTAATTCGTTTAGAAGCCCAACGACAGCCGCTTCGTCATATCTCCGGAGCGCATCCTGCACACGATCGAGCCATTCTTCGGTTGTCGCGCGACTAAGCCGGCGCCCGCAGAAGATAAGAATCTTCGGGTGATAAGTCGTTTGGATGTTTTCTCCGCTGGTCATCAGCTCTTCAAACAGCTTCTCTCCCGGCCGCAGTCCCGTAATCCTGATCTCGATATCTTCGTCGGGCACCTTTCCCGAAAGCCGGATCATGTTCTTGGCCAAGTCCAGAATCCTGACCGGCTCACCCATGTCAAGAAGATATACTTCGGACCCGCGACCCATCGTTGAAGCTTGCAAGACCAATTGAACCGCTTCCGGAATGGTCATGAAATATCGTTGGACGTCCGGATGGGTGACCGTCAAAGGTCCACCCGCCGCAATCTGAGCCTTGAACAGGGGAATTACGCTCCCGTTGCTGTTCAGTACATTGCCGAACCGAACGGATACAAACCGCGTCGTACCGTGCTCGTCGGGTGTCGGCATAGACGAGATGATTAATTCCGCCGCCCGCTTCGTGGCGCCCATGACGTTCGTTGGATTGACAGCCTTATCCGACGAGATCATGAGGAAGTTCCTGACACCGTAGTGGCGCGCTGCTTCGGCCATCGTATGTGTCCCCATGACGTTGTTACGAACAGCCTCGAGCGGATGCGCTTCCATCAGCGGCACATGCTTGTAAGCAGCCGCATGGAATACCGAGTGAATGCCGGATTCGCGAAATATCTGATCGACTCGCCCCTTATCGCAGATATTCGCGATTTGCGGAACGAATTCCACCGCGGGAAACTTTTCTTTGATCTCCAGGTCGATTCGGAACAGGTCGCTCTCCGCCTGATCCAAACCGATGATCCGCCTTGGCCTATGGCGAGCCACCTGGCGGCAGAGTTCCGATCCGATGGAACCGCCGGCGCCCGTAACCAGCACAACCTTACCTCTGATCGCCTGAGTTATTAGCCGTTCGTCAAGATCCACCGGGGCTCGCCCTAGTAGATCGAGCACCGATACCTCGCGAATCTGGTTGGGCAGTACTTTGCCGGACAATAACTCGCCGACGCTTGGAACCGTTTTGCAGGGAACGGCGGCGGCACGGCAATTCGCGAGGATTTCCTGCATCTGGGCCCCGGTAGCCGACCTCATGGCGATGACGATTTCCGTCACCGGTGTGTCCGACAGGCGGTAGTGCTCGACGAGGCGCGCGGCGTGCCGGCCGGTGCCTAACACTTTGACGCTGTTATAAACCTCGTTCCGCTTCTTCGGATCGTCATCCAGAAAACCCAGCACGCGATACCCGAGCTTCGGGTTGGTATTCACCTCCCGCAGCAGCGTCATCCCCGCGGCGCCCGCGCCGTAAATCAGAATCCACTTATGCCGCTCCCCGGAGATCTCTCGTATCACCAGTTCCTTGTAAATCCGGAACGCGAAGCGGAGGACCGAAGTCGCCAGCAGGGCGAGAAGAAAGTCGATCACAAACACAGATCTCGCGAATGCAGGCGCCACCATGAAATGAGTTACCAGGCCAAACACAACGGAGGCGATGATGTTGGTGGCCACGATGCGCGGTAAGTCGTATAACCCCGCATAGCCCAGCCATCCTCTATCGAGGCCTGAGATACGAACCGCTAGCATCTTTACGGCCACCGCCACGGCCATTCCTCGGGTGAGGTTCGTAAGTTCCTCCTGAGGAATCGCGTATTCGAACCGCAGCAGATACGCCGTCAGCACCGATAACGCGAAGACAACCGTATAAATAAAACTGACCGGAAGTCTTCGATGCCGCATCAACCAGTTGTGCATAACCGCTTCCCCCTCCTACGTCGCACTCGCCATTGCACGGCGGTGTTCTTCTAGCTCCGGAACGTTGATCGACTCGCGACACCGTGATTGATCGGCGATGTCAATCACCTCCCTGGCCACTCTCCTGACTTGCTCCTCCGACATGCCCGGATATAGCGGCAGCGAGATAATCTGCCGGTACAAGCTCATCGCTCGCGGACATTGGTTTTCCTCAAGTCCGGCCCAGGCTTTGAAGAACGGGTGCAACGGAATTGGAATGAAATGAACACTCGTGCCGATTCCCCGGCTGTGAAGTTCCTTGATGAACTCGTCCCGCGAAATCGACAACGCTGCCGGATTGATGCGGAGCACATACAGATGCCAGCAATGCCGTCCAAACTCTTCGTCAGGCGGCGTCATCAAATCGTCCCTTCCTCCAAGCAACCGGTCGTACAGGCCGGCCAGTTCCGCCCGGCGTGCCGTCATGGCCTCGATCTTCTTTAGCTGCACCAAACCGATGGCAGACTGAAGGTCGCTCAGGTTGTACTTAAAGCCGGGTTCGACAACCTCGTAATACCAGCTACCGTTTTCCGCATACCGGTTCCACGCATCCCTGCTAATGCCGTGCAGCGTCATCCGCCGCATCCGCTCGTACAGGTCTTCCCGGTTAGTGGTAACCATGCCACCTTCGCCGGTAGTAAGATTCTTGGTCGCGTAGAAACTGTAGGCGACAGCGTCGCTGCGCGAGACCGCCGCATCGCCTATATGATGTCCCCGATAGTGTGTGCCAATAGCATGTGCCGCGTCTTCAACAACGGCAAGACCCCTCTCACGGGCGATCTCCCAGATTTCGGTCATGCGGCAAGGCAGCCCAGCGAAGTGCACGGGAATGATCGCCCGCGTGCGCGGAGTTATGCGCTCGCGAATCGCGGCCGGCGAGATATTAAAGTCATCGCCAATGTCGGCAAGAACCGGCGTTGCCCCCTGGTGCAGGATCACGTTCACAGTTGCGCAGAAGGTCAGCGGCGTAGTGATCACCTCGTCGCCTGGGCCAATGTTCAGGGCCGCCAGGGCGAGATGCAATCCGGCGGTACAGGAATTCACCGCTTGCCCGAATCGCGCTCCCGTATAGCCGCACAACTCGACTTCGAAACGCTTGGTCCGTTCTCCGGTCGTCAACCATCCGGAACGCAAAACTTCGGCCACTTCGTTCAACTCATCCATTCCGATCTCAGGCCGGTTGAACGGAATAAATTCTCGATTTAGCATTGACGCCCCCACACTCATTTCCCCAGTCCCGCCAGCAAAGTAACGCGCAGTGCCGTTGGATCGAAACTCCTTGGAGCAATGCTGTAGCAGATGGTCGTCAGAACAAGCCGGAAGTCGGAAACCAGCGTTCGGCATCGCTGATAACGAATATTCAGGCTCAGCTTGTCCGGCAGTAACACTTCCCGGTAATACGCATCCGGGTCACTAACTCCCGCCAGCAGTTCTTCTTCGTGACGATAGACCAAAGTCGCAACGTCGGTTAATCCGGGCAAGTCCTCTAACACCGCCCGCCAACGTTCGTCGGTGTAGTCAACGTATCTAAGAGCCTCCGGACGAGGACCAACAATGCTCATCTCGCCGCATACGACATTCCACAACTGAGGCAATTCGTCGAGCTTGTACTTACGAAGAAACCTTCCGACCTTTGTAATGCGACGATCGGATGCCGCCGTAATGCCTGGCCCTTCGTTGTTGTTCTTCATAGAACGGAATTTCAACAGCTCGAATTCCATATTTCGACGCCCGGCCCGCTTTTGCCGGAATATCACCGGCCTGCCGTCACCCACTAACACGGCGAGCGCCACCAGAGCCATCAGGGGAGCGAGTAATGCCAGAGCCACTAGCGCGACCCCTTTGTCGAGCCCTCGACGAATCGCCCGGGCGGTACGTCCCGCCTTTCGAATCTCGGCAGACTCTTTCACGTCGCCCCCAATCTCCCAGTTCACCAATCCTCCTTAACATTCCAGCCGCCCCATGAACACGGCCGCTTACCCGTACCTGCTTGCGCACTTATGCCGTCGCTCGGCGCTATTGCTCGGCGTAACCGTAGTAAACGTCTTTGGCACTCTCTTTGGCGTGCCACCGGTTCAGAACCGTTCCAATAACGCTAATCCCGTCTTGCACAAGGCGGTTCTTAGCCGCCAGAGCCATATCTTTTGTCGTCATTCCGGCGCGTACGACAAGAATGGCGCCGTCAGCCAGCCGTCCTAATACCCGCGCGTCTGAAAGGTACATGAGCGGCGGAGTATCGATAAGAATCGTGTCGAACTCGCGGCGGAATCGCTCGATCAACTCTTTGATCCGTCCGGAGTGGAGCAGACTTGCCACACTGATCGTTCCTGGCCCTGACGGTAGTAGATACAACCCTTTCACCTCGGTCGGCCGTACCAGCGCTTCCAGAGGCATCGTCTTCAGCCGGGCGTTGTCCCTCGGCAGGTCGCTTAAACCCCAGGTATTTGAGGTGCCAAATACAGTATGCAGATCCGGCTTTCGTAAGTCCGCGTCGATCAAGAGCACTCGCTGCCCGATCTCAGCCATTGCGATACCAAGATTACTGACTGTCGTGCTCTTGCCTTCACCCCGGGCCGCACTCGTAACTACCATGACACGAGGCCGCCGGCCGATCTTCGATTCCGACACCAAAATCGATGCCACCGTGTTTCGGAATGACTCGGCGATGCGCGACGGCTGGTTCGGCATGATCATCGAATCCGCCGGTTGCGTTCCCGTATGCTGCCATCCGTTCCCGTTTTCATGGCCGGCCGGCAATCCCGCTGGAGGCGAATTCTCGAACACCTTCCGGCGGTCGTAGGCGGAGTTACTGTCGGGAATAACACCGAGTTCCGGCACCTTTAGATGCAGCGGTGTCTCACCCGGCCCCTTTAGTTTCCGGTTCACCTGATCGGCCGCCAGCACAAGCAACACACCGAACAGGATTCCGCCGCTCAGTCCCATGGCAAGGTCGATTTTGAGCGATGGTTTCGACGGTATCTCCGGAACCCGGGCCTTGTCGATGACGTAAGCCGAGCTGACTTTAACGGCCGCCAGCATCGCCGTGCCGGTGCTCTTCTGCAGAAGATCGTCGTAGATTCTCCGGTTGCTGTCCAGTTCGCGCCGCAGCAGGTCGAAGCTGACTTCCTTGCGTGACAAGTCCTGCACATGGTCTGACTGCTTCTTATACGCTGCCGCCAACAACTGCTCCCGCCGCATTGCGCCTTGATATTCGTTGCGGATACGCGAGATGATACTCTCTCGTTCGCGTCTTAACGTCTGCTCTAATTCGGATATCTGAGCCTGTATGCGAACGACGCGCGGATGATCCTGTGTGTACATAGACATCAGGTCAGCCTGCTCACGCCGTAACCGGGCCAACTCGGACTGGTAACCGCCCAGGCGCCCATTGTCAAGAATTTCCGGAACTGTTTCGGCGGCATTGGAACTGGCTATTTCGTACGCCGACTGCTTTGATACCCGCTCGGCTTCGGCTCGAGTAAATTCCACTTGTAACTGGCGAAGCTTTTCTTCATCGACATTGGCTTTGTCGGAGCCGTACAACAAACCCGATTGCTGCTTATACGCCTGCAGCCGGTTCTCTGATTCTTGCAGCCGGGCGCGCAAATCCGACAATTGCCCGGTCAGGAACTTCGAAGCGCGGTCTGCCGCGAGCCCTCGGGCTTCGATATGGTAGTCGATGTACTCCTCGGCAAGTGCGTTCGGATAGATCGCCGCCATGTTCGGATTTGGCGATTCACAAACAATCTCAATAATGTGCGACCGCTCAATCGGGCGAATGGAAACCTCCACCGGAGGCAGGTCCCGGTCGCTCGTCGAGTCCGATGTACGCGAACGTAACCACTTGCGTAATCCGGCCAGCTTCTCTGTCGCCTCGAACGGAGGGATGCCTCGCTGCCGTAACTTTTCATCCACCCGCTCACGCACAATACTGCTTTCCATGATGCGAATCTGCGTCTGAAGCAACGCGTCGGGACTGCCCGTTTCTTCTAAGCGCGGTCCACCTACCAGCGAGCCCTCATTGGGCGCATTCAACTCGAGTGCGGTTCGCGCCACATACACCGGCGTTTGACGAAGATGCCCGCCTAAGCCCGCCGCCACTCCTAGCAGCGCCATCACGACTAACGTCCACTTATGGGACCGCAGTTGACGCCAGTACTTCATCAGGTCGTTCGATGGATCGGCATCCGTTCCATCGCCGGCGGCTTGCTCCACATAAACCAGCCGCGCCAACGCCGCGCCGCCCGAGCCGGCATACTGTCCTACAACCCGGGTTGGAAACTGATCGTCCGCGTACCCGTCCGCACCCATACTATTCACTTGGTCGTTATCGTATTCCGGCACGCTAGAACCTCCCCAACAGCAAGATGCCTGTGTTAACCGCCGATGTCGAGGCACTCTGAACGACAGTCATCAGGCTGTTAGATGGAATGATTACAATATGGCCCGGGCTTAACTCCAGATCTTTCGCCTGGCCGTTCATAATCTTTTTCAAGTTGACAAACGTCGTCCCGACCTCTCCCCCCGGTTGATCCGCCCGCGAGATCATCACCTTCCCGATCGACGCCGTCTTAGTCAATCCTCCAGCCATTGCTAACACCTTCATTAAGGAGATGCTGTCTCGCGTAGCTAGCTCGACGGAGCCCGGATGAATTACTTCACCGGCGATGTGCACCAGTTTTCGTTCTTTGATCGTCGAAACGGTCACGACGTCGCCGGCAACCAACCTAATCTCGGCGGCCGGACCCTTTCCTTGCATAACGTCCGTTGCGTTCAATTCGAGCGATCGAAGATCCTGATCCGGATCCACGCGCACGCCCGGATAATCGAGTGGCCCATTGCGGATGCTACGCGACAGTGTCACCGTCGGCCCCGTTTCCTTCGGTCCGCCCGCCATCAAGATCGCATCGAAGATTGTCTTCGGCCCTTGCAACTGATAAGTGCCGGGCCGTTCTACAGCCCCCACTACACTGACAGGTTGGCTGCGGTACTCGGAAACATACATTGTGAGCTGGGGGTCTTTGAAGTACTTCTTCATCCGCTCGAACAGATCCTTTTCCAGCTGCCCTACCGTTTTTCCTGCCGCCCGAACACGGCCGAGCATAGGCAAATTCAAATCGCCGGCTGACGAAACCCGCCATGCCCGGCTAAGCTCCTCGGCGTTCAAGGCCAGGATCGTGACTGTATCTTCCACGCCGATTATCGTGTCGCCCGGAGACTGCTCGGTCTGTCGCGGCGTACTCTGGGCCAGACTTATATTTCGTAGCGTGAACGCCGATAAGAGGGCTACGACCACGTACAACAAATCGCTCTTCCACCTTATGACTTTCATACTTACCTCACCGCAGGTTGACCGACATGGAGTTGGATGTCCCCTTGGAATTAGTGCCGCTCACGCTTACCGACTGAACCGTGTTGACATCTCCGGTCACGTTAATCGTGAGGGAAGCCGTGAACTGACTGCCAAACTGTCGCGATGTCGCGCCCTGATACCAGGCGCTGAACGCCGAATCGGCATTGACCGTAAGACTGGTTGTGGCGAGATTGGATCCGGGCACCGGCGCAAACTGAAGAATAAGATTGTTTAGCGCGCGTGTCGGCGAGTAACCCGTGATCAAAACTTCAAAGCTATTAGTACTTCGCGTGCCGATCTGGACACTACGGATCCGCGGGGGCTGCGATGCCACCAATACGGTCTTTGCGGGAGCGGGATTGGGCGTAATGTTAGCAGAGCCCACGCTGAATGTCGCACCGATCGAGATAACACCCGCGACGGTTCCGGTCTGGAATTGGATTGTCTTCGCGCTCTCTCCGAAAATCGCTTCTCGGGTATTGGCCGGGATACGAAACTCGGCGGTGCGCCCGCCCGATGCAAACTGTACGCTAGGATCGTCGCCGAACGATTCGGCCGTGAAACCCAGATTGATACGGCCGGTAACGTCCACCGGGTAGGTGTCCGCAATGGTCAGCCCAACCGATGGCTGCTGCAGCGATTCCGCGGTCTCGGATAAGTTTTCTATTCTTACCTCCGGCAGCGGTGGCGGATTGCCCGCCGAAGCGCGAATCGAGAAACTGCGCTCGTCTATCTGTAGGCCGCCGGTGAAGGTCCCTACTGCTGTCGGAAGAAACGTGACGGTGAAGAGAACCGTCTGGCCTTCAGCCACCGTCACCGGGAGTTGCGGAAGGTTTGAGATCTCAAACGGCGCGCCGCTCACGCTTACACTGCTTAGCGTTGCCGGCGCATTGCCCTCATTCTTTACTATGACTGTCGATGCCAGGCGGCTTCCGGCCGTTGTATTCGGCAGGATGATCAGATTGCTATCCGGCACCGGGGTTATCGATCCACCCACCTCAGTGGCAAACGTAAGTCTCGGACCAATCCCCTCGCCTAAGATGTCGAAACTGGTCTCGTTGATGAATAGCCGGCCTTCTGCCGGTCCACTTGTGGCCGGCGTAAATACCACCGCGAAGCTAAATACCCCTTGGGGAGGAACCGTCGCCGGCAGGGGCACCACGTCCTGCAACCGGTATGCGGCGCCCGACACGCTAACTACCGTCACGCGACCCTCAACCGTTCCCTCATTTACAACACGGATGGTCGCCACCCGTCTTCCCGCCACCGGCGTGCCCGGCATTCTGATCACAGCACCGGGCGCTATGCGGACGAAGTTGCCGTCGGTGTTGACCGAATAGGACAGGGACGCTCCGACGCCGCTTCCCTGGAGAGTGAAAATGCGATTGCCGTCGCTCAATTCCAAACGCAACGACCCTTGCGCGGCGCCGAGTGTCTCCGGCTTAAACTGAACCGTAAATCTGACATCTCTTCCGGGCTCCACGGTGGCGGGTAATAGCGGCAACCCCGCGATCGTGAACCCGACGCCCGATGCGGTAACTGCTCGCAACACTGAGTCCGCATTGCCGCTGTTGGAGACGATGAAAGTCGCTGTATTGGCCTGCCCCACGATTGTCGGCGGAAACGTAATTGCCTGTCCGTTGGCGACTGCCGTCTGATTTCCGCCGGGCAGCAGGTAACTCGTCAATATGTCCGCCGCCTTTCCCAACCCGGACAGAAACAGCGTTCTTACTTGTTGTCCACCGTTCGACTTCGTGAACACCATCGTGAGCGTGTCCGAATAAGTTCCTCGTAGCGTGGGCGAAAATAGGATCGTGATGGCCCCGGCCCCGCCCTGTGGTAGAGATACTTCCCCTACCGTGTTGGCTTTGAATCCTTGAGTCGTCGTGGCCAAGGTAGCCAACGTGTACGTCACCTGCCCGCGGTTGGTGATAATCAGCGTGGCTGAAGTCGAAGTGCCAACCGGGGTAGCCGGCAAGATAATCTGCCCGTTGATATCGACATCAATTGTCGCGGGACTGGCTGATGTCCTGTAGCTGAACGTCAAGTCCTGCGCCGGCAATGTGCCGCAAGCCGCGATTAGCATCGCCAACGCGAACTTTACATACGGTCGCCCGATCATTGCTTGCCCTCAACTAAACTGGTTGGGACGAACATCACATTGAAACCCGCTGCAGGGTCGAGAACGTACAGAGGCCCTGACCCCGCGTCGTTCAACAGCATCAATGCCTCGGGTCCGGTCAACTCGCAGCGATTGGGAATAAACTGCAACTCGACAGACTTAACCTCGCGGCCTTCCGCGTCAAGTATCATCGCCCTCGGGTCACCGGCATTCACCAGGATCACGCTGCCATCGTCCAGAGCGCACACACCTTGCGGATTACTCACTCCGTTGCCAGGCCCGGCTAATACCAAGGTTTCAGCCCCCGGAGCGCGTCCTCGCACCCGCACCAACTCGTTTCGTTCAGAATCGATGAACGTGAATGAATCCTGGGAAGTTACTGCAATCGATCTTACGGACCCGGCACTCGCCATTTCTGTTATCGCGCCGTCAACGTTCACCCGAAGCACTTTTGAGCGGCCCTTTTCGCCGCGGGAGGCGATCAACACCCCTGCCTCGTCCGGCAACACCGCCATGGCGCTGATGCCGGCGGCCGCCTGATCGAGCGTTACCGTCAGCAAGGCTCGAGGGCTGGCCGGCAGGCCGTTTACAAGTTGAAGGGTGTTACTATCGCTTGAATAAAGCGCCGCGACGTTCCCTTCCCTGTTCAGAGCTAACATCCGCACGCTATTGATCGCGCCAGGTAGCCGATCCACCTGCGGCGACTCCGATGCGGGGTCCCTGACCAGATAAACCTCGCCCGCCGAGTTCGCGGCCAGCGCATACCGAAGAGTTCGATCGAATGCAAACACGCGAACATCGGTGCCGACGGGCAACGGCTCCGAGAGTATGGCGCCGCCTGGGATTCCATTGATCCGCTGGATTGAGTTCGTCGACCGGTTGTGCACTAACCCGCTGACAGGCTGCCGGAGCAACCCATCCCCTCGCGCATCCGAAGGGCAGATCACGATTGCGGTCAGCACGGCCGCCAGCAGGTTCGTCGTGCGGTGGTTGGATCGGATACGCATTACCTGGGCGCCCCCACCGTCAGTACGCCCGCGGACAACGATGTCGTCCCCGGAACACTCGGGCCGCCCGCGGTCGACGAGGAACCGCCGCCACGCTTAGCCGCGATCAGCGCCGCAGAAGCTCCACCACCCACTAGTGCAAGGATCAGAACTTTCTTCCCTGATGTTCCCTTGCGTGCCATCGCAGCGGTGTTGCTCTGCGCCACAACCGCCGTTCCGGTCCGGCCGCCCGGCGCCACGGCTTTCACCTTAATGTTGAAGCGGCCCTCTTCCTTGTTCGGCTTCGCCGCCGCCATCTTAGCAATCCCGGCGTGATCGGACGTTGCTGTGAATTCACGTCCACCACCAGCAAAAGCCGCTCCTGGGCCCGAGAAGGGCAAAGTGAACGTGACCGTGGCTCCCTCAACCGGCTTATCGGAAGCGTCGACCACGGTGACCACAACCGCGCCCACCTCTCCACGCGAAACGTCATTGAACGCGCCATCGCCGGTCTTGATGACGACGCGTAATCCGTCCTGTGGAGACGCTACGGCGCCAAACAGAAACAGATATGCCGTACAAACTTGCAGTAAATATGCTCGCATTCACGCACCCGGAGCCACGCGGCTATTCTGACGTTCCTGGAACGCCCCAACCGCTCGTTGCCGCTTTAAACGAAGATCTTGGTTGTCAACGCAGCGGTGAACCCGTGCATGACCGCCAATCAGTGACCAATGGTCATGGTGACTGGCTACCTCCACAATACGGCCCTCTCGATAAAGGCCTAGCCTCTCTCCCGAAAACACAGATATCCTCCGACTAAGCTGCCAGTACGTCAGTGCTTTGAGTTACTCAAGCACGCTCTTTCCGCCTGGCACTATCAATAACTCACCCGGCGCGCAATGCGGTTTGGCCGACCCAAGATGTTCAACTCGCAAAAACCTAATGCATCGCCGTAGCTGAGAAATTGAATATACTGCAAACGCGATTACGGAATCCAGAGCTTTGCACGAAAATCGCTAATCTTGCGGCTATGCAGTTGTACTAGTACTAGAAGTACTGTGAACCCGATAGGGCCCGACCTTGAACCGGACAAATCCGGCATTACCGCTGTACAAAAAGCTAAGTTGCTCATTTGTATCGCTTAGATGGCGAGCCTGAAATCATCGCACGTAAGTAGAGCACGGCGAAGATTGCATTACGAGCACTTGAGAGTTCTGGTACTACTTGGTCAGAGTTAACGAGTATGAAGTCCGGCCTTCGAGCTAATCCCTGTATCGAACATCACAAAGAACTACCTCAACCTTCTCAAGCGGAAGCGATTATCGGACCGGTTAGGTGTCAACCGTCACATTCACCGGAATGGCCTTCGTTTAACTTCGCTACGATCGCCGCTTCGCCGGTGCATAACAACCTTCTATCTTGGCCCTAACTTGGAGGTTTGAAAGCGCTGTTACTTAAGTGACTAAAAGAGGGTAGTCGCGAAGATCGGCACCGCAGGGGCCGGCGATGCCGTCACAGGCGTGTCAGGTTCAACCCTCTTCCATCCATCCATCCAGATCTTGCGGAAGCGTATGGTTCGCCAGTTGACCACCAACAAAGTGCGTTTTTGCATGTTTTGGTACTTGACGGCACCCTCAAATGGGTGCTTGGCGTTGACACGATTGCGGCTAGGCCGTATTCTCCAACCTGGAACGCGATGAACGTGTCAGCATTCGTGAAGATTCCGGGTCGTGATCTTCGCGTCGACCTTGCTCGGGGGGTGGCGCTGACTTTAGTCTATGTCGACCACATTCACGGCAACTACTTGTCTGATTACACGTTACAGCGGTTTTGCTTCTTTGACGCAGCTGAGGTTTTCGTCTTTCTGTCGGGTCTGGTGAGCGGTTTGGTCTACACGTCCTGTCACCTGAGCACTGGTTTCGGAGCCTGCGCCTCGAAGGCGCTCAATCGATGCTCTCAGTTATATCTGGCGCAGATCTGTCTGTTTGGACTGAGTTGTCTGGTGTTGTACCCGTTTGCCGCGCGTGGCGTCTACCTTCCGAGCGACAATCTGTATTCGTTCCTGGAGACGCCGCTGCCATCGGTTTGGGCGGCACTCACCTTGGCCCACGCCCCAGGGCTGATGTGTCTCCTTCCCCTCTATATAGTGCTCATCGCGTTTACGCCGTTCGCCATTGCGTTGCTGTGCCGAAGAGCGGAGTACCTCCTGGCAGCGTCGGTAGTGATTTACCTGGTTCCGCAGTTTCGGCCTGAAGTGACTCTCTATTTCAACTATCCTTCGCTCAGGCCTTGGTCTTTCAACCCGTTTGCTTGGCAACTGTTATTCGTTCTGGGCATGCTGATCGGAAGTAGAAAGGCCCGAGGACTGCCCGCTTTGCCCAATGTACCCCGATGGATGATCGGGACCTCCCTGATCGGCCTCGCTGCATTGCTGCTTCTACGGTGCGGCGATTCGCCGGCGTTCGCCAGGTTGATCCACACGCGTGCCCTCCGGGATTGCTTGAGTCAGCTGCCCCATCCGCTACCGTTCACTCGCAAATCGAATCTGGAATTGCTGCGGATAGTACATTTTCTGTTGGTTATTTCCGTTTCACGTTTCCTGGTGTCGCCCGTACTTTCGTACGCCTTGCGGTTAAAGCGGCTAGCGAGCGGGTTTATCCGGATGGGGGCGAATTCACTGCCCGTATACGTTGTCGCCGTTCCGATTAGCTATGCTGCCAGCGCGTTGACGCTCGGGTCACGAGGAAACAGACCACTGATGACGCTCGTAACGGTGGCGGGCTTTGCGCTCATGCTTGCAACTGCCAAGCTTGTCACCTTCTACCAGGCAAGCCGCGGCGCCGGTTCACCACCGCGAGGGCCGCGCGTTTTGCTGGCGAAGTGGAAGGCATTCCCCAATCACGTTAGCCGCTGACGCGCGCCCGCGAACTTTCGAAGAACCGCCGATAAGCAGTACGGAAAAGGGTCGGCCCATGCCGCTCGGCCGTCAGAGACACTAACAGCCTTCCCCTGTTCGTTTCACCCAGGCATAATTTGCCGCGCTATTTGCCGTGCTGTTGTTTCGAGATCTCGGCCATCGGCTCACCGCTCCAGGCGATTGAGCACGCTGACGGCTTTGCTTTCGAAAATCTTCTGCCACTCGGGGGCGACGCGGGCGTCGCAGTCTTCCTGGGCGTAGCCGGTGTTGCTACGCTGTTTGGTTGTGGCGGTGTAGTAGAGATAGCCATTGGTGTAACCGGCGACGAAAGTGTTGGGCTGTTTGGCTCCCTTCTTCAGGCCAAGGCCGATCTCCACGGTAAGCTCGCCCGGGAAGGTTATCAAACGGAAGTCGCCAACCCGCAAGCCTGCTACTTCGGCGTCGATTGTTTTGCTGCCGCCGGCCATCATCTCAGCTTGGTGTTTCTTCAACAGGTCCCAATTCGTTTGCAGTCTCGTCAGTTGTTCCATGATGTTGATGTTGCGGAGGTATTGGTCCATGTTGACGCGGTTTTCTTCGTCGAGCTTCTTCAAAGCTTCGCGCCCGATTGCTTTTTCATGCATATAGCGGTGGCTGTAGTAGGAAGGGTATTCGCCAGTGACTTTGTATTGCACGTAAAGCGGAAGGAAGGTTTTGAAGTTCAGGCTGGTGCCCTGCATTTGCTTCAAGAGCTTCTTCTGTTCGGCTTCGATGGCGGACATACGCTGGGCGAAGTCGGGGCTTCTCGGCAAGGCTAAAGTTTCATTCACAACGCTCAGGGTGCCGGTATCTTTGGTTTCGATCTTGCGCCAGGCGCGGAGGACGCTCAGGCCCAGAAGGTTGCCCAACGGCTCGGCGTCGTGGGGCTGGTGGACATCTTTGTATTTGGACGGGTTGATATCGCCGGCGCAGCCCTGGATGAAGAATGCCATGGCATCCCCTCCGGTGTTCTCTTCAATGGCTTTGGAGGCGAAGGCGGGATAGTCCGCCGTGTTGCCGCCGCTGGGAACGCCGTGGATGGGGTGAGCCGCGAAGTTATAGAGGACGGCTAAGGGGCGGCCATCTGTGCGGTCGATACGCAGGATACCGATCTCAGGATCGATCGGGCCCGTTGAGACGACGTCTTCATCCCTCGGCATGGAGTAAGCACGGCGGACGTCGGCCTGGGTGCCGTCTTTCAACCACATGCGGCGGTTTTCCTGGATACGGTTTTCGAAGCCGTGGCCGGCGCCGACTTTGACGGGTTCCAATCGCTTCCATGCCTCTTTTACCGCTTGCACGGTCATGCGGTCGGAGTCGGTCCGAACAACATGGTGGCAGTGGCTCGCGTTGACGAAGACATTTTTGGGCTCGATGCCAAGATCGCGCTGGAGCTGGGAGCGGACGCTCGCGAGATAGGAATTGGGAATCTTGCCGATTTCGCCGATCGCGACAGCGTCAACGGTGACAATAACCGCGACCGTGTCGCCGTGCTTGAGTACGAGAGCCTTGGTCCAGGCGGGGTCGTTGACAGGGCCGCTGTTGCGGTCCGTGATTTCGACTTTAGCCGTGGCGGCAAGAAGTTGAGCCCGCGCCGCCGCGGGCAGCGCACAAAATAGGAGAAGCGAGAGGAAAAGCCGCATCACTCGGATAATACCGAGGCGGGCACCTCTTCGTCTCGCGGCGTCAATTCGGAGTGTTGCTGGAGGAAGCGGACGCAGGTATTCCAGCGGAGCACCGCGTCATCGTTGCCGTGGGTCTTCAGTTGCTCGGCGCGTTCATAACAATCGAGGGCCTGCGCCAACCACTCGTAAATGGAGTGCTTCATGCCGTGGCGTCCACTGCGG
Source organism: Bryobacterales bacterium (assembly GCA_020846745.1). GTDB lineage: Bacteria > Acidobacteriota > Terriglobia > Bryobacterales > Bryobacteraceae > JADLDI01. The sequence continues at coordinate 24,901 of JADLDI010000157.1, read as the reverse complement.
TAACTGGCGAGAGCGCGCCTCTCCCAGGAGATGCCGGAGTAGTAAGCACGCTCGTAGTCGGAAGCGAGACTCCTGGCCACTTGCAAGGCGGACGAGAAGGCGCCGGGATCGTCTGCTATTTGGTCAGTCAGCGCCAGAACAAGACTGATGAGCGCCTGTTGGTTGTCGGGTTCGAGCAGCAGAATGTCCCGGCAGATACTGTCGGCCTGGCAAGGTTCGTTGAGCAAGCGGTAGCGTTCCGCTTTCGCGAGTGCGCCGGAGATGCTTTCGGCGGAGATCGGTTTCAGAGGGAACATAGAACCTCCCTACAAGATGTGCAATAACTGCTTTAGTGGATCATAGTAACGGTCGACCACCCGTTCCTTTAGAGGAATGATGGCGTTTTCGGTGATAGTGATTGACTCGGGACAGACCTGGCGGCAGCATGTGGTGATGTTGCAGTAACCCAGTCCATTCTGATTCTTAAGATCCTTGACGCGGTCTTCGGTATCGAGTGGATGCATTTCGAGAGCCGCGGTGTAGACGTAGTGGCGGGGACCGGCGAATTCGTCGTGCTTATGGTGTTCCCGCAGGACATGGCAGACGTCCTGACAAAGAAAACACTCAATACATTTACGAAACTCCTGCACGCGGTCGACATCGGCTTGGGCCATACGCCACGTGCCGTCGGCTGCGTCCGGAGACCGCGGGCGGAACTTCTTGATTGACTTCTTCACTCGGAAGTTCCACGAGACATCAGTTACTAAGTCTTTGATGGGCGGGAAGGCATGCATCGGCTCGACGATGATCGGCATTTCGAGATTTAGCTGGCTTAGCCTTGTCATACACATGAGTTTCGGCATGCCGTTGATTTCTGCGGAGCATGAGCCGCACTTGCCGGCCTTGCAATTCCAACGCACCGACAGGTCGGGCGCCTGCTCGGCCTGAATGCGGTGCACGACGTCGAGCACCACCATACCGTCGTCGACGGGCGACACGAAGTCCTGAAACGAGCCGCCGTTGGCATCGCCGCGCCAGATACGAAAGAGTGCTTTTTCGGGCATTATTTCATCTCCTCGATAACCTTCTTGAGCGTTTCGGGAAGTGGAGGAATGGGCCGTTTTTCGATCGCCATCGAACCGTCGGCGTTGCGCTTGATGACGATGTTGACTTTCCCCCAATCAGCGCTTTTCTCCGGGAAATCTTCGCGAAACTGAGCGCCGCGGCTTTCTTTTCGGAGAAGGGCGGCCCGGGTCACCGCTTCCGAGACGGCCAGCATATTGGGCAGGTCCATCGCGGTATGCCAGCCGTTGTTGTACTGGCGGTGACCCACGACGCCGACCTTCCGGGCACGTTCCGAAAGAGAGGCGATTACGGTAAGGGCCTGCTCCATTTCAGACTCGGTCCGCACGATTCCGACGAGTTCCTGCATTTTGTCCTGCAATTCGTGCTGAATCTGATAAGGATTCTCACCCGCGCCTTCGCGGTCGAAAGGCGCGAGCGCGGACTTGGCGGCGGCATTCACCTGCGATTGGTCAATAACCGAAGTGCCGTACTGTTTGGCAAACTCCGCCGCATGCTGGCCCGCGCGCTTGCCGAACACGAGTAAGTCAGAAAGCGAATTACCGCCCAATCGATTGGCGCCATGCAGACCGGCAGCCACCTCCCCGGCGGCGAACAAGCCCGCGACAGAGGACATTTGGGTGTCGCCATCGACGCGGACGCCACCCATCATGTAGTGCGTGGTTGGACCAACCTCCATCGGCTCTTTGGTGATATCGATGTCAGCCAGTTGCTTGAACTGGTGGTACATGCTGGGCAGCTTCCGTTTGATATGCTCGGCTGCATTCGGCAGTTTTTCCTTAATCCAGGCAATATCCAAGAACACGCCACCGTGCGGACTCCCGCGGCCGGCCTTGACCTCGCGATTGATGCACCGGGCGACGTGGTCGCGAGTTAGTAACTCGGGCGGGCGGCGCGCGTTTTTGTCCCCCTGGGTGTAGCGCCAGCCTTCTTCTTCTTTGTCGGCGGTCTGGGCTTTGTAGAGGTCCGGTATATCGTCGAACATGAAGCGGCGGCCTTCGCTATTGCGGAGCACCCCGCCTTCGCCACGCACACCTTCCGTGACAAGAATGCCGCGAACGCTCATGGGCCAGACCATGCCGGTGGGATGGAACTGGACAAATTCCATATCCATCAGTTCCGCGCCGGCGCGATAAGCGAGAGCATGGCCGTCGCCCGTGTATTCCCAACTGTTGCTCGTGATTTTGAAGGCACGCCCGATGCCGCCGGTGGCGAGGACGACAGCCTTAGCGGGCCAGAGCATGAAGTGGCCCTTTTCCCGGTCGTAGCCGAACGCGCCGGCAATCCGCCCGTCGTCGAGCAATAGACTCAGGACCGTACACTCCATGTGTACTTCCATGCCGCTATGAATGCCATGATCCTGCAACGTGCGGATCATTTCAAGACCCGTACGGTCGCCCACGTGGGCGAGGCGAGGATAGCGATGTCCACCGAAGTTGCGTTGCAGGATGCGGCCATCGCGTGTACGGTCAAATAGCGCGCCCCACGCTTCCAGTTCCTTCACACGTTCGGGAGCCTCTTTGGCGTGTAACTCCGCCATGCGCCAATTATTGAGGTACTGGCCGCCGCGCATGGTATCGGAGAAGTGAACGCGCCAGTTATCGCGTTCGTCAACGTTGGCCAAGGCGGCCGCAACGCCACCTTCCGCCATCACCGTGTGAGCTTTGCCAAGCAGCGACTTGCAAACCACGCCGACTCTGACGCCGGACGCCGCTGCCTCAATGGCTGCCCTCAACCCCGCTCCACCTGCCCCAATTACAAGTACATCGTAAGGATAAGCCGGACACTCCACCATGTCAGAAGATTCTCCAATCCGACCAGACGCCCATTGAGCACAGCCGCACGTAGATATCGGAAAAGCCTACCGAAAAGAGGCTCGCCCAGGCCCACTTCTTATGATTTCCATTAAGGCACGACACGCCGCGATATAACTTGTGCCGCATCGGATATTCGGAGATTTGATCGATGCCGCCACCCACTAAGTGCCGGAATGCATGGCAGCCGAATACATAGCCTCCGATTAAGACGACGTTAACGGCGAGGATCACCGTACCGACGCCGATGTGAAAGCCGTCGGGCCACCACATGGCTTTCCAAACGTCGTAAACGAGAAAGGCCCAAATGGGATAGGACAGACGCAGAAAATAGCGATGCGCATTCTGGAGAATCAGCGGCCACTTACTTTCGCCCCGGTACTCATTGCGAGGTTCGCTGACGGCGCAGGCGGGAGGATCGGCCCAGAATGCCTTATAGTAAGCGCCACGATAGTAGTAACACGTGAAGCGGAACAACCCGGGTATCCACAAAATGAAGAAAGCCGGAGAAAACGGCAGAAAATTGGGGTACCAGGAAGGTTTGGGTCCGAACCACGCGTGGGGAGAGTCGCCGAAGATCTCGGGCGAGTAGAACGGCGAGATATACGGACCGTACGTGTAAAACTGATTTTGCCAGGCCGCCCAGTTGGCGTAGACGAGGAAAGCGCCAAATCCGAGCAGGACCAGCAGAGGCGAAGCCCACCAGGTATCGCGCCGGGTGGTTTGGCCAAAACGGCCATCTTTCCACACAAGGTGCGGAGCAGCCATCGTTTAGGATTCCCTTCTGTTGCGGCTTACCGAAACGAGGTTGGCCGCGCGTGTGGGAAGGTTATATCACAACGCGTGAGGGGAGCGCAAAGAAAATCGCAATCAGAGAGCGCGCAGAGCGGCCAGAATGCCGCGCGTCGCGAGGCTCTTATTTAATGTATAGAAGTGGAGGCCCGGCGCGCCTCGATCGAGCAGATCGCGGCATTGGGTGATGGCGTGTTCGATGCCGACCGCCATCACGGCGCCGGCATCTTCGCGGTAGCGGTTCAGGCGTTCGGCCAGACGTTCGGGAATGCGTGCACCGCACATCTTCGTGAACCGCTCCACTTGGGCGACGTTCGTGATAGGCATGATGCCAGGGACAATCGGACAACCGATGCCGGCGGCGCGGGCACGGTCAACAAAGGCGAAGTAGTCGGCGTTGTTGAAGAACAGTTGCGTGATGAGGAAGCGTGCGCCGCATCGCGTTTTCCGGACGGTGTAGTTCAGGTCGTCATCGGAACTCGTCGCTTCCGGGTGGGTTTCGGGATAGCAGGCGGCGCCGATGTCGAAATCGAAGTGCTGTTGCAGGTACGCAATCAGGTCGGTGGCGTACTTAAAATCGGTGTGATTGACGGTGCCGTTCTTCGGCGGATCGCCACGCAGGGCGAGGATATTGCAGATGCCCTGGTCCCGCAAGTGGGCCACGATCTCGGCGATCTCCTGCCGGGTGTGCCCCATGCAGGCCAGATGGGCCATGGTATGGATGCCAAGCTCGTTTTGAATGCGCGCGACCGTGTCGAGCGTACGCGCCCGCGTGGTGCCGCCGGCGCCGTAGGTAACGGAGACGAAGTCCGGCTGGAGTTTCTCGTTAAGGTCATGAATGGTATGGAGCAGGTCTTCTTCCGCCGTTTCTGTTTTGGGCGGGAAAAATTCGAAGCTGAAGACGGGCTTCCCAGTGCCGTAGAGGCTGGCGATGCGCACTTTCTAACAGGATACGCTACGGCGTCAATTGGACTTAGTTTTGTTTCGGGTGGGGAGATGTGGCAGTTGGGTTCCCGTGCGGTTGACTGGCTGACGAGTTTAGTAGCTGACGAGTAGAGTAGAGATGTGGCCGATGTGGCCGCGGGCTGACGCGCCCCGGCACCGTGGTCCGGCTGGTGAGTGTTTGCGATCGATCGCGACCAGACCGCAATCCTAATTCTGTTTGGCGGCCTTGGGGGGTTTCAGGTCTTTGCCTAGTTGCTCGACGATTTCGTCCGCCGCCTTGTCGATTTCCGGCGGGGAGGAGTTCTTTGGACGGTGGTGGAACGACCATAGAACGCGACGGGTCTTTACGTCGACTACGAATACGTTGCCCCGGCCGCGGTTGAAGCTTGACGAGCGCATGTAGGTGGATTCGTCGCGGCGCTCCACCACTGGTTCGGGTTCTTTGTCCTTGCTCTTAGCTTCGCCCTTCTCCTTGTCCTTGCTCTTCGCTTTGTCCTTGTCCTTGTCGGACTTCTCGCGTTCCGCTTTGGCCCTCTCGGCGCGCTCTTTCTCGGCTTTCAACTTCTCGGGCGACGGAAAGAGAATCTCCATGCGCTGTTCGAAGTCTTTGCCTAGCATTTCCGTGAATACGGCGTCGGCTTTGGCCGGGTCGGTCACCACCTGGAACATCTGGGTGCGTGTAAGATGATTGGCGATGTACTGGTCGAGCCCTTGCGCCATCGGCAGCAGGTAGACGTTGCGGACCTGTGGCAGGTCAGGGTGGATAGCAGCCATGGCGGCCGCCGTCACCGACAAAAGTGCCACCTTCAATACGGAATTGCGCATCATTTCTATCGTAGACGCTCTGCGCGGCTGGAAAGTCGGCGGGCCGCTCGTACAATAGCAGTTTGTACAAAGGGCTGCGGATCACAGTTATCATTCCATGCCTCAACGAAGAGCAGGGCGTCGAGCAGGTGCTGCGCCGCATGCCGGACTTTGTCGACGAAGTCATTGTGGTCGATAACGGGTCGACGGACCGCACGGCGGAGGTGGCCGAGTCGTTCGGGGCGAAGGTGATCCGCGAGCATGTCCGGGGCTACGGGCGCGCTTACAAGACTGGATTCTATAAGGCGACAGGCGACGTGATTGTCACGCTCGATGGCGACCACTCCTACCCGCCGGACGCCATCTCGTATCTGCTGGAGGCGTTTCTTCACCTCGAAGTGGACTTCCTCAATGCCTCACGCTTTCCCGTTCGCGACCGCCATGCGATGAGTTTCAAGCACAAGTTCGGCAATTGGGTACTGTCGCTGGCGATGTCGCTGCTGTACTTCCATTGGGTGCGGGATTCGCAGTCGGGCATGTGGGTCTTCCGGCGTGAGATTTTGAAATACATGTCGCTCGAGTCGGACTCCATGGCGTTCAGCGAGGAAATCAAAATCGAAGCCTTGCGGCACCGTGACAACATCCGGTTCCAGGAGATCTCGATTCAATATTCGTCACGGCTGGGTGAGATCAAGCTGAATCCGTGGCGCGACGGGTTTTATAACCTGTGGTTCCTCGTCCGGAAGCGGTTCGGGTCGAGCCGGAAACCTTTTCTTGCTCAATGAGCGCCTTGCCGGATGAGCGTCACTGCGATTGTCCCCAACTGGAACGGGCGCCGGTACATCGGCGCAATGCTCGAATCGTGCGTCAATCAGGGGTTCAGCCGCGTGTTGGTGATCGACAACGGGTCAACCGACGGGTCGGACATAGACGCCGAACGGACGGGGGCGGAGGTAAGCCGGTTCAAGCGGAATCTCGGGTTTGCCGCGGCGGTAAACACCGGGATTGCCGAAGCTTCCACTCCGCTCGTTGCCATCCTGAATAACGATATCCTTCTCGCGCCGGGTTGGCTGCAGGCGCTGATCCATGGTTTGGAGAGGCACCCGGAGACTTGGTTCGCGACGGGCAAGACCCTGATGGCGACTGACCCCCGCTTAATCGATGGCGCCTTCGACCTGACGAGCCGGGCAGCGTGTTCCTGGCGCGCCGGGCAGGGTCGAAACGACTCGCCCGGGTGGAATCGGCCGCGGATCATCCAAAGTGCTTCAATGACGGCTGCGCTGTTCCGGCGTGAGCTGTTTGATCATGTCGGGAAACTCGACGAGCGTTTTGAAAGCTATCTGGAGGACGTCGATTTCGGTTTGCGGTGCGCTCGGGCGGGTCATCTCGGCCTTTACGAGCCGGCTGCCGTGGCGCGGCACTGGGGCAGCGCGACTCTTGGGGTGTGGCATCGAGAGACGGTACGAAGGCTTTCGAGGAACCAGATCTTGCTGTTAGCGAAGCATTTTCCGCGTAATTGGGCATGGAGGATGGGATGGCCGGTTTTGGTTGGACAATTGCTCTGGGGCTTGATTGCATTGCGGCACAAAACCTTTGTTCCCTGGCTCCGCGGGAAGTGGCAGGGACTGCGTGCTTACGGCGAAATCCGTCAGTCGGAACACCCCACCTGCGTCCCGGTCGCGTTGGATAAGGTGCTTTCCGAGCAAGAAGATTTGATCCGGCAGTTGCAGGAACAGTGCACTTTTGACACATATTGGAAACTGTATTTCGCGTTGACCCGATGAGAGACCAGGTCGGCATAGTCATCGTCACCTACAATTCGGGCGGATTTCTGCAGCCATGTTTGCAGGCGGCCTTGAAGGCCAGCTCGATCGTGGTGGTGGTTGACAATGCCTCAACCGACGATTCAGTGGTTATTGCGCGGCGGACGGAAGGCGTCCGGGTTGTCGCCAACAAGCAGAATCTCGGGTTTGCAGGAGCCGTGAACCAGGGCTTCCGGCTGCTGTCGACTCCCTACATCCTGCTGTTGAACCCCGACGCGATCCTGTCGTCTGATCTCACGCCATTGATCGAAGCCTGCCGGCGCCCTGAGATCGGCGCGGCGACGGGCAGGTTGCTGCACCCGACCGGTGAGCCGCAATTCGGGTTCACTGTCCGGCGCCTTCCGTCCAAATCCACACTGACCTTTGAGGTCTTGGGAATCAACCGCATCTGGCCGAACAACCCCGAAAACCGGCGATACCGTTGCAAAGATTTGAATCTCTCGCAATCTCAACGTGTGGAGCAACCAGCAGGCGCTTTTCTGCTCATCCGTCGCGACGTTTTCGAGGCACTAGCCGGGTTCGACGAGCGGTTCTACCCCTTGTGGTTTGAAGATGTAGACTTCTTGGCCAGAATGGCTAATGCCGGGTACGGTGTCTGGTACGATGCGCAGGTTTGGGCCGTCCATCACGGGGGCCATTCGATCGCTCAACTTTCCCCTAACGAGCGCCAAAACTATTGGTATGATAGCCTGTTACATTACACGGCTAAGCATTTTAGGCCTTGGGAAGTACGGTTGATTGCGGTCGCCTTGTTCGTCGGCGCAACGGGTCGGATAGTAACGGGAATTTTCGGAGGTCGGGGTTTGGGTGAAGAGTTTATTGGTGTATTAAAACTGGCGGCGAGAGCCCTGCGGTTCGGGCCGCGGCGTGAGCCAGTTCGTTCCACAACCGCGTGGACGGCGATGGAAGAAGAACGTAAGTAAATAAGAATCAATCGCATGCCAACAAACCAACGGGTGTCGGTCACCATTGTTACCTATAACAGTGGCAGGTTCATCAGGCGGTGCCTCGAATCGGTACTCGCGCAGAACTACCCGGCGCTGGAAATCATCGTTATCGATAACGCGTCGACGGACGGCACGACGGATATTTTGGAACTGTTCGAAGATCGCGTCCGGATCGTCTACAACCAGGAAAACATTGGCTTTGCCGGCGCGCAGAACCAGGCCGTGGGTCTGAGTTCGGGCGACTGGGTGCTGACGCTCAACCCGGACGTACTGCTGCATTCGGATTTCGTGCGGGAACTGGTGGTCGCGGGACAGATTGATCCCTCCATCGGGACCGTCTGCGGCAAACTCCTTTGCTTGAAGTCCAGTTTTGAGATTCCTGACGAGCAGCGCGTCGATTCGACCGGCATCTTCTTCAATCCGATGCTCCGCCACCTCGACCGGGGCAGCCAGGAGATCGACGAAGGACACTATCTCAAGTTTGAATATGTGTTTGGGGCGACGGCGGCGGCGGCACTGTACCGGCGCTCGATGATTGACGACATTACCATCAATGGTGAATTCTTCGATGTCGATTTTTTCGTCTATCGCGAAGACGCAGATGTCGCCTGGCGCGCGCAACTGCTTGGCTGGAAATGCATTTACACGCCGCTGGCACGCGGCTACCACGTTCGCAGCGTGCTGCCGGGCATCCGCCGCGCACTTCCGGCCGACATCAACATGCACTCGGTGAAGAACCGGTTCCTGATGCGCATCAAGAACATCACGCCGAAGGTGTATTGGAAGAATTTCGTTTCGATCACGTTCCGCGACGCAATAGTGCTGGTTTGCTGTGTAGTTCGTGAGCAGTCTTCTTTGAAGGCTTTCCCATTCCTGATCAAGAACTTTGCGCGGTTTCTCGAAAAGCGGAAAAAGATTATGGAACGGCGGCGCGCGAGCGACGAGTATTTGGCGTCCTGGTTCGCCTATGAACCGGTAGCCCATCCGGCGCCGAAACCAGTTAAGCAGCGCACGGCGGTGGGCGCCCGCTCTCGCGCAGCTCGTTAAGATTAGTAGTTGGATGAAAATCGCGCTCGCTGGAACGCGCGGCATCCCTGCGAACTACGGCGGATTTGAGACCTTTGCGGAGGAGCTATCCACCCGCTTGGCTGCTCGTGGGCACGATGTCACGGTCTACTGCCGCCAAAAGAGCGCCGGATCCACGTATCGAGGCGTCCGGCTGCAGTACCTTCCGACGATTCGTCACAAATACCTCGATACGGTAGCTCATACCGCCATATCCACTTTGCACCTGCTGTGGCGGCGCCTCACGGGGCGTGGAGTCGAGGTGGCGCTCTACTGCAATGCGGCCAACGCGCTGTTCACCTGGATGCCGCGCGTGGCCGGCGTCCCGGTGGCGCTGAACGTCGACGGCCTCGAACGAAACCGCAAGAAGTGGAACCGGGCCGGGCAACTCTGGTACCACGCCGGAGAGCGGCTTTCGACATTCTGCCCCAACGTCGTGATCAGCGACGCGGAAGCGATCCGCGAATACTACCAGAGCCGGTATGGGAAAGCGTCGACCTTCATCCCCTATGGGGCTGACCCGCAGCGCGCGAACTCCACCTCCGTCCTCGATCAACTCGGACTGAAACCGGGTGACTACTTCCTCTACGTTTCGCGGATGGAGCCGGAGAACAACGCGGTGTTGGTCCGCGAGGCGTTCGAGCAGGTCGCCACGGAGAAGAAACTGGCGCTGATTGGCGATGCGCCGTACGCGCACGATTACATCCGCCGCGTACGCGCCACCACCGATCCGCGTGTGGTGATACCGGGCGCGATTTATGGCGACGGTTACAAACAGCTCACGTCGCATTCCTTCGCCTACATCCAGGCGACAGAGGTCGGCGGAACACATCCAGCCCTGATCGAGAGCATGGGCCGCGGCGCCTTGACCCTCTACCTCGACACGCCGGAGAATGCCGAAGTCGCGGGCGATGCGGCCATCCCCTTTACTCACGAGAATTTGGCCGATCGCATGCGGGATGTGCTGCGGATGTCTGAAGAAGAGCGCAATGGCTGGCGGATGAAGGCGGCCGCGCGGATACGAAAGCACTACAGTTGGGACGCCGTCACCACGGCTTACGAGAATCTCCTGCGAGGTCTCATCAGGTGAGCGCGCCGCATCGATCGTGGATCGAGGTTTCGCTCGGGACCATTGCCGCGAACTTCCGAGCGGTGCGGCAATTAGTCAATCCGGACGTAGAAGTGTGTCCGGTGGTGAAGGCGGATGCTTATCGCCACGGGGCGGTGGAGGTGTCGCGCCGGCTGGAGAGAGAAGGCGCGCGCTGGCTGGCGGTCAGCAGCCTGCAAGAGGGGATTGCGCTCCGGAACTCGGGCGCGCGTTCGCGCATTCTCGTGATGGCCGACTTTTTGCCGGCCGCCCGCGAGGAGTTTTTCCGGTTCAACCTTACTCCCGTCATACATTCGCTTGACGATTTGGCAGCCCTCGATCGTCTGGCCGCCTCGAAGGGAATCTCGTTTCCCTATCACCTCAAAATCGATTCCGGAATGGGGCGATTGGGCGTGCTCGCGCCGGGCGAGCAGATCGTCGACGCCGTCTGCGGTGCACGGTCGGCGGTGCTCGAAGGACTGATGACGCACTTCGCTTCGGCCGCCGATTACATTTCGACTCAAACAGACGAGCAGATCGAAACGTTTGAAGGCGTATACGCGAAACTGGCCGCCTGTACCGCTCCGCCCCCGCTCGTCCACATGTCGAGCACGATCGCCGTCGCCTATGGGCGGCGTCAGGCCTGGCGAACAATGGTACGCCCGGGGCACGCCTTATACGGGTATGTCTCGCCGGTTCGTGTACGTTCAAACGACACGCCGCCGGTCAAGGAACTCGCCGTGGAACCGGCGCTGAGCTGGAAAGCGGCGCTGTTGCTCGTCAAGGACGTTCCGGCGGGCGCGCGAATCGGATATGGCGGCATGTATCGCACGGAAACGCCCATCCGGATCGGCATTGTCGCGGCAGGCTATGCGGACGGCATTCCCCACCGGTTGTCGAACAAAGGCCGGTTTATCGCGGACGGACAGTGGGCGCCGATCCTCGGAGCTGTCTCGATGGACGTGACCACCATCGATCTCAGCGCGTCGCCGCATCTGCGGCCGGGCGATCCGGTTACGCTGTTGGGATCGGAAGGTGACTTGCGGCAGGACGCACAGCAGATGGCACGGGCGGCGGGCACCATTTCCTACAGCCTGTTGTGCGGAATCGGTGCGCGTGTGCCCCGTATCTTTGTTGATTGATCTTTGTTTAAGGCATAACCGAGCTTAAGGGATGACCGAGGCAGTGTAGTAGCCGATGGGCGCCGCGGCTGCTCGCTGGCTATCCTGCATGTACCCGCCTATGAATTCAGCGCAAAACGCACGGGACGGTTCCGCACGGTAAGCGCCTGCCGGACCCAGGAAAAACGCGCCCACCGTGACGATCGGCTGTCCCGCCGCAAGCGACCTGACTGGTACCGCGACCATGCGGCGGCCGTTCCCCTTGCCATTCCGTAAATAGGTGCGGTAATCAGGCGCCAACGTGTCGGTATCTTGGGCGACTCGCTCGCCGATCGTCTCAGCCTCCGTAATCGGGGCGCCGCTGGTAAAGGTCGCCTGGTCGCCGATAAGACGGAGCGTAGTTTGGGCGTTGTTCAGGATGGCGCGCTTGATTGCGCCACTATCGGGCACTTCAAGGAAACTTAGCTTGTGGCGTGGATGCTCCGCCAACTGCTCGAGGAATGATGAGTCGCGGTCGCCCGAACAGACTGTCTCCATGCTCAGTGTCGTCGGCCAGCGCAGCGCGTACTGTTTGCCTGGTTCAAAACCGAATGATCCGCTCTCGGAATGGGCGATGACAGCATACGGGAACAGGCCGGAAGAGAAACTGCGCCGCTCCAGTTGTTCCGCTTGGGCGGAAGCCCAGACGGAATCGGAGTTGTGTCCGACCAGCAGAAACAACAGGGGGAGGGACACGACATGGTTGCCGGTGATCCGGACACAGCGCAGGTTCGAGGCATTGGCAGCGTTGTCGAGCCACGGCCCGAAAGCGTCCGGAGCGAATTCGACCCGGATGCCCGCGAGTCCGGCCGCCGTGTGGCTGGCGCGCCGAGCGGCACGTTCGAGGCCCGCGCGTGTACCGTCGAGTTGAGCCACAGCCGCAACCGCCGCTTCCCGCAGCACCGCTTCCGCCGCATCCCTGGTGGCGAGCACCCGGTGAACCTCGAGTCCCAGCGCGACCGTGCCGGCGACCAAGCTCAACAGGCACAATCCGGCTTTTACCAGGTGGGCCGTCGGACCGAGCGATAAACGCGCATGTATTCCCTCTGTTAAGCTCAATGGTTCGGCGCACCTAACGATGGCAAACATAGTTCCCTTTCCTGCCTACCGGTACACGCCGGCTGCCGGGCCGCTGTTGAGCGACCTGGTCACGCAGCCCTACGACAAAATCTCGCCGTCGATGCGGGAAGATTACCTGAAGCGGAGTCCGTACAACCTGGTCCGAGTGATTCTCGGCAAGCCGGAAGATACCGACAACGAGACGAATAATGTGTACACCCGGGCCGCTTCCTACTTCGAGGAATGGATCCGCAATGGCATTCTTGCGCGAGACGCCGAGCCCGGCTTCTATCCGTACTTTCAAACGTTTGTGGATCCCGACACCGGCGAAACCCTGACGCGCAAGGGTCTGATCGCCCTGGGCGAAGTGGTCGATTACGGAGCCGGAATCGTCCACCGGCACGAGCAGACCCTGTCCGGACCGAAGAAAGACAGACTCGCGGTACTGCGCCATACAAAGGCCCATTTCGGCCAGATCTTCATGTTGTATGAAGATTCGACGGCGCAAGTGGACAGAATTCTTGACCACGCTGCGGCTCAGGCACCGGTCGGCGACGTCCAGGACGAGTACGGCGTCGTGCACCGGTTGTGGCGCATCGCGGAACCAGACCTCATCGATCAGGTTCGCCGCGCCATGGCCGACAAGAAGCTGATCATCGCCGATGGTCATCATCGCTACGAGACCGCGCTCCAGTATCGCGACGAAAACAATCGTCCGGACGCAAGATTCGTCATGATGACTCTGGTGAATATGTGCTCGCCAGGGTTGAGAATTCTCTCGACGCATCGGGTTTTACGCGATGTACCGGGGCTCGACCGCGCGAAAATCGTCGCGGGCGTGAGCGGATTGGGTGAGTTAAGTCTTGAGCATCCAAGAGATTTCAAGCGTTCGCTCGGCAAACGCGAGGATGGCAAGATCGTTCTCGGCGTTGCGTTGCCGGGCGAAGAGAAGATCCATGTCTTACGCGCGACTCGGAACCCTGGCGACCTGGACGTCCGGTTCCTGCACCAAAAGGTCTTTGCCGAACGGTACGGTATCACCGACGAAGCCGTTCGCGAACAAAGCTTTATCGAATACGTTCGAGGCGTCGACACGGCAATCGATGCGGCCTATTGGGGACGCGCCCAAGCCGCATTCCTGCTGCAACCCACCCAAATCGAGGAAGTCAGCGCCGTGTCGTTGGGCGGCGGCGTGATGCCCCAGAAGTCGACCGATTTCTATCCTAAGTTGCTGACGGGCATGACAATCTACAAATTGGAGCGGTAAACCGGAACCGGCTTCGCTTTAAGTGGCGATTCGATCAGCACCGTGACAGGACTACCCTGTTCGGTGGTGAGCGTACCTTCGCGCGACATCCGTAGCCGCACTGGCTGTTGAGCCTGCGCGTTCTGTTTGTCTTCCTGTTTTTTGGCATCGAGACCGGCAACAGTACGCAGAAGTTTTTCCGATAAGCCCTGTTTGGCGAGGTAAACCAAACCGCCGACAGAAGTATCGAATCGCGTGGGCCGCGTTTGGATGAGATCGAGCAGAAACGCCTCGGAGTACCCTGCTTCCGCCAGTTGAACGAGGCCTTGATTGGTCAATGGTTCAGCAGCGGCAAACGCGACAGACGCGGAAACGAGCAAAAGCGTTCGTACTAGCATTGCTGACAATTCATATCGCCAAAATTCTCACCGATATGAAATCACGTGGAATCGCTCGGCTTCTGGCTTCTGGCGTTCATCATTCAGCCGGCCGACCTACCTCCCGCCATTGCCGGTAAGGAGTATAGCGGCGGACCTCTGACCGCAACGGAAAACACATGTGGTCAGCAGAATGTGATCTGGTCGGTACCCAAAGGACAACTGCCGCCAGGTCTTAACCTCTCTCCGGCGGGGTTCGTCTCTGGTCTCGTCAATCTTCCCGGCGAGTGGCGCTTTACCGTGCGCGCACAATCCGGATGCACTACCTTCGACCAACCTTACACCTTACACGTGCTGCCTTCGCCCCTGTTCGACATTCGGCCCGGCAGCATTAGCCTCGAAGCTCCACTTGGACCCTATGGCGAGTCGCGTTTCGATATCCGTGTCGGCTCGAACCAAGCCGGCCTGCCGTACACAATCGAAACCAGTGGCCAGTCGTGGTTTCGGGCGCGCGCCCGCGAGAACATGATCCCCGCCGCTGGACGTGCGCTCACGGCCGACCTGATCGAAGTTATGGTCGACACGTCGCGACTGCCGCCGGGTAGGCACAAAGGCTGGATTAAACTCTCGGCGTGGCGGGCCATGGCGCCCGTCGTCATCCCGATTGAAGCCCGGGTGGTGGCGCCTGCGCCTGTCCCCTCCGTCGTACCCATCACATCGCATCTGGAGCCCGTGCCCATTCCCGTCGTCCGAGAACCCATCATGACTCGTGTGGCTCCGCCACCCATCGTGTATATACCGCCTGCGGTCGACCAAACACATCGCGCCGTGTCTCCCCCGCCTGGGTCTCAATCGAAACCCCCGCACAGTGCGTTCCGCATGCGGCGGTTCGCAGCAGCGCGACCGAAACTGACCCCCAAGCCCCCCGAGCCAAAACCTGCCGAGCCGAAAAAAGCGCCCGACAAAAAGGTACCGGACAAGCCCGCCCCGGAAAAGGCCTCCGTCCATCCGCCGACTCCAACCGTAAAACCCTCGCCCGTTGGGCCACCGAAATCGACTCAGCCGCCAGGTAAGCCGAAACCCGATCCGCACCCCAAAGACGAGAAGAAACCAGCGGCGGCTGCACAGCAGCAGCCAAAGCCAGGTACTGCCCCGCCGCCGGCCAAGGAAGCGGCTAAGCCAACCACGGCGCACGCGCCGGCGAAGCCCGAGGCACCGCACAAGACACCGGCAGCCGCGAAGCACTAACAAACTGCTTTTTTCGCGTGTTCACGGACCGTGATACTGTAGAAGCGCGCCCTACCCTATCCGGCGAACGTGATGAAACGCCAGAGCTTTTCGTTTTTCTTCTCTATTGCGTGGGCGGCAACTGCGGTTGCTGCTGAGCCGCTCCGGTTCGAACGCGACATTCGACCGCTCCTCACTGCCAATTGCGCGGGCTGCCACAGCGGCACAGCCGCTCAGGCCGGGCTCGACATCGGTTCACTCGCATTGCTGATCAAAGGTGGTAAGTCCGGCGCAGCCTTGACCCCAAAATCGGCCGAAGAAAGCCTGCTCTACAAGAAGGTCGCCACAGGGCAAATGCCTCCGGGGCGTCCTCTCGCGAAGCACTTAGTCGACAAGCTGAAACAGTGGATTGACGCGGGCGCGGCGGCGGATGACGCCTCAGCCAGTTCCGCGGCTTTGGACCGCCGGCATTGGGCCTTTCAACCTCCCGTCCGTCCGCCAGTGCCGCGCGTCCGATCGGCAAACCGCGTTCGAACGCCGCTCGATGCGTTTGTCCTGGCTCGTTTAGAATCGAGTGCGCTTACCATTTCACCCGACGCGGAACAACTAACGTTGTTACGGCGGGTAACTTACGATTTGACAGGGTTGCCACCCGCGCCCGAGCAGATCGATCGATTCCTCGCCGACCAGTCGCCCGAAGCGTTTGCACATTACGTAGACGATTTGCTGGCGAGCCCGCATTACGGCGAACGCTGGGGCCGCCATTGGTTGGACGCGGCCGGTTACGCGGATTCGGAGGGAGTGCTGGCCGCGGATGTGGTCCGCGAGAATGCATTCCGCTATCGCGACTACGTCATCCGCGCGATGAATTTCGACAAGCCATATGACCAGTTTGTGCGCGAACAATTGGCTGGTGACGAGTTAGGCGAGTATTATAAATACGATAAGTTGCCGCGCGAGGTCGCGGAATCACTCGCAGCGACAGGTTTCCTCCGTACTGCCGTGGACGCTACGCGCGAAGACTTTCTTCCCAAAGACTTCGCCGAATATAACTGGCGTACATTCTTCGATACCCAGCAGATTGTCGCGTCGTCGCTGATGGGTTTGACCATCCAGTGTGCACGGTGTCATGACCATAAGTACGAGCCATTCACACAGCGCGACTATTACTCCTTGCAGGCAATCTTCGCCGGGGCCATGCGCCCCACGGGCAAAGTACTGCCCAGTTACAAGCGGCTGGTTGTGGACGCCACGCAAGCGGAGCGGAAGAACGCGGAAAAGGTGAATGGCCCGCTCGAAGGCATCACAAAAGCGTTGCGTGAGTTGCAGAACAGCCGGCGAGCCCACTACCGCAACCTCCATCCGCATGGCGAAAAAGCCACCGACGAGGAACTGCGGAAAGCGTTTCCCGACTATGCCCGGAAGGCCGACCAAACCTCGGCCGAGTTGAAAGAGGCCGAGGCCCGGAAAATCCACCTTCCGACGATCCGCGCGCTCTATGACCAGGATGCGAATCCGCCGGCCACTCACATTCTCCAGCGCGGCGACCCGCTGAAGCCGGGCGCCGAAGTCGCTCCTGCTGTCCCGGCGGTGCTCGAACGCGAAGATCGCGCCTTCATTGTGCCTGCCGTGGCGAAGGATGCAAAGACGACTGGGCGGCGGACCGCCTTCGCCAACTGGATTACCCGGCCGGACCATCCGCTCACTGCGCGCGTTTATGTGAACCGGGTTTGGGCGGCTTACTTTGGCGCCGGTATCGTGCCGACGCTCGATAACTTCGGCAGGTCGGGCGCGGGGCCGTCGAATCCCGAGTTACTCGACTGGTTAGCTACTGAGTTTGTAAGGCAGGGATGGAGCATGAAGGCGCTGCACCGCCTGATTGTCACATCGACGGTGTACCGGCAGTCTTCGGCCGCACGCGCGGAAGGCCTTCAGAAGGATCCGGATAACCGCTGGCTGTGGCGGATGACGCCCCGGCGTATCGAAGCCGAGTCCGTGCGCGATGCCGTGCTCGCCGCGGCCGGTACCTTGAACCCTTCCATGTTCGGCGAACCGGTCAAGTCTGAAGTGAAGAAGTCGGGAGAAGTGGCGGCCGAAGGTGAATTGAACGAGGGACGGCGATCTGTGTATCTACTAGTCCGCCGCTCTGCGCCACAGAACTTCTTGGGAGCCTTCGATGCGCCGGTCATGGAAATCAACTGCATCCGCCGTCCCCGGTCGACCTCGGCCACGCAGGCTCTGGCGCTGATGAACGGCGATTTCTCGACCGCCCAGGCCCGGCACTTTTCGGCACGGATAGACAAGGCGGCCGGTCCGGAAGCGAGCCTGGCGGCGCGCGTCCGCCAGGCATTCCGCCTCGCGCTCGGCCGCTTCCCGACTGGCGACGAACTCGACCTCGCCCAGTCGTTTGTCGCTAAACAGAAAAGCCATTACGCCGATCGCCCACCCGCGGACCGGGAACGCCTGGCCTTTACCGATTTCTGTCAGGTGATGTTCGCGATGAATGAGTTTGTGTATCTGGACTAAGAGCAATAGGAGGATGAGCAGAGTGCCGATGCCACATGTTACCCGCACACCGATCCGGCAATTACTGTCGCGGCGAGATACACTAACACGACTCGGCCTCGGACTGCCCGCCTTCGCATTATCGTCCCTGCTGCCCGCGCGGGCGAACGAACCTTCCGTTCAGCCTCGCTACGACTTACTCCCAAAGCGGCCGCACTTTGCGCCGCGCGCGAAACGTGTGTTGCTGCTGTTCCAGAACGGTGGTCCAAGCCAGATGGACCTGTTTGAACCGAAGCCGGAGCTACAGCGGCGCGACGGCCAGAAGCCGGGTGAGGCGTTTGTAAATACCGTCGATCCGAAGAAGACCGGGGCATGGCTGGGCAGTCCGTTTCAGTTCGCTCCGGCCGGCAAATCCGGAATGATGTTATCGGAACTGCTGCCGGGCCTGGCTCGCCACGCAGACGATGTTACTCTCATCCGGTCAATGGTCAGCCAGCATTCCAATCACGAGCAGGCGATCTGGTATTTCAATACCGGAACCATTATGCCCGGACGGCCTTCGATGGGTTCGTGGGTCACTTATGGTCTCGGATCTGAAACACAGGACCTCCCGGCGTTTGTGGCGATCCTCAATCCCAAGGGTCTGCCGGTGGATGGCGTCCGCAACTTCTCAAACGGCTGGATGCCGCCTGTGTATCAAGGGTTCGCCATGCGCGCCGAAGGAACACCGGTGTTGGATTTGAAGCCGCAAGGTTCAAGCGATGCGGCCGCGGGCCGGCTTGACCTGCTGCGGGAGTTCAATCGCCGCCACCTCACTCCACGGAGCGATCAACTGGAGTTGGAAGCGCGGATTGCCAGTTTTGAGCTGGCGGCTCGGATGCAACTAGCCGCTACCGAAGCCCTGGACCTCTCGCGCGAACCGAAGAAGATCCACGAAGCCTATGGGACCGAAGGCGAAGATACCTCTATCCACGGGCGACAGTTATTACTGGCGCGCCGATTGCTCGAGCGCGGGGTGCGGTTCGTCCAGGTGTTACATAACGGTCAGCCGTGGGATACACATACGAACAACAATGCCGGTAACCGGCAGATATGCAAACAGACAGATGGCCCGACCGCGGCGCTGCTGCGGGATCTGAAGGATCGCGGGATGTTTGAGGACACGCTCGTGATCTGGGGCGGCGAGTTCGGCCGGACTCCCATGGCCGAAGGCAAAGACGGGCGCGACCATCATAAGTTCGGCTTCAGCTTATGGCTTGCAGGTGGCGGCGTGAAGCGTGGCTTCACCTACGGGTCCACCGACGAGTTCGGCTACCACGCCGCCGATAACCCGGTTCACATGGCAGACTTTCACGCCACCATCCTCCACCTGCTCGGGCTGGATTGGAACAAGCTGAGTTATCACTACGAGACGCGTGACCAGAAGCTAACCGACATCCATACCCCGGCGATCGTAAAAGATATTCTGGCGTAGCTTGGAACGCGCACATTCGCGTGAGCCTGACCGCGAGCCTGACCGCGAGCCTGAGCGAGCCTGACAAAGCTACACGATTACTTAGAACACTAACTTCAGGCCTAACTGTAGTTGACGTGCGGACGTCACCGTAGCCGTGATCCGCCCGGCGCTCCCCACCGGGCCGGAACTCGAAAAAACCGTGCGCTGACTGGGTATCGCGAGATTCGTGTGGTTGATCGAGTTGAACATCTCGGTGCGGAACTGCGCTTCCAGCCGTTCGCTAACACGAAAGCGCTTGTTCACCGACACGTCCACCATCACCAGTCCTGGACCGATCAAAGTATTGCGGCCCAAGTTGCCAAAGTAACCTGCGGCCGGTAACGCAAATGCCGAGGAGTCGAAGTATCGGTCCGCTCCGCCTAAAATCGGGTTATTAGCCCGCCCCGCGATCAGGTCGGGACGCTGCGGCGACGTCCCGGCTTGGAAGCGGGCACGGGCACGGTCGAAACCGACCACGGCCGAAAATGGATTCCCCCACGCGGCGGTGGCGATTGTGTTCCATTGCCAGCCGGCCGTGAGCCATCGTGGGCCACCGAACGCCGGGATGTCCCAGGTCCAGTAGGACGCGAAGTAATGGCGGACATCGTAGTTGGAGAGTCCGCGTTCCGCTTTGCGGCTGTCGGGGTCCTGCGGAAGATCGTTATCGCCGCCTTGAGTTACTGTGACGGACCCATCGTCGATGTTCTTGGAGTAGACATAGTTGAAGCGTAAGGAGACGCCGCCGCGCAACCGTTGTGACCAGGAGACCTGCAATGCATTGTAAAAGCTCTGCCCGTCGGTCGCTTTATAGCGCACACCTGTCAGGGCTGGATTGCGAGTGGATGAGGTCTCTGGAAAAAACTTGCGGCCATCGGATTGGATCTGCGGAATGGCCTGATTGCCGTCGACGAACCGCGCTAAGTGATTGCCGCGCTGGCCCGCATAGCTCACCGTAACTATTCCATCTCGACTTACTTCGCGCTGGATGGAAAAGTTATAGTGCATGGCGTAGGGATTCTGCGGGTTATACGCGACGACGTCCTGACGCCCAAGAACAAACGCGGCGCTGCCCACAACCGCATCGGCACGCGGGAAGACAGGGCTGCGAACGCTTCCCAGCGTGTAAAACGGAGCAAGGCGGTTGCCGGCATTGGCGTAGAAATCTGTCCAGACGGGATCGTAGAAAACACCAAAGCCAGAGCGGATACTGGTCTTGCCGTCACCGAATGGATCGAATGCGACGCCCACACGAGGCGCAAAGTTGCGATTGGAGGGATTCGTAAACATCTGGCCAACCGTTGGCGCTACGTCACGAATCGGATCGCGGAAGTTCGACGAGAGGCCGCCGGCTTCTTCCGGTACGCTCACTCTCTCGTACCTCATCCCGAGATTCAGTGTCAACCGGCCGGTTAGCCGAATATCGTCCTGAATGTATGCGCCGGTCATCGACTGCCGCCAATTGCGGTTTAACTGTGATGTCGGCAGGGTTAATTCAACGGAAGCAGGCCGGGCCTGGAGGAAGTCAGTTAGTCCGTTGAACTGATAAAACCCGTAGGGCGACTGCGGGCGGCTCGTAGGAAGATAGTAAAAGCGATGGTCCAACCCCACCTTGATGGAGTGGCGGCGCTTTATGAGCGTCAAGTCGTTGGACAACTGGAACAGCTTCTGATCGGAGAACGAAGGTCCGAAGCGGCTGGGGCCTATGCTGAACAAGCCGGTGACGGAGATCTGTCCAAGCGGCCGGCCCTGGAAAAACGAGAGTGCAGGATCGACGTCGCGCAGATAGAACGGACTGCTTTCACTCTTCGACCGGTTGTAACTGAACCGCAAGGTGTCGAGCAGGCGCGCGTTGAAAATGTGAGTCAACTCGGACGTGAGGTACTGGTTGCGCGACTTCGTGTCGGCGCGGATCAGTTGGATGCCGTCGGGGACCGCGACCGTCGCATTGTCAAACGTGTAACGCGCAAACAGGGATGTGGAATCGGAGAACCGGTGATCGACGCGGCCGGTAACAAAATCTTCGTTCGTCGAGTTCGAGGCCGCCCTGACGTATTCGCCGGTGCCGTCTCCAAAATTGCGGTCGTTCGGCAGCGGAACGAGGTTCAAGTAAGCCGGAACAGCCGGATTGACGCTAACACGTGTGCCGTTGGGGAAGATACCTTGCCGGGCATTCGCATCGGGCGCCACGGTGCGGTTGGTAACGCCGAGGCGCTGGCGCAAGCCTTCGTAACTGGCGAGGAAGAAGGTGCGGTTGCGCACGACGGGTCCATCCACTTCAGCGCCGAACTGATTGCGGCGGAAGGGTGGGATCGAAGCCGTAGGGGAGTCGAAAAAGTTGCGCGCGTCGAAACTGCTGTTCCGAACGAACTCGAACACTGAGCCGTGCAGATCGTTCCCGCCGGCTTTCGTTACCGCGCTTACAACGCCTCCGGCGCTACGTCCATAGGCGGCGCTATAAGAGTTGGTGACCACCCGGAACTCAAGCAGCGTATCGACCCCCAGTAACACTCCCGCCGCGCTGCCAGGCGTGTTGTTATTGGCATCGTTGATATCGCTGCCGTCGAGCAGGAAGCTGACTTGACTAGGTTTGGTCCCGTTAATCACAAGCTTCGTGCCCGGACCGCCCGAATCTGACGTGCGGCGAGACGGGGCAACTCCCGTTTCAAGCAGTGCGAGTTGCGCAAAGTCACGGCCGTTCAAAGGTAAGTTGCGAACCGCGTGCGGGTCCATTGTGTCGCTGAGCGAACTGCTTTGGGTGTCCACCAGAGCGGCGTTCGCGGTCACGACGGTTTCCGAATTTGCGGCGCCGACGGCTAGAGTGATGTCGAGCGCGGCGGCCTTCCCAACCGTCAATCCGATGCCCTGATGGCGATCTGCTCTGAACCCTTCTTTCGACGCCGTAAGTTCGTAGTCGCCTGGAGCGAGTTTGGTAAAGAAGTAGCGGCCCGTATCGTCCGTCTCAATGCGGCGTTCGATGCCGGTCGCCTCGTGCGTCAGGGTGACGCTTACCTTCTGCAGGACGCCCCCTGAGGTGTCGCGAACCGTCCCTGTTAGCTCGGCAAAGTTACTCTGCGCCCAAGCGGCCAAGCAAGCGAGCGCCAACGCGGCCAGATACTTAGCGGACATTCGACACCATGTCAGGCCGTTTCAGGCGTCCCCGGGACAACACAATGGCTTTACCCGTTTTGTGCGGTTCCGTCCAGGCCGCAAACAGCCGGCCCGGCGCTTCGTAGGCGAGCGTGGGATACGCGGCACTGCCTTCCAGGTGGCCCAGGCGCTCGAGCGGCGACAACTTACCCTGAGCGTCGAACTCGCGGTACCAGACTTCAAGCGGGGCCCATGTATCGACCTGCGGAGCCGCGTTCCGTCCCTGGAAGACAAGTCCCACCCGATCGCCCATCTCGGCGAGATAGGGATGGTTCGGGTCCAGAATATGCTCGGAAACGTCGGCGCGGTGTGTGAACGTCTCACCACCATCGTCAGAGTACGAGAGATATAACTTGTTCTTGTTATCGCGAACAGTGTGCCAGGTCAGAAAGAGGCGCTTGCCCATTACCGCAAGGGCCGCGCCGGAATGTG
Source organism: Bryobacterales bacterium (assembly GCA_020846745.1). Taxonomy (GTDB): domain Bacteria; phylum Acidobacteriota; class Terriglobia; order Bryobacterales; family Bryobacteraceae; genus JADLDI01. Next base: position 1,914 of record JADLDI010000157.1, on the reverse strand, counting down.
GACACCCGTTGAGAACCCAGTTATCTTCCGCAACGCGTTTGCCGGCGCTCCACGTCTTTCCTTCGTCAATCGAAGTGGCGACGTAGATGTCGCGGACATTGTTATCGCCGACGCTGCGCCAGGAAACATACATCCGATCTTGCGCGAACGCGATCGCCGGGCGGCAGCAGGGACAGACGCCGAGCGTTACTCGTACCGGCTTTTCGAAGCTTGCGCCTTTGTCGCTCGAACGGGCAAGATACACGGCGGAGCTGCCGGGGCGGCCTTTGCCGCGGTCGCGCCCATCGAGCCAGGCGACATAGATCACGCCTTTCTTCGATACGTTCATCGTGAAGAAGGACTGTGACGCCGCCTCGGCCGGCGTATCAACGTCGATCGCCTTCTGAAAGCTTTCTCCCCAGTTCATCGACCGGGCAAATCGCAGGCGCGAGTTGTCGCCGCCCTTGCGCGTCTGCCAGAGTGTGTAAAACTCGCCGCGGCTTTTGACCTGCAGTTGCGGGCTCGCCTCCGGATGGCTCGAAACCTCGCCTTCGATCTCGTTCACTCGAATGGAATCGTCAAAGCTGTCGCCGCCGTCAAGCGACGTTTGGAGCCACAAATTGGCGCCTTCCACTTTTAGGAGCGACAGCGCTCCCGAGGCTCTCACGTACAGCATCGGGTCGCGCCCCGCGGCGATCCTTCGCGGCTTGGTTTCAAAGACACGTGGACCCGTAGCGGCCCAAATAGCCAGCGCCCCCGCACCCAGCAGGGACATGGATTTCCAAGGTAAAGACACAACTCACCTCGTCGATAAGAAATCAGGTTTGTGAATTCTTTCCAGCTAGGCAAGCGGTGGCGGGCGTTGTCTGAGTTGCGCGGCGAACGGAGATGCATGGTTCGCTACAAATCGCGGTTCGGGCTGAATACCGGCACCAACCAGAACGGACAGGCAAACCGCGGGTTCCCGTGTGATCACGCTAATAACGCGTGACAGCGAACCGAACGGGATCGCGCAACGCGTACCGCATTGGGGCGCTGCCGTGATCGCCGGTCCATTCGTCTTTCGGGCCGAACGCTTGCAGCAGGCATGCACTTCGCCCTTCTTGCAGCACGCCATCGTGGTCCCGGACGCAGTCTTTTGGGTCGCCACGAGCGGAGTGACCCAGTTCGCCGACAGGAACACAACCAGCGCAACCGCCCAAAGACGGTTCCATCTCGAGCCCCTACGATCTGGATTGTGCGTGCGCAAACGCTGTTCCCACACTATAACAGCAACCGTGCCGGCCGGCATTAGGTGCGCGACGTAGGTGCGCAACTCATTTGCTTTCAACCATTTGCGAAACGAACCCCCCACCTCGCACCCCCCCCCGAAACGGAACCGCAACCGTCAGGGCGTGAGAAAAAATCGAAAATCCGAGAAGCGGCGGGAGCGAAGATCGCGCCGCAGCGATCCGGCCACTTTCAGCGCGGTCGAAGAGTCTTTCCAACCAAGCTTGGGATGAGCGGATGGTGACGCGCCAGTGCGCCGAAAAGAGCCCAATGCGGCCGCTTTCCGCCCTTCGCGGAGCTTTCGCGACTACGCCGCCAGCGCCTGTTCACTCCGGACGCGCATCCACTGCACCACGTTGTAGGCGAGCGCCACCCACAGCGCCTCCATTCCGGCCTTCACCACACCGCGTACGCTAAATCTTCGCCATCCTTTCACCCCTTTGGCCCAAAGATGCGGAAACTCCGCCACCTCACATCGCCGCTTGTACAACTGCTGCACCTCCGGCCGCTTCATCCGCGCCAGATACGCCCGCATCGGTTCGCTTTCCACCACCTGCTCCACCTGCCGCGGCGCCCCTTTGTTGCCGCAGCACCGGGCCTTCCACGCGCACCCCGCGCAATCCTCCTCCCGCGCCACGAACTTCTGCCGCTCCACTCCGTGATGCT
>JADLDI010000156.1 GCA_020846745.1 Bryobacterales bacterium | reverse complement strand
TTTCGGCGGCTACGGACGGGGGGAAGTGGGTGAGGATGTCGTCGGATGGCGCGGCGCTCGCGGACGGTCGCGGCTCCGTTTCGGGGGAGGTGCGAGGTGGGGGAGTTCGTTTCGCAAAGCGTTGAATATTAAGGGTGGCGGGGTGGGTGATGGGGTCGCGGCCATCGGAGCGGTCGTAGAGTTCGTTTTGGAAATCTAGGGCACGGAGTTTATCGAAGAAGATCTCTTCCAAGGGGCCATCGGGGCGGCACTGGGCGTGGAGTTCGTTTCGCAAAGTGTTGAAAACAGGACGGAGATCGGTGGGGATGGATTCGGCTGACAGTCCATGTTTGCGCGCATTTTGGGAGGATTTGGTTTTGAGGTTCGCAGACATCTGAGCAATACTCCTTCTGGGAAGCTTTCTGAAATCGGCCGCCGATTAACGCGGATAAGGCCGATGGGTCGGGGGCGCGACGGCTTCCGACCGGAGGTAGTGCGAAAAAAAAGACCGCGCGATGGCGGTCCTTTTCGATTTGTTTGGTGGGTGGACACACGTCCACGACCACGGGTCAAGTGTACCAGCAATCCAAGCGGAATACAAGAGGCATTGCGGAGTATTAATCAGAATAGGGTCCCGGGCAGACCCAACCTGAGACGCATCCGATGGAGTCGTGCTACCCTGAAAAGGTTTGCATCCCTCCCCGACGGATTCCTTCCTGGGGACCTCAAGGATACAGTTATGCCGAAGTTGAAGACTCACAAAGGCGCGGCCAAGCGCTTTAAGAAGACGGGGACTGGTAAGATCAAGCGGCGCCATTCGTTCGCTCGCCACATCCTCACTTCCAAGCCGCGCGCGCGCAAGCGCCGGTTGACGCAGGGCGTCATGGCAGACGCCACCAACGTCCCCGCGATCAAGGAGATGTTGCCCTACTAATCAGGGCGGTTTTATCGCGGTGCGGCCGGTGCTACTGCACGTGCCCGTTTCGCCCGCATTTTAAATACTTAGGAGGAAAACGTGCCTAGAGTTAAACGCGGTACAAACCGTACCGACCATCGTAAGAAAGTTCTCAAGCGAGCCAAAGGCTTCTTCTTAACCAAGAGCAAGCTCCACCGGGCCGCGCAGGAAGCCGTCGAAAAGGCGCTGCGTTACGGTTACGTGGGGCGCAAGCTCAAGAAACGCAGCTATCGCTCCCTCTGGATTGTCCGCATCGGCGCTGCGTGCCGCATGAACGGACTGTCCTACTCCCGGTTCATGAACGGCCTCAAGAAGGCCGGCATCGACCTGAACCGTAAGGTGCTCGCCGATATCGCCATCAACGACGCTTCGTCGTTCACTCAATTGACCGGTAAGGCGAAGGCCGCGCTGGCCTAACCCAGGGGGAGAAACCAAATGGAGCAGGCGGACGCGCTTTCCGTTCTCGAGCAGAAAATACTGAGGGCCGCCGAAGTTGTGGCTGAGCTCCGTCACGAAAAGGAGGCGGCTCTCAAAGCCGCTTCCGAATCGAACGATTTGCGCAAGCGTGTCTCTGAACTCACCCGTGAGTTGGACACGGTTCGGAGCGAGCGCGATGCTCTTCGCGCCGATAAGGACGTCGTTCGTAAGCGGCTCGAAAAACTGCTGCAACAGATCGACGCGATCAGCGCCACGTAACCCCCATTTCGGTATACTCTAAAACACCGTGGATGAGTCGCCCGACAAAAAGCAGGTACGCGTCAACATACTCAATCAGTCGTTCACGCTGATCACCTCGGGCGATCCGCGCGAAATGATCGATCTCGCCAATCAGGTCGATGAACTGATGAACTCGATCGCGCGCCGGTCCCCCAATCTCGACTCAACGCGTGTGGCCGTCTTCGCCGCACTGCACTTGGCGGATCAACTCCGATCCCAGAAGTCGGCTCTCGATTCCCGTGTCCGTCAGGTCACGGCACTGCTCGATCAGGCACTGCTCGAAAACGTATAGGAGTACTCATGGCTTCCCGTAGCGTGAACAAGGTCATTTTGCTGGGTCATTTGGGCAAGGATGCCGAAACCCGCTTCACCCCGTCCGGTCAGTCGGTTACGAATTTCAGCCTCGCCACAAGCCGGCGCTGGAAAGATCAGCAGACCGGCGAGTGGAAAGAGCAGACCGAGTGGCACAACATCGTGCTCTGGCGCGCCGAAAACCTCGCCCAGTACCTGCAAAAAGGCAAACAGGTCTATGTCGAAGGCCGCCTCCAAACGCGCTCGTACGACGACAAGGACGGCAACAAGCGCTACGTCACCGAGGTTGTCGCCGACGACGTAATCCTCGTCTCCAGCGGCCGCGGCGGAGGCGACACGGGTGAAGGCGGCGGCGAATACGACCGGCCATCCTCTTCAGGTTCAGGACCCGTTTCCATGCCCCGCGGCGCCGCCCAGCGCGGGCCGCAGCGTACACCGTCCGCCCCCCCTGCGGCGGACCCCTACGGCGACCAGGGCGTCAACGACGACGACGTCCCGTTCTAACGCGTGTTTCACCACCCTCTTCCTCCGGACGCCGAACTGCGCATCCTCGAAGTTCGCCACGCTGAGGAATTGTACGAACTCTGCGACGCCAACCGCCAGCGCCTTGCGCCGTACCTGCCGTGGATCGATAGCACCTGGTCGCAGGCCGATACCCGCGAGTTTATCGAGCAAGGCTTACAACAGTTCGCCTCCGGACAGGGCTTCCATTGCGGTATCTGGCGCCAAGATCAAATCGCCGGTTCCGTGGGCATGCACAAAATCGACTGGCTCAACCACTCCGTCGCTATCGGCTACTGGATAGCGAAGGAGTTCGAAGGCCGCGGCCTGGTTACCCGCGCTGCCGCCGCCCTCACCAACCACTGCCTGCGGGACCTCGGCCTGCACCGCGTGGAAATCCGCTGCGCCACCACGAACGTTGCCTCCCAACGCGTCGCCGAACGCTTAGGCTTTCGCCGCGAAGGCACGCTCCGGGGCGCCCAGAAAGTCCGCGACGGCTGGCTGGACATGGTGGTCTTCTCAAAACTGGCTGCGGAGTAACGGGCGGCGATCCGTGCTAGCTTGATGCTAGAAGCCAAGACAACGGAAAGAGGCATATCTATGACGGTCCACCTCACCCCAGAACTTGAGCGGCTCGTGCAGAGACAGATCGATACGGGCCTGTATCAATCCCCGGCAGAGGTCTTAGGCGAAGCCCTTCGTTTAATGCAGGAACGTGGTGAGGTGTTAACGCTTAGGGCGGAAATCAGGCGGCAAATCGCTCAGGGATACGAGTCGTTGCGCAACGGCGACAGTGTTGATGGCGACGAGTTCTTTGCTCAATTGGAGCGGGAAGAGAACGCGCGAGTTGACAAGCAGCACTCGGCGTGAGGCGGCGATTCAAGCTCTCGCCGGATGCCGCAGCCGACATTCGCGAGATCTGGAACTACATCGCTGAGGACTAACGTTTGGGCAGCACCTTCACCTCAAACACCTTCGGCCACAACTTGCCCGTCACGAAGATCCTGTCCCCCTTCGCGTCGTAAGCGATGCCATTGAGCACATCCACGCCGGACTGCTCAGCCGGCGTCAGCAACCCCGTCATCTGCACCCATCCCGTTACCCTCCCCGTCATCGGTGAGATACGCGCTATCCGGTCCGATTGCCAGATATTCGCCCATACCTCTCCCTTAACCCACTCCAACTCATTCAAATACCGGACTGGGACGCCGTTCTCCGTCACGTTGATCCGTCCCGTCTCCTTCTTCGTCGCCGCGTCGAAGAAGCGCAACGCCGAACTGCCGTCGCTCAGTATCAGGTTCCGCCCATCGTTCGTCAATCCCCAACCTTCGCCGATATACCGGAACGTCTCCTGCGGACGGAAACTGGCCAAGTCATACACAAACCCGATCCCCGACGTCCACGTCAACTGCATCAGCTTCCCATTCAGAACCGTGATGCCTTCGCCGAAGTACTCCTGCGGCAACGCCGCCTGCTGCAGCACCTGCCCCGTGTCGACCTTCACTTTCCGCACAGTCGACCGGCCGTTCAACCCCGTCCCTTCATAAAAGTACCCGTCCACATACTGCAACCCCTGTGTGAACGCCGCGTGGTCGTGCGGGTAGGTCTTCACCACGCGATACGTATAAGCCGGAGTCTGCGCGCACGCAATCGCGCTCAGCATCGCCAACGCCGCCCAGACTCGACTCACTGGATTACCCGCCGATTTGCGCCAGCGCGCCCTCGAGTTCGCTACGCGTATGACTGTCGCCGTTCCGCGTGGTGGCCTCAATGCCCTGGCGATACAGCGTCTTCGCGTCTTCGATCCGGCCTAACCGTTCCAGCGTCTGCCCGCCATGAAAATAGGCGGCTGAATAATCGGCATCCCGCTCGATGATCTCCTGATAGATCTTCACGGCGCCTTCCAAATCACCAGCATTCGCGATTTCCATCGCCAGCATGTAACGCAAACGGCTGTTGCCAGGGTCTTGCGCAATCAGCCCCTGTAGTGTCTCAATTCGTCCTGCCATTGGGAATTCTCATTATAGGAGGGCCTTCAAATTCGGATAAGATGAGTTGTATTTCCTGCTTTGTTTCGCTATGGCTCATATGACATCTCGCCTACTCTCATTCCTGCTCATTTCCAGTTCTGTTCCACTGATCGCGCAGACCCCGTCGATGATCGGTTACTCGATGTTTCCGAACCGCTACGTGGACGATCACGCCCCCGAGATTAAGAAGATTTACGACGGTTTCTTCTACTCCGCCGGCACTTGGGAGAACGCTCGCGACCGCTTTGAAGGCGCCTCGCCAAAAGACCAAGCCTGGCTCGACGCCGCTCGCAAGAACATCGCTGCTCTCCGCGCGGCCGGCGCTACTGAAAACTTCCTGACTGTCGCCTTCGGGCAGGACGCCGCCTGGCCGTCGCCCGAAACGTTGCTCGGCAAAGAGTACACCGCCACAATGGCCGCCGAGTTCGGCGCGCTCGCCCGTGTGGCCAAGTCGCTTGGCTTCCGCGGCCTGTGTATCGATGTGGAGTACCCCTTCCCGCGTTACGAACTCGACCACGCCGTCTACACCTACAAAGGCTACACTGCCGCGGACCTCATCGCCGCCGCGCGCAACCAGGGTCGCGGACTCATGAAGGCGATCCTCAAAGAGTTCCCCAACGCCGTAATCTGGAACCTCCCCGGCGACGCCTACCGTACACGCCCCATCGGCCGCGAACTCTCTCTCGGCATGCTGGACGCGATGGCTGAAGTGGACGCCCCCGGCGGTATGCACCAGGGCACCGAATTCACCTACTCGCTTAACGAAGCAGTTACCCACCTGGCGACCGCCCGTTTCGAGGACGTAGCCATGCATCGCATCGCCAGCCCCAAGACCGCCGCCTACTGGCGGAAGCGCTGCACCATGGCGCCGGGCGCATGGCCGCTCCACATGGTCGAAACCGAGGTCAAGCACTACCCCATTCAACCCTGGAAAGACGAAATGAGGGAACTCACCGAACAGATGGGCGTTCTGCGGGCAGCTTCGAAGCGCTACATCTGGTCGTACTCCGGCAATCCCGTCTGGTACGTACACACGCCAGAAATTGAAGCAAAGTACGGCCTGAAAAAGCAGGACCTCAAGCGTGAGGACATCGACCTGAAGCTTTGGCACGGCCTGCTGAAATCGAAGCGTGCCGAAGTACCCGCCGCCATCAGGCCGCTGCTCGCGGCCGTAAAGGCCTACGACCGCGGCGAGCTTTCGGGCGACCAGTTATGCCAACGCTTCGGCACACCGGCCAAGTGGTGGGTGCTCGGCTATGTCAGCCACGTCCTCAAGGTCCCGCAGTTCACCGCCGAAGAAGCGCTCGCGGAACCCAACACCGATCCCCACAAGATGTACACCGGCCGCGACCAGGCCGTCCGCTGGTTCCAATACGACGCCCTGGACCCCCGCGGCTTCGTCAACCCGCGTTACGTCTTCGACTATCACAAGACCGACGCCGCCGGCGCTCACTTCCGCACCTACGTCCAAAGCCCCACCGCCCGCGAAGCCGTCATCCACATCGGGTGGGACGACATCGTCACGATACGCCTGAACGAGACCGTCATCTTCGACACCCGCAACAGCGACAAGACGGTTAAGGGCGCCACGTATCTCGATCGTTACCTGTTTGAGAAGACGTTCCCGATCCAACTGAAACAAGGCTCCAACCGCCTGGAGATCAGTTCTTACAACTCACACGGCGTCTGGGTCTTTGCCACGCGCATCACCGGCAAGGACAACATTCCGTTCGCGGACCTGCGCTTTATGACTGCGGAATAGTCTCGAATCGGTGCGCCGGCGGCTGCGCAGTGTCGCGCTGCCGGCGGACATACTCACTCTTCAGGGTTCGGCTGTAACCGTCACGCCGCCCCTAACCCCTCCACCCGCATTTCGATCCCCAACCCATAACCCTGCGGAATCAGATACTCCGCCCCATCCAACTTCACCGGATCCATTAGAAACCGGTTCGCCGTCTCCACCACTCGCGGATTGTACTCACACCACCGGCACCCGGCAGCCACGGCAAAATGTAACGCCGCCGCGAGTTGCGGACCAAACGCGATGCTTACGTGCGGCACTACCTGCATTTCGAAAGCCTCCGCCATGTCCGCGATCCGCAACGCCTCTGTGATGCCGCACCTGCCCAGGTCCGGCTGCACGATGCGCATCGCGCCGCTCTGGAAATACGGCGTCAACTCCCAATGTGTCCGATAGCTCTCTCCAATCGCAATTGGCGTCTTAATCGCCCGCTGCAACTCGGCATGCGCCAGCGGATCTTCGGGCAACAGCGGACACTCGAGCCACCACGCGCCGACCTCGTCCAGCATCCACGCATAGGCCTGCTCTTCGTGCACCGGCAGATGCCACAGTGCATCCACCGCCACCTTCCCCGGCAACGCCTGAACCGTATCCACCACCGCTTTCCAGTCCGATTCGTAATAAACCTTGAACTCGGTAAACGGCAGGTCGCGCGCCGCCGCCACATCGGGCACGCCGCTCAAATACGCGCGCACACGCTTCGGCGCGTCCTCCTTGAGCAGCACCGACACCGGCTTATGCGAAATCTTTCCCGCCAAGTCCCACAGCGCGATATCCACCCCGGCAATCGCGTCCAGCATGAACCCACCGGTCTGTCCCCTCACACGCATGGTTGAATACATGCGATGCCACCACTGTTCGATCGCCTTCCGCGTGCCATCGAAGGGTTGCCCTTCGAGGATCGGCCGCAACAGCCGCTCAACGATCGTCGAAGCCACTTCCGGCGCCAGCGGAGCCTGCGACTCCCCCCATCCCACCAGGCCGTTATTCAACGTCACCTTGATCAGCGCCGTCTCGAACTGCGTCGAATACAGCGCCGGATAGTCCTTCGACCACCGGTAATCCCCGACGCCGGCCACCAGCTCATTGGGCGACCCGGCCAATCCTTTCGACGCCGGCCAGTCACGCGGCAACCGCAGCGGAAACGCTTCCACTTTCGCGATCTTCATTTGACGGTTTACTCCCCAGCAGTAGTAACAGGCTTCCGCACCAGCGCCCGAAAGATCAGGAACGCCGCCGGATGCAGGCAGCCCATGATAACGAAGATGGCGGTGTAAGAAAAATGCTGCACCACAATTCCGGTCAGCACGTTAAACAGCGTTCCGCCCAACCCATTGCCGAACGCCACAATCCCCGCCAGCGATCCAACGACATTTGCCGGATACAGGTCATTCGTCACGGTAACCAGGTTCGTCTTCCACGCCATATGCGCGAAGGTCACGCAGCAGATCAGCGCCAGCGCCACCCACCGCGACTCGACAAATGCCACCATCGCGCTCAGCGGCATCAACAACGCAAACGGCAGCATCGCCGCCGTACGCGCACTCAACACCGCCCATTTCCGCCGTACCAACCGGTCCGACGCCAAGCCCCCCAGAATCGCGCCTAGATCGGCCGTCAAATACGGCATCCACGCAAGCATCCCCATCTCGTACACCGTGAACCCGCGGTTCTCGACCAGATATTTCGGCAGCCAGAACAGGAAGAACCACCAGACGGGATCGGAAAAGAACCGCGCCAGCAGCAGTCCCCATGTCTGGCGGAACTTCAACAGGTCGCGCCACGCGAGCGTCGATTTCCCCCCGCCCACGGTCCCCGCCAGCACCAATTCCCGCTCCGCCGCCGAGACGCGCGGATGCTTCGCCGGCACATAATAGACCCGCAGCCAAAAGAACAACCAGATGAACCCGAGCGATCCCGTCGCAAGAAACGCCCACCGCCAGCCGTAGTAGTGCATAAGCAGCGTCACGGCGGGCGGCGCGAGAATTGCCCCCACCGATGCCCCCGCCTGCACCAACCCGTTCACAAAGGCGCGCTCTTTGGCCGGGTACCACTCCGAGATCGCCTTGAACGCCGCCATGAAGTTGCCGCTCTCGCCCATCCCGAGCAGCATTCGCAGCGCGCCCAACTGGAACGCACTCCGCGCCACGCTGTGCAGCATGTTGCTGACGGACCACCACACCATGAAGATCGCCAGTGCCGCCCGCGTACCCCAACGGTCCACCAGAAAACCGGAGCCCAGGTACATGATCGTGTACGTCACCAGAAACGCCGTCAGAATGTTGGCGTATTCCACCGGCGACAGGTTCAGTTCTTTCGTCAGCACCGGCGCGACGACAGACAGCGTCTGGCGATCGACGTAATTGATGACGGTGGACAGAAACAGCAGCGCGGCAATCGACCAGCGGACCGGAATCATCGCCCGACTCTACGCCGCAACACCGCCAACTCGGCCAGGCTCGTCCCGTCGAGCGATGCCGTCGGATGCCGAACCTTCGTCGACGCGATCACGCCCCGCGCGTGCAGGTTGTTCTTCATCGCCGACACTCCCATTCCCGGCTGCAGTTCAAACCGCAGCAGTGGCAGGATGCGTGTAAACAGGTCCCACGCCGCGTCGCGCTGACCCGCCTCCAGCAACGACCATATCTCGACTAACTCCGGAATCAGGTCGCTGCCCGGCATCTGCCCCCGCGCCCCGCGATCGTACTCTTCGATCAGGAACTGGCAATTCAGCCCCCCGAAGATCACCAAACTGTCGCCCGCCGCGTTCTTCACGGCGCTGATCTTCGGCGCGGTCGGCGGCGCCTCCACCTTCGCGTACCGCACGTTCTCGATTTCGCGCGCCATTCGCCCCAGCAGCGCCGGCGGCATGATCACCTGCGTCATCAAGGGCGCATCCTGCACCATGATCGGGATGGTGACGGCCTTGCTGATGGCCTCGAAATAGAACATCAGGCCGTCGCCATCAGTTTTGAGGAAATACGGCGGCAGCACCATCAGCGCAGTTGCCCCCAAATCCTGCATCTCGCGGCTTAGCCTGACGGCTGCGTCGGTGCCGGTATGCCCGCTCGAGGCCACCAGGGGCACGCGCCCATTCACCTCTTTCGCGATCTCGCGCATCAGCCGCAGGCGTTCTTCACTTTCGAGCGCGTAGCCTTCGCTCGCGTTGCCGAACAGTCCCAAGCCGTGCGCGCCTTGCTCCAGCAGATAGTTGACGAGCGAGATCTGACTCTTCAGGTCCAGCGAGCCGTCGTCTGAGAAAGTCGTGTTGAGAATCGGGTAGATCCCGGTAAGCGAGCCCATGCGAAGCAGTTATGGTATCGCAGCGCACGACGCAAGACCGCAGGTCAGGGGCTTTCTTCTCAGGCGCTTTGTCAGGCGCTTTGTCAGGCGGGGATCGCTAATTCGAATGCGGTTCGTATGTGCAGAACGGGTCGCTGCCGAGGGGCGTGCCCGTCGCGTCGAACGCGCGGGCGCGCGATCCGCCACAGATCACCCGATACTCGCAAACGCCACAGCGCCCTTCAAACTGTGCCGGATCGTGCAGAGACTTGAACAGCTCCGAATTCCGGTAGATATCCACAACACGATCTTTTTTGACATTTCCCGCCACCAGCGGCAGAAAGCCCGCCGGACAGATATCGCCGGTATTGGAAACGAACATGATCCCGTGCCCATCGCGGATCCCGAAGCCGCGAGACGTCGGCGTCCGTTTGATCTGCTCGCCCGACATACCCTGCTCGCGCATGCGCTCCAGCGCGACGCGCCGGTAAGCGGGCGCCTCGGTGGTGGCCACCGTGAACGGCGCTTGCCGCGATGTCTCGAATATCCAGGCCATCAACTTCTCGCCTTCTTCCACCGAAAGCGGCTGCAGCACCTTTCCGCGGCCCACGGAAATGAGGAAGAAGAGGCTCCACCGCGTGACGCCGTAAGGCTTCAGTAACTCGTAAATAGCTGGAATATCGCTTGCCGTCTCTTCGGCGACAAGCGTGTTCACCTGCAGCGGCATCTCGAGTTCCTGGGCCCACCGGATCGCCGCCATGGTCTTCTCAAACGTACCGGGCACCCCGCGGATTGAATCGTGACGTTCCGCAGTCGACCCGTCGAGGCTCAACCCCAAGCCCTCTACGCCATGCTTCTTTAGCTTTTCGAGCACCTCGCGGGTGAGCGCCGAGGTCGCCGCCGGCGTAATCGACACGCCGATATTCAGACGTCGCGCCTCATCGATGATGTCGTACAAATCGGCGCGCGCCAGCGGATCGCCCCCCGTGAGAATCAACTGCGGCATCGGGTTGCCGAACTCGGGAAGTTGCGACAAAAACCGTAGGCTTTCCTCATGATTCAGCTCATGCGGATGCGCCAACGGCACGGCCTCAGCCCGGCAATGCCGGCAAGCCAAGGCACAGGCTTGCGTCATTTCCCAATAGATATTCAGCGGCGTTTGCGCAAAATCGCGGGGCACACTATGCCCGTGAGTATGACCCATATGAGACCCAGTCATCCTGCTTCTAGCGTACCGCGGACGCGCTACTGCCCCAACTCATGGCATGCCGTGCACGATAGCGTCGCCTTGTGCTCGCGGTGGCAATCCATGCACGCCTTCATCGCCGTCGACCGTTCGACCTTCAACACCGCCTGTTCGTACACCGCGCCATGGCATGCCGCGCATTCGAGCTTTGCCGCCGCCACATGCCGCGCATGGCTGAACACCACAAAATCCCGGATCTCGTATAGGCGCTGGGACGGTATCGTCCGCTCGCCCATCTCCGTATGGCACACCTTGCACTGGGCCAACGGAGGAAAACCAGCCCGTTCCGCCTTGTCTGCTTGCGTGTGGCACTGCACGCATTTCATCTTCAACGGCGCGTGCATCTTGTGCGAGAACGGACCGTTCGCTTGTGGCGAGGCCCACAGAAACACCGCGGCTCCTATCATCAATGCGGCATTTGAGATCGCCTTCACTCTCTCGGTGATACCATAACTTCTCGTCGCTCAGGGAGTCTGCACCGCGGTGTACAGCACCTGGGCGCCGCGGTTGCCGTCGAGCGTGAATGTGAGCGGAACGGAATCGCTATCGGGGATGTCGGGCACGATGACGTTGAACTGATACAGGCCGACAGCTCCAGGCAGAAGGCCCGCGTAGCTGACGACGGCTTGCGTGGTTCCGAAGAAGACCTTCAGCGCGGAATTGAGCGCGGTGGGGCCGTTGTAACGGTCGCCTGTGTCGACAAACGGATCGACAGTGCCGAAGCCGATGCCGAATAATGTGATGACGTCACCGGGGCGCGCGGGACGGGAGGGGACGCCTTTTGCCGCACCTTCGGGCAGGATATAGGTGACGCCATCGCCGGCAACCGCGCCGACGTACTGCCGGTCGTCGATCTTCAGGACAGGCGGGGCCAGCAAACCGGGCTGCTGGCTGTTCTTTATATTTACGCTGAACCTGGCACTGGCGCCGGCCGGAGTCGTTACGGTGAGCTGGCAAAGACCCGAGCAGACGGCGCGCGGAACCAGCGCATTGATCTGTTGGGGGCTGACATAGGAGAGGTACAGCGGGCGGCCGTTGATGGCGACACTCGTACCGCCGAGCGACGTAGGCGCCGTATCGCCAGTGAAGTCGGCGCCCGACCAACCGCGCGGTTGATCGGCGAGGCGGGCACCCCAGATTTCGATCCAGGTTGCGGGTGCGACGCTCGAGAAGCCGCCAAACGCGGATGACTGGACCACGCCATCGGTGCTGACGACGGGAAGCGTGTCCTGGTTGGCGACCGGAATGAGGCGCCGGATGCGATGGTTCTGGGTATCGGCGATGTAAACGCTACCGGAGGCATCGGCTGCGATTGCCAGGGGAAGGCGAAGGGCGCCGTCGGCCGCGAGAACTCCATCGGCGGCATCGCCGGCGTTGCCGGTACCGGCGACGGTCCAGATTGAGCCGGAAGGGGTGACAACGCGGATGCGGCTATTGCTGGAATCGACGATGAAGAGGTTGCCGGCGGGGTCGACAGCGACGCCGGTGGGGAAGTTGAGCAACGCCTTGGTGGCCAGGCCGCCGTCGCCCGAGTAGCCGCGCGTGCCGGTGCCGGCGACGGTACTGATGATGCCGTCTTTGCCGACTTTGCGGACTGCGTGGTTATTGGTATCGGCGATGTACAGATTGCCGGCGGCATCGATGGCGAGACCTTGCGGGTTGTAGAGAGCCGCGTCGGTGGCGGCGAGGCCGTCGCCCGCATAGCCTTTGGCTCCGTTACCGGCGAAGGTAGCGATTGTACCGGAAGTGGAGACGACGCGGATCCGGTCGTTCCCGCTGTCGGCGATGTAGAGGACGCCTTTGTCGACCAGCACGGCGCGAGGCTGACTCAGGCCGGCGCTGGTGGCTGCCGCGCCATCGCCGGTGAAGAGCCCAGCCTGATCCTGTTTGCCGGCGACTAGCGAGATATTGCCGCCATTGGTGAACTTGCGGACCATGCTGTTGCTCGTGTCGGCGACGTAAATGGCGCCGGAGGAATCGACGAACACTCCGCAGGGAGTCGAGAGCTGGGCTTTGGCGGCGCTGCTGCCGTCGCCGGCGTAGGCGGCCGTTCCGTCGCCGGCGACGGTCGACATCGACCCATCGGCGCCGCGGCGGCGGATACGGTTATTGACCTGGTCGGCGATATAGAGATTACCGGAGGAGTCGAGAGCGATGCCGAAAGGGCTATTGAGTTGCGCATCGGTAGCGGCCGCACCGTCACCGGCAAAGCCTGCCGATCCGTTTCCTGCCCAGTTCTTAATGGTGAATTGCGGGGGACCTTGAGCCAGCAACCGCGGTGTGTCCAGGAAAGCGCTCGCGAGGATGAAGGCGGCAGCAGCCAAGCGGCGCTTCCGCACAAGGATTGAAGATAAGGACTGCTTCATTAGAATTTGAGCCCTGCACGAGACAAGTCCAGCGTGCGAGGCCAGAAGATAGTTAACGTTTCGAAACGCGGGGAGGTTTGTTAAGAAGTGTAAGGTTCCGGCGGCCGGGCAGGCGGTTTAAGGTTAACTGATTGCGCCCGAAGCGTCGCGGCGGACCTTGCGGCTTTCGCGATAGGCGATGTTGGCCATATGCGGCCCGAGAACCGCCTGGGCTGCTACCTCGATGGGGCAATTCGGTTCCTGGCGCGACCGCACGCAATCGAGCATGTTCTGCTGATGGGCTTCGGGCTTGTCCTGCTCCTGGGACTCGCGGATGAGGTCGGCAGTGACTTTCTGGGTCCAGGGCGCATCGACACCGCCGGGGTCGCGATACATGCGTAAGCCGTGGCGGTCTAACTGGAGCATGACATCTTCGCCGAAGAAGCGGATGGACCAATCGAAGTCGGAGGTGGTCCGATAGTTGAGGGTCCAGGTAGCCAGCAGGTCCGGGTACTCGAAAGCAGCATCGAAGACATTGGGGACTTCGACGCCGGGTGCGTTCACGATGCGGCCCTGGCAGGTGGCGGAGATGGGCGCGCCGGAGTTGGTCATCCACTGCACAACGTCCATCAAGTGGGTGCCCTGGTCGGTCATGTTGCCGCCGGAGTAGTCCCAGAAGCCGCGCCACCAGCGGAAGCGGACGGGGTCGAGCGGACGCTGGGGGGCGTTGCCGAGGAAGCGCTGCCAGTCGAGTTCGCCTTCGAGGGGGGCGGCGCTGAGGGGCATGTTGAAGTGCCAGTTCCAGGCGGCTTTGACCAGCGAGATCTTGCCGATGGCGCCGTCGGCGATGAGCTTGCGGGCATCGCGGATGAAGCTCATGCTGCGGCGCTGCATGCCGATCTGGACGATCTGCTTGGTTTTGCGGACGGCGTCGACCATTTCGAGGCTTTGTGCGGGGCTAAGGGAGAGCGGCTTTTCGAGGTAGACGTCCTTTTTGGCTGCGAGCGCTTTGTAGAGCATGGGGGCATGCTGATGGTCGGGCGTGGCGATGACGATGAAGTCGAGGCCGGGTTGTGCGAGCAGTTCCTGATAGTCGGTGTAGGTCTTGACGCCGGCGGGGGATTGGGACTTCGCCTTTTCGAGGTACGGTTTGTAGACATCGCAGAGGGCGGCGCACTGAGCGCCAATCTTCTGGAAGCTGCGGTTCAGGCCTCCGCCGCGGTTGCCGGAACCGATGAGGCCGTAAGCCAGACGATCGTTGGCTCCTTTCGCACGGCTGGGCACAAACAGGGGCGCGATGGCAGCGGCGGCAAACTGGCGGCGGTTGAGGGTCATAAGACGTTCCTATTATTGCTCATTTTCGGACTCGATAGTCAGGATTGGGAGTGTGTTGCAAGCATGTTGCGAAGCATGTTGCGAAATATGGGCGCGCGCGCCTGTGTGCCCCGGTTTCGCCCAATCTGCCGCTGCCTACAATGATGAGTTGGCCATTTATCTCGCTCCGATCGCGTGCTTGCTGGTGTGTCTGCTGACCGGGTTGCGATTGACCCGGGAATTGTCGCTGCCGTTGGCGGTGCGGTTCGGCCTTGGGGCGGCGGTGGTATCGCAGGCGATGTTCGTGTTTCTGGCCACGGGTACAGCTAGGCCCGTGCTGGTTTGGGGTGTGGCCGTGGTGTGGTGCGCGGTGGCTGCGGTCGGGCTGCGGAAGGGGTTGGGCATCGTGTGGGAACGGCCGGGGTGGCCTTGCCTGGTGTGGGTAGCGGTGGGCGCTTACACGGTGCTGTATCTGGTACACGCGGCGGCGCCGGAGATTCAGGCCGACGGGTACACGTACCACCTGGGGTTGGTGAAGGAGTGGCGGGAGCGTGGCGGGTTTGGTCCGCGGGTGGGGTTTTATGAGATGCTGCCGCAGGGGATGGAGGCGCTGTACCTGCTGGCGAGTTTGCTTGCGCCGGGGATGGGGAAGGTGGTGCATGTGGCGTTTATCGCGGGCGGGGCGATGGTGGTCCGGAACCTGTGCCAGCGATTTGAGTTGCCGGATTGGCCGGCGGTGCTGTTGTGGGTATGCGCGCCGGTGGTGGGGATTACGGGGACGGCGGCGTATAACGATGTGGCGTTAGGGTTCGCGGTGCTGTGCACGTTCTACCTGCTGGTGACGGGACATCCGCGACTGGCGGCGGTGATGGCGGGGTGGTGCTATGCGCTGAAGCTGCCGGGGCTGGTGTTTGTGGCGGCGGTGCTGGGGTGGCTGGCGGTGAGGCGGCGGTGGCGGGAGCTGGCTTGGGCGACGGGGTTGGCTTGTCTGATGGTGGGCCCGTGGGTGGCGCGGACGTGGTGGATGTCGGGCAACCCCGTGGCTCCGCTCTATAACCGGATCTTTCCGAACCCTTACTTCCATATCAATACGGAAGAGGTGACGGTCGAGTACCTGCGGACGTATGGGGTGGACTGGCTGCACCGCTGGTGGGAGGTGACGGTGAAGGGGCAGAACACGACGGGGCTGATCGGTCCGGTGTTTCTGCTGGTTCCGCTGACGGTGCTGGCGGTGAGGCGGCGGGAAGGACGATGGCTGTGGGCGGCGATTGCGGTGGCGCTCGTGCCGTGGGTGGCGAATGCGGGGACGCGGTTCCTGATCCCCGGATTGGGTTTGTTTTGCGTGGCGATGGCGATGGCGCTGCCGAAGCGGGTGGCGATGGGGCTGGCGCTGGTGCACGCCGCGATCAGTTGGCCGGGGCTGATTCCGCTGTATGCGGACACGTACGCCTGGCAATTGCGTGGGTTTCCGTGGCGGGCGGCGTTGCGGGTGGAGGCGGCGGAGAACTACCTGTCGCGCCAACTGTGGGAGTACCGGGTGGCCCGGATGGTGGACCGGCACGTGAAGGCGGAAGAGCAAGTGCTGGATTTTCTAGGGCTTCCGGATGCATATACGCACTCGCGGCCGATGCGGACGTGGCTCTATGCCGAAGCCGATACGGCGCTCGACGCGATTAAGACGGCGATGGAGTTCGACCAGACGCGGTTCTACCGGGTGGTGGTGGATTGGGCACCGGTGGAGGTTCGAGGGGTGCGGATCACGAACGGGGTGGCGAACGAGTGGCCGTGGGGTCTGCAGGAGGTGTCGTTGATGGATGGGGGCGAGAAGGTGCAACCACGGCTTAGCTGGGAGCTGTGGGGCCAGCCGAACGGGTGGGATGCGAACCTGGCGATGGATTCAAACCTGACGACCCGATGGCAAGGGTGGCAGGAGCGGAAGCCGGGAATGCGGTGGGAGGTGGAGTTTGGGCGCCCGTTAAGGGTGAGCGGGATACGGGTGATGTGCTACCGGGCGGACGCGGAGCGCCTTACATTTGCAGTGCAGATGCCGGACGGAGGGTGGCGGACGGTGCCGGGTGAACCGCGGATTGAGATCCCGGTGGCGTTGAGCCTGCGGCGGCAAGCGATGGCACACCTCAGGCGCGCGGGTTTTGAGTGGGTGCTGGCGCAGGTGGAAGGCAGCGGGCTGGCTCCGGTGGGCAAGGCACTGGTTTGGCACAAGGGAGACTGGGGGCTGGAGAAGGTGGCCCAGTTAGACTCGGCGGTGCTGCTGCGCGTTCAGTAGGTTGTGCTGTTGGCGGAGAGTCCCTTGCGGGTCTGAGAAGACATTGGGCCCGCGCCCTGACGGGATTGAGAAAAAATGGACCACGGGCTTACGCGCCGTGGTTCGGTTAAGAACTTATAGAGCCAAAAAAGGGGGAAGACCTTGCGGCCTTCCCCCTATGGAGTGACTTGAAGCGAACCGCTTGATTAGAAGTGGATGCGGCCCGTGTACTGGATTTCGCGACCGTAGTTGCCGCTCGCGATGTTGGTGCTCTTGCCGAAGGTAGAGTTCGTCACGCCCATGTCGGGTTGGCTGGGCATGAAGGCGTTGGGCAAGTTGTAGAACTCCATGCGGAGTTCGAACTTGACGCGTTCGGTGACCTTGAAGTATTTCACTAGCGTGCTGTCGAGGGCCCAGAAACCGTAGCCGCGCAGGTTGCTGTAGTACCAGGGATTGGTGCGCGGGGTATAGGCCGCGATCTGAGAGAACTTCGCGGTATCGAAGTACTTGTCTTTTGTCGGGTTGTCGAGCTTGGGGCTATCGGTCGGGGCGTTCATTGTACCGAAGGTAAGCCGCGGACCGTTGTTCCACATCAGGATGCTGCTGGTGGCCCAACCGCCAAGGATGCCATCGACGATGCGGTTGGCGTTGGAGAGGAACTTGCGTCCCTTGCCGAACGGCAACTCATAGGTGCCTGCCGCGCGGATGTTGTGGCGAGGTTCGCGGGTATCCATCAACGTGAGGTTGTTGGCATACTGCGCGATATCGTTGAACCAAACCGAGCGGGCTTCCTGGTTGTAGTTGTAGCCGAAGGTGCCGCTGAGGCCATTGGCGAAACGGCGGTCGACTTTGAGCTGGAAGGAGTAGTAACGGTTGTAGAAACCGGTGGCGAGCTGTTCGTTGAGGTTGCCGTACTGCGGATAGGGGCGAAGCAGTTCGCGGAGGGCAACCGTCTGCTGGTTGCGGAGGCTGCCGGGCATCTTATCGGCGCCGAGCAACTGGTAGAACGGGTTGGCAACGGCAACGTCGACAGCGCCCTTGTTGGTGTAGACCAGGTTAGGATCGACCATATTGCGGTTGATCGCTTCCTGGCCGCCCCACATGGAGGAGCCAAGGATGTTGTGACCAAAGTTCATGAAGAACGTAGCGTCCATCAGGAACTGGTTGGGCAACTGGCGCTGGTAGGAGACGTTGACGCGATCGTTGATGGAGCGCTTGAGGTCCTGATTGAACCAGGAAGCGCCCGCGCCGAGGTTGGTGTAGCGGCCGCGGCCCGTGCCCACGGGCTCGATGAGCGGGTTGGTTGACGGGAAGGGGTTACTGATGAAGGTGCGCGGCACGCCCTGAACAGGGTCGAGCGTTGAGGTGGACTGGGAGTAACCGTCGAGGGGAATGGAGCCGAGGCCTTCGGTCCAGGCGCCCTTGAACGGAACGGCGTAGCGGGCCCAACCGGCGCGGATGGCGCTGGTTTCGCTGAGCTTGAAAGCCAGGCCGACGCGGGGCAGAACGTTACCCTTGCCCGGGTAGACGCGCGGGTTGTTGCTGTCGGTGAACATCCAGGCGCCGTTGTACTTGTAGTTGACGTTGGAGATGGCAGTGACAGCAGCCGGCATCTTGATGGCGCCGCCCTGGAACTCAGGGATGGCGTTGGTGAGGTCGAGATAGCGGGAGAACTGATACTGATCGTCCTTGGGCGCGTTCTCGTACTCGTAACGGGCACCCAGGTTGAGGGTGAGTCTACGAGACAGGCGAATGTCGTCCTGGAAGAAGAAGCCCCATTGCTGATAAGCGTTGGAGAACATGGGGTTGATCTGGGCGTTGCCGGAATTGACCACACCGAGCAGAGCGGACGCGAACATGTTGCCACTGAGCGCGGGGTTGAAGTTCACGAAGGTGTTGCCGGTGTCGACCGCGTTGAAATTGAAGCCACCGACGGCGGGCAGACCGTTGTAGTCGTAGCTGTGGCGAAGCTGATAACCGGCCTTGATGTTGTGCATGCCGCGGGTGTGGGTGAGGGTCGCGTTGCCGGAGTGAACGCGGCCGCGCACCTGCCACCAACTGCCGAGGCCGGCGCTGACGCCACCGTTGCCGCTGAAGTTGAAGGCCGGGTAGTAAATGCCGGGCAGGTTCTTCAACACAGGTTTATACCAACCGGTGGGGAACAGGTTGCCCCAAACGCCTTCGCCAACCTTCGCCCAGTCGGAGTCGTACTCGTCTTCGAGGTAGCTGGCGCCGTAGCGGAAGTTGAGAGTGGTGTTGGGAGACATCATGTAGAGGACGTCCATGGCCGCATTCATGGCGTCCATGATGCCGCCGTTGTCGGAACGGACAGCGATGGTGCCACCGTGGTTGGGGTTATCCAAACGGGTTTGGTACTTGGAGAAGCGGGCATACATGCGCCACTTGTCGTTGATGTTGTAGTCGACGCGTTCGGAGATATTCCAATACTTCAACCACCAGTAGTAAGACTGGCGGTAGTTGTTGATGCCGGTGATATCGCTGCCGGCATTGTTGGGCTTCCACAGGTCGTTGATGATCTTCTGGCCGGTGGGATCGATGCGGTTGGCCGGGATGATGTTATTGGCAAACGGGGTGCGGGCAGCGTTCGTGCCGTCGAAGGTGGTGGTCAACGGATCGTAGATAGTCCGAAGCGCACCGTTGGCGGCTCGACTCTGGGAGAAGTTGCCCGTACGCTCCAGATCGGTGGGCAGGGTGTTCGTAGAGTTCTGCGGCTGGGTGGACTTCCACTGTTCGTAGCTGAAATAGCTGAACAGCTTGTTCTTTACGATGGGGTTGCCGAACGTGCCGCCCCAAATGTGGTTGCGGACGACGCTCTTGGTGCCGGCCAAACGGTTGCTGATGGCGTTCATGCGTGGGTTGCGTCCGAAGTAGAAGGCGGTGCCGTGGAAATCGTTGGTGCCGGACTTCATGGAGATGTTAAACACGCCGCCGGCGGAGAAGCCGAATTCGGCGTCCACAGCGTTCTGCTGAACGGCGACTTCCTGGACGGCGTCCATGGAAGCGTTATAAGAACCGCGGGCCGCGTAGCCGGTCGGCACACCATCTAACAACTGGTCGTTTTTGCCACCGGTCTGGCCACCCACATCCATACCGGAGTTCGACCACATGTAGAACGGGTTGCGATGCGACACGTCCCAATAGCGGTTGATGACGGCGGGATTCAAGAGGGCGAGCGTAAATGGGTTACGAGCGAGAACCGGAACGTCTTTCAACAGCTGTCCGGTGACCATGGTGGTCATCGTGCTGGAAGTGAATTGAACGGTTGCAACCGATTCAGACACGGTAACCGTATCCGCTACGCCACCGACCGCTAACTGCGGGTTTACGGTGACGTCGCCACGGGTTTGAACAACCACGTTATCTTGGACGAATTTCTGGAAGCCGGCCATTTCGGCGGTAACCGAATAGGTGCCGGGGATGACGAAGTCGAAGGTAAACGAACCGGTCGCGTCGGTTTCCTTCGTGGTTTCGATTCCAGTATTAATATTTTTCAGGGTAACTTTCGCCCCGACCACAGCTGCTTTCGTGGGGTCGGAAACAGAGCCCTGAACTTTACCTCGGTAATCCTGTGCATTGAGAACCGAGACAGCTAAGACCAGAAGAGCGAGTGTTAGGAACACACCCGCCACTCTCACGTAGCGTGTCATTGACTAACTCCTTTTATTCACTTTGTCTGTCGACTAGCGAGTATAAACAGACCTTTACGTCTGGCAGAATGTAGCACAATTATACTTGCAGGTCAAGGATAAAAGCAGTGTAAGATCTTCATTCATAAGGCATGACGTTGAAAATTCGCACCTTAAACTCTCCTTTGGAGAGGGGTGACTGCTCTGCAACGATAGTGAAGAAAATCACCAAGACAGGTATGAAAATGTGGTGATGTTTGGAACCACAGAGATATGGAGTGGTCTCTACGAAGCGGGAGGTGGGTGATTGCAGATGATGAGCCGCCTAGGCATAGGCCTGTTCGCCTTGTATTTGGGGCAGGCTTCGATGGGTGCGCAGGATGGCGCAGCGCAGGAAGGGACGGGCACGGGTAAGCCGGGCGATACCGCCGCAGAGGCGAAGACATCTGTATCGCAACCGTCTTCGCAAATCGGGGACAGACCCCATTTGGAGAAGCCCGGGGCGCCGGTGCGGAAGCGGGTGCCATTCATGCGGAGCTTTGCACATGACGAATGGAGGATGTGGTCGAGTCCGTTTCGCGCGGGCAACTGGGACTCGCACACTGTAAAGAAATACATCATTCCATTCGCGCTGATTTCAACAGGGTTGATTGCGAGCGATCACAGGAGCAAAGACTGGCTTCCGAACACAAACGATCAAACGGTATGGAGCGGCCGGATCTCGCAGATTGGAGCGGCGTACACGCTGGCGGGGTTTTCCGGGATGACGTATGTGTTCGGCCGGGTGACGGACAACAAACACGCCAGCGAAACGGGGTGGCTCGCGCTCGAGGCCATTGCACACAGCCAGGTACTCGTATTTGCGGTTAAGCAGATATCGAATCGGACGCGTCCGCTCTACTACGATCAGGCGCGGCGGGGATTCTGGCGTGGGGGCGATTCGTTTCCATCGGGCCATACGATGACATCGTGGGCAGTGGCGAGCGTGTTCGCGTATGAGTATCGCGATCATCTGGCAGTGCCGATTACGGCGTACTCGGTGGCAACGCTGGTGAGTTTGTCGCGGACAAGCGCGCGGCGGCACTGGTTCTCGGACATTTTCGTGGGCGGATCGATGGGGTTTCTGATCGGGCGGTATGTGTATAAGCAGCATCACGATCCGAGTTTGCCGGGGAGCAAGATCGAGCGGACGAGCCGGCTGAAGCCGGAGTTGAATTTCGTGCCGGGGGGTGCGAGTTTGCAGTGGAACTTCTGAGGTTGGGGAATTAGGATTGGTGCGAGTTAGCGGGTGCGGCTGTGCAATCGCGGTGGGTCGGGCCCGCGCCCTTACGGTTGCGGTTCCGTTTCCGGAATAGTGCGTGTTTGCAGTGGTTTACCGCCCCGGGGCGCGGTGCTAAATCGCATTCCGGGGACTTTTTCTCACGCCCTTACGGTTGCGGTTCCGTTTCTAGAGCACCTGGGATGCAATGCTAAACCGCATTCAACCTAGATATCTCTTGAGGAAGACCAGGACTTTGGCGAAGGCTTCGGCGGCGCCGGGGGATTCGGGGCGGCTGTCGAAGCCGTGGGGTCCGTTGGGGATGGTGATGAGTTGGTGGGGGACGGATTCGCGTTGGAGGAGGCGGTCCATTTCTTCGCTTTGCCCGTAGGGGACGTCGGTATCGGCGTCACCGTGGAGGAGCAGGGTGGGCGGGAAGTTGCGGGCGGTGTTGCGGGCGGGACTGTAGGGGGCGAATTGTTTGTCCTGGGTAGCGGGGTCGAGCCCGGCGACTTCCTGGTTCCAGCGGCCCTGCTGGCGGCACCAGAGGTAGAACTTACGGCGCTGGTTGGGTCCGGTAGTGCCGGAGATGGGGGTGGCGCCGACGGCGGCGCGGGCTTCCTGTTCGGTGACGGCGGGCTCTTTGAGATAGAAGGGGTCGGGCTTGGCGTACCAATCGGCGGCGATCTCGCCATAACCGTAGAAGGCGACTAGCGCTTTGGGCCTGGGCCGGCAGCGGAAGCCGGTGGTGAGGGTGAGATAGCCGCCGGCGGAGTGGCCGACTACGGCAACGCGTTTGGTGTCGAGGCCGTGCTTGGAGCCTTGCGTGTGGACCCACTTCCAGGCGTCTTCCACGTCGGAAAGGATGCCGGGGAGTTTGGTTTCGGGGGCGAGGCGGTAGTCGATGGAAACGACGGCGTAGCCGGCATCGAGGTAGCGGCGAAGCTGCCAGGGGCGGATACCGGAGCGATTGCCCATGATGAGCGCGCCGCCGTGGATCCAGAGAATAACGGGGCGGGGGCGGCTGCCGGCGGGACGGTAGAGGTCGAGTTCGAGGTTGAGGGGTCCGGCTTGTTTGTAGGTGAAGGTTTGCTTGGGCGGGTCGGTTGGGGGTTGGGCGGCGGAGAGGAAGGTGGGGGCGGTGAGGAGGAGGGTTCGGCGGCGGAGCATGGGAATGAGGGTATCAGATGTGGGGCGGGTTGGGGTCAGCGAGCCAGTTCCTCATCTTCGATGGCGGCGGCGGCTTCCAGCGCCTTGTCCCAACGGAAATTTTGCTCAGGGCCGAGTGAATAGGACTTCTGTACGAACTTGCGCCGCTCGGTTGTGCCTTGGGTAAGTCCAGCACGGATGGCGGAATTGAGCGCTTCCTTAAAAGAGATTCCGCGCTGCTTCATGGCGGTCCTGATGAGAGCCTGGACGTCGGGTTCCAGCGTGACCGTGGTCCTCATGGTCGCATCATAGCATCGGTAGAGTTGCTGTCATGATGCTAAATTGGGTAAGCCTTAGGACCCTGTCTTGACATCTAATCCATTCTTCATCATCATTGAATCAAGATGCGGACGACGCTGGATATCGAAAGTGATGTTCTTGATACCGCCAAAGCGCTAGCGGCAGCCAGAGGTGTGTCGGTTGGGGCAGCTCTGTCGGAATTAGCGCGGCGGGGTGTTGCGGCACGAACGCCGCTGAGTACCGTGAACGGCTTTCCGGTGTTCCAGGTGCAGGCGGGGACGCCGAGTTTCGGCCCGGACGAGGTAGCCGCAGCGCTTGAAAGCGAGGACGCCGAGCGGGCGCGGGAGTTTTTGACGCCAGGGCGGTAACGTGTCTGTCCATCTGCTTGACGTCAACGTTTTACTCGCCCTGGCGTGGCCGAACCATGTGCATCATGCGGCGGCGCACCGCTGGTTCGGCGAGAATTCCGGGAGTGGGTGGGCGACCTGTCCGATTACTCAAATGGGGTTTGTACGGCTTTCGATGCAACCGGCGGTAGTGAAGACTTCGGTCCTATTTGGAGATGTGATGGAGGCGCTGGCGCGAATGACGGCCCACCGAGCACACGAGTTTCTTGCTCTGGGGGGTGGACTTGCGGATCTCCGCGATGAAATCCGTAATCGCATCGCCGGACACCAACAGTTGACGGATGCAGTGCTGCTCGATTTGGCAATGAAGCATCACGGCCGGTTGGCGACGTTCGATCGAAAGGTTGGCGCGCTGTTGCCGGCAGATTCGGCGCGGCGCGATGCAGTGGTGGTCGTCCCGGTGTAGACCCTTAGAGGGAGTGTGCCGACCCAGTGGATCAACTCTCGAAAGGGTTCTTCCAGCGCAGGAGGGGAAAGCGAGCGAAGTCGCGGTCGGTTGTACAGAGGACTCCGCCGTATTCAATCGTCACAGCAGCCAACTGGGCATCTGTAATGAGGGGACCACGAACTTGGCCGTCGACCATGGCCGGCCGCAGAATCGACCAGTGCGGTCACCCGGCGCGAGCAGCCGGACGTTAGGCTGGGCAAGCCATTGATCTACGATAGCCACCGCCTGTTCGACGGTGGCCCGATCGCCGCGAAGCTTCGGGTTGGTGATTACTCGCGGGAACGCCGCGACGGTTTGCCACGGCAACCCCACGGGCTGCTGTGCGGAAAAGATGGATTCGACCCACGATCGCGTCGGCGCGTGGAGACTGGAACCGGAGTCATAGGCGTATAGCAGGATATTGGCGTCGAGGACGATTACCGATGCGCAGATTCCTCAAGGTTCTCTAACAAATCGGCGACGCTGTCGTAGCTGAGACCAGGCGGCAGACCGAGGTTGCGGGGCGTGACAAAAAAATGCTTGCTCTGGTGTTTTCCGGCAGACATTAATCCGAGGCGGAGAAAGTGATTGACGGCTTGTTTCAGCGAGGTACCGGAGCGGCACATTTCGAGATGCAAGAGGTTGGCCACGTCGTCGTCTAGAGAGAGCGTAGTCCGCACACCATGATGCTACCACTACGGACATCATGATGTCACGGGCATGAGGTCGAGGAGGCGCTGGGCGGATTGGCGACAGGTCGAGGGCGACCGTCGCTTACGGGGCCGAGAAAGAGTCCCACCCCCTCCCTCACGGGTCTGAGCTTGGCCTCCGGCGGTCGCCGGATTGAATAGGGTGTGACTTGGGGTGCGGGCACCCGCCCCTTAGTAAAGGGGCGGCTCAGGTCGGGAGTGGTGGCTTGATCTGAAGGTTGTCACAGGCTAGAAAAAAACCAAACACCGCTCCCTTGCGGTCGCGGCTCGGTTGCGGACGGTGCGTGTTTGCAATAGTTTGCCGAACCTGGGATATAGCGCCCGAATACATACACCCCATTTCTTCTACGATTGGGCTCCGTTTCGGAGGGGGAGGGTTGGAGATGAAACGCGCCTTGTGGTTAGCGGAGGAGGTCTTCGAGCTGGGTTTTCAGGTCGGTTTTTTCGTCGCGGTATTTGACGATTACGGGGGTGTAGAGGGAAATGCCCCAGTCTTTGCCTTGGCCTTTGGTGACGGCGCGGGAACCGGCTACGACTACCGCTTCTTCGGGGATGATCAGGGGTTGGTCGTCGGTGGCGGCGTGGACCAGGCCGCGGACCAGGTCGTAGACGGGGGTGGAGCGGTTTAGGATTACGCCGGTACCTAGGACGGCGCGGCGTTTGACGACCGTGCCTTCGTAGACGCCGGTGTTGCCACCGACCATCACGTCGTCTTCGATGACGACGGGGAGAGCTCCGACGGGTTCCAGGACACCGCCGATTTGGGCGGCGGCGGAGATGTGGCAGCGGGCGCCGATTTGGGCGCAGCTACCGATCAGGGCGTGGGAGTCGACCATAGTGCCGTCGCCGACCCAGGCGCCGACGTTGATGTACATGGGGGGCATGCAGGTGACGCCTTTGCCGACGAAGCAGCCGTCGCGGATGGAAGAGCCGCCGGGGACGATGCGGATACCGCTTTGCGCCGTAAATTGCTTTACAGGGTAGGTGGCCTTGTCGAAGTAAGGCTGGCGTGGGGTGTCGATCGAGAAGTCGACCACCTGGCCCATGCGGAAGCCGACCAGGATGCCTTTCTTTACCCAGGCATTGACTCGCCAGCCAGTTGGCGTGGAGGCGTCGGGTTCAGCGGAACGGATCTGGCCCGCGTTTAATGCAGCCTTGAACTTGGCAAATGTTCCGAAGTGCTCTTCTGTGTACTTTTCAGGTTTGGAATCGAACAACGATTCGATTTCAGCTTGCAGCATGAACGCTCCGCTCCGACAGGACACCGGCCGCTTCGAGGGCGGCGGCGATTTTCTTGAGGCTGGCTTCCGAGGGGGCGACCAGGGGTAAGCGCCAGACGGGTTCGCAGAGGCCCATCATGGCCATGGCGGCTTTGACGGGTCCGGGATTGGATTCGACGAAATTGATTTCCATGACGCCGAGGAAGCGCTTGTAGAGGGCGCGTGCGCCGGCGAAATCGTTATTGAGGCACAGCCTGGCGATTTGAGTCATTTCGGCGGGGATCTCGTTGGAGGCGACCGAGATGATGCCTTTGCCGCCGAGAGCGATCAGGGGCAGCGTGATGGCATCGTCGCCCGAGAGGACGGCGAAGGATTCGGGCACCTGCTGGATGACATTGGCCATCTGGGTGATGTTGCCGGAAGCTTCTTTGACGCCGACAATGCTGTCGATGGTGGCGAGCCGCTTGAGGGTGGCGGGTTCGATGTTGACGCCGGTGCGGCCCTGGACGCTGTAGACGATCATAGGCAGCGGGACGGCGGAGGCGATGGCTTTGAAGTGCTGGTAGAGCCCCTCTTGCGTGGGCTTGTTGTAGTAAGGCGTGACGGAGAGGAGACCGTCGGCGCCCACGCTTTCGACACCCTTGGCGAGCGCGATGACTTCGGCGGTGTTGTAGCCGCCGGCGCCGCCAAGGACGGGGACTTTGCGATCGGCCTGGCGGCATTCGTCGACCGTGATTTCGACGACGCGGAGATGCTCGTCGTGGGTGAGCGTGGGGTTTTCGCCCGTGGTGCCGCAGGGGACGAGGAAGTCGATACCCGCGCCGATCTGCCTACGTATGAGCTTGCGAAGCGTTGCCTCGTCGAGTGACCCGTTGGCATGGAACGGGGTGATCATCGCAGTACCGCAACCTATAAACACTCGCTACCTCCCAAAGAGAACCTCACGGAATTCGTAAACACCTTTTTTGCCGGCGACCCACTGCGCGGCTTTGAGCGCGCCGCGGGCGAACCCTTCGCGGCTGCGCGCGGTGTGGCGCAGGGTGATTGTATCAGCCGCCGAGTCGAAGCCGATCTCATGGGTACCGGGATGCGCTCCGGCGCGGCTGGCGGATTCATCCACTTTACGCGAATAGCCGGCTTCGCGCATGGCGTCGACGAGTTTGAGCAGGGTGCCGCTGGGGGCGTCTTTCTTGGCGCTGTGGTGGATTTCCCAAGCCCAGGCTTCGTAGGCGGCTTCGTCTTTGAGCAACGCCGCGGCCTGGGCGACGACGCGCTCAAACACGTTCACGCCGATGGAGAAGTTGGCTCCATAGACTAGCGCGGTGTTGTTCCGGTTGACGGCGGCGGCGACGCGGTCGAGATGCTTGTACCAACCGGTGGTGCCGCAGACGGCGGGAATGCCGAGCGCGGCGAGACGTTCGAGGTTGGGGACCGCAGCCTCCGGCATGCTGAATTCGATGGCAACATCGATGTTTGAGAAGGCTTCGGGCGTCATGCCCGCGCCATCGACGTTGTTGAACTCGTCGAGGCGGAGGGTGACTTCGCCGCCATATTGGGGGGCAAGCTGTTCGATGAGCTTGCCCATTTTGCCGTAACCGACGAGCGCGATTTTCACGCGGCGGGTTTCCTTTCGAAGACCTGCGCATCGGGGTCGGAGAAGAACTCGTCGTGGAGCGCGGCAACGGCCTTGCGGAGGTCGCCGCCATCGACGACGAAGCTCAGGTTGAGGTTCGAAGCGCCTTGGCTGATCATGCGGACGTTCACGTCTTTGATGGAAGCGAAGACGCGGCCGGCGATGCCCGGAGTCATCCCGATATTTTCGCCGACCAGGCAGATGATCGCGCTGCCTTCTTCGACGGTCACCTCGGCATACTCGCTGAGGTCCTGAATGATTTTGTCGATGTACTGGGTGGTATCGACAGTGAGCGAGACGGAGATTTCGCTGGTGGCGAGCAGGTCGACGGAAGTCTGGTAGCGGTCGAAGACTTCGAAGATGCGGCGTAGGTAGCCGTGAGCCATCAACATACGGGTGCTCTTGATATGGACCAGCGTGATGTTGAGCTTGCAGGCGATGGACTTGAAGACGTTCTTCGCGGGCACGGCCTGGGAGACGATGCGGGTGCCTTCGACTTCGGGGCGGCGCGAATTGAGGATCAGCACCGGGATGTTCTTGTCGATGGCCGGGAGGACGGTGGACGGGTGCAGAACCTTTGCGCCGAAGTAGGCAAGTTCCGCGGCTTCACTGAAGGAGATGACGCGGACGCGATGGCCGACGGGGAGAATGCGCGGGTCGCAGGTGAGCATGCCGTCGACGTCGGTCCAGATTTGGATTTCTTCGGCGTCGACACCGGCTCCGATGATGGAGGCGGAGAAGTCGGAACCGCCGCGGCCAAGGGTGGTGGTAACGCCGGCACGGGTGGAGCCGATAAAGCCGCCCATGACAACGATTTGCCTGGAGGCGATGGGCGCGAGTTTGGTCTTGAGGCGGTCGTAGGTTTCGGGATAGAGCGGAGCAGCCTGGGTGTGGCGCTCGTCGGTGACGATGTATTCGCGCGAATCGGCATGAACGGCATCGAGGCCGTTGCGGCGGAAGGCTTCGGCGACGATCAGGCTCGAGATGCGTTCGCCGAAGGCGGAGATGGCATCGATGCTGCGCGGTGTGAGTTCGCCCAGGACGGCGAGGCCTTTGACGAGTTCGGCGAGTTCCTGGAAGAGAGCGGGGACGGCGCCGCCGACAGCGCCGCCCTCCTCGATGGTGAACTGCTCAAGTTCTTTGAGCGCCGTGAGGGCGCGGTCGCGATCGCCCCGGACGGCGTGGTCGGCCAGCGCGAGCAGGCGGTTGGTGGTTTTGCCCATGGCCGAGACGACAACGATCGGGTGACGGCCGGCGCGGGCGGCCACAATGGTGGCCACACGGTCGATGGCTACACGGGATTCGACGGAGCTGCCGCCGAATTTCATGACGATCATGTCAGTCGAATAATCCTTCGCTGATCATCAGTTCGGCATTCAAAACAGCGGCTCCGGCGGCGCCGCGGACGGTGTTGTGGCCGAGGCAGATAAACTTCCAATCGAAGACTGGGCAAGGGCGGAGACGGCCCACGAAGACGGCCATACCGCGTTCGCGCTCGACGTCGCGGCGAGGCTGCGGACGGTTGGGCTCTTCCATGTAGATGACGGGCTGCTTGGGCGCGCTGGGCAGGTTCCGTTCCTGGGGTACGCTGCGGTAGCTGTTGAAGGCGTTGATGAGGTCGGCCGCGGTGACCTTGTTCGAGAACTCGACCGATACGGTTTCGGTGTGGCCGTCGACCACCGGGACGCGGTTGCAATGGGCGCTGACCTTCATCGGATGGGGGCGGAAGGCGCCGTCGACGAAATCGCCGAGGATCTTCTGGGTTTCGGTTTCCATCTTTTCCTCTTCGTTGCCAATGAAGGGGATGACGTTGGCGTTGATGTCCATGGAGGCAACGCCGGGGTAGCCTGCACCGGAGATGGCCTGCATGGTGGTGACGACGGTGCGGTTGATGCCGAACTGCTTGATGGCGCCGAGGGCGAGCGTGAGGACGACTGTGGAGCAGTTGGGGTTGGTCGCGATCTGGCCTTTCCAGCCGCGGTTCTTCTGTTGGAGCGGGATCGACTTGAGGTGATCCGGATTCACTTCGGGGACGAGCAGCGGAACGTCGGGCTCCATGCGATGGTTGCGGGAGTTGGAGACGACGATGTGGCCGGCTTCGGCGAAGGCGCGTTCGATTTCCGTGGCGACGGAGGCGTCCATCGCGGAGAAGACGAGTTTGGGTGCGTTGCCCGGTTTCGAGTCTTCCACCTTGAGGCCGGCCACGCCGGCGGGCATGGCGCCTTCGAGACGCCAGGAGGTGGCGTCGCGGTAAGCCTTACCGGAGGAACGGTCGCTTGCGCCCACCCACTTGAGGTCGAACCACGGGTGGCCATTGAGAAACTTCACGAAATGCTGGCCCACCATACCGGTGGCGCCCAAAACTCCAACTTCCATCTTTGGTTGCATGACAATCTTTCTTAAACGAGAGGGGTTAGGTGAGAAGGCTCTTTACCAGGTGCTGATAAAGGCTGATGGCTTCCAGCAACTCCCGCTTCGGCACGCGTTCTTCCGAGGTATGGGCGACGTGAATGGTGCCCGGACCGATCAGAAGGGGTTTGCCCCATTGGCCGCCGAAAGCGGGGATGTCGGTGGTGTACTTAACAACCGTCGTCTCGATACCGGGTACGGATTCGAGCAGAACGGCAGGGATCGAGAGAACTTCTTTGGCGTCGGCTTTGCCGGCGGCGGCCTGTTGGACGGCCTGCTTGGTGGAGGCAGGGTCGTTGACGAGGCGGATCATCACTTCGGCCTTGGCATGGTCCGGCACGACGTTGGGTGCACGGCCGGCGGTGAGGGTGCCGATGTTCATGGTGCTTTCGCCGAGGACGGGGTCGACGGGCAACTGGATTTGCCGCAGCGCCTGGAGGACATCGAGGAGCTTTTCGATGGCGGATTCGCCGAGTTCGGGATAGGCGGAATGCGACATGCGACCGGATGCCGTGATTTCGTAGCGGAGGGCGCCTTTGCTGCCGAGCGCGAGTTTGTTGGAAGTGGGTTCGCCGTTGATGAGGAATTTCGAGCCGCGTGGATGGCGGGCGGCTTCGTAGGCGCCGGCGGAGTTGCGTTCTTCGCCGACGACGAACAGGAGCGCCAAGTTGCGTATGCCGTCGTGCAGCATCTGTTCGGCGGCGAAAATCATGGAGGCGATGATGCCTTTGACGTCGCAGGCGCCGCGTCCCCAGACGAACTCGTCGTCTTCGCTGGAGGCGATGAAGGGCGGCACGGTGTCGAGGTGGGTGGACATGGTGACGCGCGGTTCGCCCCAAAAGGCGAGGACGTTGAAGCGGCGTTCCTCGACAGGCATGCGTTCGACATGGCCGCCGGTTTTTGCCGTGAGATCAGACAGATAGGAGAAGAGGTACTCGCCCACGTCGAATTCGTTGGGGGTGACGGAGTTGATATCGATGAGTCGCCGGGTCAGTTCAAAGACAGTCATGCTGGAATCCTGATCCGGCAGATGGCATGAGGACGCGAAAGGAGGGCACTGCCTCCAGTAGCGCTCCACCGTGGTTGCGTTCCAGGGTGACAGTGGCCGGCTTGTTAATCCGAGCTCACCAACGGAAGTTCGTTTCGCCACGAACGGCCGTTTCGGCGGTTAGCCGGTCCCTTTCACGCGAACCTAAGGGGAGAACCTGGGAGCGGTTCGCGCTACTGATGACCGCCGCGCCTCTACCGGAAACTTTTAGGGTATCGGACGGGCGGGTATGAAGTCAATCGGAAGCTGGGGAGGGGAAGGGAGAAGATGCGGCCACGCGCGGTTCGAGTTCATGCCGCTCCCGACTGCGAAACATTTGTCAATCGGATGTATCGCGAAAATGGGGACAGGTTCGGTTTCACGTTCCGGTTTCAGACTGCGGATTTTTGGTGAATTGCGAATGCGATGAATCCGCGGGGGGAATAACCGGGGCCAGACCTCAATAACGGGAGATTTTTCCGGTGGGCGCGCACTTGACTTAGTACATGGCCCGAAAGAAACGCACTGTGCAAGTCGGCGAACCCGTCCATGCCACCGCCCGCGGCGTCAACCGCACCCCGATCTTCCGCAACGG
>JADLDI010000155.1 GCA_020846745.1 Bryobacterales bacterium | reverse complement strand
TGCTGGAAGAACCGGGAGCGCTATGACGAGGCTCGGTACCTGGCGGCACTGCGGCGGAGCGGATCGCCATACGGGAAGGAGGCGGCATGACCTGCAGATTTTGCTTGACGGACGGCCTCAGAAATCTCACGCACCGTGGTTCGGTTACGGCATTGGGTGCTTGTTTGTGATGACTTACCGAGCCCCGGATGCACCCTCGGATCGCTTGCAGGGGATTTTTCTCAGGTCCTTACGGTTGCGGTTCTGTTTCCGGAGCAGTGGGTGTTTGCAATGGTTTACCGGACCCGGGGCGCGGTGCAAGATCGCATTCAGCGGATTTTTTCTCACGCCCTTACGGTTGGGTTCCGTTTCGTGGGTCGTGCATATCTTATAGGAGAGTGAGCGGGTCTACGTCGATCACCAACGCCGTAGCGGGCCAACGCTGGGTTATGGCCATATTGCGGATCGATTGCAGGGTATCGTTGAGCGTCTTGCGGCTCATGGATTTGAGCAACAACTGGTAGCGGAACTCCTGTTTCAGTTTAGGGACGGGGGCTTCTGCCGGACCGATGACTTTGACGCCCTCAGGCGGCGGTTTTAAGAAGTCGCCCAGGGCGGCGCTCAGGCGGAGGGCTTCTTCCTGGCTAACGTGGCGCACTAACAAGTTGGCGAGCGCGGCGTAGGGCGGGTACCGCATGAGGCGGCGGAACTCGAGTTCTTTCTTGTAGAACTGAAGATAATCCTGGGCGGCGGCGAAGCGGACGGCGTAGTGGTCGGGGTTGATGGTTTGGAGCATCACCTGGCCGGGCACTTCGCCGCGGCCGGCGCGTCCCGCGGCTTGAGTTAGTAACTGGAAGGTGCGTTCGGCGGCGCGGAAGTCGGGCATACCGAGGCCGATGTCGGCGTTGACGATGCCGACCAGGGTGACGTTGGGGATGTCGTGGCCTTTGGCGATCATCTGGGTGCCCACCAGCAGGTCGTACCGCTTTTCGCGGAAGCCGTGGAGGACCTCTTCGTAGTCGCGGCGGGAGGACACGGTGTCGCGGTCGAGGCGGGCGACGCGGGCTTCGGGAAAGGCTTCAGACAGCTCGGCTTCGACTTTTTCCGATCCGGTGCCGAGAAAGTAGATGTGCTCGCTTTCGCACTTGGGGCAGACCTCGGGCACTTTCTCGGCGTAGCCGCAGTAATGGCAGAGCAGGCGGCGGTCGCGGCGGTGGTAGGTAAGGGTGACGGCGCAGTTCTGGCACTGGATGCGCTCGCCGCAGGCGCGGCAGGAGACAAAGCTCGAATAGCCGCGGCGGTTCATGAGGAGCATGGCCTGCTCGCCGCGCGCAAGGCGGTGGCGCACGTTGTCGACTAAGCGGCGGGAGAAGGTAGTGTGCTTGCGGGTTTCTAAGAACTCCTGGCGCATGTCGATGATGTCGACCTCAGGCATAGGGCGGCGCTCGATGCGTTCGGGGAGTTCGAGGAGGGTGTACTTGCCCTTCTCGGCGTTGAAGCGCGTTTCTAAGCTGGGCGTAGCGGAACCGAGGACGACCACCCCGTTGGCGGCACGGGCGCGCACCACGGCGACATCGCGGCCGTTGTAGCGCGGAGTTTCTTCCTGCTTGTAGGAAGAGTCGTGCTCTTCGTCGATGACGATCAAACCGAGGTTGCGGACAGGAGCGAACACGCCGGAGCGAGTGCCGACCACGACGCCGGCGTCGCCGTTGCGGATGCGGCGCCATTGCTCGGCGCGTTCGAGGTTCGAGAAGGCCGAATGGAGGATGGCAACACGGTCGCCGAAGCGGTGGAAGAACTGACCGGCGACGGCGGGAGTCAATCCGATTTCAGGCACTAACATGAGCGCGCCGCGGCCTAACTTGAGGGTTTCATCAATAAGGCGGAGATAGACTTCAGTCTTACCCGAGCCGGTAACTCCCTGGAGCAGGTACGGAGTGAATTGGCCGGTTTGGAGCGCGGCGGTTACCGTGTCGAAGGCCTTCTGCTGGTAAATGTTGAGCGGATGCGGGTCGCGGCCATGAAAACCGGGCGAGGTGGGCGTGATCAGCTTAACGGCGGCGTAACCGCGGCGGGCGAGGGCACGGGCGGCTTGAGATGCGCCGCGGACCTGGGGTTCGAGTTCGCCGAGGTTATGAGTGCCGGGATAGAGTTCCAGAAAAGCCAGGAGTTCGCGTTCGGCTTTGGGGAGTTTCTCTTCCGATCGTTTCGCGAATTCGACCTGGAGACGGGCGGCCGGGGCGCGAAGCGGATCGCGTTCGGCCACGTCTTCTTCGACCATCACGAAGCCGCGCCGGATAAGGCCTTTGAGGGCATTTTCCGACTTGGGGACACGTTTGAGCAGGTACCCGGCGGAGAGGGGGCGCGGTTCAAGCAGGCGGAGGATCCGGACCGCAGGCTCTTCGGACGGTGTCCCGAGTAGTAACTGGCGGGCGGCATCGCGGCCCGAAGGAGTTAGTTGG
Organism: Bryobacterales bacterium; assembly: GCA_020846745.1. Classification (GTDB taxonomy): domain Bacteria; phylum Acidobacteriota; class Terriglobia; order Bryobacterales; family Bryobacteraceae; genus JADLDI01. The sequence continues at coordinate 56,801 of JADLDI010000155.1, read as the reverse complement.
TAGGTCTTGGTCTTACGGGTTTCGCCGCCCAGCGGCGTCATGGTCCGCAGGACTTCGCCCAGCGGGGCGCAGTAGTAGCTACCAATCCACTTACCGAGCGAAAGTAACTCGTCGTCGAGGACCGGCTCTTCGTCGAGCAAGCGCAGAACTTCCTTGGCGGGAACGCCGGGCGGTTCCGGGTGGATGGCGAGGACGATGCCCGTCAGTTTGCGGTTGCCGAACGGGACGATGACGCGTGCGCCGCGCCGCACACGGTGGTGAAGGCCGGCGGGCAGGATGTAGGTAAAGGTCTGGTCTAGCGGCACGGGCAGGCTGACGTCGCAGTAGAGGGCCGCTGGCTCCATGTCGCGAGGCGGACTAATCGGCCATCAGCCCGAACAGCGGGCGCAGGGCTGGATAGATCTGTGTGTAGACCTGATAGTGCCGGTCGTATATGGCGGCATCGTGCGAGTTGCAGCCGATGGTCTCGGTCTCTTTGATGGCCGCTTCGCAGGCTTCGGGCACCGTGTGGTAGACCTCGGTTCCCACGAGGCTGAGCAGGGCGGCGCCGTAGGCTGAGCCTTCCTGGGTGGCGAGGGTCGTGACCTGGCGCTGGAAGACATCGGAGAGGATGCGCCGCCAGAAGGGGCTTTTGGCGCCGCCGCCGGAAACGCGGACCTTGTGCACCTCAACACCCATCTCTTCAATGACTTCGAGGCAGTCCTTCTGGCTGAACGAGACGCCTTCGACCAAGGCGCGGATCATGTCGGCCCGCGCATGGCTCGCCGTGATTCCGATCCAACCGCCGCGGGCGGAGGCGTCGAGATGAGGGGTCCGTTCGCCCATTAAGTAGGGCAGCCAATAGAGGCCGCGCGAGCCGACGGGCGATTTGGCGGCCTCGGCCATAAGGTCGTCGAACTCGGCGTTGGGCGCGAACTGCTTACGGAACCAGTCGAGGCTCAAGCCCGCGCCCTGGGTCACGCCCATGACATGCCACTTGCCGGGAACGGCATGGCAGAAGGTGTGGACGCGGCCGCGGGGGTCGTAGACGGCGCGTTCGAGTTGAGCGAACACGACGCCCGATGTGCCGAGGGTGCAGGAAGCAACGCCGGATTTGACGATGCCGTTGCCGACCGCGCTGGCGGCCTGATCGCCCGCGCCGGCGACAACCGGGGTGCCGTGAACGAGCCCAGTCGATTCGGCGGCGGTTTCCGACACGATGCCGCTGACTTCAGACGATTCCTGGACGGACGGGAAGATGGAGGCGTCGAGGTGCAGTTTCTCGATGAAGGGCTTCGACCAGCGGCGGAGAACGACGTCGAACAGGCCGGTGCCGGACGCGTCGCTGACGTCGGACGAGAACTCGCCGGTGAGCTTGAACCGCAGGTAATCCTTGGGCAGCATCACCTTGCGGATCTTCTGGAAGTTCCGCGGCTCGTGATCGCGGACCCAGAGCAGTTTGGGGAGGGTAAAGCCGGTGACGACGGGATTGGCGGTCCAGGCGAGGACGTTGTCGGCGCCGCAGACGCGGTTGATCCAATCCACCTGATGCTGGCTGCGCTGGTCGCACCAGATGATAGAGGGGCGGATGACCTGGTCGTTTTCGTCGAGCAGGACGAGGCCGTGCATTTGACCCGTGAGGCCGATGCCCTTGATGTTGGTGGGCTTGGCTTTGGCCTGCTTCATGACACCGCGAATGGCGGCCTGGGCGGCTTCCCACCAATTTTCGGGATCCTGCTCGGCCCAGAGTGGACGTTCCATCTTCATGGGCGCGTGCGGCGCGGTGAACCCGGCCTTTACCTGTCCGTGGCCGTCCACAAGCAGGGCGCGCGTGCCGCCTGTGCCAACGTCAATACCCATCCAAAACATGTTTCAGATCCTCAACTCAAGAATTCGCCTCTTTGGGCTGTCACTCCCAGTGTAGCGTTTAGCTATGGCAGAACGGCAGGTAGGCGGCGCCGTACAGTCCGGCGGCATTGCCGAGTTCGGCCGGGGCGATCTTCGTTTCGGTGTTTCGGAAGGTGAACGACCGCCGCTCGATTTCGGCCATCATGGTGGGCGCGAAAAATTCCCAAGCCGGCAGGACGCCTCCACTCAGCAGGTACAGGGGGAAGTTGAAGACGTTGATCAAGGTGGCGAGGGCGGTCCCAAGGGCGAGTCCCATGGCTTCAAAGATGCGGATCGCGCGGCGCTCGCCCTGCCTGGCCAGTTCGTACACCTGCTTGGCCGATACGTTCTCGCCGAGCGCGAGCAGGTTCGCCATGCTTTCGATCGCCGTCGCGGAGGCGTGCTTTTCAACGCATCCGGTGTTGCCGCACCCGCACGGATTGCCGTTGGGAACGACGGTGATGTGACCAAGTTCGCCGGCCATGCCGACGAAGCCGTGCAGCACTTTGCCGCCGGAGATGATGCCGCCGCCGATGCCGGTACCAAGGGTGAGGAGGACCAGGTCGTCGACATGCTTCCCCGCCCCCATCCACTTTTCGCCGAGCGCGGCGGCGTTGGCGTCGTTTTCAAGAATAACGGGCGAACCGAGACGACGAGCAATCTCGTCCCGCACCGGGAAGTTGTCGAAACCGGGCATGTTGTGCGAGCCGACAATCATGCCTTCCTTCATGCGGATGAATCCCGGGACGCCGATGCCGACGCCGGCCAGGTCGGCGTTACGCATCTGGTCGCGCAGGGTTGCGATGTTCGAAACGATATCGTCGATCACACGGTCGCGCCCGGCGGCGAGATCGGTGGCAATTGCAATGCTTTCGAGGATCGCGCCCTGTTCGGAGACTGCGGCTGCGCGAGAGTTCGTTCCGCCAAGGTCGACCCCAATGGAATAACGTGCCATCGACGGCAATCATAGCAATGGATTTGGACGATGGAGGTAGGTAGTGCGAGATTTCCACCGGCAGTTTTCGCTTGACCCCATGCCGTACTATCTGAGATAGTACAGCTGTGACGCCGCTCCGCGTGACTGTCGTCCCCGGCAAACCCGCCGGCGAACAGGTAGCTTTCGCCGCCCGGCGTGCCATCCTTTCCGGCCAAATGCGGCCCGGGGACCGCTTTCCATCGGTCCGCAGTTTAAGCAAAGACTGCAAGATCAACCCCAACACGGCGCACAAAGTGGTGGCGCAGTTGGTCAGTGAAGGGTTTCTGGCTGTCGAACCCGGCATCGGGACGGTTGTGGCCAACCTGCCACCGGGTTCGCCGGCCGCGCGGGCGGCGCTGCTCGATTCAGAGGTGGAACGGTTGGTGGTCGAGGCGCGGCGGCTCGGCTTGACGGTTGAGGATGTGGAGCGGGCGTTATCGGAGCATTGGAAGCGATTGGATCCGGAGGGAGGGGCATGATTCGAGCGGAACGGCTGTCGAAGCGATTTCGAAAGGTGACGGCACTCTGCGACGTGACGTTCGAGGTGCCGGAAGGATCGGTGTTCGCGTTGATAGGGCCAAATGGCGCCGGTAAATCGACGCTTTTCAAAACGCTGGTCAATATCATCAGCCCGGACTCCGGCAACGCCTCCATTTTGGGCGTGGATTCCCGGCGCCTGGGACCGGCGGAATTCAGCCGCCTCGGATACGTTTCGGAGAATCAGCACCTGCCGGACTGGATGACGGTGCGCCAGTTTCTGATGTATTCGAAGCGCTTCTATCCGACATGGGATGACGCCCTGGAACAGCGTTTGTCGACGGTCCTCGATCTGCCGCCAGACCAGCGGCTGCGCGAGCTTTCGCGCGGACTGCGGATGAAAGCGGCCCTAGTTTCGTCCTTGGCATACCGTCCGCGGCTGCTGATGCTCGATGAACCATTCAGCGGCTTGGACGTGCTGGTGCGCGACGAAATCGCGGAGGCGATTCTGGCGGAATTGGAGGACTGCACGATCGTGCTGGCATCTCACGATTTGGCTGATATCGAGAGCTTCGCGAGCCACGTGTGCTACCTCAGCGAAGGCTCGGTCCTGTTCACCGAAGAACTGCCGTCGCTGCTATCGCGATACAGGCGCGTCGAAGTAACGATGCCGAATGGACCCGAGCCGGTGGCGGCGGAAATGTGGCCCCCGGAATGGGTTATGCCGGAATACGCACCGCGGATGGTCCGGTTTACGGACACGCGGTACGACCCAGGGCGGGTGCGAAGGCACTTTCCCGGGGCTCAATCGGTGGTGGCGGAGCCGCTGTCGCTGAGGAGCATTTTTGTGGCACTCGCGCGCGAAAGGAGGGCGGCACATGGTCTGGCACATTCTTAGAAAGGACTTGCGGCGAATGGCCGCGCTCATCGCGGTGGTGTGGATTGCAGGGGCAGCGCTAGCGATTCTCGACTGTTTGCACCTTGGTGTAAGCCTGGCGCCGCTTCTCAGTTTCCTACTGCCATTGGGCTGGGCCGCGCTGGTTGCAATGGCCGTGCAGCAGGAACCGCTCGCGAGCGACGCCGCCTACTGGTTGACGCGCCCATACGGACGCGGAGCGCTGGTTGCCGCCAAATTACTGTTTACGGCGGTCACGATACACATCCCCCTCGGTGTCTTCCTGGCCGCGATCATGTGGGCACACGGTGTTTCGCCGTTCGCTTCCGTGTTCTGGGAAAAGCAGCTTTTGGTGTTGCTGGCCGTAACGGCGCCGGCATGGGCGATGGCGGCAATCGCGAACGGTGGTGTGGCGCTGGGCCTCAGCGTGATCGTCACGGCAGCGCTCACAACTGCGCTCGACAGGGCGGTTGCCGGCCCCCGCTATGCATGGGCGTTCGGCGAATGGGCGCCGCTGCTGGTTGGGCTTTCAATTCTCGCGGTGGGATCGGCTGCGATCGTCGCATCGCAGTACAACAAGAGGCGGCTAAGGGCGGCGAGGGTGGCGGCAGCGGCCGCCGGCACGTGTGCGATATTAGCTTCGACGTTATTGCCGGGCGATCTATCGGCTGCTTTAGAATGTTCGCTGGCCAAGGATGGCGCCGGGTCCTGGGCGATTACGATGGACAGTGAGCGAGAGGCGCCGAAATATCCAATTTGGATTGCACCGGGGCAGAACGTATTCGCTGTGCCCTTGCAGATATCAGGCCCTGAGCCCGCGTTAAGTGTGTGGGTAGAACCGTTGTCGGTTCGCCTGTATGGTGGTGACGGAATGGACTGGAGCGCGAGGCGGCCACGGCATGGCGATTGGGAAGCAAGCATTCGGACGTTCGGCTCAGAATCGTTGTTTTACCAGGCAATATGGCTCGATCAGGGGTTGCTCGCAGAGCGAGGCCGGAATGAGCTGCGTCTCGATGGGCGCGCCAGCGTTCGGCCGTCGGTGGCAGGCGCCGCCGTTGAATTCGCAGTGCCGGCCCGCCATGTTCCGGTGGCGGGTATCGGTACTTGCTCGGCGGAGCCGGTCACGCTGGTGTTAGGCCGGGCGGCAGTGCAGGTAACCTGCGAATCGGCAAAACCAATCGGCGCCATGACCGAGGTGACGCTGCTCGCCACGAATGCGAACTGGTCTAAGAGCCAGTCTATCGGCTATTCACCCATCGCGCGCGCCGCTGGGCCGAATCTGAGTTGGCTGTCCCCACTCGATGCGCGCCAGACATTGATCGAGCCTACTGGGATCGAGGCTACCGGGATCGAGGCTACCGGCCTAACCGGCGACAACCTGAAGCACATACGTGTCCGGATCACGCCGGCTATTCCACGGGGGTGTGTCAACGTCGCTTACTCGTTCAACATACGCGACCTGTCGCGCTGGCGCATGAGCCGCTGACTCCTGGCACAGACAAACGCATAGCGCCCACGCGTGCCGGCTTTGTAGGGCCAGTGCGCGTGGGCATAGATTTTACCAATTGCGGCGTTAGGCTGTTAGCGCTTACGCTGGCCCTTCACTAACACTTTGACTTTCTTCTTATTCGACCCGCGAGCGACGCCGGAGGCCCGTTTCGCTTTGGGGGCGGCTTTCTTACGCGCGGCGCGCTTCAGGTTCTTTCGCTCAGTGCGGTCGGTAACGTGTTTGGTGTTCATTCGTCGGTTTTCAATCCTGCGTACTTCGCAATCAATTTCTTCATCCCGTGCCCCGGGAAGATAACGGTGAGCTTCGCATCGTCGCCTTCGCCTTCTTTGCGAACGATGGTGCCGCGGCCGTACTTGGGGTGGTTCACGGTAGAGCCTTCGCCCGTCTTCTTCTTACCAAGAGGCGTAGTGGGCGGGGGTACCGGTCGCGGACCGGGCATTTGAACCACCGGTGCGGGTTTAGCCGCCGGTCTCGGAGGTTGCGTTGTACCTGGCGCGGCCGGCGGCTTTTGGCCCGGCGGCCGGATACCACGCTCCCGAAAGAACTCCGCGATGTTCTCTACAGAATTATAAGTCTTTCCCGGGTATGGAGTGGAACTGGGTGGCCGGGAATTTGCTTGGGGCCGGTTCGGATTGGCAAATGAATTGCCCCCGAACTGGTTGGTTGCGCCGCGCCGGAAGCCGGTCGATTGGCGGATCTGGTCGGTTGTATACTTCACCGACTCGCGCACATAGTGGCGTTCGGCGAACAAATCGACCTCGCCGGGACCGTTGAACAACTCCTGGTCGGGACCACAGCGGCTGCGGCGTCCCGTGATGTCGCACAGTTCCTCGGGAATTTCGTCGACGAAGCGCGACGGTAAGCTGGGTTCGAGCGGTCCACCGCCATAGCGCCGCCGGGCAAGCGCGTAGGTGACAAACAGCCGCTGCTCGGCGCGAGTCATGCCCACGTAGCACAGCCGCCGCTCCTCTTCCATCATCGAAATGGAATCGAGCGACCGCGAGTGCGGGAACAGCTTCTCTTCCATCCCCGCCAGAAACACGACCGGGAACTCCAAACCTTTGGCGTTGTGCACGGTGAGCAGGGAAACCTGCGCCCGTTCGTCCACCTGGTCGGCATCGGCCACCAGCGCGGCATGATCGAGGAACGCGTCCAGCCCCTCGCCCCGTTCCGCCGCTTCCGCCGCGGCGTTCAGCAATTCGTTCAGGTTTTCAATGCGAGCTTCGGCGCCGGGCGTGCGATCGTCTTTGAGCATCTGCCGGTAGCCGGTCCGTTCCACAATCTGGTCGATTAAGACGTGCAGCGGAGTCTCGTTTATCTTGCCGCGGAACTCTTCGATCAACCGGCGGAACGCCGCCACGGCCACTTCCGCGCGATTGGGCAGCAGGTGGTTCGCGAGCATCTCGCCGATGGCGTCCCACGTGGAGATGCGCTGCTGGTTGGCGTAGTCCTGAATGTGGTCGACGGTAGTCTTGCCGATGCCGCGCGCCGGAACGTTGATGATGCGCGTCAGGCTGACCATGTCCGTCGGCACCAGCAGCAGTTTCAGGTACGCCAGTACGTCTTTGATTTCCGCGCGCTGATAAAAGCTTAAGCCGCCGATCACTTTGTAGGCGCGACGGTAGCGCCGCAAGGCCTCTTCAATCTGGCGCGACTGCGAGTTCGTCCGGTAGAGCACCGCCACGCGCGTGTTCGCGTCCTGCCGGATCACCCGTTCGATGTTATCGGCGATATAGAGCGCTTCCTGCTCGGCATCGGCTGCCTCATAGATATTGATGCGGTTGCCGGCAGCCGATTCGGTCCAAAGCCACTTCCCCTTGCGCTCTTTGTTGTTGGAGATGACCGCACTGGCCGCTTCGAGGATGTTCTTCGTCGACCGGTAGTTCTGCTCGAGACGAATGGTGACCGCGTTGGGAAAGTCGCGCTCGAAATCGAGGATGTTGCGTATATCGGCGCCGCGCCAACTGTAGATCGACTGATCTTCGTCGCCCACGGCGCAGACGTTGTGCTTGGCGCCGGTGAGCAGCCGAACCAGTTCGTACTGCGAGCGGTTGGTGTCCTGATACTCGTCGATCATCAGATAATCGACGCGGCGCTGCCACATGTCGCGGGTGGGAGCGTGATGCTTCAATAAGCGGACCGTTTCAAGCAGCAGGTCGTCGAAGTCGAACGCGTTCGCGCGAACCAATGCATCGTTATAGTGCTCGTACAGCTTGGCCGCGTACTTCGACTTTTCGTCTTTGGCATTTTTGAGCAGTTCTTCGGGACCTTCGCGCCGGTTCTTGGCCGCGGAGATGAGGGACAGCAACTGACGCGGCGGGATCACCTTGTCGTCGATTTCGTACCGTTTGTACAGCGACTTCAACAATGTGAGTTGGTCGTCGTCATCGTAGATGAGGAACTGGCGCGTAAACCCTGGGCGAAGGTCGGCGAGCGGGGAGCCGTCGCGCCGCAGCAGGCGGACGCAGAAGGAGTGGAAAGTGAACAGGTTGGGTCCGCGGCCGGGTGCGACGGCCCCCTTCAGGAGCTTGGCCACCCGGTCGCGCATTTCAGACGCGGCTTTGTTCGTAAATGTAACAGCCAGAATGGATTCCGGCGCTACGCCGTGGTTGGAAATCAGGTGGCTGATGCGGTGTGTGACAACCCGAGTCTTGCCGCTACCAGCGCCGGCAAGAATCAACAGCGGACCGTCCACATGAGCGACGGCCTCCTGTTGTTGCGGATTTAGACCCGAGATGAAATCCATGGAAGGGGGGACAGTTCTAGTGTACCGCGCGGAGACACAAAAACGCCCCAATCAGACGATGCCGATTGGGGCGAGCCCTATTGAAAACGAAAAGGAGGCAACCTACACCAAAGAAAACTCGTACCTCAAGAGACCCACACGACAAGGAGCAATCCTAGAACCAACCGTATCTCGTTGATTTACAGTAGTCAGACGAGTCTACAAATTCGCTTTTTCACATACTCGACCCCTCTGCACTCCCGAATTCGGTAGACCGTGTCGCCTCGGTTACAATAGCAATGTGGTTTCGGCTCCCCCGACCGTAACTTCGCCCCCCGCTCCTGTCGGATCTCTCTACGCTGCCTCCACGCGTGTAGCGCTGCCGGTGTTTTTCCTGTCGGGAATGTTGATGGCGTTTCCTGGAGCGATCCTGCCGGTTTGGGGTTATCACCTGAGCTTCGATTTCATTGAAGTGGGGCGGTACTTCCTGGCGGTGATCCTGGGTTTGTTGTCGGCTGTGAAGGTCGGCGAGATGGTGACGGCGCGCAGCGGCATTCGGGCGTGCATTACTCTCGGCTGCATCATCGCGGCTATGGCGTTTGTCGCGTTGGGGCTGGCCGCTCCGCCTGTCTCATGGATGTGGCGATTCGGCGGCACACTACTGGTGGGCATGGCTGCGGGAATGATGAATAGCGCAGCATTCCAGTCGCTATCGTCGGCTTTCGAACGCGACCGTGCGGCGGTGGTGAACCTCGCGGGCGCGGCATTCGGTATCGGGTGCCTGACCGTGGCGCTGCTGGTATCGCTGACGTATTACGTCTATACCGCGACAAGCCTGCTGGTGCTCATGGCGGTAATCCCTGGCTTTGCCGCCGTATTGTTTGCACGGGCGAACTTTGCGCCGCCGGCACAGCATGCGCAGCGGCCCCTACGGGCCGTATGGGACGAGGTGAAGAGCCCGGGAGCGGTGCTGTTCAGCCTGATTCTGTTTTTCCAGTTCGGAAACGAATGGTCCGTAGCCGGGTGGCTGGCGGTTTTCCTGGTGCACCAGATCGGCGTGCGGCCCGATACGGCGCTGGGGATGCTGGCGTTTTACTGGGCAGCCCTGTTTTTGGGACGGGTGCTGACGCAGGCGCTACTGCCGGCCGTTGGACACAGTAAACTGCTGCTCGGCAGCCTGTTGGCCGCACTGCTGGGCGCAATCATATTAAGCAGCACAAATAATCAGTTTGGGGCGTGGATGGCCATCTTGTTTCTTGGCGGCGGTTTCGCGACAATCTATCCACTGGTAGTGGAAAAGATTGGCCACCGCTTTCCGGACTACCATCCTGGGTTCTTTAACGGCATTCTGTCGTTTGGAATTACCGGTGGCCTGCTCGCGCCATGGTGTCTGGGACATATGGCGGACTGGTGGGGCATCCGTACGGTGATGCTCATCCCACTACTAGGAACGGTGATGGTGTTCCTACTGGTGGTGATGTTGTGGATAGAAACAAGACTGGTTGCCGGCGAGTAATCTCCTTCGGATTCCTTCTGATTAGTTGCGTGAGTGTGTATGCGCAGCGTGGACAGAGCGCGTCGCCCATGGTGGAACACACGCGCGCCCACCTTCGCGTGGAAGAGTCTGCTCCGCCGGGCAAACGCAAGGCGCTGAACGTCGGCACCCTTTTTCTGCCGGAACAACTGCGGCCGCGCGGCGGGGGCCCGCTGTGGATTCACTTCCACGGTGCGCCATGGCTGGCGGAGCGTGCGGCGGCGCGCATCGGCCGGGTGCCCGTAGTGACGGTTCAACTTGGCGAGGGATCCGGAGTATATGGAACTCCGTTTCAGGACGAAGCGACGCTGAACCAGTTGATCCAGCGGGCCGAGAAGGAAGCCGGAACGGCATTCGGATCGCTCATCCTGAGCAGTTGGAGCGCGGGCTACGGCGCGATTCGCGAAATCCTGCGCAGACCCAAATCGTACGACCGCGTGACGCGCGTGCTGACGCTCGACTCGATTCACGCCGGATACCCGTCGGGCGCGCCGGGTCCAAAAGAGTCGACCTTGTCCGACGAGGATCTCGACGCCTTTGTCCGATACGCGAAAGACGCGGCTACGGGAAAGAAGCGCCTGCTCGTTACACATTCCGAAGTGTTCCCCGGTACGTTCGCCTCAACAACGGAAACCGCCGACTATCTGCTGCAAAAGCTGACGCTCGGGCGTGTGCCGGTACTCAAATGGGGTCCCGTGGGAATGCAGCAACTCTCGGAAGTGCGGCAAGGGGGCTTCAGTGTTCTTGGATTTGCGGGCAACTCGGCGCCGGATCACGTGGACCACCTGTTCGGACTCGAAGGTTTTGTCCGGCTGCTGCTGCGCGGAAGCCGAATCGGCCGCTAAGGAGCGCTATACTCCTTCCTTCCCGCTGTGATCCTGCTCCTTCTTATCTGGTTGTGGCTGCTCGTTGCGGGCGTGGTGACCGGCGCGAGCCTGATCGGAAGAGAAGAAACGGACGAGCCGTTCGCATTCGCTGCCGTTCTCGGACTGCTTGTGCTGCCCGCTCCGCTGCTGGCGATCTCGCTGTGGACGCCGCTCGCGTTCTGGCACTTCGCGGCCGTGTACGTTGCCCTGCCTGCCATCGCCTATGCCTGCAGGCGCCCGGCACTTCCCCGCCCCGCATGGATCCCGCTGCTGCTGGCGCTTGCCGGCTGTGCGTGGAACTCGTCGGGTCCGGTGATGCTGTTCGATACGGGGCTCTACCATTACCCGCTGGCGGAGTGGCTAGAACGCTTCGGTACGGTTCCGGGCCAAGCACTGTTCCACTACCGGTTTGGATTTTCCAGCCCGTGGATTGCCGCGCCGGCGGCACTGGACCACGGGTGGATGGACGGGCGGTCGGCCGCGGTGTTCAACGGACTGCTGATGGCTGTGGCCGTGTATCACTTCGCGTGCGCGCTGTCGCGTTGGGCGGCGGGCGAGGCGCGGCGGACCGATTCCTATTTCCTGGCGGGATACTCGGTGTGCCTCTTCTTTGCGGGGTTCGCGCAACGGTTTGAAGTCTCGATGTCGCCGAACTTGGCCGTTGCGATCGCGATCGTGCTGATGTGCGCTGCGCCGCCTCGGACGGCGTGGCTCCTTGCGGCCGCCGCATCGGGCATCAAGTTATCGGCCTTGCCGGTGGCTGCGTTGAGCGCTCTGCGATTAAGGCCGCGCGATGCGTTGGCGGTGTTATTTGGGGGTTTGCTGCTGGCGCCGATTGTCGCCGCGAACTATGTTTCGTCGGGTTGTCCGCTGTATCCATCGGAATTGCTCTGCACTGAGTCCAGCACATCGGTAGGGCGGGCATTTGCCTATTTGCAGCATCTGGAAGTTCGGAACTGGGCGCGATGGGAGGGTCCGAACCTGGCCGATCCGCAGTTGTTGCGGGTGGACTGGGTGGGGGCATGGTTGCGGCGGCACTTAAACCTGCCGATAACGCTCACCTGGGTGGTCGCGATAGCGGTGATCGTCGCGCGGCGCATCTGGACATTTGGCTTCGTTTTGGCGGCGCTGGGGTTGGCGTATGTGCTGGTGGCCGCGCCGGACTACCGGTTCGGCATCGGCTATGTCGCGGCACTGTGCGGGCTGGCTGCCGGGGGTGTGGCTTGGCCGGGACGCCGCTACGTGTTGCCGGTAACAGCGATCGCCGCTATCGCGATGGTGCTCTTCATCGCCAAGGCAACCGTGTACGAAGAGGCCTACCGCCGCATGTTCAAACTGAATTTCCAGAGTCTCAGTTGGGACCGTGTGGCCGCGCCTGCACCCATCCAACTCTATCACGCGGAATTGGCGCCGCGGCAGAGCCACGACGTGCCCTATTACGTTCCGCCGCCCGGCGGACAGTGCTGGGGCGCGGTGCAGCCGTGCACACCCTACGCGCCGGACATCCGTTTGTGCGATGCGGCGAAAGGCGTTCGGGGCGGCATTTGCCGCGCTCTACGGTAACGGCTTTAGCGCTTCCGGATGCCGATGTCGTTCACCGGGATCGCATCGAATTTCGCTCCGGCGGGGATCTTAAACGCACCCGTAGCCGGTGTGAAGAAGTCCTTGTCCGTGACGGTGACGTTATCGCCCACGTCGGTCACGAATGGCTTGGCTTCTTTGCGAATGCCGAGGCCGACGCCTTGGAACAGGTTGCGGCGGATGACGTTCCCTTCGGGCGGCACACCGTCGGTCCTTTCGAGATACGGAAGAACCTTCAGCGTCTCGGGATAGCGCGTGCTATACGGCGGCTTTGTGATCCGCATTTCTTCGACGCGCGGCTTCATGGTCTTGTAAGTCATGTTACGCCACACCGGACGCTTGTCGATACATCGTGCGTCCACATGAACGGCGGGGTTAGTTTCCACAAAGACGTTGTTCTCGACCTTGTTGTCCCGTCCGCCGCCAATAAACGCGGCATATTTCAATTTGTAAAAGATGTTGCCGTAAACGGTGATGCCGGAGGCGCAATCGTCGAGATACACGGCCATCGAACCTAAGCCGAAGCCGCCTAACTCGTGAATGTAGTTATTGCGAATGACGGTGCCGCGCTCGGTATAGTCGCGGCCGATATAGATAGCGCCGACATCGCCGGTTTCAAGAGCTAAGTGGTGGATGTTGTTGAACTCGATCGTATGGTCGTTACCCGTCATGAGAATGCCGGCATGCGGAGCGTCATGAATATGGTTGTGGGCGGCGCGAATGCCGACGCCCGCGATCTTCACCGCCGGGTTATAAGTGCGTACCCATTCGCCCATGTGATGCAGGTCGCAGTCTTCCACGCGATGGTTGGCCGCGGTGAGTGTCTTGCGGTCGCCGCCGGAAACTTCGATGGCGCTATCGCCGGTGTAAGAGATTTCCGTACGTTCCACGGCATGATTCTTGCCGCCGTCGATCAGGACACCGGTAGTGCCGACGTTCCGGATCTTGCAGTTGGCGACAGTAACTGAGTCGCCGCCTTCGATCAGAATGCCGGAGTCGCGCGCGGCTTCGACCGTGATGCCCTCAATGCGAATGCGCGATGCGTTCTTCATCCGGATTACGGGTTGGTCAAGCTTGGAAAGGAACACTTCCGCGCCGCGAAGCGAAGCCGGCGGATAAAAATAAACCTTCCCACCCGCCACGTCCAGATAATACTCGCCCGGCGCATCCAGTTCTTCAAGAACGTTCAGAAAGTAATACCGCTGATTCTTGCGGAACCCATACAACCCGTGCGGTGGCGCGGTGACGACCGTCTTGGTCGCCGCGTCCAGCGAGGCGATCCGTTCGTAGCTGTCGGCCCAATCCCAGGTCCAGTAGCCGTGCGCCCACCGGTTCGGGTCGGGTTTCCATGTCCCGGGCCGGTCGCCTTCATACCGGAATCCATACGACAGCCGGCCAATGAACCGGCCATGCTCGTCGTCCTGCGGGTTGGTATCGGCAACATCGCCAATCCGCGTGAAACCCTCGTTCGGCCAGCGGGCCACGGTCATGCGGCGGCCGTTCACAAACAGTTCCGAATGCGCCGCCTTGTGCTCGCGGCTGAAGCCCCGCGCCGAAAAATCGCCCAGGTCCGCCACCGCAGCCACAACCACGTGCAATCGCGCCGCGGCGGGCAAGCGATCGAGCACCGCCTGATCGCGCACCGGCTTCCAATCGCGTATTCGGATTCCGCCGATCAGCCGCACGTTGCCTTGGGCGCGATAAGTAGATCCGGCGGGCTCGTCCGCGGTGAGTTCAAACGTGCGGTCGATGAAATAGTCCCCTGGCCGGAGGACCACCGTATCGGGCGAGCCCTTCTTTCGAATCGCGTCACGTGCGCGTTCCAGACCGGCCACACCGGACTTAGGATCAACGTTGATCTCAGCAAACGCGAATGAGACAACCAGGAGCAGGATAGCGGATTTGAACAAACAGATGCCTCTTGTAGCCATGGTACGCCCAAACGTTACTGCCGCCTGCCTGCTCGCGTGCGGTTTGCCATTAGATGAGAATCGGGCAACAGGCGTTGGCGGCGAGGACAATCACAACGGCGCGACAGGAGACTGGCGATGCGGGTGGTGGTGACCTTCGTCATCGTGCGAATGTGAGTGCGAGTGGGGAACATGGGCGGGTGTACCGGAGGCAGTGAGACCGGCGGCCCGCTGCGCGTTTAGCCAGTTGACCACTTTGTTAAGTCCCTCACCGGTTTTCATATTGGTGAAGATGAACGGGTGCTCGCCGCGCATCCGGCGAGTGTCGCGGTCCATCACTTCCAACGACGCCCCGACGTGAGGCGCGAGGTCGATCTTGTTGATCACCAGCAGACCGCTGCGCCGGATGCCCGGACCGCCTTTGCGCGGAATCTTGTCGCCGCCGGAGACATCGATCACGTAGATCGACGTGTCCACAAGCTCCGGACTGAACATTGCGGCGAGGTTATCTCCGCCGCTTTCGACAAACACCAGTTCCAATCCGGGGTGCGTCTCTTCCAGGTCGTCGATCGCTTCCAGGTTCATCGACGCATCTTCGCGAATGGCGGCGTGCGGGCACCCGCCGGTTTCGACACCGCGAATCCGATCGTTGGGCAGTGTGCCCTGCCGCATCAGGAACTCAGCGTCTTCTTTCGTGTAGATGTCGTTGGTGACCACGCCAAGATTAACCGCCGGCCACAGCCGTCTGCTCAACTGGTCAACCAGCGCGGTCTTGCCGCTGCCCACCGGTCCCGCAATTCCGACACGGAAAGCTCTCATCAGTTACAACTCCTCAGAACAGGAAATACCGCTGCGCCAGCGGCAGGCTTTGTGCCGGCTCGCATGTGAGCAACTCGCCGTCGGCGCGCACTTCATAAGTTTCGGGGTCCACTTCGATCTTCGGCGTGGCCGCATTGTGGACCATATCCTTCTTGCCGATCGCCCGGCAGTTCGATACTGCCACCGCCCGCTTCTTCATCAGATGTTGGATACCGTTTTCGACAGCCGGTTTCGACACGAAGGTCAATGATGTGGAAGCCGTCGCACCTCCAAAGGCCCCAAACATCGGCCGGTACAGCACCGGCTGCGGAGTGGGAATGGAAGCGTTCGCGTCGCCCATCACACTCCAGGCGATAAACCCGCCTTTGATGATGATTTCGGGCTTTACGCCGAACATGGACGGCTTCCAAAGCACGAGGTCAGCCAGTTTGCCCGGCTCGATCGAACCCACTTCGCGCGCGATACCATGCGTGATTGCCGGGTTGATGGTGTACTTGGAAACATAGCGCTTCACCCGGGAGTTATCGTTTCGCGCCGTATCTCCGGATATTGCGCCGCGCTGCACCTTCATCTTGTGCGCGGTCTGCCACGTGCGCGTCACCACTTCGCCAATGCGGCCCATGGCTTGCGAATCGCTCGAGATCATGCTGAATACGCCTAAGTCGTGCAGGATGTCTTCCGCCGCGATCGTCTCCGGCCTGATCCGGCTTTCAGCAAACGCGACATCCTCGGGCACCATCGGATTCAGATGGTGGCAGACCATCAGCATATCCAGATGCTCGGCAATGGTATTTACCGTGTAAGGCCGGGTCGGATTGGTGGACGACGGCAGAATATGCGGTAGCGCCGCAATGCTGATTATGTCCGGCGCGTGGCCGCCACCCGCACCTTCTGTGTGATAGGTGTGGATCGTGCGCCCGGCGATGGCGCGAATCGTATCCTCAACGAATCCCGCCTCGTTGATCGTGTCGGTGTGGATCGCCACCTGCACATCCAGTTTGTCGGCAGCGGCCAGGCAGGCGTCGATCGCGGCCGGGGTCGTGCCCCAATCTTCGTGCAGTTTCAACCCGCACGCTCCGGCGCGAACCTGCTCTTCGAGCGGTTCCGCCGTAGCGGCATTTCCCTTCCCCAGAAAACCGAAGTTCATGGGCCACGCATCAGCCGTTTCGAGCATCCGCGCGATATTCCATGCGCCCGGCGAACACGTCGTCGCGTTCGTCCCCGTAGCCGGACCGGTGCCGCCGCCGATCATGGTGGTGATCCCGTTCGACAGCGCCTCGTAAACCTGTTGCGGCGAGATGAAGTGGATATGGCTATCGATCGCGCCCGCAGTGACGATCAGGTTTTCGCCGGCGATCACCTCCGTCGACGCGCCAACCACTAACTCGGGATCGACCCCATCCATCGTGTCGGGATTGCCGGCCTTGCCGACCTTCACTATGCGCCCGTCGCGAATGCCGATATCACCTTTCACGATGCCCCAGTGGTCGATGATCAGTGCGTTCGTGATCACCAGGTCGAGCGCGCCGCCCGCACGGGTCGCCCGCGAACTCTGGCCCATGCCATCGCGAATAACTTTTCCACCGCCGAACGTGATTTCGTCGCCGTAACTAGTGAAGTCCTTTTCCACTTCGACGATCAGTTCCGTATCGGCCAGCCTGACGCGATCGCCTGTCGTTGGTCCATATAAGTCCGAATAAGTAGTGCGTGGAATCGACAGGCTCATTGATTCCCCTTCCCCTGGTGGCCAAAGATCTTGCGCTCTCCGCCAAACTCGACTAACTGGACTTGCTTTTCTTCACCCGGCTCAAATCGGACAGACGTTCCGGCCGGCACGTTCAGCCGCATGCCGCGCGACGCCGGCCGGTCAAACTCCAACGCATTGTTGACTTCAAAGAAGTGATAGTGGCTGCCCACCTGCACCGGACGGTCACCCGTATGCTTCACCACCACCGTTTGCGTGCGGCGCCCAACGTTTGCTTCAACAGGCGCATCGGCCAGCAGATATTCCCCGGGTTTCATCGTTCGCTTCCTCACTGGATCGGATCGTGCACGGTCACCAGTTTTGTGCCGTCCGGAAATGTCGCCTCTACCTGCACGTCGTGGATCATCTCAGCGATACCCGGCATCACGTCGCGCGCCGTAAGAATCTTCGTACCCAACGTCATGATTTCCGCGACAGTCTTGCCGTCGCGCGCCCACTCCAGAATCTCGGCCGTGACAATCGCAATGGCTTCCGGGTAATTCAATTTCAGACCGCGGCCCTGCCTCTTGCGCGCCACGTCCGCGGCGACATAGATCAACAGCCTCTCTTGTTCGCGAGCCGTTAAATGCATTCGATCTCCTACTTGAGTTTTCTCGGGAGAACTGCCGGCTCCCCGGTCAGGAATTGACGCGCGGCCGACCAGAACCGTGTGAGCCCGCCCGGTAATTCGAGGCTCGACTCACTTAGTCCGCGCACCATCACGCCGTCGGAAGCCAGTGCGCCGGCGCCCCAATAATCTCCGGTCCGCACGGATTCACTCGCCGCCATCCCGTTAAGTTCCGATTCTAACTGGCGAAGGTCACTCTGTGGCCGTCCCACTTGAAACGCCACTAACGTAGCCATATGCGTAAAACGGCCCATTCGCGCCAATGAGGTTAGCGGACGCACTCCGGGTTCGAGAACGAAATTCTCTAACAGCGCCGGACCGCGCCCTGTGCGAATTTCCGTCTGTACGCTCAGACGTTCAAATGCGAACGTCTCACCCATGGCCTGCCGGCCCGGGGCCAGGATCTCCCACCAGAAGAATGTGGCTCCATTCGCCAACATGACCGCTGTCCGTTGGTTATGCCGCGAACCTCGGTAGGGAATCAAGGCATCAGGGAGATACTCCAAAAGGCCGCCGGTATCGATACGGATCGTAATAACCTGCCGCGAATCTTCCGAACCCGGCCTGTGCCTGTACAGCCGTGTCGCCCCGGTGGATGTCACCTGCGCCTTCGCTCCCGCTCCGACATCGATATCCAGTGTCAGTTGATCCCCGGCCAAGATTCCGCCCGACACGTTATGTAGGTGAACCAGCACGCCGCCGCGCGCATCAGGAAAACCCCGCACCACGCGCCAAGGCGGCTGCTGCGCTGCCACGCGTAAAGCGGTCTTTCTTTCAGCAGCCTCGAAACGGAGTTCCAGCCGGGCGTTCAACTGATGAACAGCCGCGTTTCCAAGAGGCTGTGCCGCATCGAGCCTAACTCCGGCAGCGGACAGAAGCACCGGCTTTCCAACCTTTCCGAATCCGACACTGCCTGCCTGATGGCGGGCCGTAGATTCCATATAATTCGGTTCGCCGCTACCTGCCCGAGCGGCATCAGCCTCTGGCATGCCGACACAAGGCTTGCCACCGATTGTTGCAGGTACGCCTGCGCTGCGCTCTGTTCATCAATATCGAGCGCCGCCGCGGCCGCCCCAAATGCGATCGGATAATGTAATCGCGCCGGCAGCGCGACGTTTGTAAGCGCTGTGAACAACTCCCCAAACCGCTTCCCCATTCTCAGTGTTGCTTCACGAGACTCCCGCGCGACGCGCCGGGCCTCATATTCCACGTTCAGCGTGGATAAGTCCTCACGCCGGCATGCGCGGCGAAGGAATATCGCTTCCAACGTTCCATTCTCACCCACATATGTCTGGAGGAAGTCCGCCGCGGATGCAGGCGTTAGTGTTCCTTCATCCGCAAGCGTTTCGAGCCCCAAAGAATGTGCCGCCGAACCGACGGGAAGGGCCGAGTCCGCTAACTGCAGCAGTTCCAGAAGCACCGGCTTATTGTACCCGGCTTCAGCAATCGAATGCTCATAAGAGTTGCTTTGCGCCCTCATCAAAACTTCAGATCAACAGACAAGATGTCGCAGTGTTACACTTCAACAAAGTTTGAATAAGAGGGGTTTTACACACCACCCGCTTACGAACTGAACGCTCCCCACGGTTGTGGAGCGATCGCTTACCGCGCAAGCAACGGTTTGCTTCTGGCTCCGTTTGTCCAGGCACCAATAGTCGCAGAAATCAACCTGCAAGGGATCATGGCGTGGCCTTAACGTCCTTACGTGTCTGCCATCAGCCAGAAATGAGGATCAATGAAGGAAAAACCATGCGGAGGGAAACGTGTGCCTGCCCTCCCTGGATCAACTCGGCTCGCAGTGGCGGGTCTGATCGTCGCGGCAGCGCCACTGCTCGCGCAAATCGATCTCGGCAAAGTAACGGTCGGCGCCGGGATGCGGACTGGGTTCGCGCATACCGATACCGAAAAGGCTGCTGCCACGGACAAATTCTCACTGGAAAGCGTCCGCCTTTACGTCAACGGCTCAGTAACGGACAAGATCAAATTCATGTTCAATACCGAGTACAACGGCGCGGATAACCGTATAAACGTGCTCGATGCGGTAGGCCGCTTCGAGTTCTCACCGAAGTTCAACGTTTGGGCAGGCCGCCTGCTGCCTCCCAGCGACCGCGCTAACCTCTCCGGACCCTACTACAACAACCACTGGGCCGTGTATCAGGACGGGATTCAAAACGGACATCCCTTCGTTTTCCAGGGCCGCGACAACGGCGTGGTGTACTGGGGCGATTTCCTCAAAAACAAAGTCAAGGTTTCCGCCGGCGCCTTCGACGGCAAATCGGCTAATGGCAAACCGGACGTGATCTCCGCGTTCCGGGTCCAACTCGATTTCTGGGATAAAGAGGAAGGATACTACTTGAACGCTACTTACTACGGCGATAAGAACTTGCTCGCCCTGGGTGGAGCGACGCAGGTTCAAGCGGGTAACACAGCCACCACGGCAGACTTTTTGCTCGAACGAAACTTCCACAGCAAAGGCGTTATTACGTTCGAAGGTGAATACGCCAATTACAATGGCCTCGGCGGATACGACGCCAATTACGGCAAGAGCCAGGGCGGTTACGGCTTGGCCGCTTACATCTTCCCAAAGGCAGTTGGCCCGGGCAAGATTCAACTTCTCGGCAAATATTCCCAGGCTAACTTTACTCGCAGCGCCTTACCCAGCTACAGCCAGAAGACGACCGAGGTCAACGTCAACTATCTGATCAAGCAATTCAACGCGCGCGTGATGACCTTCTTCCGTAACGTTGATTACAACCGCGGCAAACCCGACTCATGGCAGATCGGCGTCGGCCTGCAACTTCAGATTTGAGCAACAGCTAAGCAATCGGAACATGGAGAACAATTTGATGATACGTAGACAAATGATCGCCACGCTGCTCGCGGGCACAGGCCTTCTGACCACTTCCGCGGTGGCGCAGGACACAATCAAGGTGGGTGTCCTGCATTCGTTGTCCGGCACCATGGCCATCAGCGAAACCACGCTCAAAGACACGATCCTCATGCTGGTTGCCGCCCAAAACAAAAAAGGCGGCGTGTTGGGCAAGAAGCTCGAAGCTGTTGTAGTCGATCCCGCATCCAACTGGCCGCTGTTTGCGGAAAAGGCGAAGCAGTTGCTCGAGAAGGACAAGGTCGCCGTTGTGTTCGGCTGCTGGACTTCCGTATCTCGCAAGTCCGTGCTTCCCGTGTTCGAGAAAAACAACGGACTGCTCTTCTATCCGGTCCAATACGAAGGTGAGGAATCTTCGAAGAACGTCATCTATACGGGCGCCGCGCCGAACCAGCAGGCGATCCCGGCTGTCGACTACCTGATGAAGGAGGTTGGCGTGAAGCGTTGGGTTCTTGAAGGAACCGACTATGTGTACCCTCGTACGACCAATAAGATCCTGGAAGCCTATCTCCTGTCTAAAGGTGTGAAGGCCGAAGATATCTCGATCAACTATACGCCGTTCGGCCACTCCGACTGGCAAACCCGCGTTGCCGCCATCAAGAGGTTCGGATCCGCCGGCAAGAAGACGGCTGTCGTTTCCACCATCAATGGCGACGCCAACGTCCCTTTCTACAAGGAACTCGGCAACCAGAAGATCTCGGCTGAAAACATCCCGATAGTCGCCTTCTCGGTCGGCGAGGAAGAACTCTCTGGTGTCGACACAAAGCCGCTGGTGGGCCACCTTGCCGCCTGGAATTACTTCCAGAGCATCAACACTCCGGCCAACAAGGCTTTCATCGACCAGTGGAAGGCGTATATCAAGAACAACAAGCGCACCACCAACGATCCGATGGAAGCCCACTACGTTGGTTTCAACTTCTGGGTGAAAGCTGTCGAAAAGGCCAAGTCCACCGATGTGAACAAGGTGCTGGCTGCCCTGCCCGGCCTTGAAACTCCGAACCTCACCGGCGGCGTGGCCAAAGTCCTGCCCAATCACCACATCACCAAGCCGGTCTACATCGGCGAAGTGAAAGCCGATGGGCAGTTCAACGTCGTTTGGAAATCGAACGGCGGTGTTCCCGGCGATGCCTGGTCAGACTTCCTGCCCGGCAGCAAGAACATCGACGCCGATTGGGTTACGCTCAATTGCGGCAATTACAACAAAGTCACCAAGAAGTGCTCTGGACAGAACTATAAGTGATGAAACCACTTCAGATGGGCGGGTTCGGGTTGCTGCTCGGACTCGCCCTTTGGAGCGTAGTCCCCGGCCTGGCGCAAACACAAGACGACGCTCACTTTCTCGCAACCCTGGGTGAACTCCGCGAAGCTAGTTACTCAGACAAACACGCTATTGCGCAGCGTATTATTCAGGGTAGCCACCCAAAAGCCCGCCAGGCGTTAACAGCCCTACTCGAAGATCGCCTTGCTTACCGCAACAGCGATCAGAAGATATTCCTTCTAAAGTCGGCCGACGGCGATCCGCTTACCCTCATCGATCCGGCATCGCTTGCCGAGGCCGGAACCACTCCAGCCGACAGCGTCAGCAAAATCGGCACGAACAATTCATTGCGCCGCTCCTTACGGACGGCGCTCGCGCGCTTTTCGCTGACGAATGCCGATCCTGCCGTGCGCATTGAGGCGGTCCGCGGGATTTCGCAGTCGCTCGATGCGACAACTCTCCAATTGCTTCGCGATCAACTCGCCGCTGAACAGGATTCCAGAGTCAAAGCTGAAATCAACTTAGCTGTCGCCATCGGCACCCTCGACTCCGAAGATCCTCGCGCCCGGATCAGCGCCGTCAAAACATTGCGGTCCACCTTGAGCCAGGAGGTTCGCAACCGCCTGGCACGCCTGATCGAAGAAGAGAAGGATGCAAACGTCAAAGCCGCCGCGATCGACGCCGTGGGCTCGATCGATGTTTGGCGAACCGCCTATTCCGGCATCGAAACGTTGTTCTTCGGCCTCAGCCTTGGTTCGGTGCTCGTCCTGATCGCGATGGGCTTAGCCATCACTTTCGGCGTTGTTGGCGTTATCAATATGGCGCATGGCGAACTGATGATGCTCGGCGCTTACACCACATACCTGGTGCAGGTGGCTATGCCCGATCACATCGGCATTTCGGTACTTGTTGCGATTCCGGCCGCGTTTCTCGTATCGGGAGCCACCGGTGTGATCATGGAACGCTCAATCATCCGCCTCCTTTATAACCGGCCGCTCGAAACGCTACTTGCCACCTTCGGGGTCAGCCTCGTCCTGCAGCAGACAGTCCGGTCTATCTTCTCCGCCCTCAACCGTTCGGTGAAGACACCCGGCTGGATGAGCGGTTCGCTGCGCATTAACGATGCATTGACTCTCACTTACAACCGTTTGTACATCGTCTTATTCGCACTTATCGTTTTTGCCTGTGTACTGCTGGCGTTAAAGAAGACGCGTCTCGGCCTGATGATTCGGGCGGTTTCGCAAAATCGCGGCATGGCGAAGGCTATGGGAATCCGCACCGAGTGGGTTGATGCGATGACCTTCGGCCTCGGTTCCGGTATCGCCGGCGTGGCTGGCGTGGCGCTTAGCCAGCTCACCAACGTCGGTCCCAACCTCGGACAGGCGTACATTATCGACTCGTTTATGGTCGTGGTGTTCGGCGGTGTCGGCAATTTGTGGGGCTCTCTTATCGGCGGTATGTCGATGGGTATCGTCAGCAACTTACTCGAACCCTATGCCGGCGCTGTGCTCGCCAAAATTCTTGTCCTTATCGCGCTGATAATCTTCATTCAGCGGCGTCCACGCGGTCTGTTCCCGCAAACCGGACGCGCGGCGGAGGATAAGTAATGACGCCGGCAACCTGGCTATCTATCTGGCGTCGCGACCGTGGGGAAGGTTTCTTCTTCCTCGCGCTGGCCGTCGCCGCCATTCTTCTACCGCTACTAAACTTAGTTTTCCCCGAAACATCAGCGCTGCACTTGTCGAGCTTTGGAATGACCTTGATTGGCAAGTATCTCTGCTATGCGATGCTGGCCCTCTCGGTCGACCTCATCTGGGGCTATTGCGGCATCCTGAGTCTGGGACAGGCAGCGTTCTTCTCGCTCGGCGGATACGCCATGGGCATGTATCTCATGCGCCAGATCGGCCCGCGCGGCGTGTATGGCGACCCTGTCCTGCCGGACTTCATGGTGTTTCTGAACTGGAAGTCGCTGCCATGGTTCTGGTATGGGTTCAACCACTTCGCATTCGCACTGTTGATGATGATCCTCGTCCCCGCCGCCCTGGCCTGGATCTTCGGTTGGTTTGCGTTCCGTTCCCGAGTTACCGGCGTCTACTTCTCGATCATTACTCAAGCGTTGACCTATGCGCTGATGCTCGCCTTCTTCCGAAACGACATGGGTTTCGGAGGCAACAACGGTTTTACTGATTTCAAGGATATTCTCGGCTTCGACCTGCAGTCTGAGAAGACTCGGCTGCTGTTATTGATGTTCACACTTGCGGCGTTACTCGTCAGTTATCTTGCCGGCCGCAGCCTGATTCACTCCCGCGCCGGACGCATCATGCGCGCAATTCGTGATGCCGAAAGCCGCATGCGATTTCTGGGATATCCGGTCGAGTCGTTCAAACTGTGGAGCTTCGTGTTTTCAGCCATTATCGCGGGCGTTGCCGGAGCACTGTACGTACCTCAGGTCGGCATCATCAATCCCAGCGAGTTCGCGCCTATCAACTCGATTGAAGCAGTCATTTGGGTGGCCGTCGGCGGACGCGGCACGCTTTATGGTGCAGTGGCCGGCGCAGT
Organism: Bryobacterales bacterium; assembly: GCA_020846745.1. GTDB lineage: Bacteria > Acidobacteriota > Terriglobia > Bryobacterales > Bryobacteraceae > JADLDI01. The sequence goes on along the minus strand of JADLDI010000155.1, from coordinate 32,566 downwards.
TGCCGTCAACTACGCCAAGACGTACCTCACCGGCGCATTTCCCGAAGTCTGGCTATTCGCTCTGGGAGCTTTGTTCGTGTTAGTAACTATTTTTCTGCCGCAAGGTCTAACCGGCCTGTTGCGCGGCGGTCAGGGGATAAATGAAACCCGGCGGTAAGCGTCTGTACCTGGAAGATGTAACGGTCAGCTTCGACGGTTTTAAGGCACTGAACAATCTGTCGCTCTTCGTCGATCCGGGCGAACTGCTCTGTATCATCGGACCCAACGGCGCCGGCAAAACGACGATGATGGACGTGATTACCGGGAAGACCCGCCCTGACGCTGGTATTGCGTTCTTCGGCGACAACATCGATTTGCTCACAATGTCTGAACCCGAAATCGTTGCCGCCGGCATCGGCCGCAAGTTCCAGAAGCCCACCGTTTTCGAGCAACTGACGGTTCTCGAAAACCTGGAACTCGCGCTCGCCGGTACACGTTCTTTCCTCAAGACGCTCCGCGCACGCATCTCTCCCCAACAGCACGGCCGCATCGAAGAGGTACTCGGCATCATTGGGCTGACGGAACAGCGCCATTCGCTCGGCCGCGTTCTGTCCCACGGACAGAAACAGTGGCTGGAAATTGGTATGCTCCTGATGCAGGACCCGGAGTTACTGCTGGTCGACGAACCGGTAGCCGGAATGACCCCGCACGAATGCGAGCGCACCGCCGAGTTACTCCTTTCGCTTGCCGGAACACATTCGCTCATCGTGGTTGAGCACGACATGGCGTTTGTCCGTTCAATCGCGCGCCGTGTGACCGTCCTGCACGAAGGCAGTGTCCTGGCGGAAGGTAATATGGACGCCGTACAGAACAATCCCCGCGTCGTCGAAGTTTATCTGGGAGAGTAAGTTTGCTTTCGATTCAAGGACTCAACCAGTTTTACGGCGGCAGCCACACGCTTTGGGACATCGATTTGGAGGTCCCCGCCGGCGCTCGCCTCTGCCTCATGGGCCGCAACGGAACCGGTAAGACAACCCTTCTGAAGTGCATCATGGGTCTGCAATCCGTGCAGTCCGGCCAGATCCGCTTCGACTCTACAGATCTGCTGAAGCACACCGCTGAGTACCGTGCGCAGGTCGGTATCGGCTACGTTCCCCAAGGCCGCGACATCTTCTCACACCTTACCGTCGAAGAAAATCTGCGCGTCGGCGTCGGTATTCGGAAGAACGGACCGAAGACAATTCCGGACCGTATCTTCGAACTGTTTCCAGTGTTGAAGCAGATGCTCCGGCGCAAGGGCGGCGACTTGTCGGGCGGCCAGCAGCAGCAACTCGCGATCGGCCGCGCCTTGGTTTTGCAACCCAAGTTGCTGATCCTGGACGAACCGACAGAGGGGATCCAGCCCAACATCGTTCACGAGATCGGCGACATCCTGATCAAGCTCAACAAAGAGGAAGGGCTCACCATCCTGCTGGTGGAGCAGAAACTCCCGTTCGCGCGCCGCGTGGCCAGTGAGTTCTGCATTCTCGACAAGGGCCGCCGCATGGCCGCCGGATCCATCGCGGATCTCACCGATGCGGTCGTGAAGGCACACCTAAGCGTTTAACAAGCTGAAATTGAGGTTGGCTGCGGTCGGAAGCGAATACGATAAGATAACCAGTTGTTCGCTCTCAAGCCATGAAGCTGATCGCTCTCCTCGCGGTGGCCGTAGGCGCCTCGGCGGCTGATTTCACCACAGAAGTCGCCCCGATTTTCCGTGCCCGCTGCGTCGCCTGTCACACCGGACCCAATGCGCAGGCGGGCCTCGATCTGTCGACCCTTAACAGCACCCTCAAAGGAGGAAAATCCGGGCATGCCGTCCAACCGGGCGCGTCCGATCGCAGCCTGCTGGTTCAAAAGGTAACATCCGGTTCCATGCCGCCCGGCGGCCCAAAACTGAGCGACGGAGATATCAACAAGATTCGGGCGTGGATCGACTCTGCCGTGCCCACCGCTGCGGCGGTCTCTGAGCGCGACGCGCTTTCTATCTTTCAGATGCGCTGCGTTGTGTGCCACGGTAAGCGCTTGCAGCATGGAGGACTGGACTTACGGACCCAACCGGCGCGGCTCAAAGGCGGCAAATCCGGCCCCGCACTGATTGCAGGTAAGCCCGAAGAGAGCCTCATCATCAAACGGATTGTGTCGGGCGATATGCCGCCCGCTAAGTTGCAGTTCGACTTCTCGGTACGCCCGCCGTCGACCGCGGAGGTCGACACACTTCGCCGCTGGATTGCCGCCGGCGCCCCTGCCGCCCCGCCCGCGGTCGACGAGTCGCGCGACGAACTGGTCAAAGAGAAGGACCGGCAGTTTTGGTCATTTCAGCCGCCTAAGCGCGTAGAGCCGCCGAAAGTTCATAACCAGAATCTGGTTCGCACACCGGTGGACGCCTTCCTCCTCCAGAAACTCGAGTCTAGGGCACTTACTTTCTCCGCACCCGCCACCCCGTTGATGCTCGTCCGCCGAGCCTATATCGCGGTCACCGGCATGCCGCCAACGCCCGAAGAGGTTGACCGCTTCGTGAGCGACAAGCGTCGCGACGCCTACCAGCGCCTGGTCGAGCATCTCCTTCAATCCAACGAATACGGGGAGCGCTGGGGACGTTACTGGCTGGATGCCGCTGGTTACTCCGATTCCGAAGGCAAAGTCGAAGCAGACGAGTTACGTCCACAGGCGTGGCGCTATCGCGATTATGTGATCCGCTCACTTAACGCCGACAAGCCTTACGACCAGTTCCTTCGCGAACAGATCGCGGGCGACGAAATGGTGAAGTGGCAAGGCCGAAAAGACGTTGAACCCGCCGAGTTAGAGAAGTTAGTGGCCACTGGATTCTGGCGTATGGCGCCCGACGGGACATATTCCCCGCCCCAGAGCTTTATCCCCGAACGCATGAACGTGATCGCGGACCAGATGGAAGTCTTCGGCTCCGCCGTTCTGGGACTGACGATCGGTTGCGCCCGCTGCCACAACCATAAGTACGATCCACTGCCTCAGCGCGATTACTACCGCCTGTCGGCAGTCCTGCAAACAGCGTATGACCCTTACGATTGGGTGATTCCCACCAAGCGCCACCTCGACATCGCTCTCGCCTCTGAGCGCCGGGAAATCGAAACCGCCAACGCTCCGCTTGAGGTCGAAATCCGCAAGATCGAAGCAGCCCAGAAGGAACGAGAAAAACCGCTCCGCGGTAAGTTACTGGAGCAGCGCCTTTCAAGTCTGCCCGAAGGTGTTCGCGCGGACCTGCAAGCGGTATACGCGACCGAAGAGGCGAAGCGGACCGATGTCCAGAAATATCTGGCCGAGAAGTTCGCAGACACCCTGAACATCACTACCGTCGACGTGGCCGCCAAGTTTACTGATTATCGCCCCGAAGCCGATCGTGTCCGCAAACAACTCGCTGATCTTCGGGCAAAGCTCAAGCCGCTCCCACATGTGCGTGCCCTTTATGAGATGGGCGGCGAACCTTCGGGGGCGTATCTACTCCGCCGTGGCGACGCACTCGCGCCGGGTGAAGAAGTCCGCCCGGGGGTTCCGGCGGTCCTAACCGCCGGACTGAAGCCTTATCGCGTCCCCACTTCCGGAGAGCCCGGCGGCCCTCTTGGCGATTCCACGGGGCGCCGCATCGCCCTGGCCGACTGGATCACTCAACCGAATCACCCGTTGACCGCTCGCGTCATCGTCAACCGCATCTGGATGCACTACTTCGGTCGCGGCATTGTTGCCACGCCGGCCAACTTCGGTAAAACAGGCTCTGCGCCGTCGCACCCTGAGTTACTCGATTGGCTGGCCACAGAGTTAGTGCGGAATAACTGGAGTCTCAAGTCGATCCATCGCCTCATTTTGAACTCAACGGCGTTCCGTCAAACATCAAGAGTAGCTCCAGGCCTGGAAACAAAGGACCCGGATAACATCCTGCTCTCGCGCATGCCGATGCGCCGCATGGATGCCGACGCGATCTATGATTCGATCCGTAAGGTGACCGGCCAACTCGATCCCACCGCGTTCGGGCCCGCCTCACCAATCGACGTCAAACCCGATGGAGAGGTCGTTCCGAAGAGTTCAGGCAGAGGCTACAGGCGTGCGCTCTACGTGCTGCAACGGCGGCGTACGCCCGTCACCATGCTCGAGACGTTTGACACCCCGCCAATGACACCCAACTGCATCGACCGTCCGCGCTCGGTCGTTGCCACTCAAGCACTCCAGTTGATGAATAGCGCTGCGACGATTGAGGACGCCCGCCACCTCGCGGGCCGAATCCTCGACGAGCAGCCCGTCAGCCGCGAGGCGCAGATTCAACTGGTCTACCGGCGTGTTCTGTCCCGGCCTCCATCTCAACCCGAAATCGCCCGCGCCGCTGCGGCATTGGCGGAGTTCGAGGCTGAATGGAAGCCGCGACTATCCGCAAAACGCGAACCAGCTCCCCAGCGCGTTATGGCGCAGTGGATGGCGTTGGGCGATCTCATTCACACACTCTTGAATTCGGCGGAGTTTTCCTATGTCGACTAAGAAAAGTCTCTCGCGCCGCGACTTCTTCTCCCATATGGCCGACGGCGTCCATGGCGCCGCCCTCGCTGCCCTGTTAGGCGGCAAACTCCTAGCCGCACCCAGCAGAGCCAAAGCTAAGTCGATCATCCATCTCTTTATGAACGGCGGCCCCAGCCAGGTGGATCTCTTCGATCCCAAACCTATGCTGAAGCGCCTGGCCGGTAGTGCCGCTCCGCGCGACGTCGCCAACGAGATCGAGTTCACCAACGAGGTAGGCGGCATGCTGCCGTCACCCTTCGATTTCAGACGTTATGGTAAGTCAGGCGTCGAGATTTCCGAGTTACTGCCGAACCTCGGTTCGGTAATCGATGATGTCTGCCTCATCCGCTCTACTTACGGCGAACATTTCAATCACGAACCGTCACTTTATCTTATGCACACCGGCCGCACCATCCCCGGCCGCCCATCCCTCGGCGCATGGGTAACTTACGGCTTAGGAAGCGAAAACAAGAACCTTCCGGCTTACATCGTGCTTGACGACCCCAAAGGCCTACCCATCAACGGAATCCAGAACTGGCAGTCCGGCTGGCTGCCACCCGTTTATCAGGGCACACGTTTCCGCAGTGAAGGCGCCCCCCTCCTGAACCTCAAACCTTCCGACGACATTCCAACTCCGCTCGTTGAAGCCCGCCGCCGTCTTCTCAAACAGATCGACGATGCGCACCGCGCCGAACGCCGCGCCCAACCCGACCTCGACGCGCGTATCTCGAGTTACGAGATGGCGGCCCGCATGCAAATGGAAGCTACCGATGCGCTGGACCTGTCGAAAGAGTCCGATGCGACGAAGGAAATGTACGGCCTGAATCAGGAACTGACTCAATCCTACGGGAAGCGCTGTTTAATGGCTCGCCGCCTGGTCGAACGCGGGGTCCGCTTCATTCAGATCTTCATCGAAGGCCAGATATGGGATAACCACGCCGACCTCACCACCGGCCTCCGCTACGCCTGCGGTAAGACTGACAAGCCCATCGCGGCCCTAGTCCGGGATCTTAAGCGGCGCGGCCTGCTGGATTCGACGCTGATCATGTACAGCGGGGAGTTCGGCCGCCTTCCGCTCTCGCAAGTTCGCGATGCCGGTAACGCCGGCCGCGACCACGGTCCCAGCGGCTTCACCACCTGGATGGCCGGGGGCGGCGTGAAAGGCGGACTCGCCTACGGGGCTACCGACGACATCGGTCACAAGGCGGTGGAAAACCGGGTCAGCGTGCACGACTTCCACGCGACCATGCTCCACCTCGCAGGCCTGAATTTCCAAACCTTGGTATTTGAACGCAATGGCTTGAAAGACCGTCTAACTGATCAGTATCCCGCCCGCGTCATCACGGAAATCCTCACCTAAATGCAGCTTACAGCCGACGCGATCGTAGCGCTGCGGCGCAAGGTGTGGTGGCGCATTCTTCCGCCTTCTGTCCTGCTGTATCTCACCGCCTATCTGGACCGTGCCAACGTCGGCTTCGCCAAGCTGCGCATGGCGAATGACTTGAAGTTTTCTGAAGAGGTCTTCGGCCTGGGCATCGGTATCTTCTTCATCGGCTATCTTCTGCTGGAAATCCCCGGCGCTATCCTTGTTGAACGCTGGAGCGCCCGCAAGTGGTTCGCCAGAATCCTGATTACATGGGGCTTCATCTCTGCCGCTACCGCGTTCGTCCGCACGCCCATGGAGTTCTATGCGGCAAGATTCCTACTGGGCGTGGCGGAAGCCGGTTTCTTTCCCGGGATAATCGTCTATTTCACCCACTGGTTCCCGATGAAAGAGAGAGGCCGGGCCATGTCGGGACTGATCGTGGCCGTGCCTTTCAGCCTTGCTCTGGGCGCACCCATTTCCGCACTCCTGCTCGAAGTCAAATGGCTTGGTCTGGCTGGGTGGAAGTGGATGTTTATCCTCGAAGGCCTGCCTGCCGTGATCCTGGGCATCGCAACACTTCTTTATATGACGGACCGTCCTCGCCATGCCAAGTGGCTGACTGCCGACGAACGCGATTACCTCGAAGGCGCCTTGGCCGCGGAAGCCAAGGCCAAGGAGGCAGTAAGGAAAGTTAGCATTGGTCAAGCTCTCCGCCTACCCACTGTCTGGTTACTGTCGCTCGGTATCTTTGCCACCAACACCGGCGGCTACGCTCTCGGATTCTGGCTTCCAACCACGGTCAAAAGCCTTTCCGGTGGTTCTGACCAGTTCTCGCTCCTCTTCAGCGGCCTCTATTATCTCTGCGGCCTGGTTGGGGTTTTGTATTCCGGTTACTCATCCGACAAAACGGGTGACCGTAAGTGGCACTGTGTTGCCGGCCAGGTAGGCGCCGGCTGCTTTCTCCTTTTAAGTGCTGCCTCGGGTAATTCATTCGCCTTCGCCATGACTTCGCTCTGTTTCACAGGCCTGGTTTCCTATTCGTGGCCGCCTCCGTTCTGGGCCCTTCCTACGCTCACACTCACTGCATCGGCCGCCGCGGCGAGTATCGGCTTTATCAATATCTTTGCGAATCTTGCCGGATACCTCGGCAACCATATCATCGGCTGGATGCGCCACCACGGCGCTACCGACAGCACCTGTCTTTTCTTCCTCGCCGGTTGTTATCTGCTCGGCGGACTTATTGTTAGCTTCGTAAGAGTTACTCGCAAACCTGTTCCGACTTCCTAAATCCATATGCCTTCTTCACTCTTCAATCTCACTGGCAAAGTTGCCGTAGTCAGCGGCGCCGCTCGCGGCCTTGGCCGCGCAATGGCACTGGCGTTAGCTGAAGCCGGCGCAAATCTCCTCATCATCGATCTCAACGGCAACGGCGTCTCTCAGACCGCCGCCGCCATTAAAGACATGGGCCGAAAGGCCGTCGCCGCTGTTAACGACACTTCCGATCCCAAACAGGTTCGCGAAGTGTTCCAATTGCTGGACGCGGAATTCGGCCGCATCGATTTTCTCGGTAACGTCGCCGGCGATGCCATCATCAAGCCGCCCGAGCAGATCACACTCGAAGAGGTCGAACAGGTCTGGCGCAATCTCGTGCTTGGCCGGTTTTGCGCTTGCCAGGAAGCGGGCCGCCGCATGCTCGCCGCCCGTCGCGGCGGCAGCATCGTTAACATCGGCTCGCTCGCCAGCATCACGGCCCTTGGCCGCGGCCACACGGCTTACAGCATGGCCATGGGCGCCGTCGCACAGATGACGCGCGAACTCAGCACCGAATGGTCGAGTGAAGGCATTCGCGTGAATGCGATTCTCCCCGCCCAAGTCGTTAACCCAGGCCTCGAACAGCGCATGATGGAAAATCCAAAGTTGCGCGATCAATTTCTGAGCGGCATCCCGGCAGGGCGCCTTGGTCATCCCGATGACATCAAGGGCCTGTCCGTATTCCTCGCTTCGGACTCGTCCCGGTGGATCACCGGCGCCCTTATCCCCATGGACGGCGGCAACCTGGCCATGAATGCCGGCGGTTCCGTTCGTCATGCCGCCAGGAAGCACGCATGACACCGCAATCCAGATATCTCTATCGCACCATGCGCTTGATCCGCGTGTGCGAAGAGCAACTCGCGCGCTGCCACGCCCGCGGACTCATCCACGGTGCTTGTCACACGTATGTCGGTCAGGAGGCGGTAGCTACCGGTGTCTGTGCACATCTCCGGAACGATGATGCGATCTTCAGCACACATCGCGGCCACGGCCACGCGCTCGCCAAGGGAGTTCCCGCATTCGAGTTAGTGGCTGAGTTATTTGGCCGTGAACCCGGTGTATCTCGGGGCCGCGGCGGCTCCATGCATATCTTCTCGCCGGAAGTCGGCATGATGGGCACCAGCGGTATCGTCGGCCCCTGTATCTTACAAGCCGCGGGGGCGGGTTACAGTTTCAAGATTCTGAAGAGCGATCGGGTCGCCGTGGCATTCTTTGGTGATGGCGCGGTTAACAATGGGGCCTTTCACGAAGGGCTGAATATGGCGGGCATCTGGAAACTGCCGGTCCTGTTTGTCTGCGAAAACAATCAGTTCGCGACTGAGGTTCCCTTCCAGTATTCCGCCGGTAACCCTGATGTAGCTTCTCGCGCCGCCGCATATGGAATTCACGGTCTTCAGGTCGACGGCAACGACGTGGTCGCGGTAACCGAAGCCGCCGCTGAGGCTGTTGCTCGCGCGCGAAGTGGAGGCGGTCCTACACTGCTTGAGTGTAAGACTTACCGCACTCGTCCACATGCGGAAGGTATGGGCGATTACACCTACCGCACCCGAGAAGAAGTTACTTCGTGGCGCGAACGCTGCCCGATCAAACGGTACCGGACACACCTGATCGAAACCGCACAGGCCACCGCTGACGACCTCGATAACATCGACGCGGACATTCAGCAGGAGATAAGCAAGGCAAGTCAGGCCGCTGAACTCGCCCCGTGGCCGCCCGCTTCCGATGCGCTCACACACGTTTATTCCACCGCCGATTCGGCTCCACAACTCGAACCCTCTGCAGGTACGCGGCAGATTTCCTACGTCGGCGCCACGCTCGAAGCGCTTGATTCCGAAATGGCTGCCAACCCCGGCATCTTCGTCATGGGAGAAGGTATCGGTGTGCGCGGCGGCAACTTTGGTACGACGGCCGGCCTGTTCGCGAAATATGGTGGCGAACGGCTGTGCGACACCCCGATCTGCGAGCGTGGATTCGTCGGTCTCGCCTGCGGTGCCGCGATGACCGGCACCCGCCCGGTGATCGATTTCATGTTTCTCGATTTCATTAACGACTCGTTTGGTGAACTCGTCAACCAAATCGCCAAGATGCAATACATGAGCAGCGGCCGCCTGAAGATGCCCGTGTTGCTACGGGGCTGCATCGGGATCGGCCGGTCTGCGGCCACTCATCATTCCGGCAACTATTACTCCATCTATAGCCACATACCCGGATTGCGTGTTGTGGTGCCGTCCACGCCATATGACGCCAAGGGTCTCTTCATTCGCGCGCTCCGCTGTGACGATCCGGTGCTTTTCCTGGAGCCGCGCGATCTGTTAGCAAGCAAGGCCGCGGTCCCCACAGAGTCGTACGAGATAGAATTCGGCAAAGCTCGAATTATACGCGAGGGGCGCGATGCCACGGTTGTTGCCATTGGAGCCATGGTGCCTCGCACACTGGCTGCCGCCGATAAGTTAGCGGAGTCCGGTATCTCCGTGGAAGTTATCGATCCGCGCACTATCTCTCCGCTTGACACCACCACCATCCTTAACTCCCTCCACAAAACCGGCCGAGTGTTGATCGTCGACGAGGAGTTCGCGCCGTGCAGCCTCGCTTCTGAAATCGCGGCATGCGCCGCCGATACCGGATTCGACGACTTGGACGCTCCCATCCGGCGCTTGAATGGCGCCTTCGCCCCCACCCCCTATAGCCCCACACTTGAAGCGTCGGTCATTCCGAACGTCGAATCGATCACACAGGCGATTCGTGACCTCATCGACGAGTAACAACGAACAACCATGCCCATTGAAATTACCGTCCCGCGCCTTGGTTGGTCGATGGATGAAGGCACGTTCTCGTCATGGCTGAAGAAGCCCGGCGATACAGTCCAAGCCGGCGAACCTCTGTTTGCTCTCGAAAGTGACAAGGTCACCATGGACGTCGAGTCCCTCGATAGCGGAATTCTTGATCTGCCGCCCGACGCTCCGCAAGAGGGTGCAACCGTCATTGTCGGCCAGTTAATCGGCTATCTGCTACAGCCGGGTGAGGTGCCCTCCGGGACTGTTCCGAAGCCTGCGCCAACCGGGCCGTCTGAACCTGCGGCTACTCCGCGAGCCTGCCGGGTTGCCGCCGAGTTAGGAGTCGATACTAAGTCCGTTGTGGGAACCGGCAAAGGCGGACGCGTCCGCGAGCGGGACGTTCGCGCTGCCGCCACCGAACCTGTTGCCCTGCGCGTAAGTCCGGCGGCACCCGCCACGCCGATCTTGAAGCACGACATTCCCCTCACTCCCCTGCGCCGTGCCGTCGCCATGCGCATGATGGAGGCACGCAACAACACGGTTCCCGTCACCCTCACCTGCCGCGTCGACGCGACAAATCTTGTCCAACTCCGCAAGCAATTAGTCTGCAATTACACAGACGCGATCGTGTTCGTCGCCGCGCGAGCGTTGAAAGACCATCCCGTCCTGGCCGGCCGCTGGGCCTTCGACCGGATTACAATCCCCAACACCTTCGACATTGGCGTTGCCGTAGACACACCGCGCGGCCTTCTCGTCCCGGTAATTCCGGATGCGGCAAACTTAACGCTCCGCCAACTCACCGTTCGATCAAAGTCCTTAATCGACGCTGCCCGCAACGGCACGGCGAAGCCCGAAGATCTCCAAGGCAGTTGCTTTACCGTAAGCAATCTCGGCGCTTATGACATTGAGGCGTTCACGCCTGTGATCAACTACCCGGAAACCGCGGTGTTGGGCGTTGGGGCGATCGCCCTGCAGCCTGTAGTGCTAGCCGATGGGCAAATCGCAGCACGGCATCAGCTAACGCTCAGTCTCACCTTCGACCATCGAGTAACTGACGGCGCTCCAGCGGCACGCTTCCTTCAATCGGTCAAGCAAGCGCTCGAGTCCGCCGATCTACTTAAACTCGCGGCCTAGCCGCAACGACCGGTCCACCGAAGAGGAGATACCCGAATCTCCTCCGACCGCTAGAAACCGGAACCCCTGGCGCAGTCGTTTCGTCACGCCGTCGCCGCCAGTCAGTGTCCCGCACGGTACGCCTGTTTCGCGGCACACGGCAGCCACCTTCTCGATCGCCTGCTCCACTTTCGAATCGCTTTCCGCTACCCCGAGAGAAACCGATAAGTCAGAAGGCCCAAGAAACAGTCCGCTAACCCCCGGTGTCTTAGCGATATCTCGTACATTCTCAATCCCCTCGGCGGACTCGATCATGCACCACAGCAGTAATTCCCCTTGCGGATCGAGCGGCCAAAGATCCGCACGCTTCACATATTCGGGCGCGGCCAGGCCCCAATATCTCACCGCCCATCCATAACCCACGCCCCGCCGGCCCGCCGGCCGCGAATCCGGCAGCCCGTCCGGATGCGCGTATCGCATGGCCCGTACCGCGGCCAGCGCATCGTCGCGATTATTGACATGCGGCACCACCACACCATATGCACCCAAATCCAGCACCTGTTTAATCATGTACTCCACATGCTCGCGGCCGTTCGCAGGCAGGCGCACGATCGGTACTACGGCGGGCTGCAGCGTTCGCTTCTCGAAAATCCGCCGTTTGTCCACCATCGCCAGCAGATACGACTCCAACCGCGTCGGATCGTACGGCGAATGCTCCAGGTCGATAATCACGAAATCCAGAGGTGCGCTCGACATCGCCGCGCCGGCGCGCGTCGAGATGTTCGCGGCAAACACCCCAAAGGCCGGGGTCTTTGCCTCATGTAGAGATATCACTCGATTCAACCGCTCGGGTATGGCCGATTGGGCAGCGGCAAACGAGCATCCTAAGAAGAGAACAAACAGAAAGCGCGACATAACAGGAACTCTTCATTATGATGAAATGTCGCCATGAAGGTTGTGCACCTACTCCCCGCCCTCATCCTCGCTCCTCTCGCCGCCCAGCCGCCCAGCGGACAAGTCCTGTTCACCACGCACTGCGCTGCGTGCCACGGGTCCACTGGTGAAGGTGGCTCCGGACCCGGTCTCACCAGTGTTACGTGGCAGCGCAGCGTATCCGACGCGCAACTCGACACGGTGATCGCGCGAGGCGTTCGCGGCACCGCTATGCCCGGTTTTTCCGATCGCTTAACCGCTCCGGAACGGCAAGCCCTGGTCGCTCACCTTCGCACCCTCTCGTCCACCGCCATCATCCCGAGCACGGAAGCTCAGGCGCCGGAGATCCGCGTCCCCTTTGCCCGACTCACCGCGCCTGATCGCGATGCCGACAACTGGCTCCAGTACGGCCGCGACTTCGGCAATCAGCGCTTCAGCCCACACGACGCCATCGATCGTTCGAACGTCAAAAATCTTATACCCGTCTGGAGCTTCCAAACCGGTGTGCCCGACGGGCTTCAGGCCACGCCGCTCGTCGTAGACGGAGTTATCTATCTCACCACTTCCTGGAACCACGTCTTCGCGATAGACGCCAAAACCGGAACCGAGATCTGGCACTATCGCCGCCGCCTCCCTGAGAAGCTCAAATACTGCTGCGGACCCGTAAACCGCGGTGTTTCCATCCTGAACGATACCGTCTATCTCGCCACGCTCGATGCGCACCTGGTGGCACTGAACGCGCGGGACGGACGCGTCCGCTGGGATATTGAGATGGGTAAGGTGGACGATAACCTAAGCGCTACCGCTCCCCCGCTTCCCGTGGACGGCAAGGTAATCGTCGGCATTGCCGGCGGCGACTATCCGGCTCGTGGCTTCATCGATGCCTATGACGCGGCCAACGGCAACCGGCTCTGGCGCTTCTACACCACCGCAGGCCCCGAAGACCCCAATCGCAACACCTGGAGCGACGATTCCTGGAAAATCGGGGGCGGCGCCACCTGGATGAACGGCTCCTACGACCCCGACCTCAAGCTCGTCTACTGGGGCACCGGCAATCCCTTCCCCGACTTCGACGGTGGCGCCCGCAAAGGCGCCAACTTATACACCGACTCCGTGATCGCGCTCAACGTAGATGCCGGCAAGTTAGCCTGGCACTACCAGTTCACTCCCGGCGACGTCTGGGATTACGACGGCGTCAATGAAATGGTATTCGTCGACGACCTCCTGCACGACGGTCGCCGCCACAAAGCCCTCCTCCACGCTGATCGCAACGGACACTTCTACGCCTTTGAGCGCAAATCCGGTAAGTTTCTTTACGCCAAGCCCTTTGTTCGAGTTACCTGGGCCAAAGGCTTTGACAAAGACGGCCATCCGATCGTCGATGAAACGAAGATTCCGAACTACGAAGGCGTCGAAGTATGTCCAGGCGCTGCGGGTGGCAAAGAATGGAATGCGATGGCGTACAACCCGCAAACCCGACTGATGTATGTCCCCGTCATCGAAAACTGCGCCGTGTTCTCAAACTATGGTGTCGAAGCCAAAGCTAAAGGCCTCAAGCCTGGCCCGAGCGGTTTCCGTTACCTGCCCGGTCAGGCGTATGGCAAAGTGATGGCCATCCGTGTCGATACCGGCGAACCAGCCTGGGAACAGCGAACCAGAACACCCATGGGCAGCGGCATGCTAACCACCGCCGGCAAGCTCGTCTTCACCGGCGACGCGGAAGGTAACTTCATCGCCCACGACGCGGAAAACGGCACTAAGTTATGGTCATACCAGACCGGCTCCGGCATCCGCGCCGCCCCGGTCTCGTTCCGCATCAACGGGCGCCAATACATCGCGATCGCCTCGGGAATGTCTGGCGCGGTGCGTGGCTTCACCGGTGCCGGCGCCCCATGGATGCGCGACTACCGGAGCGGTGGAACACTGTTCGTCTTCGCTTTGTTCGAGCCGGTCCGCTAGGTGCGATCGAGACACAAACCGCGTGATCTGACATCTTGAAACGCCCCATCTCTCCGCAACACTAGTTATTGCGGAGGAAATGTTCAGATGCGATGGCTTCTCACTGTTGCCGTCGCGACAGCCCCCCTCTTCGTCGGTGCGGCCCTCCAGCAGGGTCGCACCGACGAACTGGTTCGCTTGCGCGACACCCTGAAATCGCTCGAATCGCAAGTACTTACACTCAACGTTGAAGTAATCCGACTGAAGCTCGAATTACGTCGGTCGGCGGCTTTAGCGTTAAGCGGTGACCTGGAACAGGTCCGCGTCGATGAGTTATGGCTGAACGAGGCCGACCAGGCCCGCCGGCACGATCTTCACGACATCGAACAGATGCTCGTTGCTCCCGATCTAACCGACGCGCAACGGCTTGAGGTGGAAGCGACGCGCGCTGAACTGGGGGTGGCACGGGCAAGAGAAATCGATCAGCAATTGGACGCACTGCGGGCGCGTCAAGCCGGCCTGCAGCAACGTCTGAAAACCGAACAGGATCAGATTACTCGCCTTACTCAAGAGTTAAGGCGACTTAGCGGAGGAACACAATGAAAAACCTATTTCTTCACATGAAGAAGCTCGTGGTTCCGGTCACTCTCGTGGCCGTAGCCGGTGTATTAACTTGGACCGCGTCCGACACGCTCCGATTATGGATCGATGTCACACCAGCGGCAGCGCAGGTGGTCATACCCCCGCCGCCACCCGCCTGGACGGCTATCGGGGCCTCTGGATCGGTGGACGAAAGCTCCCTTCCGATCTTTGGCTTCATGAACGCAAGCGCCGGCTATGGTCCGAACGGATCGGTCGCGCCCCTTGAGTTTCGCTACAACGTGGTGAACGTGCCCCACCCGGTAAGTACCACGGGAGCCATTCCCACCATCGCAATCCCCGGCTGGACCACACTCGAGTTCGGCGCGCAGGCTCCGGGCACAAGCATTGCGGAAGCGTTTCTCTATCGCGTCAACCGTTGCACTGGACAGCAGACTCTCATTTGCCAGATACGGCATTACGGCCAGCCCCCTCCAGGCACCTGCAAGACGTGCACGTTCCCGAACAACACGTTCAATTTCAGCAGTTATCTGTATTACGTGCGGGTGATCCTCGACCGTAATACGCCCAACGAGTTACCAATGGCCCACACCCTGCGCATCTACTAGCAGTTACCACTGTTCGCGTTGCCGCGCTTCCTTGAACGCCGTCAGGTTTTCAAGCCTCAGGTCTTCAAGGAAGCTCGGCACACCTCCCGGCCTCTGTCTGTCTTTGGCGGAACATGGCGCGCGCCGTTATCGTATACATCAGGCATGACTGCGCCCAACACCCCGCTTCGTCTCTGGCCCGGAATCGCCATCGTCGCCATTCAATGGCTGCTCTGGTTGGTACTTCCTGCCTTGGTTCCTGAAGCCATGATCGTCGGTGTGGTCGCCGGCCTCGTGGGGACCCTCATCATCCTCATCTGGTGGACCTTCTTCAGCCGCGCCCCGCGCCTCGAACGCTTTGCCGCTCTTCCCCTCATGATCGTAGCCGGCTTCGCTACCCGTCTCATTCTCCATCCATCGATAGCCACAGGAATGATGGGCATCATGTTCCTGCTCTACGTCCTCCCGGTTCTGAGCCTCGCACTCGTCGTCTGGGCCGCCTTCGGCCGGCGCCTCTCACCTGGTGCGCGTCTGCCTGCCCTTCTCGGCGCATCCCTGCTGGCCGCCTCGTCGCTTGCACTCCTCCGAACGGACGGTGTCACCGGTACCGGACATTCCCGGTTCCACTGGCGTTGGACCCCTACAGCCGAACAGCAACTCCTCGCCCAAACGCCGGTGCTTACTCCCGCTCCGCCGCCTGAGCCGAAACCGGAACCAACCAAGCCCGTTGCCGAACCGAAACTCCCGTCGCCCACCCCTGCAACACCGCCTCTACCGGCGCCAGACTGGCCCGGATTCCGCGGACCTAATCGCGATGCCCAGGTAGCCGGCCTCAAAATCGCTACCAATTGGTCCATCAATCCTCCCGTCGAACTTTGGCGCCATCCCATTGGACCCGGCTGGTCCTCGTTCGCTATCGGCGAAGGTCGTCTCTACACCCAGGAACAGCGCGGCGAATCCGAGGTTGTCTCCTGTTACGCCCTCCCCACCGGAGCGCCCCTGTGGACTCACACCGACCCCGTTCGTTTCTGGGAATCGAACGCCGGCGCCGGCCCCCGTGCCACGCCCACTCTCCATAACAACCGCGTCTATTCCTTCGGCGCCACCGGTGTCCTGAATGCTCTCAACGCTCGCACCGGAGCCGTCGTTTGGACGCGCAATGCCGCGGTTGAACTCCAGGCCAAAGTCCCGGTCTGGGGCTTCTCGAGTTCGCCGCTCGTCCTTGATGACACCCTCCTGATCGCAATCTCCGGCCGCCTTGCCGCCTACAACCTTGTCACCGGCGCGCCGCGTTGGGTAGCGCCGGCAGGGCCCGGTAGCTACAGCTCACCTCAACTCGTCGTCATCGACGGCATTCCGCAAGTCGTCCTCATGAACGGCTCTGGCGCCACCAGTTACTCTCCCACCGACGGCTCCATCCTGTGGCAGCACGCGTGGGAAGGAACGCCCATCGTTCAACCCGCCTTGCTGCCCGGAAACAACCTCCTCGTCACCACCGCCGGCGCATCCGGCGGTTTCGGCATTCGTAACCTCGCCCTCACCCGCACCGCCGCCAACTGGACCTCTGCCGAAACTTGGACCTCCACCGGTCTCAAGCCGTACTTCAACGACTTTGTAACAAACAAAGGTCATGCCTACGGGTTCGACGGCGCCATTCTGTCTTCAATCAGCCTGCAAGATGGGAAGCGTAACTGGAAAGGTGGCCGCTTCGGCCACGGCCAGTTGCTTCTACTCTCCGATCAGGATCTGCTTCTCATCCTCTCTGAAGAGGGAGAACTCGCTCTTGTCTCTGCCCTACCCAACCAGTTCACTGAACTCGCCCGCTTCCCTGCCCTCGACGACAAGACCTGGAATCATCCAGCCATCGCCGGCAACGTCCTGGTCGTCCGTAACGGACAAGAAATGGCCGCCTTCCGACTGCCTGCGGAGGCTATCAAATAGGAAATATCAGATAACGCTCTTGAATTCCGCCGGCATTGTTGGTACACTTGAACCTTGAGGTGGACGTGTGTCCACACCTAAACCAATTCAAAAAGGACCGCCATCGCGTGGTCTTTTTGTTTTTCGCAAGGAAGTGTCGCAGGAAGGAGCATTACAGTTTTCAACAATTTGCGAAACGAACTCTCCCTTCGTAACCGAGCCGAAATACGCGACGACGCCGGCGCCCTTCTTAATTAGCGAAACGAGCCCAATTTCAACATGATTAAACGTTAATCCACTGCGGCGGCTTCACCGGGCAAGGATCTTCTGTGTCGCGCCCCCATAACCCTTTCCAGACCGAACACCGCTGATTGCCTTGGTGTATACTCATGCCACCACCCGCAGGAGATATCGCATATGCAACGTTATTTGTTCGCCTTCGCGATCTTCGGTATGTTAGGCCTCGCGCAAGACTACCGCGGTAAAGTCCAGGGCATCATCACCGATTCGACAACTGCCGCTGTCCCGGGCGCTAAGGTTGTCCTGAGTAATGACAACACCGGCGTTTCCGCCACCCGCTCCACAGATGCCACCGGCAAGTACCTCTTCGATTATGTGGAACCGGGTGTCTATACCCTGGCGGTGGAGTCTCCCGGCTTCAACAAAGTCCTTCAACAAAACGTCACCGTTCAGGTTCGTGCCGATATCTCGGTAAACCTGACCCTTCAGGTTGGCCAAGTCACCGAGTCCGTAGTCGTGACATCGGCGCCGGTTGCCGTGCAGTTCACGACCAGCAGCCGTGAACTCACGATCGACGGCAAGATGATTTCGACTCTTCCGATCATCGCTCGCAATCCCTTCTCGCTCGCCCTTCTCGATCCCGCCGTGGTCAACCGCTACGGCCAGGATCGATACCCCTACTTCATGTGGTCTTCCAGTCAGATCGATGTCGGCGGCAGCACGTCCAGCCGTAACGACCTTTTGTTAGATGGTGTGCCCATTCAGCTTGGGCAGAAAGGAAGTTACGCACCGCCAATGGACTCGGTGCAGGAATTCACGGTTCAACAGAACGCCGTCGATGCTGAGTTCGGTCATAGTGCTGGTGGCACCATCAGCCTCTCGATGAAATCCGGCACCAATGAGTATCATGGCAGTGCCTATTACTTCGGTCGTAACCCGAAACTGAACGCTGTCGCCAACTCCGTTACCCGGCGTGCCAATCTCAGCCGCAACCATATCGGCGGAGGCACGCTCGGCGGACCGGTTCTCCGCAATCGCCTGTTCAACTTTGTCACCTTTGAAAAATGGAAGACGCCCCAAGCGCTTTCCACCATCCAGACCCTGCCGACTGAGTTGGAGCGCAGCGGCGACTTTTCGCGCAGTCTCACCACAAGTGGCGCGATGCGCGTTATCTACGACCCTTGGAGCACTCAGTTCGACGCGGCTACCGGACGAGCGTCGCGCACTCCGTTCCCCAGCAACCGTATTCCCGTGGACCGTTTCGATCCAACAGCTCAGCGCGCCTTGAAAGATCTCTGGCTTCCAAACGATCGCGGCGACGACCTTACCGGCGTTAATAACTTTAAGCTGGGCTTCCCCCGCTATCACAATTACTGGAACTTTTCCGACCGCGCCGATTGGAACATCAGCGACAAATGGAAGGTCTTTGGGCGTTACAGCCGTTTCGTCAACGACTATCAGCCACAGAATTTCGCCAACTCACCTGCCGCGGCCATCAATGGTGGAATCATGGCCTCGCGAAGTCTGGCCTTCGATTCCGTTTATACGATTTCGCCGAACACCATCGCCAATGTCCGGTTCGGCTTCACCTCGTTGCAAGACGACCTCGACACTCCATCCACCGTGCTTACTCCAAAGCAACTGGCTGACCTGTGGGGCGGCAACGAATGGTACAAGACTTACACGTCCAACCTGGAGACTCTTTATTACCCTCAGATGGCCGTCTCCGGCGGCTCCACCTTTGGTCGCGGCGCTACCTGGGTGCAACGGCCAAGTAGTTACAGCATTCACGGTAAGCTGTCTCACTTCCGCGGCAAGCATCAATTGAAGACCGGCTTCGAAACACGGCGTGCCCGCGGCATCCAGCACAATCCTAATCCCTTTACCTTCAATTTCAGTCCCGTCCAAACGGCCGACACATTCATCAACCCCGATACGCGCCTTCGCGGACATCCCTGGGCCACCTTCCTGCTTGGTGCTCTGGAAGGAACATCGCAGGCGCAGTTCATTTCTCCACTGGACCTGCGGTCGCAATACTACGGCGCCTACTTCCAGGACGATATCCGGCTATCGCGCAAAATCACCCTCAATCTCGGTGTCAGGTATGAACTCGAAACGGGCATCCGCGACACGGGCCTCCGGGTCTCGCGCTATTTGGACCTGAACGACCCCATCCCGGAGATGCAGGCAAATAAGCCCGCCATTCCCGATTCCGTCGCCCGCATGAACAACGTCGCATATAAGTTCAACGGCGCCTGGTACTTTACCGATGAGAAGAACCCGAACGCGTTCAAAACTCCCCGGAACCGCTTCATGCCGCGTGCGGGCATCGCGTACAAGGTCGATGACCGCACGGCCATACGCATCGGCTTCGCGCGATTCTCTATCCCCGGTGAAGTTGTGAACGGGACCCTGGACGGTCTGCCTACTTATGGCTTTAACGCCGCAACCAGCGTCGAACCGGTTTTACAAGGCATACCCGGTGCCCGGCTCAGTAATCCCTTTCCGGCAAGTAATCCGCTCATTCAGCCCTTGGGCCGTACCCTTGGCCGCTACACCAACTTGGGCGATGTAGCGAACTGGATCGGACCCGACATGATAACTGGCATTAACGACCGGATCAACCTTAGTATCCAGCGCCAGTTACCCGCCCAAATCGTACTCGATGCTACATACTTCATGAACTTCGGACATGACCTGGGCTACACGAAGGAATTCAATCTGTCCGATCCGAAGCTCTCCTATCAGTACAAAGCCGAGCTTTCACGCTCTATCGCCAACCCGTTCTATCAGTACCTTACACCCGATAAGTTCCCCGGACAGCTGCGAAATCGCGCGAACGTCACCCTCGGCAGCCTGCTTGTTCCCTATCCGCAGTACGGACGGCTTTACCAAACGCAGGTGGCCGGTGTTCGCGACCGTTACCAGGCATTGCAGCTTCGGTTGCAGCGTTCCTCCGCACGTGGTTACACCTTCCTCTGGGCTTACAACTACAATCGCCAGAAAACCGATGGCTTCTTCAATTCCGACGATCAGTACGTCAACCGACTTACCTATATCGACAGCAACAATCCGCGGCACCGAATGACAATTGCGGGTTCTTATGATCTCCCATTCGGCCGCGGACGGCAAATGATGGCCAACACCCACCCCCTTGTAAACGCCCTACTCGGCGGCTGGACGGCCAGTGGTATCTACACTTACGCCTCCGGCACGTTCGTTCGCTTCGGACAAGCCATCATATCGGAGTCGCCCGCTATCGACAACCCGACCCGCGATCGTTGGTTCGACACCTCCAGGTTCACTCGTCCGGAAGCGTTTACCCCTCGGTTGAATCCTTACCAATACGAAGGCGTGACCGGGCCGCGAACCTGGAACGTCGATTTGACGCTCGCCAAGTTCTTCCCCCTCACAGAGCGCGTACGGCTGGAATTCCGCATGGAATCCTATAACGTCACCAATAGCTTCATCCCCAGCATGCCCGACGCTAACGTCTTGAGCACAACGTTCGGACGTTCCACCAACCAGGGCAATTTCGGGCGCGAGTTTCAATACACCGCCCGGCTCCATTTCTGACGCGATGCATTGAATATTGTCAATGCGGTAACATTCCCATGACAATGTTCGTCAGTCACCGGTAAGGAGTCTCTCCGGAATGCAAAAACTAATTGGCGCACTCGCCACTCTCCTCTGTGCGGCGGTCCTACTCGCCGCGGACGTTACCGGCAAATGGACCGGCACGGTCGAAACCCCCAATGGCACCCGCGACGTCACCATGAACCTCAAGGCCGACGGATCTGCGCTAACCGGCACCGTCTCCGGCCGTAACGGCGACACCGAGATTAAGGACGGCAAGATCAACGGCGACGATATCTCGTTCACCGTCATCCGCAACTTCAACGGCAACGAAATCAAACAGAACTATACCGGCAAGGTCTCCGGCAACACAATCAAGTTCAAGTACCAGATGCGCGACCGTGAAGTGGAACTGACAGTAAAACGCGCCACCTCCTAACTGCGCCGTCGTTTGTCTTGACTGCTGAAGCGACCAGAACCGTCTTCGCCTCTACTCGCAATTCGCACAGCCGACCGCAATCGGTTGTTTTGTTATCTTCTACGGCCACGAATCAGGTCCCGCAACCGGTCGCGCCAGGAATACCGCCAAACCGGAGATCGATTGATACCCTGCAGTTGCCACCCGTCCGGACCGCGTTGCTCAACCCCCGTGCGCCGGAAGAACGCGGTCCGTACCACCACCTCTTCCAGCGCCACTTCTGGTTCATGCTTCAGAAACTCAAATAACTCGAACACAGACCGTATCTGCAAATCGTCCAGCACCAGCCAGCCGCCAACCTTCAGGTGAGGGTACAGGTAAGCGAACTCCACTTGCGGCCAAGGATAGGCATGCGGACCGTCCAGCAACACCAAATCCAGAGATGATCGAAACCGGTGGACAGGTACGGTGTCCTTCGATTCGCCTTCAACGAATTCCACTCGCTCCAGTAGCAGATCCGCATGGTGCCGCAACGCCGAGATCGTCCGGTTCTCGCCCTCAATCGCAAACACCGTGTGATGTTTGCTCGCGTTCGAAAGCACGATCGTACTCCCGCCGCATCCCGTTTCCGCCGTCGCCTCAAACGGGCCACGCCGTGCAATCCCCGCCAGCGCGGCCGGAGCCATCGCATCCCAGTTATGAAACGCGCTCGCCCGCGCAACTAAATCTGTTATTGGCAAGTCCCAGTATCGGCCAGTTTCTCCTAGCGTGCCCCGATCGATGTATGATGGGCCGTTTCGATCTATCATGGGACACACTCACCTCACCCGCCGTCAAATCCTTGCCTCCATTCCCGTGCTCACCGGCGCCGGAGCCATGCTGGCGCCGCTGCGCGGCCAGAAGCCCGGCACCTCCGCTCCGGCCATCATCCGCGGCAAACTCCGCGACCAGAACGGGCACCCCATCCCCGCCAAGATCCGTGTCACCGAATCCAACACCGGTCAGGTCTATATGCCCGAAAAGGCCATCAAGACCATGCCGGACCGCCGGCACTACTTCTATGCCAAAGGCGAGTACGAAGTGGCCGTCCCCGCCGGGCGCTACCGCATCGAAGCCGTCCGAGGCATCTGCCACGAGAATGCCGTCGAGTTCACTGAGGTAGGCAGCGGCATCACCCATGCCGTCGACCTCACCGTCAAACCGCTCGCCGATCTCAAATCCAAAGGCTGGTACTCCGGCAATACCCACACCCACTACCACCTCTCCATCGACGAAAACCCCGACGACCGCATCCGCATTGTCCCGCCCGCCGAGGACCTCGATGTCAGTGTCCTTAGCTATCTAATCCGTAACGATTCGCCGTACATCACCAATCGCTATCCCGTCGGCCGCCTGCCCCAGTTCTCTACCAACGGCACCATCATGGACATGGGCGAGGAAGCCCGCAATAACCGCACCTTCGGTGATTTCGGCTACGGCCACGTCCTTTTCCTGAACATCCCCCGGGCCATTGAACCCGTTTCCACCGGCCTCCTAAGCGCCGACGGCAAAGCCCCCGACTACCCCACCCTGTCCATGCTCTGCGCCGAAGTAAAGAGCCTGGGCGGCACCACCGTCTGGTGTCACAACGGCAGCGGCATCGAAATCCCGGTCGCCGCCGGCCTCGGCCTCGTAAACGCCTACAACTTGGGCGATGGCCTTGCCGCCGACTACGAACGTTACTACCGCCTCCTCAACACGGGCCTCAAGATCACCGCGTCCAGCGGAACCGATTGGTGGATCTACGACCATAACCGCGTCTTTGTCCAGGTCGAAGGAGCCTTCACCTACGACTCCTGGATCGCCGGGCTCCGTACCGGGCGCACCTTCATCAGCAATGGACCCCTGCTCGAGTTCACCGTCGATGGCCAGGGTCCCGGCTCCACCCTCACCAATAAGTCCCACATCACCGTCCGCGCACGTGCCCTATCACGGATTCCCTTCGAAAAGATCGAAATCGTACAGGATGGCGTCGTTGTCGCGGACCAGCCCGCTATCGCCGGCCGCGAGGTCCGCCTGGAGCGCGAGCTAGACGTCGACGCAGGCGGCTGGATCGCCGCGCGCGTCTCCGGTGGCGCTAAGACCTACGCCGGCTATCCCGCCTTCGCCCACACCAGTCCCGTCTACCTGCGTGTCGACCACACCCCCTTCCGAAGAGCGGAAGCCATCGGCGCTGTGATGGATGAGATCGAACGCTCCATGCGCATTATTCGAAAGAGCTTCAAATTCACTAACGATGCCCAGCGCGCGCTAGCCGTCGGTAAGTTCGAGGAAGGTCGCCGCGCCTTCGGAAAGTTACTCTAATGGATCCGATAACCCGCCGGACGGTCGCGGCCGCGCTCTCCTCTCCGTTGATCACCCCCGCGCCGCCTGCCCCGGCCAAGCCGAACATCCTGCTGCTCCACTGTCACGACCTCGGCCGGCACCTCCACGCCTACGGAGTAACTGGGGTTCAGTCCCCTAACCTCGACCGGCTCGCCGCTGAAGGCGTGCTGTTCGAGCGCAGTTTCTGCACTGCCCCCCAGTGCAGTCCGTCGCGCTCGTCCATCTTCACCGGCCGTTATCCGCACTCGAACGGTGTTATGGGCCTCACCCACGCCGATTTCGCCTGGGACCTTCACCGCAGCATTCGCACGGAAACACACAAGCTGATCGTCAACTTCACCAGCGCACCCGCCTTCATGGACCCGTCCCAATCGTGGCGTCCCCGCTCCGATACCGTGGTTCCGGCAAACCACGCCCTTGCGTATCACCCGCCCTTCGAGTTATACGAACTCCAACGCGACCCCTGGGAACAAGCGGACCTGGCGCGCGAAGCCGGCGCCCCCCCCGTCCTCAACGATCTCCGTACCAAGCTATTGGCCCACATGCGTTCCACCGCCGACCCCATCCTGCAAGGAGCCGTCACCGGCCCCGTGCACCGCCGCGCCCAATCCTGGCTGGAAAGCTAAGCTAAGCCCGGAAATGCGGCTTCAACATCTCCATAATCTGATCTAACTCGCGTAGATCGTCCGCGTCCATCTTGAACGTCCGCGTATTCCGCATCACGGTCGTCTTGAAGATGCCGCGCCGCTTCAGAATCTCCTTCTGAATCACGTAAGTTGTCCGGCGCTCCAAAACGGCCGATAGCAGGAATTTCATGAACAGATCGCGAGCCTCTTTCTTCTTACCTGCGTGGTACAGATCCCAGATCTCCGTCTGGATATCCGCTAACCCGGCGCCCGCCATGGTACCGCCGCCGTTCCGCTCCATCTCGTTGATCAGATTCATCGCGCCGCCGCCCGTTGAAGGAATCAGCTTGCGACCCGCCTTCACAATCTTCGTCACGTCGTGCGGGACGTTGCCGCCTTCCAGTTTCGCGATCCGGAACGTCGGAATCTTCTCACCAAGCCGCATCAGGAACTCTGTCGACATCGCACCCGAGGAAACCTGAATCGATAGCGGTAGCTTGCAAACCGAGGCAATCGCCTCGAAGTAGTCCGCGTGGATCTCGGCATCGGCCGACTCGTCGTTCGGACCCAGCGCATGGATCCCATCCGCCCCGATCTTCTCCGCGTGACGTGCATACTCCATCGCTTCAAACTTATTCACGCCGTGTACCCCAATCAGCACCGTGGTGCGCCCCTTGGCGTTCTTCACCACGGTCTCGGAGTAGCGCAGGCGTTCTTTGTACGAAATTGCCTTAGTCTCCCCAGCTCCCGCCGGCCAAACCACGCCATGCACCCGGCAGCGCGCCAGAAAGTCGGACTCCTTCGCGAGCGACTCTTCGTCGATCTCGAGATTCTGCAGAAATGGCGTCTGCATGATGACGAAGATCCCTTCCAGAGTCAGTTCTTTGGCCAGTGCCGGCGTAGGCGTCAACGCGGGCGCCGCGGCCGTGGCGGCGAGAAACAAGCGGCGAGACAGAGAATCGGACATGCTTAGCTTTTAGCATAGCCTGCCCGCTCCGTGCGTAACCGCACATCAGGTTCTACAAGCGCAACTGGCGAATGCTCAATCTTCGTTTGTTGCTCCGTCTCTCCGATTGCTGATACCGAGCGCAAAAATGTAAGCCTCCCCCCGGCGTCGAACCGCCTAAATGTATCGGCTGCGTAACGTCAAGCACAGCCGGCTTCCGCGTGCCGTAATGAATCGCACCCCGTTTCTCTGGCCCGTGACGTGCACCCTTCAGGACTTCTGAGATGGAGGAACAACGTACCTTCTGGGCAGGGTGGCACGAGCGTGTGCGTGCGTTGCGCAACGTTCCCCCATTGCTACAAATCGTTTGGAACGCCGGTGGCGCGGTAGTCGGCGGCAACCTCCTCCTGCGCCTGCTTGCCGCGCTCGTGCCCGTCAGCATGCTCGCCGTCTCAAAATGGATACTCGACGCAATCCAGGCGCGTTCCACAGGCGCCCCTCTTGCCGACCGTTTCTGGTTGTGGGTGGGCCTTGAATTTGCGCTCGCGACGACCGGTGCGATTCTCGGGCGTGGTATCGGCTACTTCGACGCCCTGCTGGCTGACCGGTTTACTCGCCACGTCAGTGTTCGTGTCATGGAACACGCCTCACGCCTCGACCTGCAGGCCTACGAAGATCCCGTGTTTTACGACCGTTTGGAGCGGGCCCGCGTCCAGGCCACCGATCGCATCGCCATGATCCAGGCCATGGGAACCATACT
This sequence comes from Bryobacterales bacterium, assembly GCA_020846745.1. Lineage (GTDB taxonomy): Bacteria > Acidobacteriota > Terriglobia > Bryobacterales > Bryobacteraceae > JADLDI01. Next base: position 6,555 of record JADLDI010000155.1, on the reverse strand, counting down.
TCAGCAGATGATCGTTGCCGCCAGTCTTTCGGCCACTGTCTTCTGGTTCTCGCCTTGGCTGCTCGCGGTGCTTGTGCTGGCTGTGCTGCCGGCCTTTCTCGGCGAAAGCCACTTCGCCTTTCTCGGCTATTCACTGAATATCCGGCAAACCCCCATACGGCGTCAGTTGGATTACCTGCGCGTGCTCGGAGCCAGCAAGGAGTCGGCCAAGGAACTCAAACTCTTTGGGCTCCACAGTTTCTTTACTCGTGAATACGCCAACCTTTCCGATACCATATACGAACAGAACGTAGCCCTGGCCCGCCGCCGCCTTGGAGCCGGAGCATTGCTCAGCATTCTCAGCACCACCGGCTATTACGGCGCCTACGCCTACGTGATCTACCGAACCGTTACAGGCGACTTGAGTTGGGGCAGCCTCCAGTTACTCGCCGGTGCCATCGCCGGTGCGAGCGCCAATCTGCAGAGCGTGTTCGCCACGTTCTCAAGCATTGCCGACCAGTCGTTGTTCCTGACGGACCTCGTCGAATTCCTGCGAGTGCGCCCCACCATCGAATCCAAACCCGGCGCCCTGCCCGCGCCCCGGCCTGTCCGCGACGGCTTCGACTTTCAGAATGTCTCGTTCCGCTACCCTGGCACGGACCGTCGCGTGCTCGACCGCTTCAATTTCCGTATCGAACCCGGCGAGCGCATCGCCCTTATCGGAGAAAACGGCCAGGGCAAAACGACAATCGTGAAGCTTCTTACCCGCCTGTACGATCCCTCGGAAGGCCGTATTTTGCTCGACGGCATCGATCTTCGCGACTATGACCTCGATGACTTGCACCACGAAATCGGCGTCATCTTTCAAGACTTCATGCGTTATGAGATGACCGCCCGCGAGAACATCGCTGTTGGCCGCATCGATAGTCCCGCCAACGGAAACATCGAGCGCGCCGCCCGCAAAAGTCTCGCCGACGCGGTCATCAACCGCCTGCCCCACGGCTACGACCAATTGCTTGGACGCCGATTTGAGGGCGGTGTTGACCTCTCCGGCGGAGAGTGGCAGAAAGTAGCGCTGGCCCGCGCCTATCTACGCGAAGCGCAATTGCTGATTCTCGACGAGCCCACCGCCGCGCTCGACGCCCGCGCCGAGTACGAGGTGTTCCAACGCTTCGCCGAGTTGACACAAGGAAAGATGGCACTGCTGATTTCCCACCGCTTCTCCACCGTTCGCATGGCGGACCGGATTGTCGTGCTGGCCGACGGCCGAATTGCCGAGCACGGCAGCCACACACAATTGATGGCCCTCGGCGGCCAATACGCCGAGATGTTCGAGTTACAGGCTTCCAGTTACCGATGACGCAACAATCCATCACTCCCGATTTAACGCTCGCCACCGACGACCTTGTGTCGCGCGCCGGTATAGAGGCCGCGGGGATTGCGGTTACACAGGCGAGTAAGGTATGCCGATTGCGTCATTTGGACACCACCCAAACCCTAAGCTCGGTGCCCGGCGAACACAAGCGGCTGGTGCGGACAGCCCTGAAGGAAGTCGATAAGCTCGACCGGAGCTTGCGCGAATATCCATGCCTGGGTGCGGAGCCGCGCGTAATGGTGCTTGCGCGCCGCTACTTGCAGGCCGTGCGTTATCAGTTCACAGAATCGAGTCTGATTCAATTCATCGACGCCTATCAGCGGGCGCAGGAACTCGAAATGGGGGAGATATGGGCACTGAAGCCCGCCCTCCAGTACGTGCTGCTCGAAGAACTGCCGCAGGCCGACAGCGCCGTCGTCGCCTCCAGTCTCCGGTTGATCGGAGAGGCCGTTTGGAAAGATCTATTTGAGGCCGTCAGCCTTGCTGATCGGGTACTCCGGACAGACCCGGCCGGCGCCTTCGCTAGTATGGACTACGACAGCCGCGACCTGTATCGTAAGGCTGTATCCCGCCTGGCCCGCGATTCCGAAAGAACGGAAACACAGGTGGCGGCAACCGCTATCCTGCTGGCCGAACAGGCCGCCCGCCTTGAGTCAACTACTCGTGCCCAGTTGCGGCGCGCACATGTGGGCTATTACCTCCTCGATGGCGGTGTCCCCCAACTGGAAAGCGCGATCGGCTATAAGCCTCCGTTCGACGATCGAATACGCAAGGCGATCACTAGCCATCGTACTGACTTTTACATCATCGGTGTCGAACTGGTCGCGCTTTGTATTGTCGGATTCCTGCTCAGTCAACTGGAGACACTTACACCGATCAGCGTGGTCGCTTTGCTGTTGATCGTTCCGGCCACCCAGGCGGGAGTGGACGTGATGAACAGTATCGTTACCTCTCTTATCCGTCCGCGTGCGCTCCCCAAACTCGACTACTCACAGGGTATTCCGGAAGAACACGCTACCCTGGTAGCGGTTCCGTCATTGCTTCTGAACGAGCCGCAAGTCCGCAACCTCGTTCTCGACCTGGAGATTCGGTTCCTCGCCAACCGCGACCGGAACCTCTACTTCGCCCTCGTGACCGATTCGCCGGATTCCGACGAACCCGCCACAGCGGAGCCTCTCGTTGACTTAGGGCGCGAACTTATTGAAGGGTTGAATCACCGCTACGGTGCGGGCGGACATCAACCGTTTCTGCTATTGCATCGCCGCCGCGTTTATAACCCCTCTGAAGACCGCTGGATGGGTTGGGAGCGGAAGCGCGGCAAGTTGCTCGACCTCAACCAGTTGCTCCGGGGCAGTTTCGACAGCTTCCCCGTCAAGGCGGGCGAGATCTCGATTCTGCAGACCATACGGTATGTGATCACGCTCGACTCCGATACTCAGCTACCACGCGGAGCCGCCGCCAGACTCGTCGGTACGATCACACACCCTCTGAATCGAGCGGTCGTCGACCAACGTACCAACATGGTTGTGGAAGGCTACGGCATCTTGCAGCCGCGCATCGGGATCAGTATCGATTCGGCGTCGCGCAGCCACCTCGCGGCCTTATACTCCGGCCAGACTGGCTTTGACATCTATACCCGCGCAATCTCCGATGTTTACCAGGACCTGTTCGGCGAGGGTATCTTTACCGGCAAAGGCATCTATGAAGTGGATACGTTCCGCCAGGTGATCCAACAGCGCTTCCCGGAAAACGCATTGCTGAGTCACGACCTCATCGAAGGCGCTTATGCGCGCGTGGGGCTGGCCTCCGATATCGAACTGATCGACGACTACCCATCGCACTTCAGCGCTTATAGCCGCCGCAAACATCGTTGGGTACGCGGCGACTGGCAGATCATGCGGTGGCTGTTCAACCGTGTGCCCGATTTCCATGGCAGCCTGATCGCGAACCCTATCAGCGTGATCTCGCGTTGGAAGATCCTCGACAACTTGCGCCGCAGCCTCATCGAACCTGCAACCGCCCTGTTTCTGCTCGCGGGCTGGTTCTATCTGCCCGGCGACCCAGGGTTCTGGACGGCTTCCTCACTATTGATGCTGTTCATCCCTGTCTACTCGAACCTTCTCTTCTCGTTATTGCGAGCTCCTATCGGCGCTCCGGGATTTAGCGGTTGGGCGCGCGAAGTAACCAGTAACTTCATCAAGGGAAACCTGGTGGCGGTGTTATCCCTTGTTTTCCTGCTCCACCAGGCCATGCTTTCGCTCGACGCGATCGGCCGTTCGGTCTTGCGCGTGTTCATCACGAGAAAGCGCCTTCTCGAGTGGGAAACCGCGGCCGAAGCCGAATCGGCGGCTCGCCGCAAAGCTACCGTCGACTCCTATCTCGATTGGTCGCCCTTTGTGGCGGCCGCCATCGCCATCGCCCTTTGGAACTGGCGGCCCGAGGCCATCAACATCGCCGGACCCATCCTGCTGCTGTGGTTTGCCGCCCGGGGTATCTCCGAGTGGTTAAATCGCGCTCCCAGCGCCGTTGAGCGCCGGCTCGGTCCCGTTGATGAGGGTTATGTCCGCCGGCATGCTGAAACTGTGTGGTCGTTCTATCGGGACTGGAGTTCGGCCGAAACCAACTGGCTGATTCCCGACAATGTGCGGGAAGACGGCTTGGCCGCCAGACGGCTCTCGCCCACAAATGCGGGCCTGCTGCTTAACGCCCGCATCGCGGCGCTAGAGCTGAACCTGATTACGATCGCCGAGTTTATCGAGCAAACCCGCAGCACGCTCGACACCCTCGAACGACTGGAGAAGCATTGCGGCCATCTTTATAACTGGTACGACATCGACACGCTCGAGCCGCTGGCGCCGCGCTTCGTTTCCACCGTGGACAGCGGCAACCTGGTCGCTTGTCTTTGGACGCTGCGCCAGGCAGCGCTTGCTTACGCCCGCCGGCCCGAACTCCTTAGCGGCACCAAGGCGGACCTCCACAATATCGGGGAACGCGCGCAATTGTTGGCGCGTGACACGGACTTCCGGTTCTTATATCAGCCGCGCCGGAAGGTGCTCTCCGTTGGTTATGACGCTTCCGCCGGCCGTATGGAAACCTCAAGTTACGACCTGCTGGCCTCGGAATCGCGCATGGCGAGCTTCGTTGCCATTGCGAAAGGAGACATTCCGCAGGAAGCCTGGTTCCACTTAGGCCGCGCACATGTTCTTGCGCAGGGCCAGCAGGTGCTCCTCTCGTGGACCGGCACGATGTTCGAATACCTGATGCCCGCCTTGTGGATGCGCCAGTACGCCGGGACCTTGACCGAACGAGGCATCAACCCTGTGGTGGAGGTCCAAAAGCGTTATGCACGCCGCCGCGGAGTGCCATGGGGCATTTCCGAATCGGCATGCTCGGCCGAAGGCGGCGCCGACTACGGTTATGCTCCGTTCGGCATCGCCGCGCTGGCGATGCGCCACTCCGAAGGCGAGCGAATCGTCATCTCGCCTTATTCCACCTTTCTCGCCCTCCCCGTCGACCCCACCGCCGCGGTAACTAACCTCCGCCGCATGGAGGAACTCGGCTGGACCGGGCGCTACGGGTTCTACGAATCAGTCGATTACGGAACAGGCGAGCCCGAAGTGATCCGCTGCTGGATGGCTCACCATCACGGCATGAGCCTGCTCGGGGCCTGTAACCTTCTGGAAGGCGAGCCGTTCCGTAAGTACTTCCACGCCGAACCGGAAGTTATGGCCACCGAGTTACTGCTTCACGAGCGCGTTCCACGCACGGTTGTCGCTGAGCCGGATCGTACGCCCGCTGCGGTTTCTCAAGCTGTGCCCGCCACGGCCGGGTAAGCGTTCCCGTATGCCGCGCCAGACACGTAAATGGCATCGCCCGTGATTAGAGCTTGCGAACGTTCGGGGTGGGGGCGCCGGTCCAGCGGTATTCGAAGTGGGCTGCGGGGCGGACGGATTTGACGAGTTTGGGGCGGAAGCAGGCGACGCATTCGCCGCCGGGATGTCGGACGCTACGGTAGATGATGCCGTTGGCGCCTTCCGCAAGGAGTTGCGCGGCGAGGGCTTGGGATGCCGTGTAGCTAATAGGATCATGGTAGGGGACATGTTCCGGAATGTCGGCGCGGATGTCGGAAAGTGTCGTGTGGAAGTCGGCGGTGTAGAGGCGCATCTGGACGCGGGTTTCGAGGACACCGATCTCGGTTAGCTCTTTTGTGCGGTGGTAGATTACCTCGGCGTGAGCGGCGTCGAGGGTGGCGGCGGCGTACCAGGCTCCACGGTCGGGCGAGTTGAACCGACCGCCGGTGGGCCGGGGGTGGCAGAAGGCGGCCATGACGACGCTCGACATCGGTTTGCCGGTGACCCATTCGGACTTGGGCAGGCGGTGGAGGATGCCGAGTTCGGTTGAAACGCGGTCGTTGGTCCAGGATTCGAGTTCGATGATGGCCGAAAGATCGTCAGGCAGTGCGATCCGGTCGAGTATCCCTTCGGACGGGTAGAGGCTCGGGACCAAACGGCAGGTGCCGGTGAGGCGGACGGCAGTGAGGGGCGGGAGCATGTCAGGCCCAGGCTCCGCGACGGGAATCGAGCAGGCGGCGGACTTGATACAGGCCATCGATACCGCCCTCGGTCATGAGGACGACCGCCGGTTGGCCGCCGAACAGCGGGTTTGAGTTCGGGAGGTGGATCCAGCGATCGGCGAGGTCGGCTTCGGGGTAGAGGATGTGGAGGTCCTTATAGATGCCGAGCAGGAGGGAGATGCGGACCAGGGTGTCGTAGGAGAGGGTCGCGACCTGGCCGGACTTGTACTTATAGAAGGTCGACTCGGGGGGCCACCCGAGCAGGGCTCGCTGCTGATCGCCGGAGAGCCGCCAGGCATCGGTAAGGTGGAAGAAGCTGCGCATGGCAGGAGCGGAGAGGCGGCGGCGGGTTTTGGGGTCGGCGCGTTCGTCGGGTGGAGTGGGCGCGGGATTGGGGAGGAAGGGATTGAGGCGGCGGCGCGGCGACTCCATATCTAGAGTATATACTCCATATTAGGTTGATGCCACAAGTTTTACGCGGCATTGTTGTAGATGGGCGGGGCGTTGACGCCGCAGCAGCGCTTGTACTTTTGGCCGGAGCCGCAGGGACAGGGGGTGTTGCGGCCGACTTGCGGAGGCTGTGGGGATTTCGTCTCGCAAGTTGTTGATTTGGTTTGGGTAGCGGCGG
>JADLDI010000154.1 GCA_020846745.1 Bryobacterales bacterium | reverse complement strand
GCCTCAAACGCCGGCCCCTTTCCCCGCCCCCTTTCCCCGCTCCATTACCGTCCGGACCTACTATAAGCCCGTGGTCCGTTTTTTCTCAATCCCGTAAGGGCGCGGGCCCTATTTCTTCTCAGTCCCGCAATCGACGGGTCACGACCCACAGCCACCGCACGGAGCCACCACTCACGTCGCGTAGCGCCATCCATCTGCCCCCCCAACCCGCTCCTCCCATTTCGCCGCGCATCCCGACAATCCCGACAATCCCGACAATCCCGACCTGAGCCGTCGATGTAAATCGACGGGTAGCGTGTGCCGCGAACGTTCCGTTAAATCGACGTACCGTGTCGCGCGAACATCCCGTTCGCAACCCGACCCCCCGGCCAGCCTCTTCGAAAACTGCTGCGATTACCCCTTCCGCGCAGCCTTTACGAGCGTTAACAACATCCGCAGCGGACTCCTCGCCAAAATCCCGTGCGTCAACTCCGGCGCCATGTGGATCAGCGCTCCGGCCTTCGCCTCCACATGATCGGGACCAAGCGTCAACAACGCCTCGCCCTCCAGAATGTGGATGATCGCAGGCATTGGCGCGGTGTGCGCCGTGAGTTCCTGGCCCGGTGCGAACCCGAAAAGTATCACCTTCACGTTGTCGTCGTTATGGACCGTGTGGCTGTGAATGCCCTTCTCGGGTATAGCAATCTCACCGCCGAGATCCGTTACTAAGGTATAGATTGCGCTCATAGTTTTAGCTTGGCACGACTGTTGCCTTCGTGTTACCCTTTCGCCCATATGCGTAGCACTCGCTTCAGGCTGTTCGTGTCGTTACTCACCGCATTGCTCGCTTCGGCTGTGCCCGCGCTGCCGCAGGCGATCACCGCGAAAGTCGTTGGAACTATTACAGATCCTTCTGGCGCCGTGCTCCAAAGCGCTAAGGTCGAGATCCGAAATGTTCAGACCAATACTGCCCGCTCCGCTGTCTCGGATTCACAAGGCAACTACGAATTTAACTTCTTGCCTGTCGGCCGCTACACGCTTCATGTTGAAGCTGCCGGCTTCCAGTCCACCTCCGTTTCCGCATTCACTCTATCCGTCGATCAAACCGCCCGCGTCGACGTCAAAATGACCCTCGGCCAAACCGCTGATTCCGTCCAGGTGCAGGCCGGAGCCATCCTGATGCAGACGGAAAACGCAACAGTGGGCACCGTCATCGACTCCAAGGCCGTCGTCGAGCTGCCGCTGAACGGCCGTTCGTTCGTCCAACTCGCCCTGCTCACTCCCGGCGTCAACCCCGGCACCCCCGGCTCCATCACCGTGCGCCGCCTGCGCGGCAGCGTCGGCCAGGCCGTCGGTATGTCCGCCAACGGCGCGCGCGACACGCAAAACCGCTTTTATTACGACGGTATCGAAGCCATGGACCTCGATTCCTACAGCTTCTCCTTCTCCCCGTCCATCGACGCCATTCAGGAATTTAAGGTTCAAAGCTCCACTTACTCCGCTGAAATCGGCGGCGCGCCCGGCGGCCAGGTCAACCTCACCACCAAGAACGGCACCAACACCTTCCGCGGCACCGCTTGGTGGTTCAACCGTAACGACGCCTTCACCGCTTTGAACGGCTTCCAGCCCAACGTGCCCGGAGCCAAGCCGCCGCGCCTCAACCGCAACCAGTACGGAGCCAACCTCGGCGGACCCGTTCTGCTTCCCAAAATCTATAACGGCAAGAACAAAACCTTCTTCTTCTTCAACTGGGAATCCGGCCGCCAGGTATCGGGCTCGTTCGGCGGCCAGGCCCTCATTCCCCCCACCGCTCTGCGTCAGGGCGACTTCTCCGGCTCCGCCGCCGTCATCATCGATCCCCTCACCAAACAGCCCTTCGCCGGCAATCGCATCCCCGCCGCCCGAATCCAAAACTACGCGCGCGTCTTCCTCGACCGCTTCGTACCCGCCACCAACACCAGCGAGCCCGGCATCAACTTCCGTGGACCCCGCGTCGCCGCGCCCATCACACAGGACCAGTACGTCAGCCGCATCGACCACACCTTCTCCCAAAAGGACTCCCTCTACGGCAGCTACATCTACAACGTTCAGGCCGACGACACCACGCCTACCTTCACCTGGGATACTCGCGGCAACCGCGCCCGCGGCCAAAACGTTTCGCTTACTGAAGTTCACGTCTTCTCGCCCACCGTCGTCAACGAAGTCCGCCTCGGCTTCCACCGCTTCTACGAAACCGAATTCTTCGGCACCTCCAACAAGCCCGATCTCGATATCGCCAACATCATCGGCATCGCCGGCGTTGCCAAGCGCCCGCGCGACTTCGGTCCGCCCACCTTCTCCGCCGGCTACACCCTGCCCACCGTTCGCGGCATCGGTCCGCGCGACCGTATGAACCAGCTCTGGCAAGTCTCCGACAACGTCACCATCTCTCGCGGCCGCCACAACATGAAGGCCGGCGCCATGATCGCCCGCCGCAACTGGACCTTCGACGAGGCCGTCAACGCTCGCGGCTCGTTCGGCTTCGACGGCACCGTGACGCTCGCCCCCGGCGCCACTTCCACTCTCGATAACCAGTTCGCCGAATTCCTGCTCGGCGCCGCCACCACCGCCGGCGTCTCCGTCGACCCGTTCGCCACCCGCATGAACAACTACTGGCACGGCTACTACTTCAACGACGATTGGAAGATCACGCCTACCTTCACGCTCAATCTGGGCATGCGCTACGAGTACTTCTCGCCGCCCGTCCAACGCGGTAAGGCCACCAACTTCGACCTTGGCGTCAACGGCTACGTCCCCGTCCGCCAGACCTACCACGGCTTCCCCGATATCGCCGACACCGCCGACCGTCCGGCCGCGCTCGTCTATTCCGACAGGAACGACTTCGGCCCCCGCATCGGCTTCGCCTGGCAGATTCCGGCCCTCAAAGACTTTGTCGTTCGCGGCGGCTACGGTATCTACTACACACCCGAAATCACCAATTCCTGGACCACACTCACCCTCAACCCGCCCATCGTGCAGACGTACGCCTTCACCGGCAATGCGGCCAATCCGATCAACCCCGCTACCGCGTTCCAGGCGCAAGGTTCCTCCCGCGCCGGCCTGTTCGGTTCGGGCGCGCTCGACCCGCACGTGCGCACCAGCTACAACCAGCAGTGGAACCTCACCTTCCAGAAGCGTCTGCCCTCGCAGATCTACTTCGACCTCGGCTACGTCGGTTCCAAGGGAACCCGCCTCACGGCCACGGTCGACGGCAACCGTCCGCTCCAGTTGATCGTGCCCACCGCCACTTCCCCCTCCATCGCCTCACGCCGCCCCCTGCAGGGTTTCGATAACATCAGCGTCACCAAGTCCATCGGCAACTCCAACTACCACTCGCTGCAATCGAAGGCCGAACGCCGCGTCGGCAGCTTTACCATGATCGGCGCTTACACCTGGTCCAAAGCCCTCGGTAACGCCGACATCTCGTCCGTGGGCGGCGGTTCGTTCCTCGGCACCATTCAGGACTACAACGACCTTGCCGGCTCCAAATCGCCCGCCGTCTTCGACATCCGCCACCGCTTCTCGTTCGCCGGTATCTACGATGTCCCGCTCTGGAAGTCCAACCCCAACCGCCTCGTCCGCACCTTCATGGGCGGCTGGCAGATTGGCGCCATCCTCACCGCGCAAACCGGCTTCGCCGCCGCGCTCTCCACCACCGTCGACACCACCGGTACGGGCATCGCTTCCCGTCCCGACGCGGTCCCCGGACAAAGCTGGCTGCTCCCTCGCGACCAGCGCACCCGCGCCCGCTGGTTCAACACCGCGGCGTTCGCGCTCCCGCAACCCGGCCGCTTCGGCACCGCCATGCGCAATGCCGTCTACCTTCCCGGCATGAACCAGCTCGATGCCTCCGCCACCAAAAACTTCCGCTTCTTCGAATCGCACACCTTGCAGTTCCGCGCGGAAATGTTTAACGCTCTGAATCACGTCAACCTCGGCGCGCCCGGTTTAAACATCCGCGACACCGCCAACTTCGGCCGCGTGACGTCTACCAGCCAGGGCGCCGCCGGTATGCCCGGCGATTCGCGTGTCGTGCAGTTCGGCCTGAAGTACCAGTTCTAACCGGACCTCCTCGTTGTGGGGGCCAACACCGGGCGATGGTTTTCTTGCCCTTGGCCCCCGCGTGATACGTACCTTCCGAACCCACGCAATTCACCCGACCCGAGCCGTCGCTGTAAAGCGGCGGGTTCTAACTAAAGTTCCGAAATCGTGAACACCCGATCAAACGCACAACCATGCTCCCCTTCCAGGTTCGCCCGCGCACCTTCTTCGCGATCCACCAAACAAATCGCCCCTAATACGTTCAGCCCAGCCTCGCGCGACGCTGCAATCGCCTGGATGGTCGAATCGCCGGTCGTACAAACGTCGTCCACGATCACGACATCGAGCGGCGGCTCTTCCGTCAGCCCTTCAATCTGCTTCCGTAGCCCGTGGCCCTTCGCTTCTTTCCTGACTAGAAAGGCGTTGATGAGCGTTCCGCTCTCCACCGACTCGCGAGCCACAGCGATCACAATAGGGTCCGCGCCCATCGTCAGCCCGCCCACCGCAGCCGGCCGCCAACCGCGCTCCCGCATCTTGTCGAGGAACAGCCTCCCAATCAGCGGCATCGCCTCCGCGCGGCAGGTCGTCACGCGAGCGTCGCAATAGACGTTCGAGCGCTTCCCCGAAGCGAGCACAAAATCGCCACGGCGTACCGAATAGCGTGTGAGTAGTTCGCGCAATCGCGCGCGGTCGTCAGCTAGGGACATGTGAATAAACTAAGAGGATAGCGTTGATGAAGATCCTGCTGTTTTCCGACATCCACGGCGACCTCGCCCGCCTCAAAAAACTTATGGAAACCGAAGCGGACCACTACATCGCCGTAGGCGACATGGTCACCTGGCGCAAAGGTCTCGATGCGGTCGGGCACATCCTCGCCGCGAAGAAGGATCAAGTGTGGATCCTGCCCGGCAACCACGAATCGGAATCGGACATCGCTACCCTGTGCGAACGGCACGGACTCAAGCCGTTCCACGGCAAAACCTTCGAAGCCGCAGGCTACACCGTGGCCGGACTCGGCTACTCCAATCCCACTCCGTTCCACACCCCCGGCGAGTATTCCGAATCCGAAATCGCCACCCGCCTCGAACCATTCGCCGGCACAAAGCCCATGATCCTCGTCTGCCACTGCCCCCCCAAAGACACCGCGCTCGACCGTGCAGCCGAAAACCAGCACTTCGGCAGCACCTCCATCCGCCACTTCATCGAACGCGAACAACCCCAATGGTTTTTCTGCGGCCACATCCACGAAGCCGAAGGCCAGAAGGTGAAACTAGGCGAAACCACCGGAGTAAACGTAGGCAAACGCGGCTACCTGCTGGAGCTTTGACGTTCTTGATAGTCGCGGACCGGACATCTTCGCCTATTTTTCGCCAAACCCGAAAAAGTTCATTCACAACCAATTCGAAAAACCGCAAGAAAAATATAAACCGAATCTTTTCTTTGGTTTACAGACGATCAAGTCCTCGCAAACTCCCGCCACTGCATCCGGACCCGCTCCACCTCATGCTATTCCCAGGGCATGACGGATACACTAGACTCGCCATCCCCACCGATAACGAATCTCGAACAATTACAACATTTTGCGAGACGAAATGCCTACGCGAACCTCGAGCAACCCAGCATCGCCGCGCCGCCCACCAGGACCCGTGAATCGAACCCCATCCCACTCGAGTGCCTTCTTTGCGCCTTAGCGTCTTAGCGAGACATCGGGGAAAAACTGCTCTTTGAAATCAACATTTTGCGAGACGAAATACCTACGCGAACCTCGAGCAACCCCAGCATCGCCGCGTCGCCCACCAGGACCCGTGAATCGAACCCATCCCACGCGGAGCGTTCTTTGCGCCTTAGCGTCTTGGCGAGACATCGGAAAAAAACTGCTCTTTGAAATCAACGTTTTGCGAAACGAAATGGCGCTATACAAACCCGAGCAACCCCAGCAGCGCCGCGCCGCCCACCACCCACATCGTGTCCACTTTGGTAAACGAAAGGACCCCGAAGCTAGCCAGCGCAATCGCCGCCAACCAGGGCCCGTGAATGGCGTCTCGGGCAAGCGGAACCGTTGCAGACAGCAGCAGTCCGGCAGCGGCCAGCGTGACGGCACGAATACTCCGCTGGATAGTCGGATCCGCCGCGGCGCGCCTTCCAAAGAAGTGAAGCAGTGGAATAATGAAGAACGCGGGCGTGGTCATTGCCAACGCCCCGGCCACTGCTCCGGGATATCCGCGCACGAAGTACCCCACGCAAACGACGTACAGCCCAAGCGGTCCAGGCGTAGCCCGCGCCATCGCGACCGACGTATTCAGTTGCCGCTCGGTCAGCACCTTACGTTCCACGACGAAATCCCGGTGGACGACGGGCAGCGACGACAGTCCGCTAAACGAGGCAAGAATCGCCTTGAGTAACAGCAGGTAAAGCGTAACCAGGCTCATCTCGATTTCCACACCGCGCCCACCACTGCCGCCAAACCCAGCACCAGGATGGGCGACAGTCCCGCCCGTGTGGCCGCAAACGCTCCGGCCACAATCACGAGAGCCCGCGCCACACCGTAGGAAAACATCGGCTTCACCAGCAGCACCGCGCCCGCCACCATCATTCCCGTCGCGGCCGCGGCCACCGCAGAGAACATCCGCTGCACCCAGGGCGTGGCGGAAGCACTGGAGTAGGCGCTCACCAGCCACACCGCCAGCACCGCCGAGGGCAAACTCGTTACCGCCACCGCAATGTGCGCCGCCAGCCACCCCCGGATCATCCATGCCGTTCCCGCGCAAAACGCCAGCACATTGGTTCCCGGAGTGATGCGCGCCAAACTGTAGGCCAACGCGTATTGTTCCGCGGTGAGCCACTGGCGCCGTTCCACCAACTCCCGCTGCAACACCGCCATCGTGGGGTCGCCGCCGCCGAATGTCAGGTTGCCGATGCGGGCGTAAAGTGCTGTCAATGTGGCCAGGCTCGGACGCGCCATTGATGGTACTGTACCATCGGAAGTGTGCGGAAACCGTTTCGCGACAGGTGGTTTTTGGCACTCGCGTCGCTGTTTCTCCTGGCGCTGGTGGGTGGTGGTGTCTGGGCATGGCGAAAGGCAAAGGCTCCGCCGGCGTTAGCTCCCGTCGTGCAGAAACCCGTCGAGCCGACCGTTCAACCAGGCGAAGAGGTCAGCTTCACGTCAACCCTTCAAGCGCAGGTAGTAGTCGCTGTGCCCGCGCCCATCGAAGGCGTCCTTGAGACGGTTGAAATGGAGGCGGGAACCGAAGTCGCTGAAGGCCAATTGATCGGCCGTATCAAGAACTTGGGACTTGAATCGGCGCAAGCGGAATCGCAACAGGAAGTTGAGCGGGTTCAGACCCGGATCAACAACCTCGAAAGTTCCCTCATCCAGGCGCGGCTCGAGTTGTCCCGCGCCATGGCGGATGCAGAGCGGGCCCGCGCCGAATTCGAGAAGATCGAGAAGATCGCCAATCGGCAGCAACTGCTGTATAACGAAAAGGCCACTCCGCGGCTGACCTACGAGAAGGCGCAAAAGGATTACGCGCAGGCCAAAGCCGATTACGAAACTGCACGCGAAACTAGCCGTCAGGCCGACGAGCGGCTCAAGGTGCTGACACAGGACCTGGACGCCGCCAAGCGCATGATCGACGAGAAAAACAAACTGCTCGAAGCCGCTAAGTCCGATCAGGCGCTCGCCGAGGTGCATTCGCCCGTCGATGGCATCCTCGTCAAGGCAACCAAAAACGTGGGCGAAGAAGTGGACCCGTCGATTCGTGACCTGTTCCAGATCGCCGTCGACCCCTCGCTGCTCGAAGTTTCGATTGATCCCGACCCGAAAGTCGCCGAGAAGTTGCAGGAGGGCCTGCCGGCCATCGTTCAGGTTTTGGAGATCTCTGGCGACGCAATCCCAGGCCAGGTGAAGAAATCGGGCAGTGGGCAGTGGAAGGTGGAGTTTACGGCAGGCGACCCCAATATCAAGCCGGGGCTTAACGCGATTGTCAAGGTAAAGCTACCATAGTTTTGATGCAATTCCTCGCTGAAAGCCTCCTTGAACTGATCACCCAAACCGCCACCAACCTGCCCCCCGACGTGCGCGCGGCGATGGGCATTGCGCTCGAAACGGAAACGCCCGGGACGCAGTCTTCCCAAGCCCTCAACGTGATCGCTTCGAACATCGACATGGCAGCCGAAGATGAGAGTCCCATCTGCCAGGACACTGGCATGCCGACATTCATCGTGCATACGCCCGTAGGCGTCAATCAGTTGGTCTTGAAGAAGGCAATTCGCGAGGCCGTTGCTGAAGCAACCAGGCGCGGCAAACTGCGCCCCAATTCCGTAGACTCCCTCACGGGCAAGAACTCCGGCAACAACCTCGGCGAGGGAACGCCGGTCATCCACTTCGACCAGTGGGAGCAGGATGAGATCGAGGTCAAACTGGTGCTCAAGGGCGGCGGCTGCGAGAACAAGAACATTCAGTACTCCTTGCCCATGGAACTCCCGCACCTCGGCCGCGCGGACCGGAACCTCGAGGGCGTGCGTAAGTGCATCCTTCATGCCGTCTGGCAGGCGCAAGGCCAAGGGTGCGCGCCCGGCGCGTTGGGCGTCTGCATCGGTAGCGACCGCGCCCATGGCTACGACCTCGCCAAGATGCAATTGTTCCGCACGCTCGACGATGTGAACCCAGTTCCGGAACTCGCCAGGCTCGAAGCGGACGTCATGGCCGAAGCCAATCGACTGGGCGTCGGCGCCATGGGGTTCGGTGGCAAGACATCCTTGATTGGCTGCAAGGTAACCGCGGCCAACCGCCTGCCGGCGAGCTTCTTCGTCTCGGTCGCTTACGAATGTTGGGCCTTCCGCCGGTTGGGCGTTCGCCTCGACGCCGCCAACGGCGCGATCACCGGCTGGCTGTACCGCGATCCGGAACGCCCCGTTGAAAGAATGGCCAAGGCCGAAGGCTTCCCGCTTACCGGCCGCGAGATCGTGCTGGTTCCGCCAATTACCGAGGAGCAGGTACGTGCGCTAAGGGTAGGCGACATCGTCCTGATCAGTGGCGACATGTACACCGGCCGCGACCAGGTGCATGCCTATCTCATGAGGAACAATCCACCCGTCAACCTGCACGGAGCCGCCCTCTATCACTGCGGTCCGGTGATGCTGAAGCAGGGCGACGAATGGGTGATGAAGGCCGGCGGACCCACCACCAGCATCCGCGAAGAACCCTACCAGGCCCACGTGATCGGCGCCTATGGTGTCCGCGCGGTCATCGGCAAGGGTGGCATGGGTCCAAAGACATTGGCCGCACTAAAGGAACACGGCGCGGTCTACCTGAACGGCATCGGCGGCGCGGCGCAATACTACGCCCGCACGGTCAAGAAGGTGAAAGACGTCCACCTGCTCGAGCAGTTCGGCATCCCCGAAGCCATGTGGCACCTGGAAGTGGACCGCTTCATGGCCATCGTCACCATGGACGCCCACGGCAACTCTCTCCACAAGAACGTGGAAGAAGAAACGGGCGTAGCGCTGGGCCAGATGCAGACGGCTTAGGCACGGCTTACGCTTCCATCGCGCCTTCGTTGTCAAGGCAACAAAAAGACGGTTCATCGAGACGGCGTGCCTGTAGCATAATGGGTGCCTCACCATGCCGTACCTTCCGAACACCAGCCGCCGCTCGCTGTTTGCGTCCGCGCTGTTGACCCGCATCGCCACTCTATTGGGCCGTCCCGCCGCCGCGACCGCCGCCACACCTGCCGCAATGCCCATGCGCGGCGCCGGACCCGGCATCTACCAGCGCTTCGGTGTCGAGCCGTTTATCAACTGCACCTCTACTTACACCATCAACGGAGGCTCGCGTCAGTTGCCGGAAGTGATCGCCGCCGTGGAACAGGCCGCTCACTATCACGTGAACCTCGACGAACTCATGTCGAAGGTCGGCCCGCGGATCGCTGAGTTGCTCGGTGGCGAGGCCGCCATGGTGAGTTCCGGCGCGGCCGGGTCCGTCACCTGCGGCGCCGCCGCGTGTGTCGCCGGTGGCGATCCCGAAAAGATGCAAAAGCTGCCCGACACCTCGGGCATGAAGGATCAGTGCATCGTCCCCAAATGGTCGCGCAGTTACTACGACCATGCGGTACGTGCCGTGGGCGTAAAGATGATCGAAGTCGATACGCTACCGGACCTCGAAGCCGCGCTCAGCCCCCGTGTCGCACTCGCGCACGGGCAGGCCAACCTGCTGGCCGAGGGCAACAAGTTCACCCTACGCCAGTACACCGAAGCGTGTCATCGCCATGGCGTGCCTGTGTTGATCGATGCCGCCGCCGACCTGCCGTTGCGGCCGAATCCCTATTTGGCGGCGGGCGTCGACTTAGTCGCCTACAGCGGCGGCAAGATCCTGCGTGGACCGCAAACCGCCGGCATCCTGCTCGGCAAGAAGAATCTGGTTAAGGCAGCTTGGCAGGTCGCGTCCCCGCACATCACGTTCGGCCGGTCCGTCAAGGTCAGCAAGGAAGAGATCGTCGGCATCGCTGTCGCGGTGGAAGCGCTGTTCTCCACGCGCAAGCGGGAGGATGAAGACCGGGAGTGGATTGGCTGGTTCGAGCACGTCAAGCAGCGCCTGGACCCTATTCCCGGACTCACCACCAAGATGCTGATGCCCAAGGAGAAGAGTTACTATCCCACCCTGCAAATCAACTGGGACCCGGCGGTGATCGGCTTGCAGAACTGGGAGCTAGGCGAGCGTTTGCTGAAGGGCAAGCCGCGCATCATGACCCATGCTGAAGGCGAAGGCCACGGGTTCGTGCTGCGCCCAGCCGCCATGTATCCCGGCGAATACAAGATCGTTGCCGAACGCCTCTACGAGGAATTCAGCCAGGCGCCGCGCCCAAAGCCAAAACAGAGCCCTGCCGCGCCTGTAGCGGACCTGAGCGGCCGCTGGGAACTCGACATTACCTTCCTCGCCGGCAGCACGAAATGGAAGCTGTATCTCGACAACAACGGAACCGGCATCAAGGGTTTCTACAGCAGTCCCGTCGTGGCTGAAGGTTCGCTAACTGGGCGCATCAACGGCCAAGCAGTCGAGCTACGCTCGCACGGCCGCCACGAAGGCATGGCATTCAATTACGTCTTCACCGGCTCAGTCAAGGGCGATACCATGCAAGGCACAGTCGCGCTCGGATGGGAGGATGGTTCGGTTCCATGGATCGCCAGACGCGCAGCCCTTTAAGCCCTAACGGTAAAACGGCTGCCATGTGATCCAACGCGGCCCATAGTGCGGCACGGGTTGACCCACTTCAAGCGCACCCAGGTCCGGACCGGCTCCGGTGTAACCGTCATTGATGGTCGGTAGCCGTTCGCCCTTATCTACCGCTTTGCCGCCTGGCTTCAACTTGAAGTTCAAGTCCATCGCGTGATACACCGTGTACCGTTTCATCGGAGCCGGATCCGGCGGGGTCATCTTCTCGAATATGTCGAAATCAACTTCTATCCCATGCTTCTCTTGTCCCGTCGCCGCCTGAAACTCTGCGAGCGTCTTGAATGCCTTCCAGTCCTCGGGTTTGTTGTAATAAAGCGTCTGCAGCTTCTCACGCGGCGCCATCCAGTTGTACTGTGCATCAACGCCCCTATTCGGCCGGAACCCGTTATAGTCTGAACTGTAGACACCGGTCGCATTCGCCCATGTCATGATGCCCCGGTTCGGAGTATCTCGCCCAAGGAACAGATTGTTGCGCCAGTGGACGTTCCCGTTCGGACTCCGCACCGATTGCTCCCCAATGAGGGTGTTGTGGTACATGAACAACCCCGCCGGCCGCGCATCCAACTTGAACGAAGTGCCCGACTGCACGTGGTAGAGCAGGTTGCGGAAGAAATAGACGGGTCCACCAAAAATCGGCTGTGAACTGTAGCCGCCATGGAACGCGTTCACGCCACGGTTTCGATAGACGCGAATGTTCCGTATCCCACCGTCTGTCTCGACATAGTCGTCGTTCAACAGGTGCATGTCGTTCTCATAGATATCAATTGCCGCCGCTTGCCGGTTCAAATCCGATTCCGGCGTTCCATAAGTGGAGACGGAGATGGCGTCATGGAAGTACGCAATGGCATTGTGCGCAATAACATGCCCGGGACCATATACTTTGATGCCGTAGTAACTCACCACCTGGTGTGATGAGTAAGGGCCGATATCTCCCCACCGCGACCCCGTCCAGCCTAACACCCGGAAACGATCGTCGCGGCCGATAATCAGGTTGTCGGCGATATAGAACTCGCGCGATCCCGCATACTCGGTCCAGATCCCGAAACCAACGTTTTCAAAACGGCAATTCTTGACGGTCAGGTTGGTCGCACCGATTAGCTCTTTCTTCCCCGCCAGCATGGCCACATCGGTGTTCCTGAACGTAATCCCATCGAAAATATGGTGCGCCGTGCCCATCACGTCAAACAGAATATGATTACCAGCGCCGTCAAAGATCACCTCGCCGTCACCTGCTGCCTTGATCGTAATCGGCCTTTCCGCCGTCCCCTTCAGAACCATGTTGAAAGTACCGTCGAACGGTGCGGCCAGGGCGTCTACGTAGTTCAATCGCTCAGGCCGGTATAAGCCGGCGTGCACCAAAAACGTATCGCCGGGCTTGGCTTTGCCTTCCCACACCACGCTCCAATCGCCGAGGCCCGCACCGTAGTAGGCTTCCATGAGCCCGGTGAAGGCCGGTTCCTGACGGGGTCCTTTCCACTCCGGCGAGTAGACATGGATGACACGTCCGCCCTGATAGGGCTGCGGTTCTGTCCGCGTGCGTAAGGTAAGCGACTTGGTTGTCTCTCCCGAGGCCCCATCGGGGTCGGACATCGTGAGGCGCACGTCGTACTCCGTGCCCGGCGTGAGATTGAGGATGGAACCTGCAAAGCCGTGGGGCACGATGTACTTGAGGTTTTCGCGATCGCGCCCAATCTGTTCGCCGCCAATGCGCAGCAGCGGTAACGCCGCGTGCCAGCTACCCTCGCCCGTCTTCCTGTATTCGGCTTTGACCTGAGCATTGCGATTCTCATCGCCATTGATATCCCAGGCGAAGCCGAGGTTTTCGAGAGTAGGCGGGTCAACATGAAACCGGCCGGCCGTCACAGCGTTTTGGCCGAACGATGAGGCGGCAAGAAGAACGAGCGAAACAAGAGTGCGCATAGGCGTAACCAAGTCAGGATAACAGCCACGGCAATCGGGCATCCGCCACGCCTCGGCTTGCCTGCTGTCTTCGCCGGCACTCCCTAAGGAATGAATCGAACCTGCTGCTCTCCGTAGATCGGGCGGCGGTTACTGCCCAGATACCCCGTGATCTTCAATTTCTGAGGAGAATGCCCCAGGTTTTGCGACGACCGCAAATCATCGACCCTGAAGTCCAGCTTCAGATCATCTCTCCCGTCATTGTTTTCATCGAATCCCTTCACGCGATGATACATGGCGGCCGGAACTCCGCTCCCCGTTCCGTCGCTGAGGCGAACGCTCTCAAGCACAATGTCGTTCACGTCTACGTCCTGATTGCCATAGATCACCGTGGCCACGAACGGATTGCTAAGTTTCACCGTGTTCTTGTCTGTCCGGCTCAGGTCGTACCACACATCAAACGAAACCGGCAGCGCCCGCATCCCCGGCTGCAGTGGGTGCGGCTTGGTGACCAGCCAGCCGGCCGCCGTGACGAGGGCAAGGCTGAGGGAAGCCAACTGCCAGCGCTTCGTTCGGGGACGTTCGGAAGCCGGCGCGTCCAGGGGAATGATGGAGCCTACCGTCTGCGCCCGTTTCTGCAAGGCTTTCATCAACCGCTCGAACCCGCTCGGCTCGTACAAGTTCACCCATTGCCAGCGCTGCAGCCCAAGCGGAACATCGCAACTACTAAGTCGAACGGGAATCAAAAACAGGGCTTCTTTGGCCTTCTTATGCGCCAGATCCAATGCATGCTGTATTTCCTGGGATAGATAACCTTGTCTTGTCGTCGCCTGGCGCGAAAGACACACCAGCACAACGTCTGTCGCGTCGATCGCCTTCTTGATTTCAGCGTCCCAGTCCTGCCCGGGCAATATATTCTCTTCATCCAGCCAAGGCGAGATCTTTTGCCTAAGCAGGCGCTTGTACAGCGCTCGTACCGCCGGCTTGTCCGAAGAGGAATGGCACAAAAAGACCCGCAGCGGAGCACTGCTCCGTGCCTCATCCGCAATCGGTGTGGATGCATTTCGCCCGCCGTCCTTCCTCCGTTCCGATTCGTCGCCGCCTTCGCCGGCTAACCGCCGCCGCAGCGCCTCGTAATCAGCCGCCTCATCCACGCGATAAAAAGTGGTGCCTTGTAGCGGCAGCGGTATGGCTTCGGAACTCACTTCCCCAATCAGGACAGGAATGAAGCGGAGGTTTTCTCCGCCGGCGTTGTAAATCTGCTGATAAATCAGCGCTCCTTCCCACCGCCGGCCGCGATCGCGTACCGGCGTGATCGTTCCTTCCACCTCTGCCTTGTACGCCGGGCTGCACACGACAATCACGTATTCGCTTTCCGTCAGTTGGCGTTCAATCCACTTCGGCCATCCCTCTGCCGGAACAGTCGCGTCCTGGTCCAACACCCCCTCAATTCCATCCGCCCTTAGCCGGCCGGCGAACTGCTTCACTTCCGCGCTGTGTTCGTCGGAGTCGTGGCTGTAGCTGATGTAAACTCGGCGCGCTCCAGGCATGTGCCGGTATTCTACTACCGCCGTCGCGCTTATGGCAGACGCAAACTATTCGCCGGCGGCGGCTACTCGGTTTAACGCGGCAGTTCCACCATGCCCGTCCAAAACACTCCGCCCTTGCCTGCTTCTTGATCGTACTTGCGGACGAATTCGAGCTTTCCATCTGTCGCGATGCGGAAGACGGCCAAGTTGGCGGGCATGGAGCGGACCTCATCCTTTTCGCGCACCGAAGCCGGTTGCATGTTGGCCACGACGAGCATGCGCCCGCCGGGGTCAAGCGTGAACGTGCGGGGATGGAATCCGTGGGTAGCGGCGCTCTGGATGAGTGTGGGCTCGCCGGATTGCTGGTTAATCGAGTACACGGCGATCGAGTTCTCGACATCGGCAAGGACCTTTTTGCCGTTGTAGTTGGTCATCGTGAGGCCGCGGTTGCCCAGATAGAGAAAGCGACCGTTCGGATGCACATGGATAGCGCTGGTGGCTTGGCCCTGCATGTGGTCGGGATGGCGTAGCGTCTCTTTGGTGAACAACGGAGTTGGGGTTAGGGTGGGGCCGCTGAGGATGCCGTAGACCTGCAGCTTGTTCTGGGCTTCGATTGTTGCGTAGACGAAGGGCTTAGTGGGATGAAAGTCGACGTGCCGGGGCTGGAAGTTGCGGCCGCCGTTGGGCGCGACCGACAGGCGGTTGGTCAGTATGCCGTCTTTGTAGCTATAGACTTTGATCGCGCCGGGATCTTCAGGCTTGGTGGCTGTGGCGACGTTGCCACGGGTGGGCAGAATGACTGCGTTGCCGGTTGGGTCCACACGAACCTGGTGGGCGTAGATACCGAAGTCGAGCCCCGCCGGCTGCGGGACAGGTGCACCCAAAGTCCCGTCAGGTTGGATCTTGTGCACGGTGACGCCGCTTGGGTCGTTGTAGGCGACGATCAAAAACCTCCCTGGCTTGTCGACGGTAATGAAGACCGAACGCGCCGCGACGGTGATCGACTGGCCGTGAGGCTGCAGCGCGCCGGTAGACGGGTCGATGCGAAGGGCCGTGACGCCGTGGCGCCCTGGAGCGCCTTTCCGGTTGTTACTCCAGGCGACGTAGAGATACCGGCGCGAGGGATGCGGCCACGCTTCCTGCACGTTCTGCGGCAGCATGACGGTGGAGTGTTTGGAGAGGCTCATTCCGTCTACGTCGGCCCGGTAAGTGGAGAGCTCCGGTCCGTTGGCCGCGTAGAGTGCCATCCGTTGCGGTGCGGCGAATCCATAAGAAGAGCCGGCGATCAGGGCTAGCAGGCTAAGCCGTCGGAAGTCCATCGGTATGAGTATATGGCGTGAAGCGCCTTACTTGAGCGGATGGCAAATCTGACAAGCCTTATCCTTCGTCATCTTCAGTGACGCGAAGGCGGTGGACCCGTGGGGAGCGTGGCACATTTGGCAATCCTGGATGACGCCCATTTCGTGCGTGTGCTTCTTCTGGAAGGTGGCTTTGTCATGGCATTGCGAACACACGTTGGCGAGGGAGATGCGCTTGAAGCGCCAGGCGTCGTTGCGCACAGCATGGCACGTGTCGCACCCGGTTTGCATGGCGGGATGTTCTCGGAACTGCTTGAACTCGGCGGGGGCGCCTTCACCGACGAAGAACCGGGCTTTCTTATCGCCGAGCGCGATCTCATGAGCGCCGGGCGGCAGGTCCAGTTCGCCCTTCAGCACGCCGGCATGAGGGGACTCTGTTGGGACGGGTTTGCCGTCGACGGTTGGTTTGGCATCGCCCACCGCGCGTGCTACGAAGCGGACAGGGCCTTTCGGGAAGGCGGCGCCCGCCGGGGGTGCGAAGATCTCGTTGTCGCTTTCGGCTGCCAGACAGAGACCGATACCGAGAAGCGCCAGGGCGAGTCGCATCAGGCTTTGTGCTCCCAGCGCCACCGGACGAGGCTCCGGTCGATAGCCGCGACATTGGGCACGCCGGCGAGACCCATGTTGAGAGCCAACTCGGTCCGCAGGAGTTCCAGGACGCGTTCGACGCCGCGTTGTCCGAAAGCCGCCATGCCGTAGAGGTATGGCCGCGCGATACAGACGGCGGTTGCACCCAGGGCCAAGCCTTTGAGGATGTCCGTGCCGCGGCGGAAGCCGCCGTCGACCAGCACCGGGATCTTGCCGTTGACGGCCTTGACGCATTCGGGCAAGGCTTCGACGGGCGCTCCGATGTGGTCCATCTGGCGGGCACCGTGGGTCGAAACGATGATCCCTTTGGCGCCGTGCTTGACGCACCGCTCGGCGTCCTCGCCGATCATGATGCCCTTCACGATGACCGGGAGCTTCGTATCGTTGACCAGTTCCGACAGGGTTTCCCAGGTGGGCAGCGGTGACGACCGGCTGGGGTAGATGCCGGCGCGCCAGGGATTTTTCGCTTTGGGCAGTTGGCCGTTGGTGTCCCGCGGAGGCAACCCCGATTCGCACCACGCGCGTTCGAGTTTGTTGTGCATGTCACGTTCGCGATGCGAGACGTGCATGATGTCGACGGTGAAGCAGATGCCGGCGCAACCCGAATCCTCCAACCGCTTCACGAACGCTTTCCGGATCTGCTTGTTCATCAGGTTGCCGCCGGTGGTGAGCTGCCACCACGTGTCCGGGCCTTTGCCGGATTCCACCAGATCGTCGATGCCGCCGTTGGTGATGTGCAGAGCTTTGGCGTTGTGAGCGGCCTTGGCCACTTCCAACTCGCCACCGCGGAAGAAGCAGTTCTTGCCGCCGGCCGGGTCGAGGATGATCGGGTATTCGAGTTTCTTCCCGAACAGCGTCAGGGAAGTGTCGATCTTGCTCGTGTCGACCAACATACGCGGCCGGATGATCAGGTTCTTGAACGCATCGCGAGCATCGCGGAGGGCCTGCTCATCTTCGCTGCCGCCTTCGAGGTAGTCCCACGCCATGGGATCGAGCTTCTTCTTCGCCAAATCGCGGAAGTCGAAGATGTTGATGGGACCGTACAACGGATCGTCCCAATTGATATTCGCGCCGTCCTGCGAGGACAACCAGGGGGCCGCACCGAACATGGACACCAACCCACGAAACGCCTGTCGCCGGCTAATCATACTGGGAGACGATTTTATAACATTGATTGGCCGCGAGGGGCAGAGGACGCGATTGCCCGCGGCGCATTACCGTGGTAATGTGAAGTCGTGGCGGTAGTGGCGAAGTCCCGGTTAACGGCGCAGGGGCAGATTTCGGTACCAGCAGAGGTCCGCAAGATGCTCGGCATTGGGCCGGGCTCTATTGTGGAGTGGCAGGAAGAAGAAGGCCGCATGACCGTGCGACGTTCCGGCACGTACACCTTCGAAGACATCCACCGGATTGTGTTCAAGGGCAAGAAACCCAAACCGGTGACCGTCGAAGAGATGGACGAGGGAATCGCCGAGTACGTGCGCAAGCACTATGCGGGAGTCATCGACAGACGTGGTCGACCATAGTCAATGCGCCACCCTGGCTGGTGAATTGGCGCAGAAATTCGGCTGCTTTGGCCTGGTCCAACTCCTTCACCGCATCCTCCACTAACTCGACGCGTGCACCAGTCCGCAGCAGGCCCATCGCGGCGCACTGGACGCAGATTTCGGTTACTACGCCATAGACGATGTAGCGTTCGGCTTTTAGGTCGTCCAGCAGTGGCGGCAGGTCGGGACTCGCAAAGCAATCGAAGCCGGACTTCTTGACGAAGCGCTGTCCTGGCGCGCCCAGCGTGGCTCCGACTTTGGCGTGGCCCCACGTTCCTGCGACGCAATGCGCAGGGAAGCGGTATTGGGGAAACTCGGGGTCGTTTTCCTGGTGGGTGTCGAGGGTTGAGATTACCGGGATGCCGTGGTCGGCGGCGAAGCGTGTTAGCCGCGCTAGTGCTGGAACAATCGATTCCGCTCCGGGGACGTAGAGCGCGCCACAAGGCGAGATGAAGTCCAGTTGTGTGTCGACATCGAAGAAAACGGTCTTCATGACGGTTGGCCCTCGTACTGCTCTAACAGGTCCTCATAGAGTCTCCACAGCTCGGCGCTGTATTCGACGCGGTAGGAATGCTCCTCGTCATACAGGCTGCGGATGACTTTGGGCAGCCGCGACAGGTTCTCGCGAGCGTGCTCACGGGCGGTGTGTGCATCGGGCAGCGCGCCGACTTGCACGCCGCCGACGATCACGGGACGGAGCAGCGGATCGGGCTGCGGTGCGCCTTCCTCATCGCAGGTGGGGCATTCAGTGACGTAGCCGACCAGGTCGCGATCGGGAAAGCGGAAGATCTGCTTGGCGCCGGGCAGGGTTTGCTTGTCTTCACTAAACTTTGCGGCGAAGCGCTTTTTGCCGCCCACCTCGCGTTCCACCAGTTTGTAGACCGCGCTCATGTTGGGCGCATCGGCGGAGGTGGCAAGGTCTGTGCCAACGCCAAGTGCATCGATCGGCAGGCCGGCGGCCATCATTTCCAGGATCTTGTATTCATTGAGATCGCCGGACACCATGATCTTGGCGTCCTTCAAACCGGCCTGATCGAGGATGCGGCGGGCTTCGCGGGAAAGCTCGACGAGGTTGCCGCTATCGAGCCGCACGCCCCATAAAGGCGAGCCGAGCGAAGCGGCCTTCTTCGTTCCTTCCACCGGATCGTAGGTGTCGACCAAGTAGACGGTGGATTCACCCAGCAGCGATTGCAGACACCGGAACGACTCCAACTCGTTGTCGAAGGCCTGCACCCAAGAGTGGGCAGCCGTGCCGTACACAGGAATGCCGTAACGGAAGCCCGCTTCGACATTGCTGGTGCCGAGGCATCCGCCAATGTAGGACGCACGGGCCGCTAAGACGCCCGCTTCCGGCGAATGCGCGCGCCTTGTACCGAACTCGACAACACTGCGCCCGCAAGCCGCATCGACGATGCGAGCGGCCTTGGAGGCGATCATCGTTTGGAACGAGATAGTGGCCAGCAGGAACGTCTCGGGGATCTGCGCCTCAATGATCGGCGCGCGCAGTGTGAGGAATGGCTCACCGGCAAACAGGACGGTTCCTTCCGGCACTGCCCACACGTCTCCGGTGAAGCGGAAATCGCGGAGGATCTCCCAGAATTCGGGACGCGCGTGCGCCAGGCGCGGCAGACGGCGCAGGTAGTCGATCTCCTCGCCGGTGAAGCGGAGGTTCAGCAGGTACTCAACCGCCTGCGGCAAGCCGGCGGCGATGGCGAATTTACGGTTGCGGGGCAGCCGCCGCAGAAACAGCTCGAACGTTGCCCGCTCAGTGTGTTTCCCGGCGGCCACGTATCCGGCCGCCATGGTCAGTTCGTAGAGATCCGTCAGCAGCGCGGATGGCACTTCTTAATTATTTCTTTTTCTCGTCCTTCTTCGCTGCGGAGGGCGGAGCGGGCTCTTTGACTTCAGCCGCTGCCTTCTTCAGGTCCTCAACCGCTTTGCGGTCCAGTTGATATACCGAAGGCTCGTTTTCGCGAATGGCGAAGTAATCCTCGCCTGTCTTTGAGATCAGCACCTTTTCGGTGCGCTTGCCGTCGTTTGAAACCACGGTCGCCTTCAGCACGGGTGTCGTGTACCCGGCATCCAGGAACTTCGCGGCTTGCAGGTCGCGCAGTTTGTCGACCAGGTTCTGCACGCTGATGTTGTCGAGCGTCTTGGCGCCTTCGGTCCACTTGTCGCCCGACTTGGCGAAGGTTCGCACCTTGCCGGCATCGTCGATCTCGATCCGGTTCGGATCGCTCCAACCGAAGTCGAACACCTTCTTCTGGCGGAAGTCGTCGACAGCCTTGTTGAGACCATCGCCGAGGTCGTTGGGAACTTTGTAGACACCTTCGAGCGCGGCGCCCCGGGCGTAGTAGTTGTTGTCTTTGCCCTTGCGGACCTGGAGTTCCTGTGTGCCCGATGCATCGGTAGTCTTGGCAACCGCGATCAGCGCTCCGCCGGCGAACTCAGTGAGGGCTTTCCTGGCGTCCTCGTCCGATACGGCGGGGTCCATCTTGGCGTCTTTGAGGCGGCGCACCAGTTCTTCGACGGCGCCGCCGTCGGCGCGCATGGGCTTGGGCTTCAGAATGGTCCACTCGTTCTGGTTGTTCTTGCCGAACTCAACCATCTGGCCCTTGAGCGTCACCTCGATCCGGGTCAGTTTGTCGGAATCGAAGGTGATGAGGCGACGGTCCTGCAGATCCTTGAAGCCCTTGTCGAGCGACGACTTGTTCCAACTGGCGACGGTGAAGACGCGCGGGTCGCCTTCGAGCTTGGCGAAGATGCCGCCGGAGGTCGGCGTCTCATCGCCCAGCAGAAGCTTGACGGTTTTGCCGTCCTTTTTGGTGACGGTTACGGCTACTTGCGGCTGCTGTAAGCCGTACTGTGTAAGGTCAGCGGCTTTCTCTTCGATCAGACGATCCGAACCGAGCGAATTGAAGGCGCCGACTAGTGTGGAAACGCTGTCCTGATCGGCGCGCGACGGTTTGGGGGCGATGATTTCCCACTTGCCATCGTTGCCCCGCTTGACCGTGGTTGCCGCACCCGCCTTGACGATTTCTACCTGCTGGATCTGATCCGACGGGATCTCAACGATCTTCGGCGGAGCGTTCGGATCGGGCTTGGCGGGTTCCTTCTCCTTCTGATTCGACCAATAAAGTAAGCCACCCAGCAGCGCCAGCAATACGGCGCCGGCGAGCAGTCCCCGGAACTGCATGACGTCCGCTACCTCCTCTTCCACCACACGCTCAGGCCGGCCGCGACGATCATGAGCGGCAGACCCAGCACGCAGGCAAAGAACAGCACACGCATCTGTCGAACGTTGAGCGACAGGCGGCGATCTTCGGGCTCTTTTGGACGGATGGAGATGAGGTCCTCATCCGAAGTGAGCCAGTTCATCATGTTGATGGCCAGGTCGCGGTTGCCGTTAAACCGGAAGATGTTGTTGGCGACCCAACCGGAGGAACCGACGACGACGAACCGGCCCTGCAACTTGTCTTTGCCGGTATTGTAAGTTCCGGCGACGCCGAGCGTGAATGGACCCTTCTTGTCCTTCCCGGGATCGAGCCGTACTTCGCCGCCCGCGAGGTTGGTGGTGGCGAAGGCGTTGCCGCTGGTGGAGAACAGCTTCTCGACGCTGCCCTTGTCGAAAGTCTTCGTGTCGATAGAACGCGCGAGCGGGAACGCCGTCGCGGTCTCTTTCATCTCGCGAACGATTGCGTGCGACTCGTAGGTAGTAACCAACGGCACGGCTTCGCTGAGACCGAAGATCTGACCGATGCCGCTGGTATCGAGCACCAGGTCTTTGTTGACGATGACGCCCCAAGAGGCGAGCAGGTTGGCCAGGGCCGCGTTCTCATCGACTTCGTCGCCCTTGAACTTCACCGGAGGATCGAGCATGATGAGCGCGCGCCCGCCGCCTTCGACGTAGTTCTTGAGCGCATCCACCTGCGGCTGCAGATAGTCGCGACGCGGACCGCCGACGATCACGAGCGTACACTCCTTGGGCACTTCAGCCTTTTGAAGCAGCGAGATGGTCTGGGTCTTGTAGTTGTTGCGTTCGAGTTGATCCTTGAAATTCGAGTAGCCGGAACGGCCGGTGTCGTCGAAGGTGTGTTCGCCGGAGCCCTGCACCAGGCAAGCGGTCCGCTGGCCGCCCTTCATGGCACGGATGAGCGCGCCCGTGATTTCTTCTTCGGTCACGGACTTGGCCTCTTCCTTACGGTCGCCCACTTGGACGAACGTCGTGCCGTAGCTGCGTACGCCGGCCTGTTTGGCGAGTTGCGGCTTCTTGTCGGGGTCGACGTAATCGACGCTGAGCTTGGTTGAGAGGGCGTCGTAGCGATCGAGCAGGTCTTTCGCGCCACCTACGCCCGAGAACTGGCTGGACTTATCGAAGTAGGTGATCTTCACATCCTGCTGCAGGTTGTTGACGATCTTCAGCGTCTGGTCCGATAGGCTGAAACGTTTGTTCGCTGTCAGGTCCCAGCTCTTGGTGTGCCGGTTCGCCAGGAAGTTGGCGACACCGAGTACGGCGAGCACGATCGCGATATACACGACAGCGTAGGCTGTGAACTTAGTTTGTTTCGCAGTGAGCCACTTAGCAGCCATTTGCTTAGGACCTCCACCGTAGGGATTCCATCGACCGGGCCGTGAGGAACAGCCCGAAGAAGATGAACGAGAGATAGAAAACAATGTCTTTGGTGTCGAGCACACCTTTTGAGAACGGCTCAAAATGCTGCACCACCGAGAGGTACGACAGCACCTTCGAGGTGGCGGACGTTTCAAACGCCGTCACCCAGTCGAGCACCCACAATAGCAGCGAGATGGCGAACGTGCCGACACCGGCGATGATCTGGTTGCGTGTTGTGGTGGAGATAAACGTTCCAACCGCCAACAGACAGCCACCTTGCAGCAACAACCCGAGGTAACCAGTCAGGATCGGCTTCCAATCCGGTTTGCCGTAGGCGAACAGGATAAGGATGTTCAGCAGCGACAAGCCGATGATGCACGCATACATAATGAGCGCGGCCAGCCACTTGCCCAAGATGATTTCGATATCGCGGACGGGCGAGGTGACCAGCAGTTCGATGGTGCCGGACCGTTTCTCCTCGGCGAACACGCGCATGGTGATCATCGGGATAAGGAACAAGCCGATGACGGAGACGTTCATGAGAACCGGCCGGATGATCCACTCGTTCATGTCCATGGGCATCGAGCGGCCCATCATCTGCGACTCCATGCCGCGGCTGACAAAGATCGCGGTGGCCGCGTAGAAGAAGTAGCCGGCGATGACCGCGAAAAACACCATCAACCCGTAGGCGATGGGTGAGGAGAAATAGCTTTTCAGTTCTTTGCGGCAAATAATCCAGATGTTGCTCATTGCGCACCTCCCTTGGCGGCGTCGGCCGAGGTCAACTGGAGGAAAATCTCTTCCAGGCTGAAGGCTACTGGGTGCAGCTCATGCAGGTTCCAGCCTGCCGAGACGACGGCCCGTGCGAGGTCGGGACGGATGTGGCGGCCCTGCAGGCTTTCCACTTCAAACCGTACACGGCCGTCGCGGCCTTCCTTATCGACCACCCGGCTTACGCCGGGCACCTGCTCCAGTTTCTGCTGGACCTGCGCCGCGCTGAGGCCTTCGGCGCCCGAAACTTCGACCGCCACCGCTTCCGCCCCACGCAACCGGTGCGTCAGGTTCTGGACGGTATCGGTTGCGACCACTTTGCCTTTGTTGATGATGATGACCTGCTCACAGGTCTGTTCGACCTCGGGCAGGATGTGGGTGGAAAGGATGATGGTATGGTCGCCGGAGAGGCTCTTGATGAGCGCGCGCGTTTCGATGATCTGCTTAGGGTCGAGGCCGGCGGTTGGCTCGTCGAGGATCAGGACATCCGGGTTGTGAATGATCGCCTGCGCCAGTCCGACGCGCTGCCGGTAACCTTTTGAAAGCTTGCTAATCAGCTTTTTGCGGACGTCGGCGACGTTGCAACGTTCCGCCACTTCGGCCACGCGGGCCTTCAGGTTGGACTTTTCCACGCCCTTGAGGCGCCCCACAAAGTGGAGGTATTCTTCCACTTCCATTTCCGGATACAACGGAGGTGTTTCCGGCAGGTAGCCAATGCGGCGCTTCACCTCCATGGGCGACTGCGTCACGTCATAACCCGCCACTTCGGCGCTGCCGCCGCTGGGAGGCAGGAAACACGTCAGGACGCGCATGGTGGTCGTTTTGCCGGCGCCGTTCGGACCGAGGAAGCCGACGATCTGGCCCTTGGCGACTTCGAACGAAACGTTGTCCACGGCCAGCGTGCGCGCGTAGCGCTTCGTAAGGCCTTCGACTTTGATCATAATTGTGTGCTCTCCAGTAAACCGCCCTAGTCTCGTGCCACCCAGGCCGATTGCGCGGTCGTAAATCGGAGTCAGGAACGAGGAGGGGAGCTCCTCGGACACCAGTTTAGATAGACGCAAACACGGCTGTCAACGTTATGCTGACAGTCCCATAATCTGGAAACCTGCGTCGACGTATATCACGTTGCCAGTAACGCCCCGACCTAAATCAGAGGCTAAGAATACCGCAGTATCCGCCACTTCCGCTGGATCGGTATCCCGCCGCAACGGCGCCAAGGCCGCAACACCTTCCAAAACCTTGCTGAAATCTTTTACGCCGCGAGCAGACGCGGTCTTGATGGGTCCGGCGGAAATCGCGTTTACCCTTATTTGAGACGGGCCCAGATCGGCCGCGAGGTACCGGACAGACGACTCGAGGGCGGCCTTTGCGACCCCCATCACGTTGTAATTCTGTACAACGCGCTGTGCGCCGAGGTAGCTCAAGGTAAGGACCGAGCCACCGGCGGTCATCAGCGGAGCGGCGGCGCGTGCAACGGCCACCAGCGAGTATGCGCTCACGTCAAGGGCGACGCCAAACCCGCCACGCGAGGTCTCGACGAAAGGCTTCGAAAGCTCATCTTTGCCGGCAAAGGCGATCGAGTGAACAACGGTGTGAAGCGCCGAGCCCTGCAGCTTTTCGACGAGGCCGGCGATCTGCGCGTCGTCGGAAACGTCGCACTGGAGAATTCGCGAAGCGCCCAGTTCCGACCCCAGTTCCTGAACGGTTTTGAGCAACCGCTCGGCCTGGTAGGTGAGGATTAATTCCGCGCCTTCGCGCCGGAACGCCTGCCCGATGGCGTATGCAATGCTCCAACGATTGGCGATGCCGAGTATAAGCGCAGTCTTACCTTCCAACAATCCGGGCATGAATTCGCCATTGTAACGCGAGGGGCGTGGCGGGTGCCCGAAACTACGGATGATACCGACCTTTTCGGCTTACTCCTCAGCCCAGTAGATCTCGCCGCGTCTCAAGCGCTTATTCCGTTTTCAGCCAATGTTCAACGGCAGCCGACTCCAGTTCCCGGTCGAGGTCAAGTTCAGTCCCCGCATGTTCCGCCGCGAACGCCGCAATCGCATCATGTCGTGCCTGCCGCGCCTGTTCACGCAGCCACCGATCAATCGCTTGTCGTGCAAAAGTAGTTGCAGGAATGCGCGCCCGCTCTGCTTCCGCCTTCAGAAGGGAGTAGGTATGTTCCGGCAATGGCAGATGAAAGTTGCGCATCTTCCGACCTTAAGTATGTCATGGCTCCATGGCATCGTGCCGTGGATCTTCGCAGGAAGGTGCGCGGGCAGCGAATTCGTTTCGCAATATGCAGATTTCAAAGAGCTTAGGAGTCAGAAGCAAGAAGTCGGGAGACAAAAGGTGACGACTACGCGGCGTTGTTGAGGATGGGGGGCGCGTTGACGCCGCAGCAGCGCTTGTACTTTTGGCCGGAGCCGCAGGGACAGGGGGTGTTGCGGCCGACTTGCGGAGGCTGTGGGGATTTCGTCTCGCAAGTTGTTGATTTGGTTTGGGTAGCGGCGG
>JADLDI010000153.1 GCA_020846745.1 Bryobacterales bacterium | reverse complement strand
TTTTCGAGCCATTGATTCCAGCGCCTGGCGCTCCTCGCTGGAAAGATTCATGATAAATGGGCTATTTCGCGGCATCAGCGGCAACCAACCTCTGATGCCAGCGTATCAGATTACGTCAGCGTATCGAAAATACGTCATCGTATTTACGAGTAGGAGTACTAAGTTACCCAGGCCCCTATGAACGCCAGTGCCTCTGGCGATTCGGTCACCGCTTCCTCGCGATAACTGCAACTCCGGACGCGACATCACGCAACTCCTCATAAGTGATTAGTTTGTCCCAGCTTTTTATCTCATCCATGACTGCGCGGTATCTCTCAGCTTCCACCTTGTCTCCAAGGCCCACGGCCTTACACATCCAGTCAATCGTGAAGGATAGGTCGCCAGACCATGACAGCCGCTCGATTGTCATGTTCTGGAACAAATGCTCGGCGCCCCAGGCCGTTGAATTGAAATAGTGGTACGGTACGGCATGCACGGGCTGCATGAATGCGAACCCGGCCCATACTTTTCCGCCCACCTTCGTCACACGCCTGATCTCCTCCACCGCTCGGAATGGATCCGGAACGTGTTCCAAAACCGCCTGGCTCATGACGAAATCGAACGTGTTGTCCTTAAACGGCAGGTACAAAGCATCCGCGTATACATGCGGCAGTTCATAATGTGTGTATTCGGCGTTCACATAGCGCGGGTCCGACATCGTGCGGTCGCCTCCGCCGTGATCGAGAATGAGGCCATCATCGGGGACCGTTTTCATCATCTCGACCACTTCGTCCCACAAGGCCAGCACTCGATTCTCGCTACGTAACCTGGGCTCGACGACTTCCCCCTTGCGGGCAGGGCGCGTAACCACGAAATCATGAAAAAAAACTTGGGTTCCGTTTGACCTCTCATGCCGCCGGCCTAACGTTTCGATCTCGACTACATGCGGTGCCCCGTCCAAGTCGTTCGCGATCGGAAACCAAGTGACAGTGGAGAAACTGGGTTGGTACAGGTCGGACTCTCCCACCACCTGGCCATCGACGCGGAAACGAACCCATCCACTCCACGGATGTTTGATGAGGCGAACGCCGATGTCAGTGCAGCGTGTCTCCAACCGTAACCGCGAACCTGGCGCTCCCTCGCTTTGCTGATACCTTCCTTCCCAGGGCTGCCATTCCCCCTCAAGTTCCAGGCGGGGGTCCGCGTATCCTACCGTCTCCTGCGACACTTCATACGGCAGTTGAAGCGGCGTATTTCGGCTAGCGCGCGCTCTTAACCTGTCCCGGTCAAAGTGCAGGAAGTCGTACTTGAAGTTCACAACTTCGCCGACCGCTTCCTGGCAGCGCGAGCATACTAAGGCGGCGGATTTCAGTCGACCGCCTGCTGTTCTGATACTGTCGAGAACCGCCAAGTCGCCCTTACATTGTGGGCAACACAAGATTTGGAGACGGTCCGGGATCATTCCGACGATTCTCGCATTGCATCTGCCAGCTGACAATCCACGTTGAGCTTACTCTGCGGGTAATTCCGCCAGCTTAACCGGACGGCCTTCCGCAGCTGACTTGTCGCAGGCAAATACTACCCGATGCGTCTCAAACGAAGTTTCAAAGTCGGTCAGCGGCATCGGCTTGTTTTCCTGTAGCGCGTCGATAAAGGCCTGGAACTGCGGCTGATACGGGTGATCGCTGACATCGCCTGAATCCACAACTGGGACGCCGAGCTTGCTCCACCGATCTTTGCCCATGCCCGCCCATTCAAGAGATGTGAACTTATCGTCGAGCACGCTGCCCTTGCTGCCCACCAGGTGCATGTGGAAGTAATAAGGCTGAAGGCAGTCCGTGACGGAAGCCACCTTGCCCACTCGCCCGTCCGTGAACCGGATCAGGTTCACCGAAGTCGTATTGTACTCGTAGGGCGTGAAGTATTCGCTCTTCGACTTCGACTGGAAGCTGACCACTTCGGCTACCGTTCCGCCGAAATAATCCAACAGCAGGTCAAGCGCGTGGCATCCCGCGGTCAAAAGGCTGCCTGCGCCGAAGTCCTTCTTGATATTCCAGCCGTATTGCCCATACCACGGGCCGATGCCGTGGTAATAATCGATTTCGCCATAGTGCAAGTCGCCCAGCATGCCCTTCTGAATCGCGTCGCGAATCGCCATCGCTTGACGGCTGAAGCGAACTTCAAAGCAGACGCAAGCCTGCACGCCCGCCTTCCGAATCGCTTTGCGCATCGCCACTACATCGTCCCACTTGATCGCCAGCGGCTTCTCGATAATCAGGTGCTTGCCTGCCTCGGCAGCTTTGATTGTCTGCTCCGGGTGAAGCGGATGCGGGGTGCAGATGTCGATCACATCAATCGCCGGATCGGCCACCATTTCGTCGTAGTTGTTGTACACCTTCAGCGGAGTCCCGAACTGCGCTTCCAGTTGCTTTGAATCCAACTCGCGCCGTGAACAAACCGCTGTGACCTGCGCACCTTTCACGTTCTTCAGCGTCTGTATATGGGCCCCGGCCACCCAGCCCAGCCCCACAACTCCAATGTTGAAAGTCTTCATAACCGATTCAGCCTAACATGACCGGCTTGCGCAAGAGTACGGGTTGTCGACGATCACGGCCCCAGCCACCTCTACGTCATTTGCGACAAGTTCGATAGGGGAGAGTTTGACTTGCGGCTCACGCTTCAGGCGTTGCGCTCGTTTCTACCGTAATCGGCATGCCCGATCCGCGTGCGGACTTCTTCCGTCACCGCCCGGCTGATATCGTCCTGCATCTGAAACGTATCGGATAACTCGCCCTCGTATCTCTGCGACCATAGCTGCCACCCGTCCGGCACGCTCACCAGTTGCACGTTTACCCGCACTCGGCTGCCCGCCCGGCGCACTCCGCCTTCCAGCACATGCTCCACGCCGAGGTCCGCCCCCAACTTCCGAACGTCCTCACGGCGGCCCTTTAGCGCAAATACCGTTGTCCTCGCCATTACCTTTAAGCCTGGAATTCGCGCCAACGCGTTGATAATGTCCTCGGCCAATCCATCGGCGAATACCTCGTCGTTTGCAACTCCGCTTGTATTCGCAAACGGCAGCACCGCAATCGTCTTCCCACGAGTCTCTTGCAAGGGCGCGATAAACCGGTATCCCTTTCGTGGCAGCGTTTCGATGAATCGCGGACTGCCGGCACTGTCGCCCAAAGCGCGCCGCAATTTCTTGATCGCCGTGTTTACTCCATCATCGAATTCGCCGTAGCTGGCGAGCGGCCAGAGCGCCCTCCGCAACTCGTCGCGCGATACCACCTCGCCGGGCCGTTTCAGCAGTGCCAGCAGCACCTGATACGGCTTCTGTTGAAGGCCGACTCTACGCTCCCCCCGCCACACCTCTCCAGTGGTGGTGTCAATCCGATATACACCGAAACTCGTGCGCGGATTCATTGCTCTCCTACAGCGGGTTGGGATGATTGTATACCAGGTCAGGCACACGGCCAACCGGTTTTTTTGCAGATGTTTGCCGGTTCAGAAATAGTACGGAACTTGTCCATGGACTCCGCGCCGGGCTCTGGCAGATGATGCGCTGACTATGTCGCACCGGCTCGCTGCCTTAACCGTAGCCGCCTTGCCACTGCTCGGTGAAACCTATCGCTTCTCGAGTAACGACCTGATTGTTGATATGTCGGTCAAGCACCAACGCCGCTACACGGGATCCCCCCTGACCCTTTACGACGCCAACAATCGCCTCATTCCTGCCTGCGGATCCTCCAATCCGCGTGACGGCTCCTGTCCCGAAAGCTTTGTCGGTACGGCTGCGTTCGTCGAATTCAGCGTCCACGGGCCAGACGGTAAACCCGCTCGCAAAGCCGCCGTCCGGGAAGTCGTAACCCTAGTCGCGCAAAGTGACGGCCTGCCCGAACGTAAGCAGTTCGTCCAGACCGTTCCCTTGGTCAACGGCATTGCAAGTGATGTCCAGATCTTCGGCTACGACGAGAAACCGATCCCCAAAGAAGATCGCCTCCTCCAGCGCGACCGGTCGAAAGCCAGCTTTCGCCGCTTCCGCCAGGAGCTTTTCCTCGACGGAGATCCGGAACCCTTCGCCATCCTCGAATGGACACACCGCACCACCGATATCCGAATGTCGGTACTGAAAGCCACCGCCGCTAACCGCCGCAGATAGCTTCTACTCTGCCCTGGCACGCCGTTTGCACCATCGAGCGGCATGAGTACGAAGCTGCAAATTTGCTTACTTGGCTGCCTTGCCAGTGTTTCCTTGCTGGCTCAAACAGATAGGGTTCCGTCCGGAACCAACATCACGGTACGGACGAACGAAGCGATCGATGCTCGTAGTCCCTCGGACAGCAGAATTTTCACGGGCGTCGTAGACCAGGATGTCCGCGACCGCTCGGGCCGGGTGGTCATTCCCCGCGGCTCGAACGCCGAGTTGATCATGCGCGATGTCTCAAAGGACACAATCGTGCTCGACCTCGAAGCGGTTAGCGTCAACGGCCAACGTTACACGGTCAGCACAACTGACGAAACTGTCACCGCGGACGACGCCCGGAAAGAGGGCGTGGGCGCCAATAAACGTACAGGTAAATATGTGGGCGGAGGAGCGGTGCTCGGTACGATTATCGGCGCTATTGCCGGCGGTGGAAAAGGTGCCGCAATCGGCGCCGCGGCGGGTGCCGGCGCCGGTGCCGTCGGTCAAACCGTAACGCGCGGCGGCCGCGTCCGCCTCCCGGCTGAAAGCCTGGTCACCTTCCGTCTTGATCGTCCCCTGCGCGTAGGTGCGTCGGACAATGGCTTCTCGCGCGATGGCCGTCATTACCACCGCTACGACACCCAACGTGGGGATGTGGTCCGCTAAGTTGACTTCGATCGGTTGAGGCAGGCCTCCGTGCCTGCCTCCTGACCCAACTTCCAGTTCCGTCATAGCGTGCTACTGCGCCAGTTGCGCGCCCGGATGAGGCCGGTGCATGCCACACTATTAGAGGTCTCCCATGACGGACTTCGAGAAGCTTGGTGTGTTCTATCTGGGCCGTGGTTACGACCTCACCACCCGCCAGCCCAAAGACGATCTGGTGCTGTACTCTTCCAAGGATCTGGTCACGCATGCCGTCTGCGTCGGCATGACCGGGTCAGGCAAAACCGGGCTTTGCATTTCGCTCCTTGAAGAGGCAGCCATCGACGGGATTCCTGCACTCATCATCGATCCCAAAGGCGACCTCGGCAACCTGCTCCTCACGTTTCCGAACCTCACCGGTGAAGAATTTCTGCCCTGGATTAATCCTGAGGACGCGGCGCGAAAGGGGATGGCTCCGGCCGAGTTTGCAGCGTCCCAGGCGGAACTATGGAAAAACGGGTTGGCCAAGTGGGGACAGGACGGGGCGCGCATCGCACGGTTGAAGCAATCGGCTGACTTCACGATCTTCACCCCGGGATCAACCGCCGGCGTGCCGGTGTCCGTGCTGAAGTCGTTCGGCGCGCCGTCGCCGGAACTGGCAGCGGACCGGGAGCAGATGCGCGAGCGCATTACAGCCACTGCAACGGCTCTGCTTGCGCTGGTCGGCATTGATGCGGACCCGATCCAGTCGCGCGAGCACATCCTGATCTCCACTATCCTGGACTGCGGTTGGAAGCAGCAAAAGGACCTCGATCTGGCAGCGTTGATCCAACAGATTCAGACGCCTCCGGTTTCGCGGATCGGGGTGCTGGACCTTGATGCGTTCTACCCAGCCAAGGAGCGGTTTAAGCTCGCGATGGCGTTGAACAACCTGCTTGCCTCGCCGGGTTTTGAGGTGTGGCTGGAAGGTGAACCGCTCGACGTCGGCAACCTCTTATATACGCCCGAAGGCAAGCCTCGCCACTCCATCTTCTCGATCGCGCACTTGAACGATGCCGAGCGGATGTTCTTTGTGTCGCTCCTGCTGAACCAGACGCTATCGTGGATGCGGGCACAGGCGGGCACCACCAGCTTGCGGGCGCTTCTCTATATGGACGAGATCTTCGGGTACTTCCCGCCCGTACAGAACCCGCCCTCGAAAACGCCGTTGCTCACCCTGCTCAAGCAGGGGCGTGCGTTTGGGTTGGGCGTGGTGCTTGCAACGCAAAATCCCGTGGACCTCGATTACAAAGGCCTTTCGAACGCCGGCACATGGTTCATCGGCCGGCTGCAGACCGATCGCGACAAGCAGCGCGTGCTCGACGGACTCGAAGGCGCGGCCGCGACCGCGGGTGGCGCGCACTTCGACCGTGGGCGCATGGAGCAGATCCTCGCAGGGTTGGGCAACCGCATCTTCCTGATGAACAATGTGCATGAGGAAGGTTCGGAGATTTTCGAAACGCGCTGGGCGCTGTCCTATCTTCGCGGACCGATCACCAGAAACCAGATTCGCCGGCTGATGGAATCGAAGAAGCCCCAACCGGCTCCGGTTGCACCAACTCCGCCACCCCAGCCTGCACTTAAATCGGCTCCGGTCGCCGCAATCGTGGAATCAACCCCTCCGCCGCCCACGCCCGTCTATACGCCGCCCGTTCCTCCTCCACAGCAGCTGGCGGCAGCCGCGCCCACACCCGCCATCAAGGACAAGATCAAGCCGCTCATCCCCCCGGGAATCGACGAGCGGTTCGCACCCGCCGGAGCGAACCCAATCTACGAGCCTTTTCTGCTGGCTTCCGCGCAGGTGCGCTTTGTCGACCTCAAGAAAGCCGTCGACGAGACTCGCGATGTCACGTATCTGGTCCCCTTCACTAACGGTGCCGTCCCAGTCAACTTCGACGATGCAACCGAAGCCGGCTTCACGTTAGACGACCTTGAATCGGCCCCCGCCGAAGGCGCGGATTACACCGACCTTCCCAGCGCAGCCTCCCAGGCCAGAAACTACAAGACCTGGACTCGCGACTTCCAGAACTGGCTGGCCGCGACGCAGTGCTACGACCTGTTTTATTCCCCCACCACCGCCCAGCACTCTAAACCCGGCGAGGCCGAACGCGACTTCCGGTTGCGCATGCAGCAAGCCGCGCGAGAGTATCGCGACACCACCGTCGAAGCCCTTCGCGACCGGTACGCCCCCAAGATCCGCGCCATCGAGGACCGGATATTCCGTGCCCAGCAGGCACAGGAGCGCGAACGCGACCAGGCGCGGAACCAGCAACTCAGCTCCGTGCTGTCGATCGGCGGCACCGTCTTGGGTGCCATCTTCGGCGGGTCGAAGCGAACCACTACCAAGGTCCTGTCCGAAGCGCGCGGACTCGGGCGAGTGTACAAAGAGACCCAGGACGTGGACCGCGCCGGCGAAAGCGTCGAACGCCTCAAAGAGCAGCGCGACGCTTTAAACCAGGAACTCGAAGAACAGGTGCGCCTCCTCCAGTCGGGTCCGGAGCCCATGACGGAACCTCTGGAAACTATTCAAATCAAACCGAAAAAGACAAACATCACCATCCGCCTGGTGGGCTTGGTCTGGAAGGCCTGACTTAACTTTCTTGCGGCAGGTTCGACTTTTCTCCCGGCCGCCGCGTCTGTAGAAATGGAACGGGAGCAAACCGTTTGATTCTCCGGGAAGTGGAAGACCGCGATCTGGTGGGCCGCGCCCGCCGGGGCGATCTCGACGCCTACAACCTGCTTGTGTCGAGGTGGGATAGGCGTGTTTTCAACTACCTGGTCAAGCTGGTGGGCAACCGGGAAGACGCGATGGACATCAGTCAAGACGTTTTCCTGAAGGCCTACCAAAACCTGGGCAAGCTCGAAGATCCGGGCCGTTTTGGCGGCTGGCTGTTCCGGATTGCCCATAACGAAGCCTACTCCTTATTGCGAAAGTCAAGGCTCGACGGGGAGGAGTTGACGGAGACGGCTC
Organism: Bryobacterales bacterium; assembly: GCA_020846745.1. Taxonomy (GTDB): domain Bacteria; phylum Acidobacteriota; class Terriglobia; order Bryobacterales; family Bryobacteraceae; genus JADLDI01. The sequence goes on along the minus strand of JADLDI010000153.1, from coordinate 95,580 downwards.
CTCTCCCGCCGGGTCCGCGGATGCTGCCGGCCGAAACATCACTGGCGGTGGCCGCTGCGCTTAACCGGCTTTCTTCCGACCAACGCGAGGCGGTCGTTTTGAAGGTATATGAGGGCTTCAAGTTCGAGGAGATGGCGGAGATTTTAGGATGCCCGGTGTCGACGGTGAAATCGCGGTTGTACACCGCGCTCGACCTGTTAAAGGATACGTTGACGGCGGGGGGAAAGCGCAGTCATGAGTTGCGACAAGATTGATTTGAAAGCGTACCATCTGGGTGAAGCCACGGCCGCGGAACGCCTTGCCGTCGAAAGCCACGTCCGCGATTGTCCGGCCTGCGCGGAAGAGGTGGAGCGGTTGGAACTGACGCGAACCATGCTCGCCGCCGTACCCCAGGAACCCATGCCGCAGCGCATCGCCTTTGTATCCGACAAGATTTTTGAACCGCGCTGGTGGCAGCGCCTGTTCTCGCCCCACCCGCTCTGGGGACTGGCTTCCGCCGCAATGGTAGCCGCCGCATTGACCGTCAATCTCTCCTACCGGCCGGAACCGCTCGTTGTCTCAAAGAACACCCGTGTGACGCAGCAGGAAATCAACGCCCGCATTGAGTTGGAAGTGGCCCGGCGCATGGACACAGCCATCGCGGCCGCGGTAAAACAGGCCGTCCAGGAAAGCGAAGCCCGGCAAACGCGAGTCTTGAAAGCCGCGGTAGACAAGCTCGACATCGATCACAAGGCCGAACTGCTGGCCGTGGAAGAGAATTTCAACGTCTTGCGCAAAAAAACCAATCTATTGTTGATGCAAACGGCCCGGGCGCAGGAGGTGCGTTAATGCGCCGTATCGTCATTGCCCTGGCCGCGGTGGCCATCTGCCTGGCTGCCCCATCAAAGATTGCCCGTGCTCAGTTGAAAGTCTTGGAGTCGACCTTCGACCAGCGCATTACGCGTGCCAACATCGACGATCCGTTCGACGTGCTGGGCTCCACCCGCGCCGTTTACATCGACGGCTATGGCATTGTGCTGTCGAACGAAGTGAACCTCGTAATCGGTCCGGCCATTACGCCGTTCCGCCCGAAGCTGACGCCCGAAGAAATCGAGAAACTGCGCCACCGCAAGCTGACGCGTTTGCCACAAATGCGCCAACTGATGCGCGACATGATGATCACCTGCGCCACGCAACTGCGAGCCATGCCGCCCGAGGAACAAGTGGTGCTCGGCACGACCCTCTTCTTCTTTTCCTGGGAAGACCGGCGCGACTTGCCGGAACAGATCGTGATGAAGGCCCAGCGCAAAGCCCTGCTCGATGTGGAAGCCGGTAAGAGTAAAGCGGATGCAGTGATCCAAGAGCAGGCGTTCTAGCAATGCGGTCACGGCTACTACAAACAAGCACAGCAAAACCCATTGAACGCGATTTAGCATCGCATCCTGGGCTCGGTAGACTATTGCAAGCAAGCACAACCGTAACCGAGCCGCGACCGCAAGGGAGCGGGGTGAGTAACTTCCGGCCAACGACAAAAACAGATGAACGCCGACCCTCCCCATCCCATCTGCGTTCATCCGCGTTCATCGGCGGCCATACATCATCACGGCGGACAGGACACTAGCAATGCGGCTGGGTGAGATGTTGATGGCCCGCGGACTGGTCACCGCGGACGAACTGCAACAGGCGCTTGAACTTCAAAAAGAACGCGGCGACAAGATCGGCCGCATCCTGGTTGACCTGGGCTTTGTGGCCCACCGCGAGGTACTCAACGCCCTCAGCGAACAACTTGGGTTGCGTTTGGTTTCGCTCGAAGGTCCGCCGCCCGCAACACCCGAAACCGAACGCCTCTCCGCGCGCTTCCTACGCCAGTTCCGCTGCGTCCCCGCCGGCTTTGACGATTCGTCGCTCGTGCTCGCCATGGGCGACCCGCTCGATTTCGAAACCATCGCCGCCGTCCGCCATGTCACGGGATTGAAGGTCCAGCCGGTCCTCGCGAGCGAGCAGGAAATCCTCGATACGGTTGAGCGGCACTATGGGGAGTCGAGCCGGTCCGACGGCATGTTCGCCGAAGAAGCGGCGGCCGAAGGCAACGAAGATCTCGAGCACTTGCGCGACATGGCGTCGGAAGCGCCAGTGATCCGGCTGGTGAACGCGATGATCGGGTCGGCAGTGGAAAAGCGCGCGAGCGATATTCACATTGAGCCGTTCGAGAAAGAATTCCGCGTCCGGTACCGGATTGACGGTGTGCTGCAGCAGCAGGAAGCGCCGCCGCGCGAACTGAAGGCCGCCATCATCTCGCGCGTAAAGCTGATGGCGAAGCTGAACATCGCCGAGCGCCGCTTGCCGCAGGACGGACGCATCAAGATCCGCACGCTCGGCCGCGAAGTGGACCTTCGCGTTTCCACTCTTCCGACCCTCTACGGCGAAAGCGTCGTGATGCGTATTCTCGACCGGTCGGCCGGTGAGCAGTTCTACGATCTCCGTAAGCTCGGCTTCACGCCCCACATGCTCGAGCGCATGGAGTATTTCACCCAACTCCCGCACGGCATCTTCCTCGTCACGGGACCAACCGGATCGGGCAAATCCACCACGCTCTACTCCGCCCTGAAGCGCATCAACCTTACTGACCGTAAAATCATCACCATTGAAGATCCGGTCGAGTATCAGATGGACGGCATCAACCAGATCCACGTCAATCCGCAGATCGGGCTGACGTTCGCGGCGGGGCTCCGGCACATCGTTCGCCAGGACCCGGACGTCATCATGGTCGGCGAAATTCGCGACCGCGAAACCGCCGATATCGCCATTCGCGCCGCTCTCACCGGTCACCTGGTGTTTTCAACCCTCCACACCAACGACGCGCCCAGCGCCATTACGCGACTCACTGATATGGGCGTGGAGAACTATCTCATTACGTCGTCAGTCGTGGCAGTGCTGGCGCAGCGGCTGGTCCGCGTCATCTGCCCGAACTGCCGGCAACCCGATGGCGATCGCATCAATCCCTGGGGCGATGTGATCGAAACATTCCGCGGAACCGGTTGCGACCAGTGCTATGGCTCCGGCTATCGCGGCCGCATGGGCATCTTCGAACTCATGCAGTTGAACGAAGAGATCCGCAAACAGATCATGAACAACGACGATGCGAGCGTGCTGGCGCTGTCGGCGAAGAAGAACGGCATGAACACGCTGCGCGAAGACGGTTGGGACAAAGTCGGAAAGGGCATCACGACCATCGAAGAAGTGATGCGCGTGACGCAGGAGTTCTAACGGGTGGCGGCGACCAGTTTCCATTTCCGGGCCATCACGCCGGACGGTAAGGTCCGCACCGGATCGCTCACCGCGGAGACACAGAAACTCGTCGCGAGCGAGTTGCGCAAGCAGGGCCTGACACCCGTCTACGTTGGCCTCGCGCCTAAGCAGGGCTTCCGGTTCGAGTTACCGAAGTGGGGCGGAGCGCGGCGCAAGAACGTTCTGTTCTTCACGCAGGAACTCTCAACACTACTTAACGCCGGCATCCCGCTCGATCGTGCCCTGCAGATTACCAGCGAACTGACCGAACAGTCGCAGTTCCGTACCGTGGTGATGGATGTGCTGCGGACTTTGAAGGGCGGCAAAACGCTCGCTGATTCGCTCGCCACCCATCCCGACTATTTCTCCGAACTCTACGTGAACATGGTTCGCGCCGGCGAGGCCTCGGGCTCGCTGGCCACCATCTTCGAACGCCTCGCCGAGTTCGAGCGCACACGCGACGACCTCCGCAATTACATCATCGGCTCCATGGTCTATCCGGGGCTGCTCAGCGCGGTTGGCCTCGCGTCGATCACAATTTTGATGTACTTCGTCGTTCCGCGCTTTGCCAGCGTCTTTGAATCGGGACACCTCAAAATGCCGCTGCCGACCAAGATCATGATCGAAGTCAGCAACGCGCTCCGCGCCTACGGCTGGATTGCCGCCGCCGCGATCGTCGCGGCACTCTCCGCATTTCAGGCTTACATTCGCACCGTCAAAGGCCGCCTCTGGTGGGATAGTACGCGTCTCAAACTACCCCTGCTCGGCGATGCGCTCCGCAAGGCGGAAACTTCGCGGTTCGCGCGAGCCATGGCCACACTGATCGCAAACAGCGTGCCGCTCGTGCAGGCCATTAGCATCTCGCGCGCCATCCTCACCAACCGCCGCATCGCCAACTCACTCGAAATCGTCTCCACCGGCGTGAAGCGCGGCGAAGGCATCGCCGTTCCGCTCCGCCGCACCGGACAGTTCCCGCCGCTCGCGGCGCACTTGCTCACCGTGGGCGAGGAAACAGGCAAACTCGACGCCATGTTTCTACGCATGGCCGACATCTACGAAACGGAAACACGCAACTCGATCAAGCGGTTCACTTCGCTGTTTGAGCCGCTCATCATCCTGATTATGGGAATCCTGGTGGGCGCGCTGATTTTGAGCATGCTGGTCGCGATCACGAGCATTAACGAAGTGGCAGGATAAGAAAGAATATGCGGAATCGAAATCGGAATCGGAGACGCGCCGGCATCACGCTTATCGAGATGCTGGTGGTGGTAACTATCATCGCGCTGTTTGCCGCGATTGTTGGGCCTCGCCTGCTGTCTCGAGGCGACCAGGCGCGCGTCGTCGCGGCCCGTACACAGATCAATGCATTCATGACGGCCATTGGCGCCTACAAGCTCGATACGGGAATGTTCCCGACCACTGAGATGGGCTTGGGAGCGCTGCGCAACCGCCCGGCAAACGTCAATCTTTGGAACGGACCCTACCTGCCGCAGGACATACCCATGGATCCCTGGGGCCGTCCCTATATGTACCGCTACCCCGGCGAGCATGGCGACGAACCCGATATCGTCTCCTTAGGAGCCGACGGTCAGCCCGGCGGCGAAGGAATTAATGCCGACATCGTCAGTTGGAAGAGCCAGTAACCGGCAAACCGGACCAACCCGTGCCGGCGTCTCGCTGATCGAAATGATCATCGTCGTGACGCTGCTCAGCCTGATGGTCGGCATCAGCTTTCCCGCCATCAGTTCCGGCGTCGAAACGCTGCGCCTCAACTCCGCCGCGGATGACGTGGTCGGCATTCTCACCTCCGCCGTAAACCGGGCGGATCGCCGCCAACACCCCATCGAGGTCACCGTCTCTCGCCAATCGAACTTCGTCATGCTGCGCTCCCCCGAGCCCGGCTTTGAACGCGTCGTCCGTTTCCCCGAAACGATTTTCATCGTCGCGGTGCTCCCCGTCATGCCCTACGACGACCCGCGTGGCAAACGCTTCCTCGTGCACCCCGGCGGTGCGCCGCCGCGCATCGGCATCGTCCTCGCGAACCGCAAAGGCGATCGCCGCCTGGTCACACTCGACCCCATCTCCGGCGTCGCCGACGTTAGAAAGGCAACAGCCCAGGACACGCAATGAGACGCGCGCGCGGCAATGGATTTACACTGCTCGAAGTGCTGGTGGCCACCACCATCATGGCGGTCGCCATCGGCACGCTTCTATCCGCGCTCACCACTTCCGTGCGTAATGCCAACCGCGTCACAGACTCCGACCGTGCCGCAACGCTCGCCAAGCAGAAACTGGACGAACTGCTCGCCGAACCGAAGCTGCCCATCGGACAAGTCTTGCAAGGCCCCTGGGACCCGCGCATCACCGGACTCTCCGGCGGCTGGCGCGCCCGCGTCGAGCCTTTTGAAACACTCCCCGGCATTCCCGACAAGATCGGCGGCGTCTATCGTGTAGTGGTCGAAGTCTGGTGGAACGATGCCGCCCAGCGCCGTTCGTTCCTGCTCGAAGGCTACCGCCGCATCATGAAGAGCACATGACCAGAAGACGACAAGCCGGTGTCACGTTAATCGAGCTGCTGATCGCGGTGACGCTCGTCAGCCTGCTCGCCGTCGGCATCCTGTTCGCCATGCGCGTCGGCCTGGTCTCGATGAGTTCCACGCAGAACCGGTTTAACGCCAACCGCCGTGTGATCGGCGCGCAGCGCGTGCTCGACCAGCAACTCGCCAACATGATTCCCGCACAGGTGCAATGCGGAGGCGGACAGAATGCCCCCCCGGCCCTCTTCTTTCACGGTCATCCGGACCAGATGCGTTTCGTCTCCACCCACTCGCTCGAAGAGGCTGGCCGCGGCTACCCGCGCATCATCGAATACCTGGTGCAACCCGGCGAGTTTGGCATCGGCGTCCGCCTCGTCATGAACGAATACCTCTATACCGGACCGTCTTCCATCGTCCCGCTCTGCACCACGATGACCCCCGACGGCCGCACCGGTACCCCAACGGCGCTGCTGCGCCCCGTGCAACTCGGTCCAAGGCCGTTCGTGATCGCCGACAAACTCCAATACTGCCGCTTCGCCTACCTGGTCGGCGATGGCAAATCGAACCGCAAAGACTGGCTGATCCAATTCGCCGGATCGCTTGTCCCCTCCGCCATCCGCATCGACATGGCCCCCCTCCAGCCCGATGGCGGCCGCATGCAAATGGCCTCCGTTACCATCCCCATCCGGACCAACCGCAATGCCGCGACCTACTACTTCGACATCGACCCGCCGCAGCAACGGTAAACGCAGAATAGGCCGGCGCACCCGCGCGGGCGGAGCCCTCCTGGCCGTCCTCTGGCTCTCCGTCGCCCTATCCGCCATCGCCTTCTCTGTCGCCACGCTCGTCCGCGGCGAAACCGAACGCGCCTCAAACCTCTCCGAAGGTATCCGGACCTACTACCTGGCCAGCGGCGCCGTCGAGCGTGCCATCCTGAAGATCCAGTCCGACCTCATGAAGACGCCGGACCCGTTCATGCGCTTCTCCTTCCCCGGCGGCGAAGCCATCGTCGAAGCCATCCCGGAAACCGCCAAGCTCAGCCTCAACCAAGGTACAGCCCAGGAATTTCTACAACTTGCGCTGGCCTTAGGAGCCCCCCCTGAGCAGGCCCAGGACATCTCGCGGGCTATCGTCGATTGGCGCTCACCCGGCGGCGCTTTCGATACCTTTTATTCGTCGCTCAATCCGTCTTTTCGCGCCCGGCATGCGTCTTTTCTTAACGAAGAAGAAGCTCTGCTTGTGAAGGGAATGACACCCGACCTTTTCCACGGCAACTACGTCCGCCAGCCCAACGGTCAGATGATGCGTCTGGGTGCGTTTAAGGACTGCGTGTCCACCTTCGGCGCCACTGGGAGCTTTGAGGTCAACACCGCGGAACCGGCGCTGCTGGTCTCGCTTGGCGTCCCGCCCCAGAACGTCGACCAACTGCTGACCTTGCGCCGCGCGCGCCGCATCCGCGACGTCAACGAGGTGGCGTCCCTGGTAGGCCCCGCCCGCGCCAAACTCCGCGTCGGCGGCAACTCCATCTACACCCTGCGCGCCACCGCCCGCATGCGACTCCCCAACGGCCGCTTGTCCGACCTTCGCCGTACCGTTTCTGCCCAAGTGAAATTTCTCCCCCTACAATTCGTTCCGCCCCATCACGTATTGCGCTGGCGCGACCAGGCCGATAGCGAGGTCAGCCAGTGGCCGTAGAAGAGCAGATGCCCGAAACACAGGCGGCGCCTGTCGCCGCACCGCCATTGGTAAAACCCGCCACCGGATTTCGCAAGTGGCTCGCCATCGGCACCGGAGTCGGCATCGAAATCGATGGTGCGGACCTTCGGATACTGATCGCCCGCGTCCGCCCCGGCGGCGTCACCGTCCTCGCCACACACCGCATCGAGCGCTTCATCGAGCGCCCGGCTTCCGAATGGGGGACCGACCTGCTCGCCTTCCTCCGCAAGTACCGTGTCGCCCGCACCCCGGTGTCGGTTCTCCTTCCACGCCAGGAAGTGATCGTGCGCCAGCTTGCGATGCCCGGCGTCGACAAAAAAGATCTGGAAGCTGCCGTTACTTTCCAAATCGACTCGCTCCACCCCTATCCCGAAGACACGGTAGCGTTCACTTGGGCGCAACTGCCCGCCGGCACGACAGTGCTCGTCGGTATCGCGCGCCGCGAATACGTCGAGAATCTTGCGAACCTTTTTACCGAAGCCGGTCTCCTGATTGCCGGCTTCACCTTCTCCGCCGCCGCGCTCTATTCCGCCGCGCGCATCCTCGTCGCGCCGCCGCCCGCGTTCGTCGCCGCCGGACCGGTCGCTGACCAGCTTGAAATCTACGGCGAAAGCCCCACTCGTCCCGTCTTCTCCGGCGTCTTTGAAACCTCCAACTGGGACCGCGCTCATCGCTTCGCCCGCAGCGAACTGCGCATCGAAGAAGGCGAAGCCGTTCGCCTGGCCGACCTGATGGCCGCCCCGCGCAGCGCACCCGCGCACTTCAACCTCGAGGTCAACGCACAGTGCCTCGCCGCTGCCATTGCCGGGGCATGTCCCCGCCTGGCTCTGCCGGCGAACCTCCTGCCCGTCGACCGGCGCTCCCAAACCTCGCGACTCATCTACATCCCGACACTCATCCTCACCGTGCTGCTACTGGTCATCACCATCGTGCTCTGGCTGCAGCCCTCGCATGAGGACAAGAAGTACCTGGCGCAGTTGAACTCGGAAGTCCGCACGCTCGAACGACAGGCCGTTAAAGCCTCGCAACTCGACCGCGACGCGCAGAAGGCCCTGGCCAAAATCGCCGTGCTCGACCGTCATCGCCGCCGCTCGCAGGCCGATGCCGACGCTCTCCGCGAACTCACCAACGTCCTGCAGCCGCCCGTCTGGTTGAACCTGCTGCAGATTACCCGTATCGACGCCATCATGAACGGCGAAGCCGAACAGGCCGCACCCTTGCTCAAAGTCATTGACGAATCGCCGATTTTCAAAGATTCCGCGTTCTCTCAATCCATGACACGCATCGGCGGCGCGACAGCAGAGTCGTTTATCATTCGCACCCAGCGCGAAGGCCCTGGCACTGGACTCGAACAGGGAGAACAGCGATGAGCCTCCAACCACGCGACCGCCGCGCCCTGGCCATGCTGGGCGTCTCCGTCATCCTCACCGGCATCGTTTATCTGTGGCCGCAGCCCGGTCCATCGAATGTCGTGTCGCCCACCATCGATTCGATCCCGATTGCCGAACAGCGCCTTGCCAAGCTACGCCAAGTCGTAGCCACCATCCCGGGCAAACAGCAGGTGCTCGACGGCGTAATAGCGCAACTCAAAGATCGCGAAAAAGGACTCCTCGACGCCGAAACCGCCGCCCAGTCCCAAGCCCAATTGCTGCAAATCATCCGTCGCGTGGCACGCGCGCAATCCCCGCCCCTTGAGATCGGAATGGTTGAAATGGGCCAGATTCAAAACCTGGGCGGCGACTATGGTGAAGCACTCGTCAGCGTCACCGTCGTGTGCCGCATCGAACAACTGGTCAACCTGCTGGCCGACCTCACCGCCCAGTCCGAGGCCGTTTCCACCTACGAACTCCAGGTCCGCACCAGCGACCTCAAACAGAAGACCGTAACCGTTCGCGTAACTGTAGCTGGGGTCCTGCCCAAGCGCCTGGCGCCCGAGCGAAAGGGGATGGCTGCGTTTTGAACCGGAAACTGATCGCTTTGAATTTACTGCTGGTCGCCCTGCTCGGTGCGGCCGGTTGGGAAATCAAACAGCGCTGGGAACAGGCGCGGCTTCGTGAAAAAGCGCTCGCCGCCCAAAAGCCGCCCGCTCCTCCCACCCCAGCCGTGCCCAAAGCCGACCCGGTCGCCCCGGTGCCGGCCGGCAACTATATCGACGTCGCCCAGCGCATGGTCTTTTCCAAAGACCGCAATCCGAACGTCGTCATCGAAGAAAAACCGCCCGAACCCACCCCTCCCTTCCCTTTTGCCTTCGGCTTTCTCGACTTTGGCGGCAATCCCACCGTCTTTATGAGTGAGAAGGTCGGCGGAGCGCAAAAGGGCTACCACGTTGGCGATTCCATCGGCCCTTTCAAGATTACGGCGCTCAATCGGACTGACATTACGCTCGAATGGAAAGACAAGAAGTTCGAAAAGAAACTGACCGAACTGAAGCCCAAGGCTTCCGAGGCCGAAAAGGTGCAGCAAGCCGTCACCGCGCCGGAACCGCCCAAGCCGGTCGTCATGACCGACCCGAAAGCTGTCGAGGAAATTCAGAAACAGAACTCGGCCGACGGCCTGCCCGGCCTGAATGTCGGTGGCACGGTGCGCATGTGCAGTCCCGGCGACACCGCCCCCGCCGGAACCGTGCAGGGCGGCTACCGCAAGGTAGTCACGACAACGCCATTCGGCCAATCGTGCCGCTGGGAGCCCGCCCGCTAATGCTCAGCACGATCTGGACAACCGTGCCGCGGCGCTTAAGCCCGCGGTCCTATGCTTCCCTGGCACGCAAGCAAACGAATTTTCAAGTAAGTGAGTAACTCCATGAAGCTACCAATCCTGTGGATCGCGATCATCCTCGCCGTTCCAGCCCTCGCGGTGGACAGCCCCAAGAAATCTGAACCGGCCAGGAAAGCCGCCGCATCCGCCACCCAGGTCAAACCCCAGCCGAAATCTCCGGCGAAGCCTCAGGCGAAAGCCACAGCCCCGGCCCCCGCGGCCGTCCCGGCGAAACTTACCTCGCCCGACGGCAATCCCCAACTCCCCAAAGGCGCCGTCGAAGTTGAGCCCGGGCTCTTTAAGCACAGTGCGGCCAATGGCGAAGTCTGGATGTACCGGCGCACCCCATTCGGTTACTCGCGCTACCAGCCGCAAAAGGACTTGATCGACGCCGATAAAGAGGAATCCCAGTACCTGGTCGCCACCGACAACGGCGACAGTGTTCTGTTCGAACGCAAGACGCCCTTCGGCGTAAACAAGTGGTCCCGCAAAAAGTCTGAGTTATCCGGCGCCGAGCGGCTGGCGCTCGAACGCGTAAAGCAGGGTGGCGCCAACCGTCCCGCAGCCAAGGCCGGCCAGGAGTAAGTGGGAATGCAAAGGGTCGTCGCAAGTTTTCTTGCTTACGTAGTATTCGTCCAACCGATCGCATGGTCGCAAAACCAGGCGCAGCAGCAGCCCGCGGCCGGAGCCGCGGCGCCTGCACAAACCGCGTCTCCCCCGCCTAAAGTCTCGACCGGTAACCTGAACCTGGCGAACGCATCGCTCACCGAAGTAATCGACGCTTTGTGCCGGACCCTGCGGATCAACTACATCATCGATCCGCGCGTCAAGGGTGCGGTAACTTTGAATACTTATGGCGAAACTCGGCAGATCGACGCCCGTAACTTACTCGACTTAGTCCTGCGCATCAACGGGGCCACCATGGTTCAGGTGGGCGAGTTCTTCCGTATCGTCCCGCTTACCGACGTTTCGCGCATGCCGCTCCCGCCGAACGTCACGAGCGACCCCAAAGCGATTCCCGAAGACGACCAGACCATTCTCAACCTGGTCTTCCTCAAATACGCCACCGTGGCCGAAGTTTCCAAACTGATCGAACCGTTCATCGGCGAAGGCGCCCGCACCATGCTCTACGCCCCCGCGAACCTCTTGTTCCTCCTCGACAGCCGCCGCAACATCCGCCGCACCATGGAAATCATTTCGCTCTTCGACAGCGACTCCCTCGCCAGCCAGCGCGTGCGCCTGTTCGAGGTCAAGAACGGCAGCCCCACTTCGATTGCCAAGGAAGTCGACGAGATCATGAAATCGATCTCGATGTCGGACAAGGCGTCGGTGGTCCGCTTCCTGCCGATCGACCGCATCAATACCATCATCGCGATCGCCCCCAACCCGGGCGCCTTTGAAGAGGTCGAGAAGTGGATCCGCAAACTCGATACCGAAGTGAAGGTTACCGCCGGCACTGTCGACAACTTTGTCTATCGCGTCAAATACAGTCGCGCGGAAATCCTCGCCGCCGTCATCATGTCTCTCTATGGCGGCTACGGCTACATGGGCATGATGGGGATGATGGGTGGCATGGGAGGCATGGGCATGGGTGGCATGGGAATGGGTGGTATGGGTATGGGCGGCTACGGCATGGGCGGCATGGGCATGGGCGGAATGGGTATGGGTGGCTACGGCATGGGCGGCATGGGCATGGGCGGTTACGGGATGGGTGGCTATGGAATGGGTGGCTATGGGATGGGCGGCTACGGCAACGCCAACTATGCCATGGGATTGGGGATGAATGGCCCCATGATGCAGATGGGACAGTCCTATCCGGGTGCAGGCACCGCCGGCTTCGTTGGACCCGGCATGTATGCCCCGCAATACCCCACAACCGGAGGCGGAACCGGCGCGGGCGTTACTACTCCCGGCGGCGCCGTCGACCAAACCGGACAGTACCTCGCCGGACCCGGCGCAATGGGCCGCATCCCACGCGTGATTCCCAACCCCATCGACAACACCCTCATGATCCAGGCCACGGCCCAGGAATACCAGCAGATCATGAAACTGCTGCGCGAAGTCGATATCCCGCCCCGCCAGGTGCTGATCGACGCGCGCATCTATGAGGTCGCCCTCACCGGCGCTTTTGCCAGCGGCGTTTCGGCATTTCTGCAGCGCCGTAGCACCGGAGGCTCCGCGAATCCCGGTCGCCAACTCCTCGGCCAATTGAGCGAGGGTGCCGTCAACCTCTCGGCCGGAATGCTTGTCGGCTCCAGCCGCGAACTCCTGGGCTTCCTCCAGTTGGCCGAAAACCAGACGCGCGCCCGCGTTGTTTCGGCCCCTAGCGTCATTGCCACGGACAGCATTGCCGCATCGATCAACGTCGGCCTTGAAGTCCCCACGCTTGCTTCACAAGCCGTCACCGGCGTGCAGCAAGGCGGCAACTCGCTGTTCGCGAACACCATCCAAAGCCGGTCCACGGGTGTCACCCTGAATATCATGGCGCGCGTGAACCCCAGCGGTATCGTCACCATGATCATCAACCAGGACGTTAGCTCTCCGCAGGCTCCGTCCGCAGGCTCCATCCAATCGCCCTCGTTCTCCCGCCGGTCCGTCAACACGCAGGTGACCGTGCAGGATGGCGACACCATCGCTATCGGCGGCATCATCAATGAAACCAACAGCATGTCCACCAATGGCGTGCCCGGCCTGAACCGCATACCGGTGGTTGGTTCCGTCTTCGGCTCGCGCTCGTACAGCAAAGAGCGCACGGAACTGATCATCTTCATGACCCCGCGCGTCATTTACGACACCAATCAGATCGTCGACGCAAGCGACGAAATCCGCAGCCGGCTCAAGGAACTCAATAAGTACGTGAAGCAGTAACTTAACAGCTATCGGCCACTGCGTCGTCGCCTCCCTCCCCGTGCGTCGCTTTATAGTTACGGTTTAACACCCTTTAACAAACCCCATCCGCCCCGGCCGCTTCTAAACCCTCATGCAAGCTGTTTCACGTAGAAGCCTGATGCGCGGGGCTGCACTGGCGCCGTTTCTTTGGCATACCAAGGGCGCGTTTGCACAAGCGTTAACACAAACGCCGGAATTAACGATCGGCCCTTATTATCCGGATAAGATGCCCCTCGATCTCGATAACGACCTGTTGATTATTAACGACGCCATCACACCGGGCGTTGGCGAGGTCATGTGGGTGGAGGGGAGAGTTCTCGATTCATCGGGGAACCCTGTCCGGGGCGCGGTGGTAGAGATCTGGCAAGCCGATAATAACGGTGCCTACATTCACACTTCCAGCCCTATTCGTAACCGCGATACGAACTTCCAAGGCTATGGCAAGTTCGAGACTGCGTCGGATGGCCGGTATTTGTTCCGCACCGTCAAGCCGGGCATCTATCCCGGGCGGACCCGTCACATCCACTATCAGATCAAGACGCCGGGACGCGGCAACCTGATTACCCAGGTCCATTTCGAAGGCGAGCCGTTGAACGCGAACGATGGCGTGTTGAACGGTGTGCGCGACGCTGCGCAGAAGGCCTCGATCATTCGCCCGGTCGAAGCGATCGCCGGCTCAGCAATAGGTGAGAAGCGCGTAACCTTCGATATTGTGATGGGCTTTACGCCGGAGCAAGCGCCGGCGGGAAGCGGCCCGGTGATTTCTTCGCGTAGCGGAGTCGTGAACGCAGCAGGTCTGCAGCCTGGGGCCACGCCTGGCGCTTGGGTGGCGATTCACGGCTTCCGGCTGTCTGATACGACGCGTGCCTGGACGGCCGACGATATCCGGAACGGAAAACTACCGACCAGCCTCGACGGCGTTAGTGTCACCATCAATGGCAAGGCAGCCTACGTGTATTTCATCAGCCCGACCCAGCTTAACGTCCAAGCTCCTGCCGAGGTGATAACGGGAACAGTACAGGTGGTAGTCAACAATCCGCGTGGCATATCCGCGGCGACGCCGGTACAGTTACAAACTGTGCTGCCGGGCCTGTTCCGCTTGGCTGACAATTACGTGACGGCCACGACGGCGGACGGAAGCTACATCGGTCCGCCGAACCTGGTGACTGGATTATCGACCACGCCGGCCAGGCCGCTGGACACGATCGTGCTGTACGGCACGGGCTTCGGACCCACGGTACCGGACGCCGTGCCGGGCGAAGTGGTGAATGGCGCCAGTCCACTATTGAATCCGGTGACGATTCGCGTCGGACAGGCCGACGCGCAGGTCGTTTATGCCGGTATGACGGGCGTGGGCTTGTATCAGTTCAATGTGGTCGTGCCGGACCTGCCGAATGGCGACTATCCGGTGGTGGCACAAATCGCTGGAATTCGTACGTCCTCCGCGGCTCGCGTGCGGATAGAGCGCTAACGCGTGCGGCGTGGCACCAGAGTTTCGCCGCGCGGGAAGATACCGATCCAGTGATTCGAGAAGCTTAGCTCCGGCTGCGGCTTCACCGCTGGCATATGGCAGGAGATACACGTTCTGCCGGCAGCAGCAGTCACAGTCGCGGACATGTGGCGCGGCTTGGCATGGCAGGTCGCACACATGTCGGCTTTCACGGGACCACCATGCGGCGGGTGGCACGTGAGGCATGACAGGCGTCCGGCGCTCTTCTGGAAGCACTTACTTTCGGCAAAGAAGAGCGGCTGGTGACGCGCGTTCCAGGGGTCGTGGAAGTTAGTTGCCTCACCCGATGGCGTCGGTTTGCGATGGCACGATCCGCAAAACTGATTAACTTCTCCCCCGTTATACCGGCCTGGGTTCGCGATGTTTGTTTTCGATGGCGCTTTTGCGTGCGCCGTTCCCGGTCCATGGCAAACCTCGCAACGGACGCCTGGCTCACTGGGTTGGATACGGTGGTCCGGCGTGACACTTACCGTCCCGGTCGAATGGCATTGGAAGCAGCGAAGTATCTCCGAACCGGGTGAGAAGATTCGATAGAGTACACCGGGCTCCGGTTTGTCGCCATGGCCCGGTGTAGGCGCCAGAGCCTTCGTCAACGTGTAATAACTCAGCCGGTGCTCGACATAGAGGTCGCCATCGAGCTTCGATACCCAGGTGGTGGCGTGTACGGGAGCGCCAAACGCCCAGTCATGCTTACCGTCAGCAGCAGGCTTCAGGGCCCGCGCGTGAGCAGTACCGGATTGAGCGTCATACTGCGCCGCATGGCAGGTACGGCAAACCGCGGAGCCCGCATACGGGGCGGGGTCCGCGGTTGCGAAGGCGACCAGCAGAAAGGCTAGCAACCCACCAAGCTACCAGATGAGGCGTAGGCTGTACTGCAGTTGGCGGCCGTAGAAGCCGGGCCGCTGTTGGAACACACGGCCGAAGGTGGCTGAAGTTACGCTGAGGTCGGGATTGTTCCAACGCATGGAGTTGAGAAGGTTATAAGCCTCCATACGCAATTCGAAGCGAAGGCGCTCGGGAACGATCGGGAACTCCTTGGCGAGGGTGAGGTCAACCTGATGGGTCCGGGGACCGACCAAGCTGTCGTACTGCCAGGGGTTGGCGCGCCGGGTGAACGCGGGCAGCACCTTGAACGCAGAGGTGTTAAACCATTGCGCATTGCTGCGATCGACTGCCATGGGGTCGCCGCTGACCAGGGCCGAGCCGAAGCGGAGGTAGTTGCCGGTCTGGAATGTGAACAGGCCGCTGGTTGACCAGCCCCCGAACATGCCGTCAAGTACTTTGTGCATGTCCGAGAAATACTTACGTCCCTTGCCGAACGGTAACTCGTAGATAGCGGCCCCGGTGAACCGCTGCCGTGAGGAGTTGTTATTGCCCGGCTGCCAGGTGAGCGTGCGAGTGTAGTTATCCACTTCGTCATAGAACTCCTCGTTCGACTCACGATTGTAGTTGTAGCCGAGCACGAAGTTGAAGCCGTTCGAAAATGGACGCTGGAACTGCATCTGCAGCGCCTTATAACGATTACCGCGGCCGCCGATCAGCGCCTCCGTTAGCGAATTGTACTGTGGATAGGGCCGGAGTAACTCTCGGACCGCGATGGTACGCTGCGTACGCAATTGTCCGGGCATCTGCGTAGCCGGCAATAAGTTGAAGAACGGGTTGTTGACGGCTACGTTCGATGCGTTGCCTGCCGCGTACAACACACGCGGGTCCACCTGGTTGAGGTCGTAGTTGTAAGCCTGCGACCGGCCGATGTTCATGAAGTACGTAATATCGGCGAGAATGCGGAACGGCAACTGCCGCTGCACGCTGATGTTGTAACGGTCGTTCACGCCGGGCGTGAAGTTCTGCTGGAACCAGATAGCGGAACCGCCCAGGTTGGTGAAGGCGCCGTATGACTTGCCGGTGACAGGCACCAGGCCGCCGGGAAACGGATCGGACAGGCTCTGCTGGGGTTTGCCTTCGAGCAGCGGCAAAGCGTTGGTCTGGGCGTCAAACCCGGGATACGGCACGGAACCGAGGATGTTCAAACCGTCCACAAGCGTTGCCGGCACGATGTATCGCGCAAAGCCGGCGCGGATTGCCGTCTTATCGTTCAGACGCCAGGCGGCGCCGATGCGCGGCATGAACAGATTCCTCGGCGCTTGCCACGACCAGGGGTTGTTCGAATCGGTAAACAACCATGCGCCGTTGTAGATCGGGTTCGAGCCACGCAAAGCGCGAGCTTCCGCCGGCAACTGAACGCCTTGCAATTGCTGGATAGGGGCGGTCAGGTCGAGGTAGCGCGACATCCGATAGGACGGATCGCGCAACGCCGAGAAGTATTCCCAACGTAGCCCCAGATTGAGCGTCAGGCGCTGCGTTATGCGAATATCGTCGTGCACAAACACGTCCGTATAGTTGTTGCGGGGCCGCTGAATAGGTACGGACGCAAAGCTGGAGGTTTGTTCGAGCGCTCCGAGCAGCAGCGTCGCCCAACCGTCGCCGGACAAATTCACGTTCGGGCTGTTGAAGGTGTTGGCCGTCAGCGCAGGCAGAGCCCGGAAATCCATCAAGCGTGGGCGAGCGGCCTGGACGTTCTCACGACGGAAACCGCTGCCGATCTTTATATAGTGCCGGCCGGCGCTCTTCGACATCTTCGATTCGAGGTTCCAGGAGTTCGGTTCCTGGTACCAGTAACCGGTTCGGCCTAACTGCGTTGTGCTGCCTGCCTGGGTGACGGCGATGCCGGGGTAATACAGGTCCGGAGTTTCCACCAGGTAAGGGGAATACCATTTATTGCTGCCCCAGAACTTCTGGTAGTCGCTCGGCTGGAGCACACGGCTGGGCATCCCGAAAGAGTCCACTATGGCGTTGTAAGCGCCCCGAAGGTTGATTACGGTGGACGGACTTAAGGTGTGTACCAAGTCGCCGGAGAACGACATCGCATGGCGCTTGGAACCGTCTACCTGCTGCGTCGGCGATCCGCCGGTGTAGTCGTCAGCCGCCGTAAAGGTGCGGAACATATTGAAGCGGCCGAACACCTTAGTCGCATCGGAGATGTTCCAATCGACGCGATCGGACAGGTTCCAGTACTTGAACCGGTTCGCATACCCCGTGATGAAGTTATTAACTCCAGTAAAACCGGTGCCCGGATTGTTCGGCTTGTACATGTCGCCCATAATGATCTTGCCGGTCGGATCGATACGGCTACCCGGAATCACATTGCCGGCAAACGGCTGCCGCGTGACGTTCGCGCCATCGATTACGGTGGACCAAGGATCGTAAATGGTGCGCTGAGCGCCCTGCGTGTTCAATGATTTTGAGAAGTCGCCATTACGCTCCAGGTCCGTGGGCAGCGTCTGGAACAGTGAGCGGGGCTCGATCGTGCGCCAGCCTTCATACGAGAAGAAGTTGAAGATCCTGTTCTTTTTGATCGGGTTGCCCAGGGTGCCGCCCCATACGTGCTGGCGCGTCAGGTTTTCGGCGCGGGCCGTGCGGTCGGCCAATGCGTTGAAAACCGGGTTCCGTCCGAGATAGTAACCGGTGCCGTGGAACGAGTTGGTGCCCGACTTCATTTGCACCGAAAGAACACCGCCCGCCGAGTGGCCGAACTCGGCGTCAACCGCGTTCTGCTGGACGTTCACTTCCTGCACCGCGTCCATCGGAGGCGTGTAGGACGACTTCTGCGTCGTCATTGAAGCTGAACCGTCCAACACGATGTCGTTCTTCGTGTTCGTGTTGCCGCCGACATCGAACTGCGAAGCAGCCCAGTGGTGGAATGGACTCTGCTCTGTGCTGGAGCGAATAACCGTCGCCGGATTCAGTGACACTAACAGAAACGGATTGCGATGGATTATCGGCAGGCTGTTAGTCATCTTCGTGTCTAACGTAAGTGCCATAGTCGAAGTGTTGAACTGTACGGCTACCGGGGCGGATTCCACTGTTACCGTATCGCGCGTACTACCTACTTCAAGCGTGGCGTTTACCGTTACGTCGCCACGGGCCTGAACGAGAACGTTGCGCTGAACGAACTGCTTAAACCCCTGCAGTTCAACGGTGACGGTGTAAGTGCCGGGAAGCACGAGGTCGAACAGATACTGGCCGCTTTCGCGGCTGGGCTGTACGTCCTGAACGCCGGTGTTATCGTTGCGCAGCGTGACGATTGCGCCGGAAATGACGGCGCCCGAGGAATCGGAAACAAGGCCCTGAACACGCGCGCGCGTATCCTGAGCGAAAACAAGGCTCGTCGAGCAGAGCAAAAGCGGGACGAGCGACAAAGCCCGAAAATGCATACAGAGCACCCCTCTGATGATGTAAATCGTTTTGATTATACACGCGGCAAAACCGGTTAGGGCACTCCCCCGTGTTAAAACCGATGTTAAAACCCCTAAGCTTTCGGCCGCCTAGACTGCCCGGTTTGACCCGTCCCTGTCTACCGTGATAGAAACCTACAAGGCTATATGCAGAATCAGGTTTCCCGCCGTGGATTTTTGTCCTCGGGCGCTGCGCTGACAACCGCGTTCGGCTTCGATCTTCGCCCCGCCCAGGCCGCGGCCCGCGAACTGAAGATTGCCCGCACCACGCAAACGCACTCCGTCTGCCCTTATTGCGCCGTCGGCTGCAGTGTCGTTATCCACACACTCGGCGACAAAGCCCGCAACGTCACTCCAGCCGTGGTGCACATTGAGGGTGATCCGGAAAGCCCGGTCAACCGTGGAACGCTCTGCCCAAAGGGGATATCGCTCAAGGAGTTTGTCGCTTCCGACCGGCGGCTGACCAAGGTGCTGTACCGGGCTCCGAAAGCATCAAAATGGCAGGAGATCACGTGGGAAGAAGCGATTCCAAAGATGGCGCGGCGCATCAAAGAGTCGCGCGATCGTGGGTTTCAGGTCGCAGACGGCGAAGGCCGCACCGTCAAC
Source organism: Bryobacterales bacterium (assembly GCA_020846745.1). Lineage (GTDB taxonomy): Bacteria > Acidobacteriota > Terriglobia > Bryobacterales > Bryobacteraceae > JADLDI01. Next base: position 76,006 of record JADLDI010000153.1, on the reverse strand, counting down.
CGGTTGACCAGCGTGGCGATGATCGGCGGGTGTACCGATACCAATGAGATCAACTATCTTCTGAGCAAGTTCCGGTTTGGGCTCGGCATACTCGCCTACGAAAACCAGGCCCGTCTTTGACACGGCCCCACGGTGGCCAGTCTGGCTGCCACATTCGGAAGAGGGGCAATGACAAATGGATGGACTGACGTCGCGAATGCCGACGTGGTCCTGGTCATGGGCGGCAATCCGGCTGAGAATCACCCGGTCGGTTTCCGCTTTGTGGTTGAGGCGAAACGTAAGCGCAAGGCAAAACTGGTGGTGGTGGATCCTCGCTTCAGCCGCACGGCGTCCCTTGCGGATTGCTATGTGCCGATCCGGTCGGGTACTGATATTGCCTTCTTAGGTGGCCTGATTCATTACGCGCTAACTACTGGAAAGTATCAAGCGAATTATGTCCGCCAGCACACCAATGCAACCTTCCTTGTAAAGGAAGGGTTCGGCTTTCAGGACGGCCATTTCAGCGGCTGGAGTGGTGACAAGAAAACCTACGACAAATCCAGTTGGATGTATGAGACCGACGGCCAAGGCCATGCCAAGGTCGACGAGACAATGGAACATCCGCGCAGCGTGTTCCAACAGATGAAGAAGCACTACTCGCGGTACACACCCCAAAAGGTGAGCGAGATCTGCGGATGTACACCGGAGGAATTCCGGCGCGCGGCGGAACTGATCACGATCGCCGCCTCGGCGGATAAGACTGGAACCGTACTTTACGCGCTCGGCTGGACGCAACACAGCCACGCTGTCCAACTCATTCACGCGGCCGCAATGGTGCAGTTGCTGATGGGTAATATCGGCATGCCCGGAGGCGGGGTGAACGCTCAGCGCGGCCACGCCAACATTCAAGGCTCTACCGATATGGGCACGTGGAACAACCTGCCGGGATATCTCAAGATTCCGAGGGCTAACCAACAGACCCTCGACGACTATCTCAAAGCAAACACGCCCAAGCCGCTGCGCCCGAATTCATTGAACTACTGGGGCAACACACCGAAATTCATGACCAGTTTGCTGAAGGCTTACTACGGCGATAAGGCGACCAAAGAGAACGGCTTCGGGTACGGCTATCTTCCAAAGGCAGGCGAAACGGCCAGCCACGCCTGGGGCACGTTCTTTGATGAAATGTACGCCGGCAAGTTGGACGGATTGATTTCGTTCGGGATGAACCCGGTAGCAAACGGTCCGAACACGAGTAAAATGCTGGCGGCGCTCGGGAAACTCAAGTGGCTGATTGTTGCCGAAAACTTCGAGACGGAAACGGCAGCCTTTTGGAAAGCCAAAACGCTGGCAGAGAGATTCTATCCCAACGCGGCAGACTCGACCCAAATCGACACCGAAGTGTTCCTGCTGCCTGCATCGTGCTTCGCGGAGAAGGACGGCGCATTTGTCAATTCGTCGCGGTGGCTGCAATGGAAGGATGCGGCGCTCGACCCGCCCGGCGATGCGCGGCGCGACCAGGAGATCATCGCGCGCCTGTTCCTGGAACTGCGGCGGCTGTACGAGGAGGAAGGTGGCACGGCGCCCGAACCGTTGCTCGCAATGAAGTGGGACTACGCGACCCCAACGTCACCATCGTTGAGCGAAGTGGCGAAAGAGGTGAATGGCCGCGACCTGACGGCTGGCAAGCAGGTGAACGGATTCGGCGAGTTGAAGGACGACGGCTCCACCGCTTGCGGCAACTGGCTGTACTCGGGGTCGTGGACGGAAGCCGGCAACATGATGGCGCGGCGCGGACAGGACGATCCCACCGGATTGGGATTGTATCCCCAATGGTCTTGGAGTTGGCCTTCGAACCGCCGCATCCTCTACAATCGCGCGTCGGCGGACAACACGGGCGAGCCTTGGGACGCGACGCGAGCGCCGGTAAAATGGGATGGCAAGCGCTGGTCCGGCGACGTACCGGATTACAAAGCCGACGCTCCACCGGAGGCATTGGGTTCATTCATCATGCTGCCCGAAGGAGTGGCGAAATTCTTCGCGGCTGACCTTGTGGAGGGCCCGTTTCCCGAGCACTACGAACCCGCCGAGTCGCCCGTCGAGAATCCGTTGCATCCTGCCGTCAGTTTCAACCCCATGGGTAAGGTGTACAAGAGTGACTTAGACAAACTCGGGACGGCGAAAGACTTCCCCTATGTGGGTGTGACTTACCGTCTGACTGAGCATTTCCATTACTGGACCAAGCACACAGCGGGCAGTTCACAGTTGCAATCGAATTTCTTCGTGGAAGTACCCGATGCACTGGCGCAGGAGAAAGGCATCAAGAGCGGCGACAAGGTTCGCGTCTCATCGGCGCGTGGACATGTAGAAGGTCCGGCATTAGTCACCAAACGGTTACGCAGTTTGCAGGTGGCAGGCAAGACGGTTCATCAGGTAGGCCTGCCGATCCATTGGGGATTTGTCGGCCGCGTCTCCGGGCCCCTGGTCAATAACCTGACCCCGAGCGTGTTCGATCCGAATTCCGGAACGCCGGAATATAAAGGCTTCCTGGTGAACCTGGAGAAAGCCTGATGCCGCAAACGACGGTTGCCAAATTAATCGACACCTCGGTTTGCATTGGCTGCAAGGCGTGTGAAGTGGCCTGCCAGGAGTGGAACGACCAGGAGTTTACGCTGGGTACCTTCGACGGCTCCTATCAAACGATGCCCGACCTGGCGCCCAACTTCTGGAACCTGATTAAGTTCAACGAACGCGAGCAGAACGGCGCAATGTCGTGGCTGATGGCCAAGTATCAGTGCATGCACTGCGCCGATCCGGGCTGCCTGCGCGCCTGCCCAGCGCCCGGCGCTATCGTACAACGTCCGAACGGGATTGTCGATATCGTTCAGGATAACTGCATTGGCTGCGGATACTGCATTACCGGTTGCCCGTTTGATGTGCCCCGGCTGAGCCCGACGGCGAAGAAGGTTTATAAGTGCTCGCTTTGTTCGGACCGGACCGCGGTTGGACTTACACCGGCTTGCATCAAAACATGTCCCACGAGTTGCCTTACGTTCGGGTCGCGGGACGAGTTGCTACGAAAGGCCGACGCTCGGGCCAAGGACTTGCAGGCGGACGGTTTTGCCGATGCCGGGGTCTACAACCCGCAAGGCGTTGGCGGCACGAATGTGATCTATGTGCTGAAGCACGCCTCCGAACCACAGCAATACGGCCTGCCCAACGATCCGAAGATACCTTGGACCGTTTCGCTCTGGAAGGGACCAATCAAATGGTTGGGCACGCTGGTCTTTGCCGGCGGCATTCTGGGCACCTTCTTCCACTACGTCAGGTACGGTCCGCGAGAGTACAAGACACTCGCGCCGGTAGAGCCGCTCGAACCAATCACCGCAGAAAAATTACCGGAGAACGGAAATGCTGGCAACGGACGAAAAGATCTCACGGTTTAGCGCGCCTGAGCGCGTAGTGCACTGGCTGGCCGCCTTGTGCTTCCTATATGCGGCATTGACGGGGCTCGCTATGTGGTCGCACAAGCTGTTCTGGCTCGCCGGCGTGTTCGGCGGCGGCCCGGTGACGCGAATGACACATCCCTGGGCCGGTATCTTCTTTGCCTTTGTCCTAGGGGCAATGTTCCGCCATTGGGCTCAGTACATGCGGCTTGATGATGACGACCGCAGGTGGCTGCGCAACTCGCACCTCTATGCCATGCACCGGGAAGAAGGATTGCCCGAATCGGGAAGGTTCAACGCCGGGCAGAAGATGCTCTTCTGGACCCAATCCGGATTCACGGTGTTGCTGCTGGCCACGGGAGTGGTGTTGTGGTTCCCGATGGAAATGCCCCGCGCGCTGCGATTGATCGCGGTAGCGCTACATCCCCTGGCCGCCATTGGCGCGATCGGCGCGATCATTGTCCACATTTACATGGGTACGGCCGCTGTCCCGGAGGCGTTTCGTGGGATGATTCAAGGTTGGGTCCGTCCCGCTTGGGCGGCCTCGCATCATCCAAAGTGGTACAAGGAATCGCAGCGGCCGAGCGGGCGCTAGTACTCGCTCAGCGCTATCCTCAAGCAAAGGAAGCGCTCGAATTTTACGCCAGGATCGTTCAGTTTGAAGGGGACTGGACGGGTTTGCGGCAGATCGTCGTCTCGCATGGCCCATCGCTGCTACGGGACTTAGCTGGGCGAATGTCTGAGTTCGACCTCAAAGCTGCCGTCGACCGTTATCTTTCCGGAGAAGACCGGCGCAGCCCCGAGAGCTTCTTCGCCCGGGTGTTCCTGCGGCTCGACCCGCCCGCTGCCGTCGAGCGGCATTCGAACCGGTGTCCACAGTGCGGCGAACCGCCAGGTTGCGCATGTCTCCGCCCGCAGAACGACGGTACCGCTTATTCGCTGGTTTGCAGTCTCTGCTCCAACGAGTGGGCGTTTCCACGGCTGCAATGCGCGGCCTGTGGTGAAAAAGTGGAATGGCACGGTGCGGAAGCAATGAAACACGTGCTGACGGAAGCCTGTCCCGCATGCGGCACTTATCTGCACGTGATTCGGGTTGATTTGGAACCGCAGGCAATTCCCGAGGTGGATGAAATTGCGGCCATTGCCATGGATGTTTGGGCTCTCCAGCAAGGTTGGGAGAAGATCCATCCGAACCTGATTGGATTGTAAGCGCCCCTAAGAACAAACGGCCCGCCGCAAGGGCGAGCCGCATGAGTTCCGAACAAACAGAGAGAGCTAACGGCTGAATCGGCGCCGCGCGAACGCGATGGCAGCCAGTCCACCGCCCAGAAGCACGAACGTGCCCGGCTCGGGTACGACCTCGATCTGGCCAGACCAGTCCCCGGCAACCGAGTTACCAAAGGGAAGCAGGTGGTCGTTGTTGATGGACGTCCATCCGCCATTGGGGACAGTAATCGTGTTTGGTCCGACAATCTCGTATCCCGGAGCGTTAACGGCGAAGTGCAAGGTAAAGCTGACGCCACCGTAGTTGTTGAACTCGCTTCCCGTTACGAAATCGCGGCCAAGCTGGCACAGCAGATTACACGAACCGCTGCCGTCATGATCGGTATCGATCGAGAACGAGAAGTCCTGGCCAAGCAGCCAACCCGGAGCAAAAGTTGCGGTACCGTTCCCATCTCCGTCGACCAGCGTATTCGATACCGTTGCCGCCGGCGCCGCCGAACCGCCCAGCGCGCCAAAGCCAAACGTAAGGTATCCCGGCGGGAGGATGGTCGGGTCTGTAAACAAAGTGGGCGTCACTCCATCCCCGATCGTGACATCGATTTGGGTAATCTTCAAAAGCGAACTGCCCGTCGTGTAGCTGAAGCTGTATACGTCTTCATTGAAAAACGCCGCCTCCTGATTCCAGGACCGTGCACCACCCACAGTGATGGTGCCTGCAGTGGCGCCAGGAATTACGAGCAAAGCTCCGATGACCACCATTGATAATCTACTCATGCAACCTCCAGAAACCTCTCCATTTCGACAGTGCGTCGTAAAACATTCGTATTCCGGCGCACAGTTGATTCTAATAAATTTCCAACATCGCTCAAGGTCTGGAAGTACTAGTTCTACCGGAGCCAGGCCGTGACTTCCGATTGGCCGCCTTCGGAGCACGGAAGGCAGACAGGAAGGAATGCAGGGTTGTTGGTGCGGATGAGAGGACTTGAACCTCCACTCCCTTGCGGGAACCAGATCCTAAGTCTGGCGCGTCTGCCAGTTTCGCCACATCCGCATTGAAGTAAAGAAGCGGGGCAGGACAAGGCCATGATACCATCCACGTCCCTCTTCTCTATGCTGTACTGAAGGCTTATGCCGGAAGGGTCGCAGGCAGGTAGTACCAACAAAGGCGAACGCTGGAAGTGTGCCGGATGCTCGGCGGACATGGAGTTCGATCCGGCAACGGGCGGGATGCGATGTCCCTACTGCGGAGTGACGCAAGCTGTCGCGGAAGATGTCAAGCGGGCGGTCACGGAAAATCCGCTGGAAGACATCGATCCGTCGCGGTTTGCGCAGATGTCGGCGAAGGCGATGCAGGTGGAATGCTCCACCTGCGGATCGGTGGTGACGTTTGAGCCGCCGGTTGTGGCGGGCGATTGTCCGTTTTGTGCGGCGAAGATTGTGGTGCAACCAAAGTCGGCAGATCCGCTCATTGCGCCCGATGGGTTGTTGCCGTTTGGGGTGCCGAAGGACAAAGCTGGCGCGGAGGTGAAGCAGTGGCTGGCGAGCCGGTGGTTTGCGCCGTCCGATCTACAAAAAATGGCCCAGCCAGACGGGTTGAGCGGGATGTATCTGCCGTTTTGGACGTTCGATGCGGAAGTGGTGACGCAGTATACCGGCCAGCGCGGAGAGTATTACTACGAGACTGTTTATGAAACTGTGCGGGACGCGCAGGGGCGCCAGTCGCAGGTGGCGCGCCAGGTGCGGCATACGCGGTGGTGGCCGGCGTCGGGAACGGTAGAGAACAGTTTTGACGATTTGCTGGTGCCGGCGACGAAGTCGGTGGACCTCGGTCGATTGCAAGCGCTGGAACCGTGGGACCTGCCGGGCGTACGTCCATATGAGCCGGCGTTTCTGGCCGGATTCAAAGCGCAGCGCTATCAGTTGGAACTACCGGCCGGATTCGACGCGGCCAAGCAGCAGATGAAACCGGTGATCCGGCAGGCCATCGAGCGAGACATTGGCGGCGACGAGCAGCGTGTGAACAGCACGCAGCCCGAGTATTTCGATGTGACATTCAAGCACCTGCTGCTACCCGTTTGGCTGGGCGCCTACCGGTATCAAGGCAAAGTGTTCCAGGTGCTGGTGAACGCGCGCACAGCTGAAGTACAGGGCGAGCGTCCATATAGCGCGGGCAAGATTGCGGCCGCCGTGCTAATCGCGATTTTCGTCCTGATCATAATCGTGATGCTCGCGCGGCAGGGCTGATCACTGGCCCATAGAAGCTGGGTCGCGGACGATTGAGGCCGTTAAGGCAGCCGTGTCGCCGCTCTTATCGAGATGGCCGCCAAGCTTTTGCCACATCTCGACTAGCCCCGACAGGCGTGGACTGCCGGCGCCTTGGATGGTGATACCGCCGGGCTTCGACGAGATGCGTATGGACGGCGCGGAACTCGACAAAACCAGCAGGGTGATCAGTAACTGCAATAACTCGCGATCGTGCGAGATCAGCCCCGATTGCGGGTCGAGGTCGAGTTTCAACGCGGTCCCCGGTGGCAGTATGTCTTCCAGTTGCGGTTGCAGGTCGAGTATGGCGTGATTGAGCGCGGTAACCCGTGCGCCCGGTTGACGCATGCCCGTAGTCCACTGCATGGCCATCGTCGAAAGCAGAGATCGGTACCCCGCCTCTTTGAGGTCCAGTAGCTCCGGACGGAAGGGCGATGTCGACGGGACGGATTCCAGCAGCAACTCGGCAAAGCCATTAACAGCCGTCAGGTGATCGAGCAGTTCCCAGCAGTAATACTGTAGGTGCCCCTCCCGAGCCGGATCCAAAGGTGGCGCGTCAGGAGTTTGTGGTGCTTCGGCAATCTGGACTGATGATTCCTGTTCGGCTGGCGGTTTCGCAACAATCGGAATCGCGGCTGGCAGCAGCAGCGCGACGATAGTGGCGATGGTACCGAAGCAGAGAATAGGAAGTGTGATCGGCTTGCCTTCTATGACGTTGGTGAGCACCTTTAGAAATGAGATACCAAGAAGAAAGATGGCGAAGCCGAGGGCCGCAACGGTTGTCTTCATCGGTAATCCGAGTATCGGGTCTGAAGCCGGTGCCGCAAATAAACCCACTGATCGGTTTCACTGGTACTTGCGACGCGATAGGACTAGCCGAACGTTCTAGACGATTTTTGGGAACCAAATCCTCCCTCGCGGGGAATGAAGAAGTGAACGGTGGAGCGAGTTGATCTCAGTGACGAGGTTCTGATAGCCGGTGCCGCAGCCGGCCGCCAGGAATGTTGGACCGCTCTGTATCGGAAGTACCAGCAAAAGGTGTACCGGTATGTGCTTCACATGAGTGGTTCGGCAGTACTGGCAGAAGAAGCGACCCAGGAAGTCTTTGTGGCGCTGGTGGACCGTTTAGACCGGTTCGATGCAAAGCGCGGCGCTTTGAGTTCGTTTCTGATCGGGATTGCGCGGCGGAAGCTGTTGAATCTACTGGAAGACGAACAAGGATTTGTCGAGATCGGCGATGCGGATTTCTCGAGCGGTGAGAAGCCGGTCGAGGACACGCTGGCGGACGGAATCGCGCAGGAGCGGCTTCGGCAGGCAATCGTATCCCTGCCCGGCGCTTATCGCGAGGCGCTTGTTTTGTGTGAGTTGGAGGGAATGGATCATGGCGAAGCGGCAACGGTACTGGGGTGCGCCGTGGGGACGGTGAAGTCGCGGGTGCACCGGGCTAAACGCATGCTGCTGGAACGTTTGTCCCGGAAGGGGTGTGCGGTATGAACGGGTCTGAACGATTAGCCGAGGCACTGCGGGCGCTGGCGCATGCGGATGCGGGCCTGGAGGCCGGGCCGGCGGTGGAAGCAGCGGCAATGGCGGTGTGGCGGGAACGGATAGTGCGGCCGCGGCGGCGCGTCGCGGTGAGATGGGGAGTGATGGCGGCGATGGCGGCTTCGGTCGTCATGGCGGTGGGGGTATGGAAGTGGTCTGGCGCGAGGGCGGTTGCCCCGCCGTCGGAACAGGAAGTGGAAGTGGCCGTCGCTGGTACTGTCGCTCCTGCGCCAAAGCAGGTTGCGGATCCTCCTGCTGCGCGCCCCCTCGGCACAGCTGTCAAGAAGGGTAGGACGGCAGGAATGCCGTCCCGGCATGCCAAAAACTTGCGCCACCCTGCTGACACGCCACCGCGAGAATTGGTTACGGAGTTCATCCCACTCCGTCCGCTCCCGGCCTGGGACGACACGGTACCGGCGCAGGTAATTCGGGTACGTGTCCCGCGAAGCGAGTTAGGCCGGTTTGGACTGGCGTTCCCCGGACAATTTGTGGACGGAACGGTTCGCGCCGATGTTCTGGTGGGCCAGGACGGTATGGCGCGGGCGGTGAGGTTTGTACGATAGCAAGACATCGATGAAAGGAATGAGGAGCAAGGACATGAAGCGTTTTGTCGGAACAGTGATCGGTGTGGTCGCCGGCGCCGCACAGTTAATGGGACAGGAAGCCGGGCGCGTGGAGCGGTTCGAGGTCCGCAGCTTGCCGCCCGTGGCCATGCAGGGTGGTCCGGCGACGTTTGAGTTTATCTCGGCACAGCCGGCGATCGGGGCCAAACTGGTGACGGGCGCTCCGTACTCGGCGGAAGGCGTTTCGGAGTTTACGCAAACGCTGGCGGACGGAACGCGGATCAACCGGAAGTCGAGTTCGAAGATGGCCCGCGATTCGCAGGGGCGTACGCGCGAAGAGCGAACGCTGGCGATCATCGGGCCGTGGACGGCCGGCGGCGAACCGCCGAAGATCGTCACGATCACCGATCCGGTGGCGAAGGAGGTCTACATCCTGAATGAGAAAGACAAAACGGTCCGGAAGATGAAGATGCCTGGCGTGGATGTGCTCAAGACGTCGCCCAACGGGGAACCACTGCCGGGGAACACAGCGGAGCGGCGCGTACAGCGGATGGAGCGGGTGATGATCGCGCATGGTCCTGGTCCGGGCGCTCCCGGCATGACGGCGTCAATTGCGGGAGGAGTAATGGGCGTTGGTCCGTTGGAGCACAACGTGATGTTCCGCCGCATGGCGGACGACGCGAAAGCGGAGCCGTTGGGGTCGCAGGTGATGGAAGGATTGAAGGTGGAGGGTTCGCGAATTTCGCACACCATTCCGGCAGGCGAGATCGGCAACGATCGCGCACTGGTGACGACTACAGAACGGTGGACGTCGGCGGACTTGCAGGTGCTGGTGCGCAGTTTGACCAAAGATCCCCAGTTTGGCGAAACGTCTTTCCGGTTGACCAACATCAGCCGCGAAGAGCCGGCCAAGGCCCTGTTCCAGATTCCGGCGGATTACAAGGTGGAAGAAGGTCCGGCGCCGGCTATCATGATGCGGCGTGAAACAAAGCAGTAAGATGATTGGGTCATGAAGATGATTGGCTCATGCTGACCCGCCGAACCGCAGTAGGTGCATTAGCAAGTTCGGGCGTCATGCGTTTGCAGCGAACGGCGCAGCGCCCGAATTTCCTGTTTTTGATCGCTGACGACCATGCGGGTTATGTGCTGGGGGCGAATGGCAACAAGCAGGCAGAAACACCGAACCTCGACCGGTTGTCACAGCAGGGGACGATCTTCGGCAATCACCACTGCAACCAGCCGGTATGCACTCCCTCGCGACAGTCTCTGCTTACCGGGCAGATGCCGTCGGCCGCCGGCGTGACTGTGTTGCGGACGCCGCTCGACGAGCGCAAGCCGACGCTCGCCAGGCAGTTCCAAAAAGCGGGCTATCGGACCGCGGTGTTCGGCAAGATGCACTTCAACACGCCGTCGAAGCCGGGGTTGCATGGCTTCGACCATGCCGCCTGTGAAGACGTGATAAGCAAAGAGTGGGCCGCGCGGGGCGGTGGACGGCCGGTGCCACCGGAGATCCGGACCAAGCCGGTGTGGCGGCCCTTTAAAGATCCGGCGCGCATCTGGTTGAATGCCGATAAGTACCCTTTTCCGGGATACGAACAAGACATGCGGAGCGCTCACACAGTGCGCCAGGCATGTTCGTATCTGGACGAGCATAAAGACAAGCCATTTGCTTTGTGGGTCAGCTTAACGGAACCGCACTCGCCGTTCGACTTCCCCGTGGAAGATCGCGATTGGGCCGATCCGCTGCAATTCGAGCCGCCCAAAGTGGGTGTGAGCGACGCGTGGCAGATACCACTGATCTTCCGCGGCCTGAATCATGAGCAAAAGGCTGGAATTATCGCGGCTTACTACACCTCCGTAAGGTATCTCGACCGCAGTATGGGTAAGGTGCTGGCGCACCTGAGCAAGTTAGGGTTAGACCACAATACCTGTGTCGTGTATCTGGCGGATCATGGGTATTGCCTCGGTCATCACGGGCGCTTCGAGAAGCACTGCGGCTACGCGCCGGCGCTGCATGTTCCCCTCATCGTGCGGTGGCCAGGGCGTGTCCGCGAGAACCATCGTGTGACAGACATAACGGAACATATAGACGTTCCCGCAACCATTTGCGATCTGATGGGGATCGATGCGTTGCCGGTGTTGCATGGGCAGTCGTTGCGGCCCTATTTGGAGGGGCGTAGCGTCGCAAAGCCCCGCGATCACGTAGTGGCCCAGTACCTCGAAAACGAAGAAGCCTATGTGCGCACGGCGCGTTGGAAGTACATCTATGGCTCCGGTAAGCGGAAGCGAACGGATGGCTACGAGACAGAGAATCCGACGCCCGGTCGGTATAAGCGGCTGTTCGACCTGAAGGCAGATCCCGGCGAGTTTACGGATCTGTCAGGCAAGCACGGCACGGTTGTCAACGAGTTAGAGGAGCGGTGGATCGGCAGGATGCGGGCAACGCATCCCGATGCTCTTCACGAACCCCCTCAGGCGCCTCGGGAAGAGGTGATGGACTTCTATTTGCGTCCCCGCGATGCTTAAGCCTAGGGTGTAGGCTGGTCGAGTGATGCGAACTGCTTTACTGTTCCTGATTCTTGCCACACTCAACCTCTCCGCCGAGAAGACCCGGACCGAAATCACGAAAGCCACCACACCCAAAGATGACTCCAAGCCGAACAGTCCTGAGGTGCCGGACGTATATGCGGTTTCCGGGCAAATTGAGCGGGTAGTGGTGCTGCGATTCAAGCATCAGACCGATTTGCTGGCCGGACTCGAAACGATGATCGCTAAGGAAAAGATCAAAAACGGCGTGATCCTTTCGGGCGTCGGCTCGGTCCGCAACTATCACATCCATTCGGTGTCGAACCGCGATTTCCCGTCAAAAAACATGTACATCAAAGACACGGACACGCCGGCGGACATCATCAGCGTGAACGGTTATGTGATCAACGGGAAACTCCACGCCCATATGACCCTGGCCGACGGCGAGAAGGCCTGGGGCGGGCACATCGAATCGGGTAACCCGACCTTCACCTTCGCGATCATTACGCTCGGCGTATTCTCGAGCAACATGAATCTCGACCGGCTCGACGACAAGACTTATCGCTGAGGCCCGCCCGCCGCGGCACGCGATCGTATATCCGCTGCTTCTTGCGGCCGCCCCAACAGGTCGTAGATCTTGGCCGCGCGTTCATATAGCGGCTTCGCGGCGGCGGCGCGGTTGGTCGCTCCCAGCATGTCGGCCAGGTTTGCGGCGCACGCGGCAATGCGCTCGTGGACCGGTGTGAGCGTCTGCTCGAACATCGTGAGCGCCCGGCGGACCAGCGGTTCGGCCTCCGTAAACCGGCCCTGCGCACCCAGCGTGCTGCCAAGGTTATTCAGTGTTGTGGCCACCTCTGGATGCTTCGCGCCGTGGACCCGTTGATGCGCCGCCAACGCCCGCCGATAGAGTGCTTCCGCTTGTTTGTAGCGTTCCGTGTTTTCGTACAGGAAGCCGAGATCGTTCAGGGCAACGCCTCCCTCCGGACGGTTGGCGGCTTGATACATCGCGATGGCGCGCTCGTAATGCTTTTCCGCGGGTTCCAACTGGCGCGCTCCGGCCAGCAGATCGGCCAACCGGTGGTGCGCTTCGGGCGTTTCTTTAATACCAAGTGAGCGTTCGAGCAGTGGGCCCGCTTCGGCTGGCGGACTCAGTTCGGCCAGCGCCAGCAGATCGTCGGGCTTGGCCTCGATCGCCACCACGCGCCGCAGCAAGTCGCGCGCTTCATCCGGGCGCCCCTGTCCTCGGACGAACAAGGCGAGATCGCGCACGGCCTGGGCCGCTTTCGGATGCGTGGCGCCGTATTGGCGCTCCACACGGGCCACTTCTTCGCGGTACAGCGGCTCAAACTGCGCGGTTCCGGCGGGGTCTGGAATCTGAAATAAGACGAGAACCACTACCGCCCACATACGCTCCCTCCCATAATAGAGGCATGAAGCTCTTCGACAGGCTCCAGACCCAACTGCAGGAAAGAGAGCAGGCTGGGTTGCGCAAGCACGAGCGAATTATCGTCTCTTCCCAATCGACTCAGATCTTTTTGAAGGGCTCAAACACGCCGGTTTTGAACTTCTGTTCCAACAACTACCTTGGCCTCGCGAACCATCCGCGCGTCGTAGAGGCCGTACAGCACGGAATTAACGTGTACGGCTACGGGCTGTCGAGTGTGCGGTTCATCTGCGGCACACAGGCGATCCACAAGCTGCTCGAAGAGCGGTTGTCCATCTTTTTGGGAACGGAAGACACGATTCTCTATACATCCGCGTTCGACGCCAATGGCGGTTTGTTCGAATCCGCGCTCGGCGAGGAAGACGCCATCGTTTCGGCCCGCCTGAACCACGCGTCGATCATCGACGGTGTGCGGTTGGCCAAGGCGCGCCGGTTCACCTATAAAGAGGACGATCCGGCCGATTTCGACCGGGCGCTGAAGGAAGCCGCGGGCGGCGTCACCATCGCGGTCACCGACGGCGTGTTTTCGATGGACGGCATTCTCGCCCCTTTAGACAAGCTGATGCCCATCGCGCGCCGCAATGACGCGCTGCTGATCGTCGACGATTCGCATGCCACCGGCTTCATTGGCGACCACGGCCGCGGTACCGGCGAGCACTTTGGGGTCCACCCGGATATCTATACCGGCACGCTCGGCAAGGCGCTCGGCGGGGCGAGCGGCGGCTACACTTCCGGCCCGAAAACGTTTATCGAGTGGATGCGGAACACGTCCCGGCCGTACCTGTTCTCCAACTCGCTGGCGCCTTGCCTGGTGGCGGGCGCGCTGGCGGCGCTCGACGTAGTGCAGTCTGATGAAGGCGCTGAATTGCGCGAGCGTCTACGGGCCAACACGAAGCGGTTCCGTACGTCCATGCGGCAGCTTGGGTTCACCATCCCCGATGGCGTTCATCCCATCGTTCCGGTGATGCTCGGCGACGCACGCCTGGCCACCCGCATGGCAGACCGTTTGCTCGACCTCGGCGTCTACGTTATCGGCTTCTCCTATCCCGTGGTGCCCAAAGGTGCGGCGCGCATCCGCGTGCAACTCTCAGCCGCACACACGCCCGAGCAAGTGGACCTCTGCATCGACAACTTCGCCCTCGCCGCGCGGGAAGAAGGCGTGTTGTCGTCGGGCGCGAACCACAGCGTGGCGGCGGCCGACAGGTCAAAACCCAAAATGATGCGTGCCTGGGTGTACCGGTCGCGGCCTGTGCCCGGCGGTGGTCACCTCGAATTACAAACTGTCCCGTTGCCGGCGCCTAAGCCCGGCGAGCTACTCGTGAAAGTGGCTTGCACCTCGGTGTGCGGCACCGATGAGGACCTGTTCCGCGGTAAGTTCAAGCACGCCCACGACGGCACCATTCCCGGCCACGAGTTATACGGCGAAATAGTCGCACTGGGCGACAACGTGCGCGGATTCAAGATTGGCCAGCACGTAGCCGCCGAATCGCATTACGCGCTACCCGGATATAAAGAGGAAGGAATCATCGGCCTCTGGGGACCCCGCATCACCACCGACCAATACTTACGCCCGCTGCATGGCGGCTACGCCGAATACGCCGTCATTCCGACTTACTGCGCGCACCTCATTCCGGACTCGCTGTCGCATTCCGACTTCTTCCCCTCGCTGCTCGAAGGCATCGGCAACGATTGCCTGGTGGCGAAGCACCTGTTCGATAATCGCCTTACCGGTCGCGTGGCTATCATCGGCTGCGGCTATCACGGCTTAGTAACCCAGTTATTCGCCAAGTCGTTTGGCGTGCAGCAACTCGTGGCTTTCGAAATCGATCCGCACCGTTTGGAAATGGCGCGGCAGTTTGGCGCGGACGCTGTGGTGAACTCGCTCGATCCGGACTTGGACGCGAAGGTCGCCGGGCTGACCGAAGGCCAGGGATTCGACGCTGTCGTCGATATCGCCGGCGGCAATCGCAAGGTGCTCGATCTTTGCCTGAATCTGGTGAAGCCAAACGGGACCATCGTGCTGTTCGGCCTTTATGGCGACCCCTCCATAACGCTCAACGGCGTGCCTATGAACGACATCATCTTCAACAAGCTCGAGTTCACCCTCGATCACGAAGGTAAGCGCATCGGCGTCCACGGCATTACTGGAAGAGAAGGCGTCTGGCCGTATCTCATCGATACCATCGCGTCCTCGCCCGACCTGCAACGCAAAATCATGAATCTGGTGACCATCATGGGTCCGCTCGACCGGCTAGGTCCGGACACGCTGGCCCACGATCCCCGCAAGGTGATCAAACGCGCGTACATGCCGTTTGCGTGACGGCGAACGGTGCTTCGTAGGCTGTTTTGCTCACCGGCGGTGTAATGGTTTCGGTCGGATCACCCCCGGTGGCCCTCAATCTTCTCTTTTGCTAAAGTGTCTCTCGTAATTTTCCTTAAGTATTCGTCCGTCGTTTTGCGGAGGCGACATGTCGAGCCCGTTTTCGATAACACACCGTCAAACCAGCCGAGCTATACGTCTACTTGGCTTACTCCACCTTGCGGCTTTGATTCTTCTCGCCGTCGACTCGGATTTTAGCGGTACCTGGCGATTGAACGCCGACCGCAGCACTCTTACTCTGCCGCATGCCGCGGCCACGGTACTTCAAATTGAGCAGCGCGGGTCGGAACTGCGCTGTAAGGCGGAACTTCAAGGACGTGCCGCGGAGGACTGCTCCTTCACTGTCGACCGCCGCGAGCGCCGCCTTCAGAACGCCTCAGCTACCCATAACATCATGGCGAAGTGGGAAGGCGATGCCATCATGGCGAACGTGCTTGTCGTTCCCAACGCCGGTCCACAGTACACGCTGATGGACCGCTGGTCCCTGTCGCGCGACCGCAACACGCTGCGCATTCGCCGTCAGATGGTAAGCGCTGCAGGCGAACGCGAAGCGCAACTCGTCTACCAGCGTGAGGGCGCCCTGCCCGCGCCGCCGCCTCCGGAAGCCCCTGAAGCGGTCCTTCCGACGCCGACGGCACTGCCGAGTGCGCCGGTGTTCAGGCCACAGCCGCCGTCCACACCACCACAGCCCAAACCGCCGGTTATCACCTTCGTTGTCGAGCGCGGCAGCAAACTCCCGCTCGCCCTGGTGAGCAGTGTGAGTACGCGCACGGCGAACCCGGGTGATCGCATCTACCTCAAAACCGTTTACCCGGTAGCGATCTCGGGCCGTATCGTCATTCCGCCAGGCAGTCATGTAAACGGAACCGTCACCGAGGTCAAGCGGCCCGGCCGCGTCAAAGGTCAAGGTGAGCTATTCATTCGCTTCGACTCGCTGTTGCTGAACAACGGAGTCACTCGGGACTTCCGCGCTCGTGTCGGCTCGGCCGAAGGACAGTCCAGCGACAAACTAGCCCGGCAGGAAGGCCGCATCGGCGGTGGCGGCAACAAGTCGGGCGATGCGCGCACAGTGGGACAGACGACAGCCGCCGGCGCCGGTATCGGCGGTGTGGCCGGCAGCATCGGCGGCCGCGCGGGTATGGGTGCGGGCATCGGTGCGGCGGCGGGCGCTGTGGCCGGCTTGGCAGGGGTGCTCGGCTCCCGCGGACCCGAGGCGCAGCTGCCGGCCGGCACGATTGTCGAAATGGTGCTCGACCGCGATCTCACCTTTTCCGCCGACGAACTGGACGGATCGGTTAGCCCGTAACTCCCGAATCCAATGATTAACGTTTAGCCATGTTAGCAAACGGGGTCGCGATTTTTTGGTGTTGGCAGACATCTGATAAATACTTCCCGGATGTCTGCAAACGCCGACTCCGTCCCCCCGTCGGTTTCCCTGTTTTCAACACTTTGCGAAACGAACTCCTCGACCTACCTCTCCCGAAACGGAGCCGCGATCGTCAGGAACCTCATCAGCCCTGCAACATCCGTGCGGAACGAACCCAATTTGCGACTGCGTTAAGCGTTAATCACGATTGCGCTTCGGGGCGGTTGGGTGCGCCGGGCCGGGTCGCTGACGCTCCCGCTAGCGCGGATTGTGCGTCGAAATTCACCCAATCATCTTCATGAAAGGGCGTATGATTGTTGGCACGAATGCGGAGGATTGGGACGGTTGGGCTGGGACTGTGGCTGTGGGCTAGCCAGGCATCGTTGGGTGCGTACCGGCCGGTTACGCATCCGACTGCGTTGAACATTTTTTCGATTGCGGAGGCGATGGACGGGCAGTTATGGCTGGCCGCGGAGAGTGGGTTGTACCGGTTTGACGGGCTGCATTTCGCGAAAGTTCGAAGTTATCCGTTTGTCAGTGCGCGGGCGGTGGCGGTGGCAAAAGACGGTTCGGTGTGGGTGGGGAGTTATGAGGGGTTGGCGCGGTTGCGCGCGGGTGGAGCGGTGGACGTTTTGCTGCGGGGGCAGGACGTTACGAGCATTGCGGCGGCGGGAGAGAAGGTGTTCGTCAAGACGGGCTCGCTCTATGAATTTGATTTGAGCGGGGTGGGGCGAAGGCTGAGCCACGGATTACGCCGGGATTTGTTGACCGATGCATGGGGGAGAATCTGGTCGGTTTGTCTGAAGCCGGATGTTCCGTGCTGGTTCGATCCGCGGGCGCCTGAGGCGCTTCACCTTGGTCCCGAGGTGACGGGGTTTCAGTCGGCAGTGGCGGGAAATGCAGATGGCGCGGTGTGGACGGCGACCGATGTAGAAGCGCTGGTGGCGGGTAGGGGCGGCCGGGAACGGCTGAAGCGGAAGGCGGCGGCGGAGCGGCGGCGGCAGGGTCCGCTATTGCCGGGACGCAACGGGCGGTTGTGGTTTGTGGGCGAGTCGATTCAGGAAGTCACCGGGAAGGCGGCATTTCGAGACCGGGCGGCAAACGATGTGTATCCGCCGACAGCCGGGTTAGAAGACAGTAAAGGGAACTTATGGGTAGCTTACTTGCGGCGCGGGTTGGTGAAGTGGACGGTGGAGCCGGGGTGGGAGCGGTGGTTTCCAGAGGACCTGGACGGCGAGGCTCCGGTGCAGGTGATCCGCGACGGGGCGGGCGGGCACGTGCTGAGCAGCCACAAACATTTGTACCGGAGGCAACCGGAGGGTGGCCGGTGGAAGAGCTTTACCGAAGGGAATCACCGGTTTGACGGTGTGTTGGCGCTGGAGGGAGGAGAGTTTCTGGCGGCGGTCCGCGATTTGGGCCTGGTACGGATTTCGCGACAGGGCCGAGTGGTGGAGAGGCTGCGGGACCCTGAGCCTGACATGGGGTACCGCGAAATTGTCAGGGATGCGAAGGGCGAGATTTGGGTGGTGGCCCGGCGCTGGTTGGTGCGGGTGGAGGGGAGGCCCGGGGCGTATACGGTTCATCCGGTCCGGTTGCCGGGCGAAGCGGGGAACGACCGACAACATGTGGCCGATTTGGAGGTGGATAGCACCGGCCGGTTATGGGTGGGGTACCGGTCGGGAATTGCCTGGCTGGATGGGAACGGGCAATGGAACATGCTGCGGACGGATCGGCCGATAGAAGCCGTGCGATCGTTGGTTGCCGGCGAGGGTGAGATATGGGCGGCGTACCGGCGGGCGGGTGTGTATTCGCGATTGCGGCGTGAGGGCGACATCTGGAAGGTGACGGATTACGATCCGGCTTCGGGGTACGGTCCGCCGGATACGAACTTTGTGAAGCGCGATTCCAGGGGGTGGATCTGGCGTGGGACGACGGAAGGGGTGCAGGTAGCGGATGGCCGGCATCTGGGACCGGAGGAGTGGATTCGTATTCCGATGGGGAAGGGGCTGGCAGCGAACGAGACGGAGATTTTCGGGTTTTTCGAGGATACGGATGGAAGCGTGTGGATTGCGGGCGAGGAAGGGCTGACGCACATGACTCCGGACGAAGGGTGGTTTGCGGCGCCGGCGGGCACACCGCGGATAGCAAACGTGGTTGCGGACGGGCAATCGTACGTTCTGCCGGCGGAAATACCGACGGAGTTGCCGGCGGAGTTGAAGAAGTTGCGGGTGGAAGTGGGGACGATGGATGGTCCGCCATTCCGGGACGTGCCGGTGCGGTATCGCTTGTTGCCGGGCGAGGAGGAATGGCGGACGAGCCGGGACGGTGTACTGGAGTGGACGGACATGCCGGAGGAGGAGTACCGGTTAGAGATGGCGTGGACGGGAAGGGGTAAACCGGAAACTCGGACGTACGCGTTCCGGGTAGGCCCTCCACGCACGACATGGTGGCCTGGGCTGTTGGGGTTGGCGGCAATCGCAGGCGTGCTCGGCGCGGCGGGCCATTACACGGGCCTATGGGGAACGGCGATGTTCCGGTTAGAGAAAGCAGCCTTCATGCTGCGCCGGCGCCTGGACCGCAGGCGCGAGACGGCGGCTTCGCGCGATGCGACGGAAGCAGGGACACTGATGGCGGGACGCTACGAACTGGTGCGGGCGGTGTCGCGCGGCGGTTTTTCGCAGGTGTTCGAGGCTCGGGACCGGGAGGACCACGGACAGAAGGTGGCGGTGAAGATCCTGAAGGTTGCGGCGGGAACAGATCGCGCGGTGCGGCAGCGGTTCGCACAGGAAGTCGCCGCGGTGCGCTCGGTCGACCATGCGGGGGTGATCCGGATCTTGCATTCGTGGGTGGAAGCGGGCGGCGAACCGTGCATTGCGATGCCGTTTTTGGAAGGGGAGACACTGCGGGAAGCGCTTGCGGCCGGTCCGTTGGCACCGCGGCGAGCGGCCCGGATGGTGGAGCAAATCGGCTCGGCGTTGGAGGCGGTGCACCGGTTGGGGATTGTGCATCGGGACTTGAAACCCGAGAACCTGATGTTGACGGACGCGGGAACGGAGCGGGAAAGAGTGGTGATTTTGGATTTCGGAACCGCTGGACTGTGGGCGGGGGAAAACCGGATGGCGGAGACAAGGATGCTGGAAGGATCGTTCCACTACATGGCTCCGGAACGGCTGGCGGGCCGGTATTCGGTCGCAAGCGACGTGTTCTCGGTGGGGGTGATTGTGCTGGAAATACTGACGGGCAAACGGCTGGCCGATTTCCGGAGCATGGTGGTGGACCGGCAGTTTGCGGTGGAGTTGGAGGGAGTGCTGGGCGTGGTGTTAGGGGAGGTGCGCGCGAAGTTCCTGGCGGAGAGGCTCGGGATGGCCCTGCAGGCCGATCCGGCGGCACGGCCGGCGCAGGTAATGGAGTGGAGCAAGGAGGTTGCGGAGGCCTGCCGGTGCTGACTTTCAGCGCGGGCGGCTTGGGTTACGAGGGAACGGGTGCCGGTACTTACGCTCCCTAGTCACAGGTGAGGTGGTTGGCCATCCAGCGGAGGCCGAAGTCGTAGTCGGCGCGGACCTTCCATTCTTCGCGGCGCTGGAGGCGGCTGAGCTCGGGGACGGTAAGCCCTTCCACGGTGCGGAGCCAGACGGTGTCGGCAGTGCGGCGGTCCATGGTGCGGAGCTTTTCGAAGATCAGGCGTACCGCCAAGGTGTCTTCGCAGGCGGTCGCGTCCTGGCGGGAGGCGAACAGGAGATGCCGCACCTCGTCGGGGGAAGAGCGGGCACGTTTGGCGCGGCCACGATCAATTAAGACCTGTCGCATGGCGCGGGCGGCGATGCGGAAGAAATGGTCTTCGTCGACCAAACGCGATTCGAACCGGTGCAACTTGAGGAACAACTCGCTGACGAGAGCGGTGGGTTGGAGCGTGTGTCCGGCGGATTCGCGGCGAAGGAGTGCGGAGGCGATGGTACGGAGCCGCTGGAAGGCGAGTTGGTAGAGGGTGTTGTGCGCCAGATGGTCACCGGCCTGGGCGCGATGCCAAAGGGCAACGAACGGCTCGGACATGTATGACGAGCGTATCACAAACGATGACACGAGTGCCTTGGACCGGGGAGGGGACCGGGTAGGTGGGCCGTGGGGGTGCGGCTTCAGAAATTTTCGTGGGATTTCGTTGCCGGTGCGCATATATCGTCGGCACCTAAAACATCTCAGGGGGAGTTTGACGATGCATCTGATAAAGAAAGCTATAGCGATTGTGGCAATTACCGCCGGTTTGGCGGAAGCGCAAATAACGGCGCTGGTGGATACGGGCGCGGGGGGGACGTCGAGCATAGGCGCGCCGAGCCTTTTCGGGGCGGGGTCGACGGGGTGCTCGCCGCAACCGCGGTGCGCGACCGATTTCAATTTTCTGGGTGCGCGGTTCACGCTGACGCAATCCACACAATTGGATCATGTGGACTTGTGGCTGACAGGAGGGTCCGGGGGACAGGTGTCGGTAGTGATCCGGTCGGTGGATCCGGCGCGGAACGGCTTGCCGGGCATGGCGGCTTCATCGTCTTTGGGCGCGTCGGCGATTTATCAGCAGACGTACACCGTTGACGGCGCCGGCGCGGCGCAATGGGTGACATTCTCGTCTTTTACGCCGGTGCTGGCGGCGGGCACTTATTGGGTGACGTTTGAGCCGGTGGTAGGGACGGGTTTCAACCGTAGCGCTGCCACCGGCGTGGCGAGTCCGCTGGAGCGGTACGCGTACTTCGGTAATGAAAATATCGGCTATTTCGATCTAACGTCGAACGATGCGTTTGGCGTGCGGGTGTGGGGGGCGCCATTCGCGGGGTTGACGTTCGGGACGGCGACGCGATCGATGATGACGGGGAATCCGTCGGGCCCATTCGACACAATCTCGGGGGGCGAGGGTAAGGCGCTCGATTACCACTGGATTATCGATCTGGCGGGCTATGGCGGGACGTTCGCGGTCGGCCGGCTGACGGCGGGATTGGAAGACAGCAGCATCGAGAATCTGAACGGGTTGAGCGCAGGCGCGAATGCGAGCACCTGCTGGAGCCTGTATTGGGGACCGTGCGCGAGTGCCGGGGCGCGAGGAGTTGCCTACCGGACGTTTAAGAACACAAGTTCTACGGCGAAGACGATCAGGATTAAGACCGTGCTGCACGGGGCGTATTATACGGGAGGAAAGACGGCGGCCTTCGTTTATGTGCTGAAGCAGGACGGGTTCACGAGTACGATTGGGACGACGCCGCCGGAACAGTACTTACTGCAACGCGACGGTCTTGGGGCGTTGCGCAACGGGGACGGCACGTTATCGCTGGCGAACCTGTTTCCCAATAGCGTGCTAGCGATGTCTTCGGCGTTTCCCGGGTTCCAGGACGGTGTGCTGCAGTCGATTCCGATGCAAACGGGCCAGTTTACGGTTGCTCCGGGTGGTTACTTTGTCCTGCTGTTCGATGTCAGCGCGTTTTCGCAGAATGGCGGTTCCGCGAACTTTGGAGAAACGATGACGCCGGCGGCGGACTTTATCATCGACGAATCGGGGAATCCGGTTCCCGAGATCGTGGCACTGGGTCCACCGGCGCCGGTTTCAAAGCCTGCGGCTAGCATTACGCTTACGCCCGCGAGCGCGAGTGTGGCGATTGGACAGGCACAAACGATCGTGGCGACGGTGAGGGATGCCAACGGGGCGCCGCTCAAGGACAAGACGGTGACCTTCCATATGCTGAGCGGTCCGAATAAAGCGGAGCCGGGTGCGTTGGTGACGGATGCGAACGGGCAGGCGACGTTCAGTTATTCGAGCCCGACGGCGGGTACGGACCAGATTACGGCGACGGTCAAAAGCGTCACGTCGAACCAGGTTTCGGTGGGGTGGACTTCGCCCGGGTTACTAGACCATATTGCGCTCAGCCCTGCGAGCGGGTCGATTGTAGCGGGCGGCAACCAGAGTTACACGGCGACGGCCTTCGATAAGTTCAATAACACGATCGGCAATGTTACTTCGACGACAACCTTCAGCATTAGCCCGAACGGGTCGTGTACAGGGGCGGTGTGCACGGCGGCGGTGGCGGGTCCGCATACGGTAACCGGCGCCAATGGCGGAAAGACGGCCCAGGCATCGCTGAATGTGACGGGCGGCGCATCGGATGCGGCGGGTCCGGTGACCTCGAATGTGACATTGGGGCAGAACGCGGTTGCGATCCGTGTGGCGACCACGGTGAGAGCTTCCGTCAGTGACGCTACGACAGGCGGGAGTAACATCGCCTCCGCGTCGTTCAGCGTAAACGGCGGGGCATGGCAGAGCATGTTACTGGCGCCGGCGGCGGCAACGACAACGCAAGCGTCCGCCACGCTGCCGGCGTTCAACGAACCCGGTGTGTACGAGATCTGCGTGCGGGGAACCGATGTGCCAGGCAATACGGGCGCGGCGGTTTGCGCTTCGCTGGCAGTGTACGATCCATCGGGCGGGTTCATCACGGGGGCGGTGCAATTCGCGTCGCCCGCGGGGGCCGATCGGGCGAATCCGACGGCATCGGGACTGGGGCTGCTCGCGTTCATCGCCACATACCTGCCGCGGCAAACGACGCCGACCGGCGCGCTGGAGTTTCAGTTCAAGCCAGGTAACATCGGGTTCAAGAGCACCAGCATGGCTTGGATGGTGCTGACCAACCAGCGGCAAGGAACGCTGCGTGGGGCGGGTCTGTTGAACGGAAACAACGCTTGCCAGTATGAACTGAAGGCATGGGATGGATCGTTTAACGGTACCGACGCCGTGTCGCTCAGGATATTTGGTTGCGCCAGCGGCGGAGATCGGTTCTATCTGCTTCCCACAGCGACGCCAAACCATAGTCTGCTGATGCTGCGCTGGTGAAGCAAGGCGAGCTCGCATTTTCCGGTTCGACCAGGTTAGGCACGAGGGGCCGCCGTGTAGAGGACGGCGGCCCTGAATTCGCGGCGGGCACGATTCCGCGTGCGGAGTGTTCGCTTACAGTCTCGCCGTCAGGCGCCGCTTCCAGATCTGCTTGGGATCGAGGTCTTTCTCGATGGGTTCGAAGTCGTACTTCTCGAGTAGCCGGATGCCGTCGGGTGCACCGCCGCGGGCGAAGAAATATTCGATGTTGTGATAGGCGGTTCCGATCTGTCTCATCTGGTCGCGCAGTTCTCTGTGGACCTTTCCGCGATTGATCTGGCCGGCTCCGCAGATATTGGTGACATAAATAGCGGCGGCTTTGGAGAAGTCGCGCGCGGCATGCTCAGGCTTGAAATCCTTCGCGGACAGGATCTCGCGGGCGAGTATCTCTTTAGTCGCCGTGTGCGTGAGAGGCAGCAGAATATATAAACCGACCAATTTGCCGTGTTTATCGCGGAACAGACGGACCACAGTTGCGCACTTCTGCATGAAGCTGGTCAGGATCTGCCGCGACACA
This sequence comes from Bryobacterales bacterium, assembly GCA_020846745.1. Classification (GTDB taxonomy): domain Bacteria; phylum Acidobacteriota; class Terriglobia; order Bryobacterales; family Bryobacteraceae; genus JADLDI01. Next base: position 51,853 of record JADLDI010000153.1, on the reverse strand, counting down.
AACTGATCGTCGGGATTCGAATATTGCGCCCGGCCGAACGTCAGCAGTTCATCTAGCTGGGATTTCGTCGCCCATTGCGTCTGTAAATCGGACTTCACAACAACGGGTACGACTGTGTCGGCGACCGCATGACGGGTCCGGAACAAGGCGAACAGTGCGGCGATCAGCGCAATGCAGCCGATCGTCCAAATTGCAACAACGCCTAAGTCAGGTACTTTATCCTTGAAAACGTTCTTCTGCAGGTAGTCGCGGCCAAGAAAGCCGATCAACCACAGAACCGCACTAAGAGCGAACGAGAGGATCTTGTCCTGGCGGCGCATGTCCTGTGATTGTATCTGACGTTGGGAGAGCTAGCGCCTACGGTCCGGACGGGGCGTCCGGCGCGGTCCTTGGGGATCACCTTCCTGGAAATTTCAAGATCTTGCCAAACGAACTCCGGCACAGCGGATCACTTTAGATGCTTGCGCAGCCAGTCGAGCGCCGTGGTCGCCGACATGTTGCGAATGCGGTTCCGGTCAAACCCGAACTGGATGTGACGCGCTTCGGCCATCGTCGGAGAAGCGATGCCGAGGTAGACATTGCCGACGTTCTCGCCGGCCGGGCCTGCATAGCCGGTTACGGAAAGCGCCCAGGTGGATCGTGTCCGTTCGCGGGCGCCTTGCGCCATCGCAATCGCCACCTGCTCGCTCACCGCGGTGTACTGCGCCAGCATTGCCTCGGGAACGCCGAGCAGCGAGTGCTTCATCTCATTGGTGTAGGTCAGGAAGCCGCCGCGGAAGTAGTCCGATGAGTTCGGGACGGAGGTAATGCGCTGACCGAGCATCCCACCGGTCATGCTTTCGGCGACACTCAGGCTCTCCCCGCGCGCCCGAAGCAGTCGCCCGGCCACCGTCTCCAGGTCCGCCCCGTCTTCGGAATAGATGCGGTCGCCCAGCAGTTCGCGAACCTGCGCACCCAGTTCCGTCACCAGCGCCTCGGCTTCCGCCTGTTCGGCGCACCGGGCGCGCAGGTGAATGTGGACATCGCCGGGTGCGGCGAGGATGGTGGTTACCGGGTTGGTGTACCTGGTATAAGCGGGTGCGATCAAGGCGTCGAGGTCCGATTCGCCCATGCCGGCGACCCGGAAGTGCGCAGTCGCGATATGCAGCGGAGGCACCATCGCGGTGACCCGCCGCAGCACTTCGGCCGCCCACAAGCCCTTCAATTCTCCGGGCGGACCGGGCAACAGGGCGATCGCCTTGGCGCCGACGGCGAGCCACTGGCCGGGCGCCGTACCGCGTTCATTCGGCAACGCTTCGGCCCCATCGATCAGGAACGCCTGGCGCTTATTGATCTCGGCCATCGGCCGCTTGATTCGCGCGAACCGGGCGGCAATCTGGTCGCACAGTTCCTGCCGGAACTGCTGGCAGCGGCCCAAGGCGAGGCAAACGGCATCGCGCGTGACGTCGTCCTCCGTCGGCCCGAGTCCGCCGGTGATCAGCACCAGGTCCGACCGTTCCAGTGCTCCGGAAATCACCGCGGCCAGACGGGCGCGTTCGTCACCCACGATCGTCTTTTGAACGACCTCGATGCCGAGCGTGTTCAACTGGTCAGTCAGCCAGAGCGAGTTGGTGTCCAACTTCGTAGGCGTCAGCAGTTCGGACCCGACCGCGATGATTTCAGCGTTCATAACGCACTCCGCCTAGCGCGATTCAATCGGAAGCGGCAGACCGCGGACACCCGCATCCACCCGGAACAGCGCGCTGGTCGTCGTGACGTACATATAGGTAGGCGGCGCAAAGGCCAGGCCCACGATGTTCGGACCGGAGAGGAACAGTTGCGCTTCACGGTCCGGCGTCACGCGCACGACGCCCCGGCGGCCGCCGAGCGATGCCGCCACGTAAAGGTTGCCGTTGGCGTCGAATGCCATCCCCTGCGGACGGCCTAACCCGCGATAGAAGGTCTCCACTTCGCCGGCCGGAGAAATGCGGTGCACCGAATCGAAGCTGGACGTAGTGGGTCCGGTGACGTAAAGGTATCCGTCGACGCCAAAGGTGAGGTGGTAGGCGGCGATGGACGGTTCGACGGTCGCAAAGACGTAGATCTGGCGGTTGCGGGCGATCTTGAAGATGGTGCCGCTACGATCGCCGACATAGAGGTTCTCGTCGGGATCGAAGACGATGCCGGTCGCGATGCCCATGCCTTCGACGTAGAGCGACATCTCGCCCCGGGGCGTCACCTGGTAGACGACGCCGTCATACCGCGACGACACATAGATCAGCCCGTCACGGTCCACGGCCACCGCCGTTGCGTTCATGATGTCGGACAGGAACGGTTTGGCGTTGAAATGCGGATCGATCCGGTACACCGAAACGGGTGTCTTCTGCCCGCGTGTGCCGCTGAATGTCGTGTAGACGTTACCAGCAGGATCGACGGCGGGATTCGCTACGGGGTGCAGGGAATCCGCCACCTGCACGCCGACCTCACAGGTCCACGGCTGGCTCCGCTCCGAGCCGTTCTCCACAAACAGCGGACCCTGCGGAGCAAGATCCGGTACGCGGGCAACAATCAACTGGTCGGAGCCGACGATAATCGGGGCGGTCACGTCGCCGAACAGGACGCGCGGCCGGGCGCCGCCGGCGAAATCGATGCCGCGGATTTGAAATTCGCCGCCGGGTATGGCGGCCGGGGGAACTACTTCCCGGATCTCCGGCTTCGACAATTTGCTGTCAGACATAGTTGTTATTTACCGATTCAACCAATTACTCAGGTATAAGACAAGGGCGGCATAGACGCCCGCGCCCAGGTCGTCCATCACGATACCAGTACCGGCGGGCAGTTTCTCGAGCCGCCGAATAGGAAAGGGCTTCCAGATATCGAAGATACGGAACAGCAGGAAGGCGAGGCCGATGTTGCGCCAATCGAGCGCCGACGCGCCGGCCAGCGTGATCCATGTGCCCAGTACCTCGTCGATCACCACGCGGCCCGGGTCTTTCTTTCCCGCCGCCTCGGCCATACGCGATGCGGCCCAAATCGAAACGGGCGTTGCCACGATGGCAATCGCCACCCAGTGCCACCCGGTGAAACCCAGGTAGCGATGAGCGATGACGACCGGCACCAATGCCCCAAGCGCGCCCACCGTCCCAGGTGCGACCGGCGACAAACCACAGCCGAACCATGTGCCGATGGCCTGCGCGGCCCCGCTCTTAAAAGTCATCGTCTTCAGGCGGCTCCGGGATCTCGTTGTCGTCGGAGTCCTCGTAGGGCGTCGAGATCACATACTTTTCCGAGGCCCAGGCCCCCAAGTCCAAAAGCCGGCACCGCTCGCTGCAGAACGGCATGCCGGGCGAATCCATGGTGACGGGCTTTTTGCACACAGGGCAGCGCATGGCTTCTATTGGCCCCGGGAAATGGGTAATGACGAGTGGCTCGACAGGATGGGAAAAAGCGGCCGGTTCGGACCGCGGTAGGACATTTCCGGCTCATCGATGATGCCCGCTACCAGGTCGTAATCGTGCGCTTCGGTGATCTCCGCGCGGCGGATCTCGCCCGGGCGCAACGGGTGGCCATTATCGTCGTTGATGAGGCAGACACCGTCGATATCGGGTGCCTGCGTGGCGAGACGCCCCTGCCACAGCAGGTCGGTTTCTTCCGACGGACCTTCCACCAGCACGTCCACCTGCCGGCCGATCAAGCGCTTGTTGTTCGTTTTGGAGATCTTGCGCTGAATCGCCATCAGGCGGCGCTTACGGGTATTGATTGTGCGTGCGCCAACCTTGCCATCCAGGTGGAAGCTCGCGCTCGAGTCTTCGTCGGAATAGGAGAACACGCCTAACCGGTCGAACTGAGCCGCTTTGACGAAGCCGCAAAGCTCATCGAAGTCCTGCTCGGTCTCGCCCGGGAAGCCGACAATGAACGACGACCGGATGGCGACGCCCGGTATGGTCCGGCGAATGCGCTCCAGCAGCTTCAGGAACTGGTCGCCATTGGAACCGCGCTTCATGCGCTTCAGCACATCGCGCGACGAGTGCTGCAACGGCATGTCGATGTACTTCACCAGCGCGTCGTGGCCGGCGATGGTATCGAGCAGTTGTTGCGTAACCCGGTTCGGATAGGCGTACAGGAACCGGACCCACTTCGGGAACGGTGTCTCGATCTTCGCGAGCCGCGCAAGCAAGGCCGCCAAGCCGTCTTTGATCCCGAGGTCCTCCCCGTAGCACGTGGTGTCCTGCCCAATGAGGTTGATCTCACGGACACCTTGCTCAAACAGCCGGGTGGCCTCGCTGATCACGGACTCGAACCGTCGCGAACGGAACGCTCCGCGGTACTGCGGAATGACGCAAAAAGTGCACGGATGGTCGCACCCCTCGGCGATCTTCATGTAGGCGAAGTGGCGCGGAGTAGAGAGGACGCGGGGGGTGAGGTCGTGATAGAGATACGGGGACGAAGCGGCTTTGACGGTATCGCCTTCGCACGCGGCCACGATCTGCTCCACCTGGTTGGTACCCACCAGAGCGTCGACTTCGGGCAGGTCTTTCCGGATGTCGCCGCGGTAGCGCTCCACCAGGCACCCGGCGACGACGAGGCGCTTGGCCTGGCCGGTCTTCTTGAACTCGGCCATCTCGAGGATCGTGTCGACGGACTCCTGCTTCGCGGGGTCGATGAACGAACAGGTGTTCACCACGATGACCTCGGCCTGTTCCGGCCGCGGCGTCAATTCATGGCCGCGGGCCGTCAACTGGCCCATCATCACTTCCGTGTCTACAAGGTTCTTGGGACATCCCAAGCTGATGAAACCGATCTTCAAGACAGAGTTATCCTTGCCGCAACCTTCTGAGGGGACACTTTTAGGGTAACATTGCGGCCCGGCCCCGACGGTCACTTCTCGACCGGGAACTCCGTTCGACGGCTCCAGTCCTGCCACGAACCGTCGTAGAGGCGCGGGTGCAAGCCGATGTAGCGCGAGGCGAAGTAGGCGACTGTGGCCTGCATGCCGATGTGACAGTAGACTACCGGCGGCGCGGCAGCGCCCAGTTTGGCGCGCAGGGCGTCGGGTGAGAGAAACCGCTGGTCGCTGTCCACGAGGCTGCTGTAAGGCACGTTGACGGCGCTCGGAATGTGTCCCGCGCGAGGCATGCCGTTGCCGGGCTGCGCGCCGGTATAGAACTCAGGCAGGCGGGCGTCTACAATGGCCGTCTTCTTCGCGGCGAGCTTGCTGTTAATCCATGCGGAATCGACGATCAGGTCCGGCTTCGGGCGGACCGTCAGCTTGCCGCCTTCTTTGAGAGCCGGCGCCGCGTCCTTCGATACCTGCCGGCCTGCCGTTTTCCAGGCCGCCAGGCCTCCGTCGAGGATCGACGTTTTATCGCCCAATCCGAGGTAATCGAAGGTGAACCAGACGCGGGCCGTCTGCACGATGTTCGGGCCATACAGGACCACGGATGAACCGTCGCGAACCCCCACTTTTAGCAGCGCCTCGCGCAAGGCATCAACACCAGGCATCTCGACACGCAGGCCGGTTGTGCCTTGCTTTGAGACGTCGCTTAGCTTCAGCAGGCGTGCGCCGGGAACGTGGGCTTCCGTGTAGTCCGTTTCCGTTCCGACATGAAGGACAACAATCTCTGGCCGGTTCAGCCGCGAAGCCAGATCCTGTGCCGTGGTGAGCATCCGGCTACGGGTCTCGGCAGTTACCATCGGGCAGAGCGAAAGTAAAGCGACAAGCATATTCGCGCGCATGGTGAGTTAGCTACGAGCGTAACGCAGATGGGCTTGGCGCAGGCGGCGCGGTAGAATTTGGCGAATGGTCTATGTCGCCGTCCTCGCCTTAGTTGTGCTGCTGCTGACCGGCGTCACAGTCTATAAAACACTGGCGATCCGCGGGCGTGCCGACTTTCTGGTGGCCGGCCGCAAGCTGCCTTGGCCGGTGCTGGTGTTTACGCTGCTATCGTCGTGGATCGGGGCAGGGAGTTTGTTCGCCGGCGGCGAGAACGCCTACCGGAACGGCTTCGCCGCTCTATGGCAACCCGCGGGCGGCTGGTTGGGATTGGTGGTGATTGCGGCGATTGCAGGACGTGCCCGCCGCTTTGCGCAGTTCACGGTCCCGGATCTCTTGGAGTCGCGCTACAACGCCGTTGCCCGCGTGCTCGGCACCATCGCCATTGTCATCTCCTATACGGTCATTACGAGCTACCAGTTCAAAGGCGGCGGCGACATCCTCCACCTGATCTTCCCGGACCTTGACCGGACGGCCGGCATGTATATCATCGCGGCGTTCGTCATCTCGTTCACGGCCGCCGCGGGCATGGCGTCTGTTGCGTACCTGGACCTGGTGATCGGCAGTATGGTGACCGTAATCGTGATCGTATCGGTGCCCTTGCTGCTCGATCGCGCAGGCGGCTGGGCGACCGTGCAGGCGAACCTGCCGGCGAACCATTTCACGCTTCTCGGTCCGCTGACGCTCGATCAGGCGCTGGGGTTCACGCTGCCGACAATGCTGTTGCTGATCGGCAACCAGGGGATGTACCAGAAGTTCTTCTCGGCACGGTCGGAGCGCGACGCCAAGTGGGCTGTGGGCGGGTGGATTGTCGGGACATTACTGCTCGAAACCCTGCTGGTGACCACCTCCGTGATCGGCTCGAGCCTGTTCAAGGTGGAGAACCCGCGCGAAATCCTGCCCAGCACGGCGCGTCTCGGACTGCCGACCCTAGTGGGCGCCTTGTTTCTGGGCGGTATTTTCGCCAAGGTGATCTCGACCGCCAACAACTACCTTTTTTCTCCGGCCACCAACATCATCCACGACGTGTACGAGCGGTTCATCAACCGCCAGGCGACAGAACGGCAGAGCCTGATCTGGTCGCGCATCATCGTGGTGTTGCTTGGGCTGTTTGCGCTGTTGCAGGCGAGCCACTTCGAGTCGATTCTTAAGGCGGCGCTTTATGCGTACACCGTGTACGGCGCGGCCGTCACGCCATCGGTGATGGCGGTGTTCTTCTGGCGCCGCGCGACGACAGCGGGCGCTATCGCGTCGATCATCCTCGGAACGGTGGTCACCGTGAGCTGGCAATTGCTCGGACCCACGAACATCGACGCGGTATACCCGGCGCTTGGCGCGTCGGTAGCGAGCCTGGTGCTGGTGAGCCTGCTGACGCCCGCACCGAATGCTGACAAAGTAGATCCATTTTTCGCAACAACGGAGGCGACCGATGCGGCTCACTGAGATTCAGAGCGCACTTCGCGAACAGGGCCTGGACGGCTGGCTTTTCTTCGATCACCATGAGCGCGACCCGCTCGCCTATCGAATCCTCGAGTTCCGGCCGCCCCGCCATGTGACGCGCCGCTGGTACTACCTGGTGCCCGCCGAAGGCGAACCGCGGGCGTTGGTACATCGTGTGGAGCCGACCATGCTCGACGTGCTGCCGGGCGCCAAGAATGTGTATTCCGGCTGGCAGACGCAGACGGAAGGCCTGCGGCACTTGCTGTCAGGCTGCAAGACGGTCGCTATGCAGTACTCCCCACTATGCGCCGTCCCCTATGTCGCCATGGTGGATGCAGGGACTGTGGAACTGGTGCGCCGCCTCGGTGTCGACGTCGTCACGTCCGCCGACCTCGTCCAATACTTCGAAGCGCGCTGGACCGACGCCCAGTTGGAATCACATATGGAAGCCGGCCGGAAGGTTGACAAGGTGCGCCGATCGGCTTTTGAAGAAATCGGCTCGCGCCTCAAGCGTAACCAGGGTGTCACTGAGTTTGAGATCCAGCAGTACATCCTGCAGGCGTTTGAACGCAGCGGCCTCGAGACCGATCACGGTCCGATTGTGGCTGTGAACGCGAATGCCTCCAATCCACACTATGAACCGGCCGCCGCACTAAGCGACCCGATCCGTCCCGGCGATGTGGTGCTGATCGATCTGTGGGCGAAGCTAAAGGATGGCGCCGATGCCGTCTACTACGACATCACGTGGACCGGCTTCGTCGGGTCGCAAGTGCCGGACGAGGTGGTGAAGGTATTCGAGATCGTGCGCGACGCTCGCGATGCCGGGGTGAAGCGCGTGCAGGACGCCGTCCATGCTCGCGAGCCGCTGATGGGATACCAGGTGGATGATGCAACGCGCGGCTACATTGCCGGCCGCGGCTATGGCGAGTTCTTTGTTCACCGCACGGGCCATTCGATCGGGCGCGACGTGCACGGATCGGGCGCCAATATGGACAACCTGGAGACGCACGACGAGCGGCGCATCATTCCGGGCACATGCTTCTCTGTAGAGCCGGGCATCTACCTGCCGCATTTTGGCATTCGCAGCGAGGTGAACGTGTACGTGGGCGAACGCGAGGCGCGCGTTACGGGTGAGCAGCAGCGGGAGTTGGTGCCGGTCCTGTGAGATTCGCGCTTCTATCTTTCCTCATACTGGCTGCGACTGCTTCAGCGGCCCCCCGCAAGAACACCACAGAGTTAGAGTTGGCGCGCGGCACGGCGGAAGTCGAGTTCCTTTCTGCGTCCACGTTCCGGTTGCAGCGCTGTCCGACAGCCGTGTGCGCCAGTCGGCCGGAACCTCAGGAAAAAGTTGAGGTCACGGTGACCCGCAAGCCGGGCATGGTCGAGTTCCGCACGACCTACCTGCGCGTAGAAGTCGACACGACCACCGGCCTGGCGACCGTTTACACCGTCCGTACACCCAAGCTTCTGTTCCGCGAGGCTGCCGTCCCGTCGGGGTTCGGCTGGGCTCCTGCCGCGGATGAGCAGTTCTACGGGCTCGGACCGCGCGACCAGGAAGCTCTCGACATCCGCGGCCAGACGATCGCCACCACACGTCCCCTGCTGTTATCGAGCGCCGGGTACGGCCTTTTCTTCGGCGTACCCGGGGCCTACCATTTCGAATTGGGGAAGAACCCACGCGTCGCCGGACCGCTCGCCCAGCGCCTGGAGTACTTCTTCTACTACGGCCCGACGCCCAAGGAGATCCTGACGGAGCATCTCGGTACGGTCGGATCGATTGCACCGCTATCGCCCTGGTACGTCGACGGCTCCGGCCGCATGCCCCCCTATGCGCCGGACCTCGGCATCGAGTCGCTTCCACAACTGGCCCGTGTTCTGAACCATGCGAGCTTTTCCGCCATCATGGCGCCGGTGATCGATGTCAGGAAAGTGCCGGGTCCGATGGCGGCGTTCTGGCCCATTATCAATGCGCCAGGGCTGAAAGAGCGCGCGCCTTGGGTGCCGTATCTCTACACCTATCTGAAAGAGAGCCGCGATCGGGGGCTGCCCATGTACCGTCCGCTTGCGATGAACTACCCCGAAGACAAACAGGCGTGGACCGAAACGCGAACCTTCATGATCGGCGACGAACTGCTGTTCAGTGTGGGCGATAAAGTCTATCTGCCGCGCGGCCTATGGACTAACTTCTGTACCGGCGAACAGTCGAAGGGCCGGCAAGCGGTTCCGGCCCCCAAAGCGGGATGCCCGATGGTTCACAACGGAACAATCATCCCGGTGGTGACGGCCGGAGAGGTGATGGAGTTGCACTACTATCCACGCTTGGGCGCGGAGTTCTTTATTGCGGAGCCTGGGTTCGATCTGCCGTCGCAGGTCCACGCCAGCCCCGCCGGAGATCTGCTGCGGTTGGAGATCGAATCGCTGGTGGACCGTGAGTACGAGTGGGTGGTCCACCAGGTGAGCGAACCCGTGCCGGCGCCAAATGCCGATGCGCGGTACGACCGCAACACGCGCACCTTACGCAGCCGTGTGAAGGCCAAGGCGGATTCGGACGTGATCCTGAATATTCAATTAACAGACCCGCTCTAAGCTTCTTCGTTAGCGGGACTTGGTGAACGGGTCGGAATCGCCGGCCGAATTCGAGAGCTTGATGGTGACGCCACCGATATCGGCCTTGTTGCCGGTGATCGTAGCGGGCAACCGGAGCATGAAGGTACTGCCGGCGATTTGCGACGCTGCGGTTGAGTAGTAGCTTCGGAATACGTCCGCAAGCTGAACCGTAAACGTAGTCGTCCCGGTTAGCGTGGCGCCTGCCCGCGGCAGGAAGGTCACGGTTCCGGTGATCATGTCCCGCGGCGTGGAAAATCCGGTAATCACCATGGTAAAGCCCGTATCCGACTCATTCGTGAACTGGACGTCGGTGATGAACGGACGAAGCTTTGGCACACTCGTTTCGCGCGACGGGCGGGAGGCGCCCAAAACGTCACGCCCGCCGACCACCAGCGAGATTACGCGCAGACGCAATGCACCGGACATCGTGCCCGGACGTATGCGCGCCAGGCTGGACGTGGTTTGGCCCGCTTCAATAATGAATTTAAACTGACGGCCGCCGTTGGTCGCCCCAGTCTCAAGAAACTGAACCTGTGGGTTGTCCGTGGCTCCAAACGCGGATGGTTCGAAGATCAGCTCAACGTTCGCCTCGACCCGCACCGGCGCGGGACCTGCCAGTTGCACCCCGGCGGTGATCTCCTGCAGCACATCGCCGCCGAGATTGAGGCCGATAATGCCGATGGTCGGAATGGTCGGAGGGTTGACGACGAGCGTGCAGCGCAGTGTCTCGCTGGTGTTCGCACCATCGGAGACCTGCGCCGAGTAGTCGAAGTTGCCCACGAGATCGGGCACGCCTGAGATAGTGATGCTCGGCCCGGTGGTGGCGGAGGGTTTCAGCCACCCTGGGCCGGTAACTGTCCAGCGATAGTTCCCGTCGCCGCCTGTCGCCCGCAGCGTGGCGGAAAAGTTCTGGCCGAGAATGATCGGCTCAGCAGGACAGGCCCCCGTCTGTTCCAGTTTCAAGGCCGGCTGCCGGACCGTACCTCCGCAGTTGAAGGTCGCCGGAGCCGATCCGGCCGAGTCTGTCACGGTCACAATGCAACTGAACGCATCTGTGTTGGGCGGCACGCCCGACAGAGTAGTGAGCGGGCCGGTGGTGGAGGAACCGAGCGTGATCCAACCCGGTCCGTTGATTTTCCATGTGAATGGCCCCTGGCCTCCCACTACCTCGAGGTTGGTCGAAAAACTCTGGCCCTGCACGAGCGGCGGCATCGACGCCGTGACGCGTAAGGCGGGAAGGGTATCGAACTGGCACGAGAAGCTGGTCTGCTGGTTGCTGGCCGGGTCGCGAACCGTTATGGTGTATGCGAACGTGCCGCCCTCGGCGGGAATGGTCCCGCTGATGGAAGTTGCCGGACCGGCGGACGTTCCGAGCGTCATCCACGGCGGCCCGGTCAAGGTCCAAACGAAGTTCTGCGCGTTCTGCCCGTTCGCCGTGAAGTTCTGCTGATAGCCCTGCAAGGCGGGTACTTTACCGGCCGGACATCCGGGTGTCGCGGTGATTTGGGTTCCGCCCGTCGGAACACGAATCGTGCAGGCAAACGTGGGCGGCTTTGAGTTGATACTGTCGGTCACCGTTGCGGACAAGTCGAAGTTGCCCGTGACCGGTGGTGTGCCGAAGATCTCGTTGGCGGCTCCGTTTGTTGCCGCCAGACGCAGCCACGAGGGGCCATCGAGCTTCCAGTTATAGGGCTGCTGCCCGCCAGTGGCCGCCAGCGGAATCGACAGGGTATTGCCGGCCTGGAGCGTGGCGGCGGGACAGCTCCCTTTTATTTCCAATAGCTCCGCGACTCGGATCGGACAACTGAACGACGCCTGCCTGCCTGTTTCGTCCGTCGCGGTGGCGGATAGGGTGTACTGGCCGGGCGACGGGGCCACTCCGGCCGCACTGAACTGGCCGAGCGATTCCTCCAGTCTCATCCAGTCGGGACTTACAAGCTTGAAAACGTACCCTCCATCACCTCCGGCGGCGGTAAGATTGATCCGGACGCCGGCGCCGAACGCGTAGGGAACTGCGGTGCACGTGCCCAGAACACGGAAGCCCGGACCCGGCGTTTGAATGCGGAAGGGGCAGGTGGTCACCACCGACCCATGGGTCGAATCCGTCACCCGGAAATCGGCGGCATACGATCCTGCCGAGGTGGGCGATCCGGTGATGAGTCCGGTTACTGGGTTAAAGTCCAGCCCCGGCGGGATTGTGCCGCCGGCCATCGAATACTGATACGGCGACGTCCCGCCATTGGCGGCGATACCGGACGCGTACGATACGTTCACCGTACCGTCGACGGCAGGACAGGCAAGCGCCAAAGGAGGCGGCGCAACCTGAATCGTGCAGGCACGGGATCCGGTGAGTCCGGTGGTGTCTCGCGCCGAGAATGTCACCTGGAACGAGCCGGACTGCTGGGGTGTGCCGATCAGTGTGCCGGTGGAGGGGTTCAGGCTCAAACCATACGGTAGTGGACCTGTCACCGAGAAGTTTGAATAGGGCGGGATGCCGCTAACACCGACGCTCGACGAGTAAGGCCGGTTGAAGGCGGCTGAACCCGCCGGACAGGACAGCACGGGGGGAGCGGGCGCCACATCGATCGTGCACGATCGGCTGGTGGTGACATTCTGCGTGTCTTTGACGGCGAACGTAAGCGGGAATGTGCCCGGCTGGGTCGGAGTGCCGGCGATTGCTCCCGATCCGGGACTAAGGGATAAACCCTGCGGCAGAATACCGGTCGCAATGGAGAACAGGTAGGTCGGTACCCCGCCCGTAGCCACCAGGGTGGAGGCGTAGGCGCTCCGGACCGTTGCCTGTGAAGCCGGGCAGGCGAGCGTTAGCGGCGCGGGCGATACGGTAATGGAGCAAGTGGCCAGCGAAGGTCCATACGAAGGCGAATCCTGAACCGAGAAAATAACCGGGTAGGCGCCAATGCCAGTCGGCGAACCCGTGATGGCGCCGGTGGAAGAGTTGAGCGTTAGCCCAGTGGGCAGGGTCCCGTTTGAAACGGTGAAGCTCGAATTCGGCAACAGCGGCCCGGCGTTGACGCTCGAACTGTACTGTTGTCCGGCCACGGCCGTAGAGGCCGGACAGGCCATCACCAAAGCCGTGAATGGCGCCGTCACCGTGGAGTTGAAAAGATCTTGCACCTTTACCGAGAAATTGGCGCGTCCGGGCGTTGTCGCCGAACCATTGAGCACGCCGTTGGTTCCCAATGTCAGGCCGGCCGGAGGGGTGCTGTTAACCGTGCTCCACTGGTAACCGCCTGCTCCGCCGCTTGCGCTAAAGGTGAACGTGTAAGGCAGGCCGACAGTCGCGCCAGGCAGTTGGGCGCCAGAGGTAATGGCCAGCGCCGATGCGTTGATCGGGACAATAAAGTCTTTACTCGTGCCCGATTCGCTCGAGTCGCCTACCGAAACGGTAATCTGAAAAACGCCGGCCGTCTGCGGCGTGCCGGAAAGCGTACCGTCGGAACTCAGTGTCAGGTTGGGAACGTTGCCGTCGACGATCTCCCAGAAGAACGGCGCCGAGCCGGTGGCCTGAAAGGTAAAACTGTAAGGCTGGTTGATAGTGCCGGCGGGTAAGGGTGATGGCGAAGTGATCGTCACCTCCGCGCTCAGCGCGGCCGCCAACGCGAGTCCCACCGCTAACCCCTTCCACACACCGAGGATCAGAAAGGTAGGTATAGCTCGTGAAAGAGGTGTCTTCATATACGTTTGCGGCCCAGGCGAAGACAGAAGCGGTTCCAATCACGCCTCCAGCTTCTGCCCCCAGCTTTTAGTGCATTGCAAATTATGACGCGTTTTGAGGGTAATTTTCAAAGTGAAGCTGCAAACCTCGGCTTGCATCTCGCGGCAATAACAGGATTGGAGCAATTAGCCGCTGCGATCGGATCGATGCCGGCCTGACCGGCAACCGCTTTCTCCGGCGCCGCAGCCCCTCGGCTACAATTAGAGATCCTCCAACCGGATCGCCATGCCGACTGCCAAACGTGAACTGCCATTTTTCGTCGGGCGCTATCGTTGCGAGCAGTACTTGGGCGGTGGTATGGCCGACGTCTACAAGGCCCGCGACACCGAACTGCCTCGCGACGTCGCGATCAAGATCCTGAAACAGGACACCCAGGACGATCCGGAAACGCTGCGCAGTTTCATCGACGAGGTCAACCTCGCGTGCCAGTGCCAGCACGAAAACATCGTAACCACTTTCGACAAGGGGACCTTTGAAGGCCTGCCCTTTATCGTGATGGAATTTCTGCGAGGCGAAAGCCTGCAGTCGCAGATCAAGCGCGGCGCGATTGGCGACCATAGACAGGCTTTGCGGATTGCGCTGCAGGTCGCCCGCGCGATGAAGTGCGTTCATGCGCAAGGCATCATCCACCGCGACCTGAAGCCCGCCAACGTCCAGATCGACGAGAACGGGAAAGCGAAACTGGTGGACTTCGGCATTGCCAAGTTCGCCGACTGGAACCGCACCCAGGCCGGGTTTACCAAGGGAACGGCGTATTACATGGCGCCGGAACAGGTGCTCGCAAAAGATGTCTCCTTCCCTGCCGACATCTGGGCGTTTGGCGCTGTGATGTTCGAAACGCTGAGCGGCCAGCGCCCGTTCCAGCGCGATCGCCTGGATGAACTCTGGGGCGCGATCCTTCATGGCGATCCCGATTGGCCGCAGTTGGCCGCCTGCGGAGTGCCGGGGGAGATCGCCGCCATCGTGCGCCGCTGTCTGGAAAAGAATCCCGCGGACCGGTACTCGAATTTCGGCGAGGTAGCTGACGACATCGAAGCTTTGTTGACGCCTACCGCCGCGACTGCCGTCCCGCGTGTTTCCCTCTCCGATCAGTCGTTGGTGGAAACGCAGGTCGCTCCATCGGCCGCTGGAATCGTTGTACCCGCACAGCCGCCGCAGACGCGTTCGTCATCAGCCGTCGAGGTTCCCGAAGTCCCGGCAACTCCGCCGGCCACGATAGAGGAATCGAAAGGCGGGGCAGGGAAGTGGATCGCCATCGCCGCCGGTGTAGTCGTCTTGGCCGCGGGTGGCGCGTTCCTGGTTAACCGCGCCTCGCGTAGCGAAGCGCCCCCCAAAGCGGCTACGCAGGACAGCTTGCCGGCACGCCTCGCTTTTCCAAAGAGCGGCGACATGGTGCTGGTGCCCGCCGGGCCTGCGATGCTCGGCCGCAGCAACCAGAAATTCGACATCCCCGCGTTTTATATCGACGTTACGGAGGTGACCAACGCCGCTTACGCCACCTTCATCCGCGAAACGAATCACCCGCGCCCCAAGGGTTTCGCGGACGACAAGCCCGACTTGCCCGTCGTGAATGTCACCGTTGACGACGCCCGCGCGTTCGCCCGCTGGGCCGGAAAACGCCTGCCAACCGAATTCGAATGGGAGAAGACGGCCCGGGGGGCCGACGGACGTATGTTCCCCTGGGGCGACCAGGCGGACGCCCGCCTGGCGAACGTAGCCGATAACCCCGATTACGGCGACCCTCGCCAAGCCATGGGCGCCAGCTCGTTTGCCAACGTCCCGAACCTATATGGCGCCATAAACCTGGTTGGAAATGTCTGGGAATGGGTAGACGCGCAACACCAACCGGAGCCGGAGGTTCTCAAAGAACTCCGCACGCTGCCCGGTTTAAACGGGAAGCTGTCGGCAGGGGACCCGTTTGTCGCCATCCGCGGTGGCGCCTACAACCTGCCCCTCACCCAAATTCGAACGGACGACTATACGGTCTTTCCCGCAAAACACGGCTACGAAAACATCGGCTTCCGTTGTGCGAAATCTCCCCAGTAACATCTCGCGTCACACTTCTGTAAAATTCTGTGTCTAACTGGTCGTCTGGACCTTGAGTGCGAAGTCGGTAAAGTTGTGTTGATGCAGGAACCATCCGGAACGGCGGCGGAAACGTTAACGAGACTCATGGATCCGAACGAGTTGGCGCTGGCGCTCGACGGCATGCCGGCGCCATTGCTGATGCTGAGCGCCGAGGGCGCGATTATCTGGGCTAACAAGGCCCAGCTTGCGCTGGCAGGCTACCGGAACGAAGAATACCTTGGTCATACATTGGCGGAGTTCCTGGCGGACTCGGAAGCAGCCGGCGATCGCCTGGCCCGTTTAAGCTCCGGCGACGCCGTGCCCGATTTTCCGGCGCGGATGGTGGCGAAAGCCGGCGGTGTGGTTCCCGTTCTCTTAGGCGGGTTCCGCCGCCTGGTGCACACACAAAGAGTTACCGAGGATCTCGACCAGCAGCAGGCCGCGGCGGAACTCGAGGAGCGAATGGCGGCGATCGTAGAGGGCTCCGACGACGCCATCATCTCGAAAGACCTGAATGGCATAATCCGAAGCTGGAACGCCGGGGCGGAGCGTATCTTTGGATATAAAGCGGACGAGGTCGTTGGACAGCCGATAACGATGCTC
This sequence comes from Bryobacterales bacterium, assembly GCA_020846745.1. Taxonomy (GTDB): domain Bacteria; phylum Acidobacteriota; class Terriglobia; order Bryobacterales; family Bryobacteraceae; genus JADLDI01. The sequence goes on along the minus strand of JADLDI010000153.1, from coordinate 35,648 downwards.
GCCGTGCCCGACCGGGTTACGGAGATCCCCGTTATCCTCGATCGAATTCGCCGCGGCGAAAGGGTGGAACACTACGAGACCCGGCGGCGCCATAAAGATGGGCGCGTACTCGCGATTTCGCTGACTGTTTCACCTGTGCGCGATGCGCACGGGCGGATAATCGGCGCCTCGAAAATCGCACGCGACATCACCCAGCAAAAGGAAGCTGAGCGGGAGCGCCAGTTGCTCAGCTTGCTGGCGGAAAATTCGCCGGAGTTTATCGGAATTTCCGACCTCGAGGGGCAGCCCGTTTATGTGAATCGCGCCGCACTGGATCTTGTCGGTGCAACAGGCGTACCCGAAGCCCAGACGCTTTCGGTATGGGACTACTTCATCGCTGAGGAGCGCGAATTGGTCCGCGACACAGTATTACCCGCCGCGCTTAAACAGGGCCGGTGGCAGGGCGAACTCCACTTTCGGCACCTGGTGACAGGCGAGTCGATTCCGGTCCTCTATGACGTTTTCCGGGTGGACGATCCGTCTACGGGAGCTCCGATTCATTTCGCGACAATCACGCGCGACCTGCGGGAACGCAAGCGAGCCGAAGCGGAACTGCGCGCCAGCCGCGAGCGCCTGCAGCAGGTGTTTGAACAGGCTCCGGTCGCCGTAGCCGTGCTGCGCGGGCGAGAGATGGTGTTTGAACTCACGAACGCCGCCTATCAACGCTTCTTCCCGCGCCGCGACCTGTTAGGCCGTCCCTTGCTCGAGGCTGTTCCCGAAATCGACGACAAGCTCCGCGCCATCCTCCGCGAAGTCCTGGACACCGGACGTCCGTTTGTCGCCAGCGAGTATCACGTTCCGCTCGACCGCGATCAGGACGGCGTTGTGGAGGATTGCTGGTTCACCCTGCTCTACCATCCGCTGGTGGAAGTGGACGGCTCCGTCTCAGGTATCGTGGCGGTAGCCTCCGACATAACAGATCAGGTGCGTGCTCGCCGTGAACTGGAGCGCGTCAATCGGGAACTGGAAGAGTTCGCCTACATTTCCAGTCACGATTTGAAGGAACCGCTGCGGATGGTGAATGTTTATACCCAGCTGCTTGTAAGGCGGCGGCTGGTCGAAAACGAAGAGGCAAACGCTTATGCGGGCATCATCAGCCGCGGTGTGCGGCGGATGGAAGAGTTGATTGACGACGTACTCTCCTATTCCCGCGTGATTCACGCGGAAACCGAGGTCGGCGTTGTCGACCTGTCCGCCGTACTTGCCGAAGCTCTGACGAACCTCAAGCTTCAGATCGAGGAGAGCCAGGCACAGATTCGGGCCGGTTCCCTGCCTTGGGTCCGCGGCGAGAAAGTCGCGCTTACCCATGTTCTGCAGAACCTGCTTTCCAATTCACTCAAGTACCGTAAGGAGGGCGTTGCGCCCGAAATCAATATACGTGCCGAGCAGAACGGCAATGAATGCCGCGTCTGGGTGCAGGACAACGGGATCGGTTTCGATCAACAGTATGCCGAGCGCGTTTTTGGCCTATTCAAACGCCTGCACAGCGATGCCTATCCCGGCACCGGGCTGGGCCTCGCTGTGTGCAAGCGGATTATTGAACGTTATGGCGGGCGCATCTGGGCCGAAGCGAAGCGGAACGAGGGCGCAACCTTCTACATGACTCTTCCCGCGGCTTGATGGCACGGACCGTCGGAGTAGTCTGAAAGGCACGCGAGTGGGTAAGGGACTTTAATCGGCGGGTTTCAGCTTCAGAAGGCGATATTCCCAACCGCTCAAGTCGAGGTCGACGATTCCACTTACCGCTGCCAACGCGGCGCCATGTGGATCCAGCATATCCACCAGAACCGCATCGCCGATCCATCGCGACAGATCGACCCGCGTACGCTGTCTCGAATGGGAGAAGTTGAGAATGGTGGTAACCAGGGCCGGCGTGGCCGAAACCATGGCAAACACCGCCGGATTGTCAGCGTCCGCAACGCCGTTGAAGGTGGCTTCGTCGAGGTTGACCGTTTTTCGCGCTGACAGGATTACCTGCAATTTCCGGCAAAACGACTCTCGATCCGCCATCTGGGCGGGCACTGGTCCGTACAGGCATCTGGCGCGCGGTACGTGCGAGCGGCTTACGTTTGCCGTCGAATGTCCCAGCAGATCGTAGGCGCCGCGATTGCCCCAGCGGGCATCCTCGCGGCCGGGTTCGCCGATGTACGCTTCCGGTACGGCCCGAAATGCATCGTCATCGAGCGGCAGGGCGCCTACCAGGTCCCATCCGGAGAACGCGAACACGCCCGGCTGCAGGGCATTGAAGGCGGCAAGCAAGAGGTGCCCCTGTTGGATCTCGGCTTTGTTATCAAAAACCTCTTCGATGGATTCCAATCCAAGCGCTGCCGCCAGAAATCCGACAAAGGTTGTGCAGAGTCCGTTGCCCGACTCGCGGTTCCAGGGCGCACGGCTCAGCGCTTGTTCTTTCATCTCGTCCCGGATCTGCTTGCGCAAGGCGAGGCCGCGCAACTGGCGTCCGCCCAAATCGAACGTCTGGTCGCCGAAAACGAGGAAGTGGACTAACTCATAAGTGATTTCATCGTGATTCTGGAGCGCATGGATCAGGCTGCCTGTATCCAGCCCATAATCCGCCATCAACCTGTACATTAGCCGCAATAAGTCCGCGTTTCCCGTCAGTGCCGCGTGCTCGCAGGCCGGACGGGTGACGAAGTCGTAGGCCAGGTCGGGGCCCAGTTCCGAAAACCGCCTGAACGCGTCCAAGCTCATGTTGAGCTCTTGAAAACTGTGGCCGCCGAGCCGGCGCGTGTGCCAGGCCAGTTTGTTCGTAATCCATTGGGAGAGCGGGTGTGCCTCCGACCAGGTGGACGGCGGGGCATCCGCGGTTACGGCCTTTGGCAGGCGCCGCTCAATTCCGAGAAACGGGTTAGCATCGAGGCGGACCATCTTCGCGCCAAGGCCGGGGCTCGGTCCATAGTTCCTGCTCTTTACACGCCAGTCAAGCAGGTAGCGAGTGATCTGTCCGCTGATTATGGTAGAGGCGGCCTCGCTGAGGTCGACCCAGTTTAACGTCGGCTGGCCTTTCTTGAAGTAATGGAGATACACCCAACGCCGCACCTTGCCGTCGCAACCTTCTATCTTGCCGGTGGCCTCCCACCCGGTTTCTTCCAAGCCTGCCATTTGCCGCTGCAACATTCCGGGTATGTACTTCTCGAGGGCGTAGACCTGGTCGGGAGTTAGGCGTGCCGTTGCGAAGGGCTGGTCGACTTTGGGCAGAAAGGGCCAGTCCTCTTCACGAATACGCACCATCAGAAATAGTCCGGGATAGTTCTTATAGGCGAGTTGAGCCAGGCGGAAGTCCGCGCCGGTGCCCGTGTGTCCCGGCACAACGTCGGCGATGACGACGGCGTTGCGCGCTTCGGCTTCGAGCACCATGCGACGGAACTCGTCGTCCGTCCCGAAGATCGATTCGTCGAGTTCCAGGCTGATCGGATCGAAATGGCCGTCGGTGGATGGGGTTCGCCTCCAACCGCCCGCATCGTCGGGCTCGATGCCGCCCGATCTCAGCAGCGGGCCGGTGTGGATGCCTGTAATGCCTAACTGGCAAAACAGGTCCCAGAGGCATGGGTCGCCGAGCACTTCGAGCGGCGCCTGTCCTTCCAAGCCCAGTGTGGATGCCGGGTAGGCGGTGAACCAGACAGACGCCCGCCGGACCGCATCCTTGGGCCGCGATTCGACATACGGCTTGGTCCATACCCGCGCCACCGCCCGCGCCCGTTCAAACAACTTCATCGCCCCGACCTGGTACAGGAGCGATTCCCTCTCGAGCGCCTCGTAATCGATCACTTCCCCCAGCCTACCGCGACTGGTGCGGGCCTCTGACGAGGCACATCTCAGCAAGCTTGCTATGCGTAGCTTGAAACGGCGCCCATGTTGCGTTCTGCGCGCTCCGCGGTGATCTTATCCAGATAGCCGCTTTCACGGAACGCGGTCAGCGGATCGGCCGGGAGTCCGCGGCTGCGCTTCCATTCTTTGACGGCGGGCCGGACGTCGGCAAAGAAAGCGTCCTTCAAGCAATTCTCGGCGTCGACCAGCTCGCATGATTGCTGTGCCTTGGCTAACTTGGGACGGTCGACCAGCGCGGCTTTGGCTACTAACTCCTTCACCGTTTCGACCGTCTGGATCATGGCCTCGATCTTGCCTTTGAGGTTATGGCTTTGGTCCACCATGTAGGCGATGTCGGCGCGCTGGTTGGTCTCCCACTCGAACATTTTGATTTCGTGGAAGATGCGGAATGCCTGGTAGGGGTCGATGGAGCCGATGGTCAAGTCGTCGTCGGCATAGCGGCGATCGTTGAAATGGAAGCCGCCGAGCATGTTGAGGTCGAGCAGCCAGGCGACGATCTGCTCGATGTTTTGGGCCTGGTAGTGATGGCCGAGGTCGACCAGGACCTTGGCTTGCGGACCGGCCGCGCGGGCGAGTTCAAGCGCCATGCCCCAATCGGCAATGTCGGTGTGATAGAAGGCGGGCTCGAAGGGTTTGTACTCGACGAGGAGGCGCTGGTTCGGCCCGAGATCGGCGTGAGCGGCTTGTAACCCTTCGGAGAACCACGCTTTGCGGTGCCGGATGTTCTGGGTTCCGGGATAATTCGACCCGTCGGCGAACCAGAGCGAAACGTCGGGGCTGTTGAGCGCCTTGCCGATAGCCACGCTGTCTTTGAGATGCTGCAACGCCTGTTGCCGCACGCTGCAATCGGGATTGCCGAGCGAGCCGTACTTGTACTGCTGGTCCTGGAACACGTTGGGGTTGATGGACCCGGCGCGAACGCCGTGTTGCCTGGATAGGTTCTCGATATTCGCGGTGCTTTCAAGGCCGTTCGGCAGGTCCCAGACGACGTGCAGCGCGATGGTGGGACAAACGCCCGTGAGCGCGTGCACCTGCCCGGCGTCGCTGAACTTCTCTTCCAGCGTCGACGCCGCGGCCGCCTGCAGGAATTTGCCGAAGCGGGTTCCCGTGTTGGCGAATCCCCAAGACGGAAGCTCGATCGCCAACTGATCCAAAGCTCCGAATATCGTTTCGATCTGCCGGTGGTTCATAGCAAATTTGAGGGTACACCGTTGGCGATCCTGCTACAATCGCCCTCGGTCCGACAGTATGAAGAAACGAATCTGCTTCACGCTCCAAGTGAAGCGCGAACTGCTGGAAGAGTATAAGCTGCGGCACCGGTCGGTGTGGCCGGAGATGCAGGCGGCGTTGCGGGAGACGGGGTGGTCGAATTACTCGTTGTTTCTGCGCGAGGACGGATTGTTGGTGGGGTATTTGGAAACGGAGGACTTTGAGGCTGCTCTGGCGGGGATGGCTGCGACGGGCGTGAATCGGCGGTGGCAGGAGGACATGGCGCGGTTCTTCGACGGTGTGCCGGGGCGGAAGGCGGATGAGCAGATGTGGCCGCTCGAAGAGGTGTTTCATCTTGAAGGATGATCCCTCCAGCTATCCTGAAGTCAGTGCGCTACCTGTCGCTGGCCGCCCTTATCGTGCTGGTTGCCGTGTCGTGCAGTGCGCCGCCGCCGAAGCCGAAGGCCGCCTATCAGGACCCGGCTACTGAGCCGCGGTACGTCCACGCGGTGGAGAAGTTGACGACACTCGCACGCGACGCCACGGCTTATCTGAAGGACAACAAGAAGGACGAAGCCGCGGCGCTGATTACCGAAGGCCAGCCGTTGATCAACCAGGTGCTGGCCGTGCCTCGTCCGCCTCTGGCTGCGATGGAAGCTGCGTCCGACCTCGACGACCTTTACGCTCGCATGCTGCTTTCGAACGGACACTACGGCTGGGCGCGGATCCTGTTTCAGAAGAACCAGGCACGCTGGAAGAACTGGCAACCGCAAACGGAAGACACCGCCCGCCGCCGTAAATTGGCCGCCGATGGCATCGCCGAATGCGATAAAAAGATCCTCCAGCAGTGATTTTACAGCGGGGTCGAGTTGCGTGCGGGGCAAACGACCGCGGGCCTCTCCGCGGCAACGCTACCTAGCTGGGCAGGTCCTCCTCGATCACCTGGAATCCCATTAGGTCCCCCAGCCGTTTCAGGCCGCGCACGTGATTCCCATAGAACACCGCCCGGTGGAGCATCGGCATCGCTCCGGCGTATTGTGACAAATCGCCGGGGCTGCCTGACGGAACAATGTGGCCTCCGCCCCAATTCAGGAACAGATGCCGTGCATCGCGTACCGTTTGCGTAAATTGCGTCCGGCAAGCCAGCGGACTAGTACCCGTCTCGGCGATTTGCCCGGGCACCACCAGCATGGTGTCGAGGTTGACCAATTTGGCCATGGTGACCGGTTCGCCCGCCTGCCATTGAACCTGCAGTGCCACACCACCGCCGCTGTCGGTCTGGTTGCGGATAAGAAACGGCATACGTGTACCGTCCGTCCGGCGGGTAAACGATGTACAGTGGAACTGGACGACAGCCTTCCTTGCCTCGTCGATCACCGGATCGGAAATGAACCCGGGCGACCGGAACGCATGCTGCGCCAGCAGCATAGTCAGCGTAGAGTCGATGTCGCCCTCGCAGGCGCCCACGAAACCGAGGTCGTTGAGTTTGCTAAACGTCAGGCAGGCGCGGGGTTCTCCCATGCAGGCGGCGCTGCAGATTCCACGGGCGTTCTGCTTGATCATCAGTTGCTTGACGGCAAGGTAGTAACGGGTGGAGTCGATGATCTCCTGCCGCTTGGGCTCGAGAATACCAATGGCGGGCTTGATCCAATACTGCTCCGCTTCGGCTTCCGCCAGATTGGGATCGATAGTCTGCGCAATGGCGAGGACCTCTGAATTCGGGATCGAGATGACCTCCGCGCCGAGTTTGCTTTTCACCTGTTCGGCCGAGCAAGCGGCTTTCGTGCCACGCGGACCATTGATGGCGAGAACGCGAGTCTGCTTCATCAAGGCAGGGACGCGAAGCAGACTGACGGCTTCGTCGAGTTCGTTCCAATCGGTGGTGGACAGCAGCAGCACCTTGCGGCCTTTCCACTGCTGGTGCCACATCCAGCCGTGGCCGCTGAACGGTTGGAAGAACGACACGGCCGGTTTGTCGAGGCCGAAGCTGAGCTTCTCAAGCGTGGCGTAATCGCCGCCGTGGCCCGAAAGCCAGATCAGCAGCAGGCCGTCCGCGGAGGCCGCCCGCGCGGCCACCTGCGCCGCATCGGCGGGCGGGATGGTTTCACCGCCGGCAAACGTAACGTCGCCGAGCTTCTTTTCGAGGCCGCGCAGGTACTCGTCCATTTTCGCGACCTCTTCGGCGCCCCAAGTGAGGTACTGAACGGAACTTCCTGTGCGTGCGTTCGTGACGGCGCCGGAGCGGCCGATGTAGAGCTTGTGAATGGTAGCGGGCCGGAGTTTCGGCCATTCGGCCGCTTCGGCGGGGAAAGTCGTGGGCGCGATCGGTTGGGCTTTGGCAAGCGACGCAGAGACGGCGACTGCTTCCACAAAGCCGCGCCGTGTGACTGGAGCGGGCATGGAGTAGAACCTCCTGAATAAGTCAATCCGGTCCGATTATAGACGACATAGCGATTGACTGGAGGTGCGGCGCCGGGGAGCCGCTATGGGAATACTTGCGACCGGCTAGCGGGAATTCCCCAAGCGTTGGCCGGTGATCTTCACGCGAGTCTGCGCTCGCCGCAGCGCATTCAACGCGCGGGCAATGTCGATGCCGGGTTGGGGGCGATGGACGCGGTCGACGGCGCGTTGCAGGGCGGCTTCGGCGCGGGCGGCGTCGATGCTGTCCGGATGTTCGGCGGTGTGGGCCATCACCCGGACATTGTTGCCGGTCACTTCGATCCAGCCGCCGTGAACGCCCAAGTGGTGGCGCTGGCCGGTGGCTAGCGAGTACGAAAGTTCGCCGATGCCGAGTTCGGCCAGTAGCGGCGCGTGGCCCGGCAAGATGCCGAGATAGCCGGACTCCGCCGGAATCTGCGCCTCGGTGACGGGTTCACAAACCAGAAGTTTTTCCGGTGTCGCGATTTCCAGAAGGAAGGTGTCGGGCATAGTGGTCCCTTGTAAACCCGACCCTGTTATTGCGCCTGTTTCTTAATCTGCTCGGCGCGTTCGATAACGTCTTCGATCGTGCCTTGCATGTAGAAGGCCTGCTCGGGCAGATCGTCGTACTTGCCGTCGACAATCGCCTTGAAGCCCTTGATGGTGTCGGCAAGCTTAACGTACTTGCCCTTGAAGCCGGTGAACTGTTCGGCCACGTGGAAGGGCTGCGAGAGGAACCGCTGAATCTTGCGGGCGCGCGAGACGGAAAGCTTATCTTCTTCCGACAGTTCGTCGATACCGAGAATCGCGATGATGTCCTGCAAGTCCTTGTAGCGCTGCAGCACCTGCTTCACCTGCTGCGCCACATTATAGTGTTCCTGGCCGAGGACTTCGGGCGACAGAATGCGCGAAGTGGAAGCCAGCGGATCGACGGCCGGGTAGATACCGAGGGCCGCGATGTCGCGCGACAGGTTGGTGGTCGCGTCCAAGTGGGCGAAGGTGGTGGCCGGAGCGGGGTCGGTATAATCGTCGGCCGGCACGTAGATGGCCTGCACCGACGTGATCGAACCCTTGCGCGTGGAGGTGATGCGCTCCTGCAACTCGCCCATTTCGGAGGCGAGGTTGGGCTGGTAACCGACGGCGGAAGGCATACGCCCGAGCAGCGCCGATACTTCGGAACCGGCCTGGGTGAACCGGAAAATGTTGTCGATGAACAGCAGCACGTCCTGGCCTTCTTCGTCGCGGAAGTACTCGGCAACGGTCAGGCCGGTGAGACCGACACGGAGGCGCGCCCCTGGGGGCTCGGTCATCTGGCCGTAGATGAGGGCCACCTTCGACTTTTCGTAATCCTTCGGATCGACGACGCCCGACTCCTGCATTTCGAGCCACAAGTCGTTTCCTTCGCGGGTACGTTCACCCACGCCGGCGAACACCGATACACCACCGTGCTGCATGGCGATGTTGTGGATCAGTTCCATGATGACGACGGTTTTGCCCACGCCGGCGCCGCCGAACAGCCCGATCTTTCCGCCCTTGAGATACGGCTCGATGAGGTCGATAACTTTGATGCCGGTTTCAAGCATCGTCTGCGACGTCGCCTGCTCTTCAAACGTCGGAGCGGCGCGGTGAATCGGATAGAACTTGTCGGCGTGGACTTCGCCCATCTGGTCTACCGGTTCACCGACCACATTCAGCACGCGGCCGAGCGTGTGGCGGCCGACCGGAACAGTGACGGGACGGCCGAGGCTGAGCGCCTTCATGCCGCGGACCAGACCTTCGGTGGGCTTCAGCGCGATGGTACGCACGCGGCCTTCACCCATGTGCTGGGCCACTTCGCAGATAATGTCGATCGGCGCCGGCACATCGAAGCCTTCGCTGGTGATGCGAACGGCCGTGTTGATTACGGGCACCTGGCCTTCGGCAAACTGCACGTCGACCGCCGGTCCGGCGACCTGAATCACTTTTCCGACTAATGTTTGGGTAGCGGTTTCCATCGCGAACTTACTCCAGAGCGGCGGCGCCGCTCACCACTTCGATAATTTCCTTGGTAATGCTGGCCTGGCGCACGCGGTTCATATAAAGCGTGAGCTTGTCGATGACGTCGGCGGCGTTCGAGGACGCCGAATCCATGGCGGTCATACGGGCAGCGTGTTCACTGGTTGACGATTCGAGGATCGCCGTATAAATCATGCTCTCGACATACTTCGGCAGTAAGCTGCCGAGTAACTCGAGAGGCGGCTCCTCGAAAATATAGTCGAGCTTTTCGGAACCTTCGGGCAGCGGCACAGGCAGCACCTTCTTCACGGTGATGCGCTGCGAAACCACGCTGCGGAACTCGTTATAAAGCAGGTAGACCGCGTCGATTTCGGCCTTCGCGTACCGGTCCGTCACCTTCTTCGCAACAGACTGGGCGTCGGCGTAGGCGGGCTTGTTGAAGATGCCCACCCATTCGCCGCTGAGCGGCACATTACGGCGGAAGAAGAAGTCGCGGCCCTTGCGGCCCACGGCTTCAATCTCAACGTGAGCGGAGGTGTGCTCTTCAAGGAACCGCTGGGCGGCTTTGTTCAAATTCGTATTGAACGCGCCGGCCAGACCGCGGTCCGCCGTGAGGAGGATTAACTGGATCTTCTTTTCAGGGCGCGAGGCGAGCAACGGCAGTTCGGCCAATTGATCGTTGCCCGCCGAAGCGGAGGCAATGTTGGCGAGAACCTGCGTAAGCATGCCCGCGTAAGGCCGCGCCTCGATCACGCGATCCTGCGCTTTGCGCAGCTTCGCCGCCGACACCATTTTCATGGCCTTGGTGATCTGCTGGGTGTTCTTAACCGAGCGGATCCGGCGGCGGATATCTATCAGGCTCGGCATGGACTATCCCAGATGGCCCGCGGTGAACCGCTTCTTGAATTCGCTCATCATCGTGTGGATCTGCTTTTCGAGATCCGCGTCGAGCGCCTTCTTTTCGCGGATAGCAGCCAGCATGCCCGGCTGCGAGTTTTCGACGTGGCGGTACAGTTCCTTCTCAAACTGCTGGCACTGTTCCACCGGCATGTCGTCGAGATAGCCTTTTGTACCGGCGAAGATGATGAGGATCTGCTTTTCCACCGGCAGCGGTTCGTGCAAGCCCTGCTTCAGCACTTCAACCAGCCGCTTTCCGCGATTCAACTGCATCTGCGACGCTTTGTCGAGATCCGAACCGAACTGCGCGAACGCGGCCAGCGCGCGGTACTGGGCGAGTTCGATACGGAGCGAACCGGCCACCTGGCGCATCGCCTTGATCTGCGCGTTACCTCCGACGCGGCTCACCGAGATACCGACGTTGATCGCGGGGCGGATGTTCGAGTTGAATAAGTCGGCTTCGAGGAAGATCTGGCCGTCGGTAATCGAGATAACGTTCGTCGGAATGTACGCCGAAACGTCACCGGCCTGGGTTTCGATAAACGGCAGCGCGGTCAACGAACCGCCGGACTTCAACTTAGCGGCGCGCTCCAGCAGGCGCGAGTGTAGATAGAACACGTCGCCCGGGAACGCTTCGCGTCCTGGCGGACGCCGCAGCAGCAGCGAGATTTCGCGATACGCCGCGGCGTGCTTCGACAAGTCGTCGTAAATGCAGAGCGCGTGGCCGCCCTTGTCGCGGAAGTACTCGCCCATCGCGCAGCCGGAGTAAGGGGCCAGATACTGCATCGGGGCCGGATCGGACGCCGTGGCGGCGACAACGATGGAGTAATCCATGGCGCCGTAATCTTCAAGCGTCTTCACCAAAGCGGCAACGGTCGAGCGCTTCTGGCCGATGGCGACATAGATACAGATCATGTCGCCGCCCTTTTGATTGATGATGGTGTCGAGCGCGATGGCGGTCTTGCCGGTCTGGCGGTCGCCAATGATCAACTCGCGCTGTCCGCGGCCGATCGGGATCATGCCGTCGATCGCTTTGATACCCGTCTGCAGCGGCTCTTTCACCGGCGAACGGGCGACAACGCCAGGCGCCAGGCGCTCAACAGGCAGGTAACCCGAGGCGTTGATGGGACCCTTACCGTCGATCGGTTGGCCAAGCGCGTTCACCACGCGGCCGACAAGCGCTTCGCCCACCGGGACCGACATGATGCGTCCGGTCCGGCGAACCTCGTCGCCTTCCTTAATCTCCTGGTATTCGCCAAGCAGCACCGCGCCCACCTGATCTTCATCGAGGTTCATCGCGATGCCCGACACGCCGTGGGGGAACTCAATGAGTTCGCCGGCCATCACCTTTTCGAGGCCGTGCACGCGGGCAATACCGTCGCCTACCGAGATCACGTACCCGACTTCGGATACGTTTACGGCTGCTTCGTAGTTTTGGATTTCCTGGCGGAGTACGCTGGCGATTTCGTCCGCTCTGACTTGAGCCATGAGTAATGTTCCTTAAATCACGCGGGAGTCAAACGGTGGCGCAGGGCTTCTAACTGGCCGCGCACCGAACCGTCGTAGACGGTGGAACCGATGCGTGCGGTAACTCCGCCGATCAAATCGGGTTCCACATGGAATTCACAACGAACCTGTTTACCGGTCAGCTTGGCCAACTGCGACTCAATCGCGGCCTGCTGTTCCGGATTCAAGGGAGTGGCGGAGGCGACATAGGCGCGCACGCGCCCCATCCGCTCGTCCAAGGCCACTTCAAAGGCATCGACGATGGTGGGGATGTGGTCCACGCGCCGCTTGTCGATCACCACAAATAATAGGTTTCTGACCAGTTTCGAAAACCCGGCTTCATCCCCCAAGCGGTTGATGACGGCGCGCTTCTTAGGATTGGGGACGGCGGGAGAGAGGAGAACGTTCTTGAGTTCCGGCGAGTCGACCATCATCTGGCGCACGGCGCGCAACTCTCCCAGCACGGTTTCCGGCGTAACACCGGATTTCGGGTCGAGCACGACATCCGCCAGGGCGCGGGCGTAACGGTTGGCAATCGCGAGCGACATGTTAGTTCACACGCTCCGGCTGTTTCGACACGTTGTTCAGGAAGCGGTCGACCAGCACAGCCTGCGACTCGGGATTGATGCGGCTTTGAATCTTGGTGCGCGCGACATCGATCGCCAACTGCGCCGCGTAGGCCTGTAACTCGTTTTCCGCGTGCTTGGTGAGCGATTCGATTTCCTGCTTCGCGTGATCCTCCACCCGCGAAACCAGGAGATTGGTTTCGTCCTTGATCCGGATGGCTTCGTTTTCCATCTCGCGGCGAGCCTGGGTCCGCATGGAATCGATCTCGGCTGACAGGTTCGTCAGCTTCTTGTCGATCGCGGCGGCGCGCGCTTCGGCTTCTTCGCGGATCTTCTTGGCTTCGAGGATCGACTTCTGGATGTCGGCGGTACGCCGGCGGAAAAAGCCCGGTGCGTTTTTCGCGACGGCGTAGACGATCAGTGCGGCCAGAATCCCGAAATTGGTCCATTTCCAGACAGCCGCCGGTTGGGCATGCTCACCACCGCCACCATGTTGTTCGGCTACGAGCGGTAAACCGCAGAGCAGCAGAATCAGTGCGAAACGTCTCAATTCAGTCTCCCGGCCAGCAGGTTCTGCGCAATTTGTTCGGCCAGGGCGTCGCTTTCCGTGCGGAGCGACGCTTTCGCCGTCTCCTGTGCGGCGGCAATTCGTTCCCGAGCCTCGCGAATCTGCGCGTCCACTTTACCGCGAATGGTCGTAAGTGCCTGACTTTGATCGTCTCGCCACTGATTCCGCATCCGCTCCTGTTCGTGGAAAATCTGCGACCGTGCGTCCCTCAGCTTATCTTCATATTCTTTGGCCTTAAGCTCCGCCGCGCGTAGGGCCGCGTCCGCCGCATCGCGCGTACCGCCGGTGGCCGCCTTGCGCTCGGCCAGCGCCTTCTCCAGCGGCTTGAAGAACATCGCCTTCAGGTAAAAATGGAGAAGAAGCAAGATGAAGAACGTTGGAAGCGCACGCAGCAGGAGCGCACCCAACTGAGCTAGGACAGATTCCATTGTGAGTTATGAGACCCGACAAAGGCCGCACACGACGGCCCCCATGGCTGAAGCGTCTAGGTTAACATGTCGCCAGAAATCGGCGCAACGTGGGTGGTTTCCCCAACGCGTCGAGAATCAAGGCGCGGCGGCTCGCGGCGCGCCACACGACACGCCAGACAACCAAGGTCGACAAACTCCCATAGGTGGATAAACGATCCCCCCAAACGGAGGTGGCGGTTCGCGGGGAGAACCGCTATGATGACGCCAGACACTTATCGGGGGAGCCTTGAACGGAAAGGACCGCACCAAAAGCTGGACGTGCGTCGCAACTGGTATGTGGCTGGCGTGCTGGGCGCCTGCTATGGCGCTTGGGCAGACGGCGATTTCGCCGGATCGTCCTGAATTGCTGCAACAGGAAATCCTGAAGGCTTACCAGGCGGGGCAGAAATCGGTGGCGATCCCGGCGGGCGTGTACCGGATACCGGTCGGGGATAATCGTACGCACCTGCGCTTCACCGGCCTGCGGGATTTTACGATTGACGCACGCGGCGCGACATTCGTTTTCCTGGATGTAACCGCCACGGGTATCTACTTCGCCAGTTGCGAGAATGTCAGCTTTTCCGGCGCGACCCTCTATTACGGCACGGCCCCGTTTACGCAGGGCGTAATTCGGGCGGTGGCGGCAGACCGGTCGTATCTCGATGTGCAGATCGAAGCGGGGTACCCGGCGAATCTGGACGATCCGAAGTATTTCTCGCCGCGTCTGTTCGGCCACCTGTTCGACCGGGCTACGCGGCTATGGAAGCGGACGGCCCAGGGCGATATATCGGGGTTACGGACCGAGCGGCTGAGCGCGGACACGTTCCGGATTCATGCCGGATTTGGAGATAGCGTGGCGGCCGGTGATTTGGTGGCGTTCCGCGGCGGGACAGGCGACCACATGTTCCGGGTGGAATCATCGTCGGGGATGGAACTGCGCGATCTCACGATCTTCAATTCACCCATCTTCGCGATCCTCGAATCGCGCGGTGGCGAATCGGCGCCGAACCGCTATAGCGGCATTACTGTGCGGCGGGGTCCGCGTCCCGTAGGCGCCGCGACAGACCCGCTGATTTCGACGAACGCGGACGGTTTTCATAGTCTGCTGGCGAAGAAGGGGCCGGTGGTCGAGAACTCGGTGTTCGAAGGAATGGCGGACGACGGCATCGCCGTCCACGGCTATTACTCCTGGGTCATTGAGGCGTCCGGTAACACGCTGGTAGTCAGCGATACGGCGTTGCATGGCGGACCGGCGCATTTCGCGGCAGGAGACACGATGGTCGTCACGGCGGCGGACGACAACATCGTGGGCTCGGCGGCGGTGGTAAGTGTCACGCCGCTGCCAAACTACCGGAACACGCGCCAGACGGCGCGGCAGACGATTGAAAATTACACCGCGGGTCCTTACTATCGCGTGGTGCTTGACCGCGAAGTAAGCGCCGGGTTCGATTCGCTGGCGAGCAATCCATCGCGGAGCGGGGCGGGGTTTGTGCTGCGGAACAACACGATTCGCAACCACCGTGCGCGGGGTATCAATCTGAAAGCGGACGACGGCACGGTCGAGAACAACGTAATCGACGGCAGCACGATGATTGGCGTTCGTGTAGGTCCGGAGTTTTTCTGGGGAGAAGCCGGTTACAGCACAAACCTTGCCATCAAAGGGAACACGATCGCGAATGTGGGTTACTGGGGTGCGCCGCTCGGTGCGCTGGTCGTTGCGCCGGAAGACAAAGTTACGAAGCCGGCGAATTTCCGCGGCATTCTCATTGCAGAAAACACCTTCCGCAATTTCGATGTTACGGCAATCTATATTAGTTCGGCGGCTGCAGTTACAGTCGCCGGAAACACGTTTCAAGAGTTGCAAGCGGCAGCCGCGCCGGTGACGTATGCCGATGGCATAACTATTCCGGCGGGCGTGGCCGTATTTGTGGTCGCTTCCGAGACTGTTCGATTTGAGGAGAATCGGACGGCGCGCATGGGGCGGAATCACAACTTCCTCGTCGCCACGCGCCGCGCCGGGCCGGTACAGGGGATTGCGTATCGCGCAATCGTAGCCGATTCAAAGGCCGATTTTTCAGGAGCGCAATGGCAGGGCGGGTGGAGGTACGGCTACTTTCCCGCCGGGCGTGTGAATCAGTTTGTCGAGTTACCGCTGTTCAACCCGCAAACACAACAATGGAAGCACCAGCTAAGCAGTCCGCCGTTCACCTCCGTACATGCCGGTGGTGCGCATCCGAACGGAATCAATCACGGGGCGGACGAGTGGGCGGTCCGGCGGTGGATGAGCACGGTGTCGGGCGCGGGCGAAATCCGGGGCCATATTGCGCGCGCCACCCCGAACGCGGAGGCCGGCGGCGTGTTCACGCGGATCTATCAGAATCACAAGCTGATCTACGAGCATTATCTGGCCCCCGCGGATAGTACCGGTGTGGATTATGTCGTTCCCGTGAAGTTGACCGCCGGCGATGCTATCGATTTCGCCGTAGCTGCCGACGGCGCGGATTCTTATGCGGGCACAACGTTCAATGCCACGGTGATGACCGTTCCTGTGCCGGACGGCCAACCCGTGATCTGCTCCGTTTCGAACTCGGCCAGCGGGGCGAAGGGTGTCGCGCCGGGCGCCTACGTTTCCATCTTCGGCCAGAACTTCGCGCCCGAGGGCACCTTTGCCGATTGGAGCCGGAGTATCGTGGACGGCGCGTTGCCGACGGAACTGAACGGTGTGTCGGTGTCGATCGGCGGAAGACCCGCATATATCGCGGCCGTGACACCGGGACAGGTGAACGTGTTAGCGCCAGGGATCCAAACAGGCGCTGTTGACGTTGTCCTCACAGCTGCCGGAATGGCGAGCACGCCTTTTCCAGTAACGTCGGAAGCGGTCTCGCCTGCTCTGTTCGCATGGCCGGGCGCGCAACCGGTTGCCACACGGCTCGATTACTCCCTGGCTGTTCGGGATGGCACTTTCGCGGCGAAAACCACGGCGGCGAGGCCGGGGGATACCTTAATTTTGTGGGGAACGGGATTCGGAGCGACAATACCTGCCGCTCCGGATGGGCGCGTGGTCCCCCGAACGGTTCACTCGCTTAAGGGCAGTAGCATCGTCTTGGCGGGGAAGCCGGTAACCGTAGTAGGTGCGCTGCTTGCGCCGGGATTAGCCGGCGTCTACCAGATCGCGGTGCAGATTCCGTCGACGCTCGCCAGTGGAAATCACCATCTGACGGCTGCGGTAAACGGAATACCATCCTCGTCTAGCCTTGCTATTGCCATTCAACAGTAAGATCTCAAACAATAAGTTGCATTCTGCATGCCCTATCCGATCGTCGCGGTGGAATAACGTAAGTCATTGCTTCACTGTTTCCCAGTTACGGCTCTGGAACGACCGGTACCCGGCCTCGATCACCGCCACCGTCGCAGCGGCTTCTTCGGCGTCGACCAGCGGTTGGCCGGATGCGAAGCGTTCTAACTGCAGACCAAGCGAGTACAGCTTGTCGTAGGGATTACCGAAGGTTTCGGTGCCCGCTTCCGTCGTAATATAGGAACCTTTCCAGCCGACTTCGATCGTCCCCGCTGTGCCGGTGATGCGCAGATAGTCCGCACGATCGGAACTGTGGCTCCACGACACCCATACGCAGCCGCGAACTCCGGAATCTGTTTGCACTTCCAGCCGCGCGGAATCTTCCACCGGCAAGTACTGTATTGCGGCGCCGGGTTCCCCACGCACCGCCGTGATCGGTCCGGCGATATAGCGAATCAGATCCACGGCATCAGACCCATTGTCCATCAACACGCCGCCGCCCACGGCCTCGGTGTTCGAAGCCCAACGTTCCGACATATTCACGAATGCCGAGAATGTGACGTCCACGTGAATCAAGTCCCCGATCTCGTGGTTGTGGACCCGGCGGTACGCTTCCATCACCTCCGGTACGGCACGGAATTTCGCCGATTGTGAGAACGGCGTCCCGGTGGACTTTGACCAGATCGCGAGATTCCGGGCCCGTTCGGCGGATAACGCGATCGGCTTTTCGCAAAGCGTTGGGATTCCTCGCGCCAGCAGGTCGGCACAAATCAGATAGTGGAGCTTGGGAGGAGCGCAAATCAGTGCCGCATCGATTTCCGATTGCTCCAATGCCTGCTCATAACTGCCGGATCCAGGAATAGCTGGATCGGCACACCAGACGAACTCGTGTTTCGGGAACAATCCAGCGGCCTCAAGGTAGGCGTTTCCGATGTGGCCCGCTCCGATAAGCCCCCACCGTATGCGAGGTCCGTCAATGGTCTCAGTCATAAGTCGCTTGAGTGTAGCTAATCACCCACGTGCTTGACTGCTACAGACGTACTAGGACGAAGCGAAAGATCGGGATTACTCAGAGGTATTCCGCCTCTGCCGGACCTTTTAGATGTTGGAGAAAGCCTCGGGTGATAAAATTGGGTCACTGCCTGGCTGAACGATAGCCAAACCCTAGAGCTAACCGATGCGGCGAGCATTCACCCTACCTCTTATTTCAGCGTTTTCCTGGGCCGCGCTGGCTTCGCCGGCAGACCATAACCTCACGCTGAAGCGGTACTGTAACGGATGCCACAATTCGAAGTCGAAAATTGGTGGTTTTTCGCTGGAGGCGATGGATGCCGGCAACGTCGGCCCGCAGGCTGCGGCTTGGGAGAAGGTGGTTCGCAAACTGCGGCCGCGCTACATGCCCCCGGCCGGTTTACCTCGACCGGACGAGAAGACTTATCAGACCTTGGTCGCCGATCTGGAAGTAAAGCTCGATACTTGGCAGACGGGACATGCCAATCCGGGGCGGACAGACACGTTTCGCCGCCTCAATCGCACCGAGTACCGGAACGCGGTGCGCGATTTACTGGCCGTGGATGCCGATGTTTCGTCCATTCTGCCTGCCGACGAGTCGAGCCACGGGTTCGATAACATTACCGTCGGCAACCTCTCGCCGACCCTGCTCGAGCGGTACTTAACTGCCGCACAGAAAATCGCGCGTCTTGCCGTCGGACACGCGAGCCGGCAGCCGGGCGGCGACATGGTCAATCTGCCGCCGGACCTGACGCAGGAAGAGCATTTCGCGGGCCTGCCGCTTGGCACGCGTGGCGGCAAGGTGCTCCGGTACAACTTCCCGGTCGACGCGGAATACGAGATCCAGGTGCGTTTGGCGCGCGACCGCAACGAGCACATAGAAGGGCTGGTTGGGACCCACGATGTCGAAATAGCCGTCGACGGCGAGCGTGTCGGTCTGTTCAAAGTAACTCAACCGCCCACGGGGCAGGACCATTCCCAAGCCGACAAACACATCAACGCGCGAATCACCATGAAGGCGGGTCCCCACCTGGTGGCCGCCGCGTTTCCGAAGAAGCCGTCCGTGCTGCTCGAAACCGAGCGTCAGCCCTATCAGGCGCACTTTAATATGGACCGGCACCCGCGCATCACTCCCGCCGTCTATTCGGTGTCGATCAACGGCCCCTATGGCGAGCGGCACACCAGCGATACACCCAGCAGGCGGCGCCTGTTCGTCTGCCGCCCGGCGGGTACGGCCGATGAGGACGCCTGTGCGGAAAAAGTCCTGACCGCGCTGATGAAGCGCGCCTATCGCAGACCCGTCGCCAGTGAAGATCTCAAGGCGTCGATGCGGTTCTATCGTGAAGGCAAAAAGGATTACAGCTTCGACAACGGCATCGAAATGGCCGTGCGTGCGGTTCTGGTGAGCCCCGAATTTATCTTCCGCGTGGAGCAGGATCCGGCAGGCGCCTCGCCGGGCGCCGCTTACCGGATCTCAGATTTGGAACTCGCCTCAAGGCTTTCGTTCTTTTTATGGAGCAGCATTCCCGACGACGAATTATTGGACCTCGCGATTCAAGGTAAACTGCGCGCGCCCGGCGTCTTGGAACGGCAGGTCGCACGGATGCTGCGCGACGAACGGTCGCGTTCGCTCATCACGAACTTCGCCGGCCAGTGGCTGCAACTGCGGAACCTCGAATCGATCACTCCCGATATGCGCGCCTTTCCCGACTTCGACGATAACTTGCGCCAGTCGTTCCGGACCGAGACCGAGTTACTGTTTGAAAGTATCGTTCACGAAGACCGCAGCGTGCTCGACTTGCTTAAAGCCAATTACACCTATGTGAACGGCCGCCTCGCCAGGCACTACGGCATCCCGAATGTCTACGGGAGCCGGTTCCGCAAAATCGAAAACGTGCTTGGCCGCGGCGGGCTGCTGCGGCAGGGCAGCATTCTGATGGTAACTTCCTACGCCACCCGGACATCGCCCGTAATCCGCGGCAAGTGGATCATGGACAACCTTCTGGGTGTGCCGCCGCCTCCGCCGCCGGGCAACGTTCCGGCCCTCAAGGAAAATGGGACTGGATCGAAGGCGCGTACGATGCGCGAACGTTTGGCGCAGCACCGCGCCAACCCTGCTTGCGCAGGCTGTCATGCGTTGATGGACCCGCCTGGTTTTGCGCTCGAAAACTACGATGCCGTAGGCCGCTGGCGCGAAGCTGAAGACGGCGTGAACATCGATGCCGCGGGTGGCCTGCCGGACGGCAGTAAGTTCGAAGGTGTGGAAGGATTGCAGAAGGCGCTGCTCGCGCGGCCGGAGTTATTCGTAAACACAATCGCCGAGAAGTTACTTACCTACGGGCTGGGCCGAGGAGTAGAGTATACGGATGCGCCGGCTGTGCGTAAGATCGTGCGGCAGTCTGCGGCACGGGACTACAAATTCTCGGCCCTGATCGAAGCGGTTGTGAACAGCGTGCCATTCGAGATGAGGAGGGCGCAATGATCGTTATGAAGAAAGCACTGCACCGGCGGACCCTGCTGCGCGGCATGGGTGCGTCGCTCGCCTTGCCGTTGCTCGATGCAATGGTTCCGGCGATGAAGAGCCTCGCGGCCACTCCCGCCAAACCGGTCAAGCGGCTAGGCTTTGTCTACATTCCGATGGGCGGCGCCATCTCGCAGTGGACCCCTCCGGTCGACGGTAAGCTGACGCAGTTATCGCCGACACTACAGTCGCTCGCGCCTGTAATCGACCACATTACCGTGCTGACGAACATGGAGTTGAAGAACGCCTATCCGGGCACCCACGCAACCTCCAACGCCGCGTTCCTCAGCGCCGCCACGGCAAAGTGGACCGAAAGCAGCGATTACTATCTCGGCACGACAGTAGACCAGATAGCCGCCCAACGCATTGGTGGAGCGACCCGTCTGCCGTCGCTCGAACTCGCAATGGACCTGCTCACGACCGTAGGCCAGTGCGACAACGGCTACGCCTGCGTCTACCAGAACAACCTGTCGTGGTCCTCCCCGACATCGCCCCTTCCCGCTGAGGCGCATCCACGCGTTGTGTTCGAACGCCTGTTCGGCGATGGCGGCACCGCGCAGGACCGGCTCTCCGAGTTGAAGAAAGACGCCAGCGTGCTCGACTGGGTGCGTGAGGATATCGCACGGTTGCAGCGTAAGCTCGGTGCATCCGACAAAACGAAAGTCTCGCAGTATCTCGACACCGTTCGTGAAGTGGAGCGGCGCATTCAGAAAGCCGAAGCCGCGACGGCCGATTCGCACCTCCCGGACCTCGACCGTCCTGTTGGTGTACCCGCTGCCTATGCCGACCACGCGAAGCTGATGTTCGACCTACAGGTGCTCGCCCTGCAAGCCGATGTAACTCGGGTAATTACCTTCCAGTTAGCACGCGAAACCAGCACGCGCACCTACCCGGAGATCGGCGTCCCTGACCCGCACCATCCTTTGACGCACCACCGCGGCAATCCCGAGATGGTCGCCAAGGTGGCCAAGATCAACGCTTTCCACGTCTCGCTGTTTTCCTACTTCCTGCAGAAGCTCAAAGCCACACCCGACGGCGAGGGCTCGCTGCTCGACCATACCGTCTATTTATACGGAAGCGGCATGGGCAACCCCGACGTGCACGACCATGTCAATCTGCCGGTCCTCGTCGCCGGTGGCGGCGGGGGCAAGGTGAAAGGCGGCCGTCACATCCGCTATGCCGAACCCACGCCGCTCGCGAATCTGCATTTAACCCTGCTCGAAAAAGTGGGCGTCAGGATGGACGCATTTGCCGACAGCAAGGGCCGCGTAGCTGAGTTACTGGATCCGATTGGCCTGTGAAAACGTTACTCCGCAGTTTTGCCGTTGCGTTGCTGGCCGCGCTCACCGTGCTCGCGACCGAGGCGCCGCTGGCCGATGCCGTCGAGCGATCGGACATGCCCGCGCTGCGGAAATTGATCGCCGCGCGATCCGACGTTAACGTCGCGCAAGCCGACGGATCCACCCCGCTGCACTGGGCCGCGTATAACGACGACTTAGAAGCCGCGCGGTTGTTAGTAAAGGCCGGTGCGCAAGCCGCCACCGCCAATCGCTACGGCATGTCGCCACTAATACTGGCCGCAACCAGCGGCAACGCCGCCATGGTGGAGTTACTCCTGTCCGCCGGTGCAGACGCGAACACCACATTGCCCGGCGGTGAAACGGCGCTCATGACCGCGTCGCGGACCGGCAAGTTAGACGCTGTGCAAGTGCTGCTCCGCCGCGGCGCAAACGTCAATGCCAAGGAAACCGCGCGCGGGCAGACTGCCATCATGTGGGCCGCCGCCGAAGGACATACCGCCGTGGTGGAAGCGCTCATCGCCGCGGGCGCGGACTGGAGGGTGAGGCTTGAGAGCGGCTTCACCCCGTTGCTGTTCGCGGTGCGCGAAGGCCATAGCGCGACCGTCCAGGCCTTCCTGAAGGCCGGCGCGAACGTCAATGAAGTCATCGAAGTTCCGCGGAACGCACGCCGCGTGCGCGGAGCGCCGTCCGCCGGGACAAGCGCATTGCACCTCGCCGTGGGCAATGCGCACTATGACCTCGCTTCGCTGCTGCTCGACCAGGGCGCAGACCCCAACGCCATCGGACCCGGCTACACCGTACTGCACACCCTCACCTGGGTTCGCAAACCCGGCGGCGGCGACAACGATCCGGCGCCGCAAGGCTCCGGCCGCATGACGTCGCTCGAACTCGCGAAGAAATTGGTCGCCCGCGGCGCGAACGTTAACGCCCGCATGACCAAAAAGGTGAGTGTTGGGCTCACCAGTTTGAACACCGCCGGCGCCACGCCATTTCTGCTCGCCGCACGGACCGCGGATGCCGAGTACATGAAAGCGCTCGCGTCCCTCGGCGCCGGCGTCAACATCCCTAACAACGATGGGGCCAACGCCATCATCGTCGCCGCCGGCCTCGGCACACGCTCCCCCGGCGAAGACGCGGGCACGGAACCGGAAGTGGTAGAAGCCCTGCAGGTCGCGCTCGACCTCGGTGTCGACATCAACGCCGTCGACAACAACGGCGAAACCGCCATGCACGGCGCCGCGTACAAGAACCTGCCCAAAGCCGTTGAATTCCTGGCCGCCAAAGGCGCCAAACCGGAAATCTGGAACAAGAAGAACAAATACGGCTGGACTCCGCTCACCATCGCGGAAGGCTACCGCTTCGGCAACTTCAAACCTTCGGTCGTCACCGTTGCGGCCTTCCATAGGGTAATGAAGGCGGCCGGCATTCCCATTCCTCCACCGGCCAAACCAACCGGCGGCTGGACCCTCAGCCAGTAATTACTTATCCGCCACCGCCAGCACCGTCTGGAAGTGCGGTGCTTCGGCCTCGCGATGCACCACCGCCGTCTCCACATTCCGGAAGCCGGCTTGATCGAAATACCGGCGCAGGTCCACTTCCGCGAACCCCAGCCACAAGTCGGCGTACATTTCGCGCGCCTCTTCAAACGTGTGCCGTACCAGATCGAGCAGCGCCACCCTTCCGCCCGGTTTTACTATGCGATACGCTTCCGCCACCGCCCGCTCCGGGTGCTGCGCGTGGTGCAGCGATTGGCTGAAGAACGCGATATCGACGGAAGCGTCTTCAATCGGTAACGATTCCAAATCGCCCAACCGGTATTCCAGATTCGCCACGCCATGCTCGCGCGCAACCCGCGCCCCGTATTCCACCATCTTCTCGGAATTGTCCACCGCGATCACGTGCCGCGCCCGTTGCGCCAGCAACAGCGAAACCGTACCCTCGCCCGCGCCCAGATCCGCGATCGTCATCGGCGGCAACAACCGCAGCAGCATTTCGGTCAGCGCCTTCCACGACCGTCCCGGTACGTAGTGCCGCCCGAACTTGCCCGCCAGTTCGTCGAAGTACGCGCGCATCCGGTCCTGCCGGCGCTGCATCGCCAGATGCAGAGCTTCGATGTCGTTGGCTGTTTCGGGCACCTCGGCGGCCGCCTCGCGGGCGAGGCTGAGCAGATGACCGTCCAGATCCGCCTTCAACCTATATAAGATGTTCTTCCCCGATCGCCGGTCGTCCACCAAGCCCGCCTGCTTTAGTTGCGACAAATGGGTCGATATGGTGCTTTGCCCGGTCGACAGGATCTCTTGCAGTTCCAGCACCGACAGTTCTTCGCGTTCGAGCAGTAAGAAAAGGCGCAGGCGGGACGGATCGGCGAGGGTGCGCAGCGCGCGAAGGATTGACGGCATCTTTCAATTCCGGTATTATATCAAGGTATCGCGATTCTTCGATGAGAGGTTTCCGCCGCCCCATGAGCACCTTGACTCTCGCTCCCGTTTCCACCGACTTCAAAGTCGCCAACCTGTCCCTGGCCGACTGGGGTCGAAAAGAGATTACCATTGCCGAATCGGAGATGCCCGGCCTCATGGCCATCCGCCGTAAATACGCGGCCGATAAGCCCCTGGCCGGCGTGCGCGTCACCGGTTCGCTCCACATGACAATCCAGACGGCGGTCCTCATTGAGACGCTGGTGGACCTGGGCGCCACCGTCCGCTGGGCCAGTTGCAACATCTTCTCTACGCAGGACCACGCGGCCGCCGCGATTGCCGAGGCCAAGGTGCCGGTCTTCGCCTGGAAGGGCGAAACGCTCGAAGAGTACTGGTGGTGTACCTACCAGGCCATCAGCCATGCCGGCGGCAAGGGACCTCAACTCGTCGTTGACGACGGCGGCGACGTCACCCTGCTCATCCACAAGGGCTACGAACTCGAAGAAGGATCGGACTGGGTCAACACCCCGTCCGGCAGCCACGAAGAATCGGTCATTAAGGACCTCCTGAAGCAGGTTTACGCCGAAAATCCCCGGCGCTGGCACGAACTCGCTGCCGAATGGCGCGGCGTTTCGGAAGAGACGACCACCGGTGTCCACCGCCTCTACAAGATGCAGCAGGCCGGCAAGCTCCTCGTCCCCGCCATCAACGTCAACGACTCCGTCACCAAGTCGAAGTTCGACAACCTCTACGGCTGCCGCGAATCGCTGGCCGACGGCATCAAACGCGCCACTGACGTGATGGTGGCCGGCAAAGTCGCCGTCATCTGCGGTTACGGCGACGTCGGCAAGGGTTCCGCCCAGTCGCTCCGCGGCTTCGGCGCCCGCGTGATCGTCACCGAAATCGACCCCATCAACGCCCTCCAGGCCGCCATGGAAGGCTACGAAGTCACCACTCTCGAGGAAACCCTCGGCCGCGCCGACATCTACGTCACCTGCACCGGCAACTGCGAAGTCATCACGCTGGAGCACATGGAGAAGATGAAGGATCAGGCCATTGTTTGCAACATCGGCCACTTCGACAACGAAATCCAGATGGACCGCCTGAACGCGCGCACCGATGTCATCAAGACCAACATCAAGCCCCAGGTCGACAAGTACACCTTCCCGGCCGGCAACGAAATCTACGTCCTCGCCGAAGGCCGCCTCGTGAACCTGGGCTGCGCCACCGGCCACCCCAGCTTCGTCATGTCCAACAGCTTCTCGAACCAGACCCTCGCCCAGCTCGATCTCTGGAAGAATCGCGACACCTACCAAGTCGGCGTCTACACCCTGCCCAAGCGGCTCGACGAAGAAGTCGCCCGGCTACACCTCGAAAAAATCGGCGTCAAGCTCACCACTCTTACGCCGAAGCAGGCCGAATACCTCGGTGTAGACGTCGAAGGTCCCTACAAACCCGACCACTACCGCTACTAATCGCAACCTGGTTGGACTGACCTGACAATGGCCTACGGGATCACACGAGTGAGTGTACGCAGGTGGCGCGACGCCTACCCGGATGCACTACCCACGAAACGGAGCCCGAGCGTCAGGGCGTGAGAAAAAACCCGCTGAATGCGATTTAGCACCGCGTCCCGCGTCCGGCAAACCACTGCAAACACGCACTGCTCCGGAAACAGAACCGCAACCGTAAGGGCGCGGGCCGCATTCTTTCTCAATCCCGTAAGGGCGCGGGCCGCATTTCTTCTCAATCCCGTCAGCGACGGGTCTCGACCAGCCACCGCACGAAGGTACGGCACGCGTTGCGTTCGACTGGCTTCTCTGACCGGCCGAGGTGGTCAGCCTGACCCGATCCACTCGAAGTCATTGACGACCCACAATGGGAGCAGATTAAGATTGCTGCTGGCGCATTTGTTAAGGCTATGGGCTGTCAGGCCCAGCCAGGGTCTGTCAGGGAAAGCCTGTGGCCGACCGGAAGGTCGGGCCGCGAACGTAGACGTTCGCCGCACACGGAGAGGTCCGATTGGCCGGCAGGTTACTTGGATCGTGCTAACTAATTCCGGCTGATCCGGATGGGACCATTTGATGTAGCCAGGTCGAGCAGCGGGCCGCCGGCGCCGATCGTGCCTTCCAATCGGGTTTTCGACTGAGTGGCCACGGCGGCGAGCGGCAGATCGGAATGGACCTGCGAATTGGAGGTTCGCGCCTTGACGCGTGCACCCATGCCTTCCTGAATGCGGACCGTGATCGGGCCATTGCTGGAACTGGCGATGATGTCACCCGATTGAGGCGCTCGGAGGGTTAACTGCACCGGGCCGTTTGAAGTGCGCAACCTCACGGGCCGTGCGGTTTGCGTTTCGGCTACTTCCACATGAATGGGACCGTTGGAGGTGGTTGCTTCAATGTGGCCCTTCACGTCGTTGGCGGTCACCGGGCCGTTGCTGGTGGCTACGGTCAACGTGCCTTCCAGGGCGGAGATGTCAACGGGTCCGTTGGATGTGGTCAGGTCGACGTCGCCGACGTGGTTCTTAATTTTCACAGGTCCGTTGGATGTGATTAACCGGCCGTTGCCCTGGACTCCGTCGACACGCACGGGACCGTTGGACGTTTCAATTCGATCAAGCGTGGTCTTGCGAGGCACGTGAATGCGGTACCGCGCGCCCATGCTGCCGCGGCGAATGCCTTCGGAGGGGCGGACGGTCCGGATTTGCACGCGGTCGGTCGAGGCGAGGATGTCCACTTTGATGAGGCTAAGGTCCTCCTGGCGAGAGGCATGCTTGGTGCCGGAGACTTCGATTTTGTTCGCGTCCCAGGAGTAGATCTCCACCGATCCATTGAAGTTTTCAACGGTCAGGTGCGTGCCGGGACCTACGTCGAATGACTTCGTGAAATCTTCCGTAAACCGGTTGCTGTCTCCGATCGCGGCCAGGTCACAAGCCGAAAGCAGGAGAAAGGCGGGCAAAAGTGGCAGGTGTGCGGCCAAGTTCATTCAGATCACCTCAGGGCGCAATACGCATTCGCGAGCAAAGTTGTTCCGGAAATTTGTGTCGGTCACGTGCCGGCTCTTAGCATGGAAGTATATGGAACGACTTCTGGCCCTGAATCGGGGCGAGATCGCGATCCGCATCTTGCGGGCGGCAAATGAGCTGGGACTTCGGACAGTAGCGGTGTTTTCCCAGGAAGACCGGCTATCGCTGCACCGATTCAAAGCGGATGAAGCGTATCTGATCGGAGAAGGTCAGGGTCCGGTGCAGGCGTATCTGGACGTGGAGGGGATCGTCGGGCTGGCCCGCGAGAAAGGTATCCGCTACATCCATCCCGGGTATGGCTTTCTTTCCGAGAACCCGGCACTACCGCGGGCATGCGAGGCGGCGGGAATCGTTTTTGTCGGTCCGTCGGCGGAACTTCTGGAACTGTTAGGGGATAAGACCGCCGCACGGCGGCTGGCGCAGCAGGCGGAGTTGCCGGTGATACCGGGAACGGAAAGGCCGGTGAAGAATTTTGCGGAAGCGGAGAAGGCGGCCACCAGGATCGGCTATCCGCTGATTATTAAAGCGGCATTCGGCGGCGGCGGCCGCGGGATGCGTGTGGTTGAATCGTCCGACAAACTGAAAGGGTTGTTGGAAGAGGCGCAGCGCGAAGCGGCGGCGGCGTTCGGAAACGGGGCGGTGTTCCTGGAGCGGTTTATCCGCCGGCCACGGCACATTGAGGTGCAGATTCTCGGAGACAGAGCGGGCAACATCCTGCACCTGTATGAGCGCGACTGCTCGGTGCAGCGCCGGCACCAAAAGGTGGTGGAAGTGGCTCCGGCAGTGTCGCTGGCGCCGTCGATCCGCGACGCGATTACCGGCGCGGCGGTCAGGTTAGCGAAACAGGCTGGTTACTACAATGCGGGAACGGTCGAGTTCCTGCTGGATGCGGACACGAACGAGTGGTTCTTTATCGAAGTGAACCCGCGCGTTCAGGTGGAGCACACGGTTACCGAGATGGTGACGGGCATCGATATCGTCCGGTCGCAGATCCAGATTGCACAGGGACATACGCTGCACGGCGCGGAGATGAACCTGCCGGCGCAGCAGAAGGTGGAGTTACACGGGTACGCACTCCAGTGCCGGATAACCACTGAAGACGCAGCCAATAACTTCATTCCCGATTATGGCCGCATTCAGACATACCGGTCGCCGGCGGGCTTCGGTATAAGGCTTGACGGGGCGTCGGCTTATGGCGGCGCGGTAATCACGCCTTACTACGATTCGCTGCTGGTGAAGATGACTTCGTGGGGCACGGAATTCCGGCATGCGTGCCAGCGGATGGACCGCGCTTTGCGCGAGTTCCGGATACGGGGCGTCAAGACGAACATCCCGTTCCTCGAAAACGTGGTCAACCATCCCGAGTTTCAGAAGGGGACGGTGACGACGCGATTTATCGACGAGACGCCGGAGTTATTTCAGTTCTCGGTGCGGCGCGATCGAGCAACGCGCCTGCTCACTTACATTGCCGAGGTGATGGTGAACGGCAATCCGGAGGTGGCCGGAAAGCCGAAGCCCGAAGTCTTCCGCACGGCGCCCATTCCCGATCACGATTCGTCCCAACCGCCGGCGGGGACCAGGCAGTTACTGGATGAGTTAGGTCCCGATAAGTTTGCCGGGTGGATGAGAGATCAGCAGCGGCTGCTGCTGACGGACACGACGTTCCGCGACGCACATCAGAGCCTGATGGCGACCAGGGTCAGGACCTACGATTTGACGGCCATCGCCAATTTCGTATCGCACAAGCTGCCGAATCTGTTTTCGCTCGAGATGTGGGGCGGCGCGACGTTCGATGTGGCGTTGCGGTTTCTGCACGAGGACCCCTGGAAGCGGCTGGAACGGCTGCGGAACGCGATCCCGAATATCTGTTTCCAGATGCTGTTGCGCGCGTCGAACGCGGTCGGTTACACGGCGTATCCCGATAACGTGGTGCGCGAGTTTGTGCTGGAATCGGCGGCGCGCGGCATCGATATCTTCCGTATCTTCGATTCGCTGAACTGGCTGCCGAATATGAAGGTGGCGGTGGAGGCGGTGCGCAAGACCGATCGTATCTGCGAAGCCGCGATATGTTACACCGGCGATATTCTCGACCCGAAGCGCGATAAGTATCCGCTCCAGTACTACGTCAACATGGCGAAGGAACTGGAGAAGATGGGCGCGCACGTCTTGGGTATCAAGGACATGGCGGGGCTGGTGAAGCCGTACGCTGCCGAAAGGCTGGTGAAGGCGCTGCGCGATGAAGTTAGCATTCCGATCCACTTCCATACGCACGATACGAGCGGGATTAACGCCGCGTCGATTTTGAAGGCGAGCGATGCGGGTGTGAACGCGGCGGATGCGGCGGTATCGTCGATGTCGGGCACGACGTCGCAGCCGAATTTGAACTCGATTGTCGCGGCCTTAAAGGGTACCGATCGCGCGACAGGGTTGGACGGGGAAGCGTTGCAACGGTACGCAGATTACTGGGAGGTGGTGCGCACATGGTATAAGCCGTTCGACTCGGCTCCTAAGTCGGGCACGGCTGAAGTGTATCTGCATGAGATGCCGGGCGGGCAGTACACCAATCTGAAGGAGCAGGCGGAAGCGATGGGGTTAGGCGAGCGCTGGCCTGAGGTGGCTCGCGCTTATGCGGACGTGAATATGGCGTTCGGAGATATCGTGAAAGTAACTCCGTCGTCGAAAGTTGTCGGAGACATGGCATTGTTTTTGGTGTCGCATGGCCTTTCCATGCAGGACATTCAGAAACTCGACATCCACCACTCCTTGCACATCCCGAATTCCGTGGTGGATATGTTTATGGGTTCGCTGGGCGAGCCGCAGGGCGGATGGCCGAAGAAGTTACAGCAGATCATTCTGAAGGGTGAGAAGCCGAGAAAGGGCCGTCCCGGCGCACATCTTGCGGCGACGAATCTGAAGGCAGCGCAGGAGCAGGCTGAGCAGAAGACAGGGGAGAAATTGAGCCGGACGGACCTCATGGGTTACCTCATGTATCCGGAGGTGTACACGAAGTTCGCCAGGAACCAGCAGGCTTGGGGCGATGTGGAGGTATTGCCGACCCCGCAATTCTTCTACGGTATGCAGCGCGGCGAAGAGATCACCATCGAGATCGAAGCGGGCAAGACGCTGATCGTCAAGTCGCTGACGATTTCGGAGCCCCACCCGGACGGTACGAGGACGGTGTTCTTTGAGTTGAACGGGCAACCGAGAGAAGTAACGGTTCGCGATAAGTCGCTGGAGGTTAAAACGGAAGAACGGCCGAAAGCGGACCCCGGTCACCCGGGACACGTGGGCGCTCCAATTCCCGGCGCGGTGTCGAGCGTATCGGTGGAGCCGAACCAACCGGTTTCCAAGGGCGACCGGTTGTTAGTGATGGAAGCGATGAAGATGCAGACGACGGTAAATGCGCCGGTAGGCGGGAAAGTGGTGAAGTTGCTGGTGCAGCCGGGGCAGACGGTGGAGCCGAAGGATCTGTTGGTGGTGATCGAGTAGGCGGGCGTGAGTTAGTTAATTATTTAGCGCCAGCGCTGCCATTCGAGGCCGGGCTTTTCGGTCCGGAACTGAACGAGGCGGCCGTGTTCCACTTCCGTGACGTAGGCGGTTCGGCCATCCGGACCGCCGAAGCAGATGTTGGTCGGGAACTTACCAAGAACGTCGACCTCTTTGAGGACCTTGCCGTGGGGAGATACGACGACGACGGTGCCTTTGCCGTGGCGCGTGATGTATAAGTTGCCTTCGACATCCGAACGCATACCGTCGAAGCCGAAGTCCGGGAAGGCGATCAGCAGGCGCTTGTTGGACAGCGACTTGTCTTTCTTGATAGTAAACGCCCAGACGTTGCGCTGAACGGTCTCGTTGACATAGAGGGTGTGGCCGTCGGGGGACACCTCGATGCCGTTCGTGGTGCCCATGTTATCGGCTACTTTGGTCACTTTGCCATTGGTGTCGATGCGCCAGAGCTGTCCGGTGGACTTGCCCCAGTTGGGATCTGACGCCCACAGAGTGCCGTCGGCTGAGATCGCGATGTCATTCGGCTGGTTCATCGACGGCTCGTGCGCGAAGACCGTGAGCTTCTTCGTTGCCATGTCGCAACGCAGGATGTTGTGGCCGGAGTAGTCGGCCAAAAACATTACTCCCTTGCGGTCGAAGCGGATGCCGTTGGCCAATGAGCCTTCGGGCATTTCGAGGAAGACCTCAGCCTTGCCGTCCGGCGTAACTTTGCCCACGGTTGGCTTGCGCGCGAAGCTGACGGCGTAGATGTTTCCCGCTTTATCTACCGCCGGGCCTTCTATCTCTTTTGTGAACGAGTTTTCCGCGGTCAAAGGGGTGGCAACAAACGGTGTGTCGGCGGGTAACATGGCGATGAGCAGTAAGGGTAGTTTCATTCAGGTTCGACTTCGAAGTTACGATCTTCTTAGCGTTATGTTCAACTCACGCAAGATGCGGTCAGAGACCGGCGACGGAGCGTCGCACATCAGATCGGTGCCTTTGGCGGTTTTCGGGAACGGGATAACGTCGCGGATTGAGGTTTCGCCGGCGAGGATCATTACCAACCGGTCCAGGCCCAGCGCGATGCCGCCATGGGGCGGGGCGCCGTATTCCAAGGCGTCGAGTAAGAAGCCAAAGCGGTGGCGCGCTTCTTCCGGGGTGAAGCCGAGCGCGGCAAAGACTTTGCTTTGGACGTCGCGGCGGTGGATTCTGATGGAGCCGCTGCCTAACTCAACGCCGTTCAGCACTAAATCGTAGGACTTGGCGCGGCAACCGGCGGGGTCCTCAGTTAGTTTGTCGATGTGCTCGTCGAGCACCGAGGTAAACGGGTGGTGGGCGGCGACCCAGCGGTTATCTTCGTCGTCCCACTCGAACATGGGGAAGTCGACGACCCAGAGGAACCGGAAGACGGTCGGGTCCAGAAGCTTGTGACGGTCGTTATATTTCTGGCCGGCGAAGAGGCGCAACTGGCCGCAGGCTTTGAAGACATCCTCTTCGGGACGGTGCGTCTTGGGCGGTTCGCCGACGCCGCAGATGAGGATGAGGTCCTCTTCCGAGGCATCCAGGCGCTTGCGCACCGCCGCTACCGGATCGGCGAAGTCGCGTTCCAGGCGCTTGATGTCGTCGTACACGCGGAGGCCGCGTTCCTGGCCGTAGGCCTTCAACTCGTCGCGCTCTTTGCGGGAGAGTGGACCGGTTTTGGGGATGTGGATGGCGACCACCGGCATGCCGGCGGCGGTAAGGTTGGCGTCGGCGGGAAACAGGTCGTTCACCACATGGAACGGGGGCAGGCGGAGGTCGGGCTTATCGATGCCATACATGCGCATCGCCTGGTCATAAGTAAGGCGCAGGAAGGGGGTGTCGACGTCGCGGCCGATTACCTTCAGCACGGCCTTGATCAGGGGTTCGATGGTGTTGAAGATGTCTTCCTGACGAGGGAAGGACATTTCCAAGTCGATTTGGGTGAACTCGGGCTGACGGTCGGCACGGAGGTCTTCGTCGCGGAAGCAGCGGACGATCTGGAAATACTTTTCGTAGCCGCTGACCATCAGAAGTTGCTTGAAGATTTGGGGCGACTGCGGGAGTGCGTAGAAGGTACCAGGCTGGACACGGCAGGGGACGAGGTAGTCGCGAGCGCCTTCGGGGGTTTGGCGGGTCATGAATGGCGTCTCGATTTCGAGGAAGCCCTGACGGTAAAGCTCTTCGCGCGTGGCGAACGAAATCTTAGAGCGCAGGATGATGTTGCGCTGCATGCGCGGGCGGCGCAGGTCGACGAAGCGGTATTTGAGGCGCGCTTCTTCCGAGACGTCGACGGTCTCTTCCATCGGGAATGGAGGAGTGCGCGATTCGTTCAGGATCCAGACCTTGTCGACAACGATTTCGATTTCGCCGGTGGGGATGTTCGGATTGACGACCTCCGGAGCGCGGCGCTCGACTATGCCTTCAACAGCCACGACGAATTCGGACCTGAGGAGTTCGGCTTTCGCATGTACTTCAGGAAGGGCGTCTTCATGGAACACACACTGGGTGACGCCTTCACGGTCCCGGAGGTGAATGAAGATGACGCCGCCAAGGTCGCGGCGCCGGTGGACCCAGCCCATGAGGAGGGCGCGATTACCGGCATTGCTCGCGCGGAGTTCACCGCAATGGTGCGTACGGCGGAGGTCGCCGAGGAAATCGAGTGGGACGGAGGTTGTCGGTGTCATGGCTGACTTGAGTTCAGTTATTCGGACGTAAGTCTAACGATTGGCGGGCGTGAGCCGGGCGGCAAGCGCGTCGCGCGTCACCGTCACCTGTTCACCTGAAGACATATTCTTCAGCGCATACTGGCCAACCGATATTTCATTGTCGCCCACAATGAGTGTGAAGCGAGCGTTGAGTTTGTTGGCAAGCTCCATGGCCCGCTTCAGCTTAGCGTCGGGCCCGAGTTCGACCGTTGCGCCGAGGCGGCGAAGGTCGTAGGCGAGTTGCGCGCAATGGCGCAGGGCCGGGGCGCCGAGGGGCGCGATATAGAGGTCGAGCGTGTGGCGGTGGGCGGCGGGGGCGGCTTCTTCTAAAGAGAGAACCAGACGGTCTTCACCAATCGAAAAGCCGATGCCGGGCGAATGCACCTTGGAGCCGAGCTGTTCCGCGAGGCCGTCGTAGCGGCCGCCGCCGAGGACGGAATTCTGGGCGCCCAGCGCGCCGTGCACAAATTCGAACGTGGTGCGCATGTAATAGTCGAGGCCGCGGACGAGGCGGGGCTTGACTGTGTAGCGGATGTCGCGATCGGTGAGAAACTGCTGGACCGTGTCGAAGTGCGGGCGGCAAACGTCGCAGAGAAACTGCTGGATCGATGGCAGGGTGTCGATAATGGGTTGGTCCGCCGGGATTTTGCAGTCAAGTACGCGGAGCGGATTGGTATCGGCGCGGCGCTGGCAATCCTGGCAGAGGGTGCCCTTCACCTGGTCGAGGCTCTTGCGGAGTTCGGCCATATAGAGTGGGCGGCAATTGGGGCAGCCCACCGAATTGATGAAGATCTCAAAGCCTTCGAGTCCGCACCGGGTGAGGATTTCGGTGACGAGTTCAATCACCTCGGCGTCGATGGCCGGCGAATCGCTGCCGATTACTTCCGCACCGATTTGATAGAACTGGCGGTAGCGGCCTTTCTGGGGACGCTCGCGGCGGAACATCGGTCCTAGATAGTAGAGCTTTTGCAGGCCGGGCTGCTGGTCAAGCCGGTGTTCGATATAGGCGCGGATGACCGAGGCGGTGTTCTCAGGGCGTAACGTCAAAGACGATCCGTCGCGATCTTCGAAGGTGTACATCTCTTTCGTGACGATGTCGGTTTCTTCGCCGACGCCACGGGCGAAGAGTTCCGTCTCCTCGAAAATGGGGGTGCGGATTTCCTGATAGTTGTACGTGCGGAACACACGGCGGGCGACAGCTTCAACGTAGTTCCAGACGGAACTGGAAGGCGGCAGAATGTCGCGAGTACCTTTTACAGCGCGGATCAAGCAGGTTCTTCCCGGTAGGCTTCAGTCAGTTTGATATATCGTTGCGCATTGGCGCGGAAGCGTTCGCTCTCTTCGGCGGAGATTTGGCGGCGGACCTTGCCCGGTACGCCCATCACCAGCGAATAGGGCGGTATTTCCTGGCCTTCGCTGACCAGTGCTCCGGCGGCGATGACGGAACTGTGCCCGACCCTCGCGCCGTTGAGGACAATGGCGCCGATGCCGACGAGCACGTCGTCTTCGATCGTGCAGCCGTGTAGTACAACGGCGTGGCCCACCGTCACGCGATCGCCCAGGATCACCTGGAACTGATCGGTCTGGCCATGGAGGACGGAGTTGTCCTGGATGCTGGTTTCGTTACCGATGCGGATGGAGTTGACGTCGCCACGAACGGTGCAGTTCGGCCAAACGCTGGAGCGCTCGCCGATGTGCACGTCGCCGATCACCTGTGCGCTCGGGTCGACATACGCCGACTGCGCAATTTTGGGCACAATGCCCTTGAAGGGCCGGATCATTGGTGGAAACCTCGATGGTAACACTTAACCCGCCGGCTTTGAGTCCTCACGCGATACCTCACGCGATACCTCTTGTATTCCGCTGGCACCAATGGTACACTTGACTCGTGGTCGTGGACGTGTGTCCACCCACCAAACAAATCAAAAAGGACCGCCATCGCGCGGTCTTTTTTTTGTGCACTACCTCCGGTCGGAAGCCGTCGCGCCCCCGACCCCTCGGCGTTCATCCGCGTTACTCGGCGGCCGATTCCAAACAACTTCGCAAGCAAAAGGAGTACTACTCAGATGTCTGCAAACCTCAGCACAGGCCCCCGCACCGAAGAAGGCAAAGCCAAATCCTCCCAGAATTCGAAAAAACACGGCCTTACCGCCGAGTCCATCCCAGCCGACCTCCGTCCTGTTTTCAACCATTTGCGAAACGAACTCCACGCCCAGTGCCGCCCCGATGGCCCCTTGGAAGAAATCTTCTTCGACAAACTCGTCACCGCCCGCTGGAACATGCTCCGTGCCCTGGATTTCCAAAACGAACTCTACGACCGCTCCGATGGCCGCGACCCCATCACCCACCCCGCCACCCAAAAAGAAGCCG
>JADLDI010000152.1 GCA_020846745.1 Bryobacterales bacterium | reverse complement strand
GGACCTCGACGCCTTCCTGTTCGGCGACTAAGGCGAATCGTTTGAGGTACTTACGCTTGTCGAAGCCGTGGCGGAAGATGGGGGTGCGGTTGACGCCGCGGGCGGTGGCGTGGACGGGTTCGCCGGTACGGACATGTCGGGGCAGGCGTGCCATCTGGAAGGATAGTGGGGAGAGGGAGCGGAAAATCTCGGGTGGATGTGGGAGGGATGTGGAGGGATAAGGGAGTGTCCCCGATCTAAGGGGGTGATCTGGAGGCGTGGGTGGGATGACGGAGTGTCCCCGATCTAAGGGGGGTGATCTGGAGGCGTGGGTGGGATGACGGAGTGTCCCCGATCTAAAGGGGTGATCTGGAGGCATGGGTGGGATGACGGAGTGTCCCCGATCTAAGGGGGTGATCTGGATGCGTGGGTGGGATGAGGGTGGGATGAGGGGGTGTCCCCGATCTTGGGGAGTGATCTGGAGGGTTGAAGAGAGTTATTCTGTTGTACTAGGTTCGCCGTGAAGGTCGGCGGCGAGCGGGAAAACGGAGGTTGAGTCAAATGCCAGCGTGCCCCTCCTGCCAGCGGGATGTGAAGGCGGGGGTCAAATTTTGCGTGTACTGCGGGGAGACGATGCCGGCGGTGCAAGCGGGTGTGGGCGCTACGCCATGTCAGAAGTGCGGGACGGTGCTGGCGGCGGGGCTGAAGTTCTGCATGAAATGCGGAACGCCGGTCAGTGGGCGGACGGCTGCTCCGCCACCGGCGGTAGATCCGGCGGCACCCACGGTGAAGCTGCCCGATGCTACTCCGGCGAATGCCGCACCTCCGGCGGTGAACCCTAGTGCGCCGACGGTACGGCTGCCGGATGCGCCACCGCCACCTCCCGTTGCAGCCGCAGCTTCTGGGGGCATTGTCTGTTCCA
The DNA here is from genome assembly GCA_020846745.1 of Bryobacterales bacterium. Lineage (GTDB taxonomy): Bacteria > Acidobacteriota > Terriglobia > Bryobacterales > Bryobacteraceae > JADLDI01. The sequence goes on along the minus strand of JADLDI010000152.1, from coordinate 80,744 downwards.
AATGCGGGGCTGGGCTGAGCGCCGGGTTGAGGTTCTGCATGAAGTGCGGGACGCCGGTGGCGGCTCCGGTAGTAAATGCTAGCGCCCCCACTGTGCGGCTGCCGGACACGCAGCCGGCTCCTCCTTCGCCTCCGGTTCCTGCTGCCGGGGGGCCGACCTGTGCGAAGTGTGGGGCGGGATTAGGCTCCGGACTGAAGTTTTGCGTGAAATGTGGGACGCCAGTGGCAGCCGCCGCGCCTGTGGTTGCGGCCGGCGCCGCTCCTCCGCCAGCAGTTGCAAAACCCGCTGAGATGCCGAAAACGGAGGCAGCGCCGCCGCTGCCGGATCTGCGGTGCGCCAAGTGCGGCACCGGACTGGCCGCGGGATTGAAGTTCTGCTTGAAATGCGGGGCTCCGACCGGCGCGGGAGCTCCGGCTGCGGCGCCGGCCCCGTCCGTGGCAGCGGCTCCCGCAAAACCGGCCGAACCGATTGCGGCTCCTCCTCCACCATCTCCTCCTCCACCATCTCCTCCTCCGCCATCTCCTCCTCCGCCACCCGCGACGAAGCCTGAGGTCCCGGCGGCTCCAACTGCGGCGGCCCCTGCTCCCGCCGTTGCACCGGCGGCGGTTGCCGGGCCGGTTCCATCACCGCGTTGTTCAAAGTGCGGCAGCGCGGCGGCTCCCGGTATCAAGTTCTGTCAGAAATGCGGAAACTCGCTGGCGGGGGCAGTAGCGGCATCTGCCGCTGCGCCGCCTGCTCCTCGTCCAGCGCTTCGTCCAGTTTCTCCGGCGGTTGTCGAACCTGTTAAGCGGTCGCCGATGCCGCTCGTTTTGGGATTGATTTTGGCATTGGCTGCGGTGGCAGGGGGCGGCTGGTACGGATATCGGTGGTGGCAGGCGAAGAAAGCCCTGCAGATGGCATCGGCGCAGATTCCCGCGGCCGGAACGCCATCGAGCGAACCGGGAGCGACTCCGGCAACGTCGGCACCGTCGAATGAGCCGAGTGCGCCAGTACCGGAAGCGGTGCCTGCGCCTACGCCGAGTGCCGCACCAGCGCCTGCTCCGAAGACACTGGTGGGCACGCCTCCGTTGAGTACGCCTGCTTCGAGCCGTCCGGCGACGACGCCGATTGCGGCGCCGGTGAAACCGGGTCCGTCGAACGCGGCCGTCATCGTACCAACACCGGTACCGACACCGACACCGGCGGCGACACCAGCGGTTCAGATACCTGCCTCTACGCCGGCTCCGCAGGCAGCGCCGGTTCGCGCGATAGAGCCGGCACCGGCTCCGGTACAGACGCCGAGCACGCTGACACCGGTTACTCGGCCGGAACCGCAGCGCACTGAAATATTGAAACCCGAACGTCCGATCGCACCGGCGGCGCCGGCGGCGAAGCCGGCCTATTCGGGTCCGGCATCGGGTGTGATTATATGGTCCGGCCGGCTGGATAAGGGCCAAGCGATTGCAATCAATGGGGGACAGGCCAACAACGGGACGCTGAACGGGGGTTTGCCCGGCGTACCGGTGCTGATCGAGGTGGATCCGAAGGACGTTGGGATTGCAGAGGCGCCGGGACCGAGCAATGGGTGGAAAGGGTTTTCGTTGCGGAGCAATAAAGGCCGCCACACGGTGGTGACCATCCGCTGGCGAACGATTTAACAGGATTGAGGAGAAGCGAGATGTGGAAGACGATCATTGCAACGACGATGCTGGCGGCATGCGCTTTTGGCCAGCAGGCTATTCCCGCGCATACGGAGTTCCGGGTGAAACTGCTGGCTCCGTTGAGCACGGAAACGAATAAGAAGGGCGATAAGGTGACCGCGCAGGTGGTGGGTCCGGCGCAGTATGCGGGGGCGACGATGGAAGGGGAAGTAAAGGAATCGAAGAGCGGCGGGAAGGTGAAGGGGACGTCGGTGTTGACGCTGGGCTTTAGTTCGCTATTCCCTAAGCAGGGGAACAAGATCGATGTGTCGGCGGACGTAAAGTCGTTCGTGAACTCGAAAGGGAAGGCTGGCGTCGACGAAGAGGGCCGCGTCGTCGAGAAGAAGAACCAGCTCGGGAAGGTGGCTGTGGCGACGGGCGCGGGCGCGCTGATCGGGGCACTGGCGGGCGGCGGCAAGGGTGCGGCGATCGGCGCCGGAGTGGGCGCGGGAGCGTCGTTGATTTTTGTGCAGATGGCGACCAAAGGCCCGAACGTGACGTTCGCCCCGGGCAGCGAACTTATTCTCGATGTATCGGAACGGCGGTAAATAGTCATGGCATTCTGTGCGCAGTGTGGCACCCAGGTAGCTGATGGTGCGGCTTTTTGCGGGGTATGCGGCAGCCCGATTGCGGGCGGCAGCGGCGGCTCCGCGGCGGGATCGGCGGGCGGAAGCAACTGGTCGGGGAACACGTATTCGCAACCGGGCGCGGATGCCGGTTACGCGTACGCGAGCGGGGCAACGGGCGGACTACCGCCGTCGCCGCCGATGTGGGACTTCCAGAAGAACCTTGTACCGAAAGGCGAACAGATCGCGGCTTCGATCGGCGTTGCCAATGCGAAGAGCGGCATCGGAGCGGTTTTCGGACGAATAATCCGGAGCACGTTCCTCGATCCGCGGATTGCGCGCGAGCAGGCGCTCGACGAAGGCGGCACGATGGACGCGGTGATGGCGCTGGTTATCGTCAACCTGCCGGCCATGCTGTTCACGCTGCTGACGTTTGGCTTCGCGTTTCGATTCGGAGTTGTCACAGCCCTGCTGACATTCGTTCTGAGCGTCGGCGTCGGTATCGCGTCGATGTTTGTGATGGCCTTCCTCACCAAACCGATCCTGGGGGTGGCATTGAGCTTCGGGCAACTGCTGCGGGCCACGGCTTACACGCAGGGCGCCCGGCTGCTCAGTTTTATTCCTGTGATCGGCGCACTGATTGGATTGTGGTCGATCGTGGCCTGGTTCGCCGCGATGCGCGAAATCACGGCGGCTGAAACCGGCAAGCTGATTGTGTTCATCCTGGTGGGCGCTGTGGTGATGTTTGCCGGCATGGCCATCCTGAGCCCGATCTTTATTGCGATGTTCGCGTTCGCGCGGTAACAACCGTACATACCCTGGCACTCTAACCAGGGTATGGCGACCATTGGTCAGCTTCTATACGATCCGGAAAACGACCCCGCTGCGGCGCCGGCCGTGCCGGTTGCGGAGATCACACCGGAGGATGAGCGATTCATGCGCCTGGCGATCGAGGAGGCCAGGCGCGGCCTTTCTACGCCCGGGTGTGCGGAAGTCGGGTGTGTGATCGTTGTGAATGGCGCGGTGGTTGCGTCCGGCTGCAACGAGGTCGAGTTGCGGCACGACCCGACCGCCCATGCCGAGGTTGTGACGCTGCGCAAATTGGGCGAGCAGATCGGCGAGCCGGAGTTTCGCGGCGCTACTCTCTATTGCACACTGCAACCTTGCGGCATGTGTACGGTGGCCTGTTTGTGGGCGAAGATTTCGCGGATCGTCTACGGGGCGACGCGCACCGATGTGCATTCGATGTACTTCGATACACGGCACTTCGATGCGGCCGACCTGATTCGCGATTCGTTTCGCGACGATATTGAGATTGTTGGAGGCGTGCTGGCGGAGGAGTGCGCTCAACTGTACTACCGTCCCGAGGATAATCCGCCCGCAGAGGAGCAGAAGAACCAATGAAGGTGGATGGGATCTATGAATCGTCGTTGTATGTGAAGGATCTTGCCGTAGCGCAGGAATTCTATGACCGGGTGTTCGGGTTTCGCGAGATCTTTCGCGAAGAGGGGCGGCTGCACGCGCTGAGCGTTTCCGAAAAGCAGGTGCTGCTGCTGTTTGCCGAAGGGCGGAGTACGGATGCGACGGATACACCGGGCGGGCGGATTCCGCCGCACGACGGGCACGGTCAGTTGCACCTGGCGTTTATGATCCAGCGGAGCGAGGTGGCGGAATGGCGGAAGCGGCTGGTGAATTTCGCGGTGGAGATCGAAAGCGAAGTGGCGTGTCAGCGGGGTGGGCACAGTATCTACTTCCGCGATCCGGATAATCATTTGTTGGAGTTGATTACGCCGGGGTGTTGGAGTATTTCGTGAGGGACCGCGGGCTTATGGTGGGGACAGGGCCGGCACCCGCCGATTTACATCGACGGCTCGGGTCGGGTGACTGCGCGGTGGTGGAGGGGTGACACGTATCCTGTAGGGAATGGTAGATTTTGCGAAAGCGCCGGTGGCGAAAGTGGTGCCGAAGACGACCACGTTGCACGGCGATACTCTTAACGATCCCTACGCTTGGTTGCGCGATAGGGAAAGTGCCGAGGTGATTGCGTATCTCGAGGCGGAGAACGCGTACACCGAGGCAGTGATGGCGGACACGAAAGATCTGCAGGACGCGTTGTATGCCGAGATGCTGGGGCGGATCAAGCAGACCGACCTCAGTGTCCCGTACCGCAAAGGCGATTACTGGTATTACGCACGCACAACGGAAGGCCGGCAATATCCGATTTATTGCCGGTCGCGCGAGTTGGGCAGCGAGGGCGGGGAACAGATCCTGATCGATGCCAACGCGATGGCCGCGGGGCACGATTATTTCCGGATCGGCGTGCTGGCGGTGAGTCCGAACCAGAACCTGCTGGCGTATTCGACCGATGTGGAAGGTGACGAGGAATATACGCTGCGGGTGAAGGATTTGCGGACGGGCGAGTTGCTGCCGACGGAGATCAAGCGGACCTACAACACGGTCCGGTGGGCGGCGGACAACGAGACGCTGTTCTATAACGTGCTGGATGCGGCGAAGCGGCCGTATCGGGTATACCGGCACCGGCTGGGGTCGACCACGCCGGACGTGCTGGTCTATGAAGAGACGGACGAGCGGTTCACGCTGGAGGTGAACGAGACCCGCGACGAAGCGTATTTGTTGCTCGACAGCCACAGTTCGACGACGAGCGAAGTACGGCTGCTACGCGCCACGGATCCGGAAGGGGAGTTTGAGGTACTGCTGCCGCGCGTGCAGGATATCGAGTACGCGGTGGAGCATCACACAAACCGGTTTTACGTGACGATCAACGACACGGGGCGGAATTTCCGGCTGGTGACGATGGCGGAGGCGGACCGGTCGCGCGAGCGGTGGCGGGAGTTGATTGCGCATAGTGCGGATGTACTGATTGAAGCGGTGGAGCCGTTTGCGGATCACGTGGTGATCGTGCAGCGGTCGGGCGGATTGCGGCAACTGCGGATTGACACGCTGGGGACGGGCGAGTCGCATTTGGTGATCTTTCCGGAAGCCGCATACACGGTCTACCCGGTGATGAATGTGGAGTTCCGCACGAACCTGTTGCGGTTCAGCTACGAGTCGTTTACGACGCCCGCTTCGGTGTTCGACTACAACATGGACACACGGGAGCGCGAGTTGAAGAAACAGGAAGAGGTGCTGGGCGGGTATGACCGGACGGCGTACGAGACCGAGCGGTTGTTCGCGACGGCGGCGGACGGCAAGCAGATTCCGATGGCGCTCGTTTACAAGCGCGGTATGGTTCGCGACGGGCGGAACCCCACGCTTCTTTATGGATACGGCGCGTATGGGATCAACACAGAAGCGCGGTTTTCGAGTTCGCGAGTGTCGCTGCTCGACCGCGGGTTTGTGTATGCCATCGCACAGACGCGCGGCGGGTCGGACCTGGGGCGTCCGTGGCACGACGACGGTAAGATGCTGAACAAACGGAACACGTTCAGCGACTTTATCCGGTGTGCGGAAGAGCTGATCGCGCAAAAGATCACCGATTCCGATCATCTGGCGATTGAAGGCGGCAGCGCCGGGGGACTGCTGATGGGCGCAGTGGTGACCGAACGTCCCGAATTGTTCCAAGCGGTACTGGCGCATGTCCCGTTTGTGGATGTGGTGAATACGATGCTCGATACGTCACTCCCGCTGACAGTGGGCGAGTTTGAGGAGTGGGGCAATCCGCAGGAAGACCGTTACTACCGTTACATTCGAAGTTACTCGCCGTACGATAACACCCGCCCGGCGAGTTATCCGCATATGTTGGTGACGGCGGGGCTGAACGACCCGCGTGTGTCGTATTGGGAGCCGGCGAAATGGGTGGCGCGGTTGCGGGCATTGAAGCAGGACAGAAACATACTGCTGCTCAAGACAAATATGGGCGCCGGGCACTTTGGGGCGTCGGGGCGGTACGACCGGCTGAAGGAGATCGCCTTCGAGTATTCCTTTTTACTCAAGGCTGTACAAACGCCGAAACAACCGTAGAGATTTTTCGTGCGTCGGCAAAATCAACAGCGGAAATCGAACTTACGCACTGAAAATAAACGGTGAATGTTTGGAACCGGAGTTGCCGCATGTATAGGCATGAAGAGCTTCCTCCGAATGGCCGCAACGGGGTGGATTGCCGCCTGTGGGCTGTGGGCGGAGGCGCCGCAGCCCGCGCAACTCCGGTTTGCGGGATTAGCGTCGACGGACAAGGTGTTTATCGACGATGAACCAGTGGGCGACGGCGAGCGGCTGGCACGGTTCAAGAATGAAATTCTGATCGCACCGGGCGAGTACACGATCACCGTCGTCAACGCGGACCAACGCGAGCTTTGCCGCAAGCAGATCCAAATCAAAGAGAACGCGATTGTGGTGACCGGCTGCAAGACGGACGTTGACTCGACACGGCAGCTCGCGATGCGGCGGCGCTAACGCCATTCGGCGGTTACGTCTCCCGTATGGGAGCGGGTGGGGAAGCGGGTCAGGCGGAGGGTTTTTGCGGCGCTGTCCCAGGAGAAGGCGTCAAAGCCATCGTCGATGAGGGGATATACCCAGCCGTCGCTGGTGATCAACTTTACCAACGTACCTTTGGCGGGTTGCCGGGCGGCGTCTACGGTGATGCCGTCCGCTCCGATGGACTGGAGCGGTGCGCGGTGCGGTTCGGCGAGCGAGTAGCCTGCCGACGGCACGCGGATCGAGTTTTCGTTGATGATGATGTCGGTTCCATCGACGCGAACGCCGGTTCGGGTCCGCTCGACTTTTTTGACTGCGCCGGGGGTGAGTTCAATGACGCTCAGGAACACACTGCGGCCACCCTGGCGGCGGGCACGGAAGAAACCACGCATGAAATCTCCCAGTTTTGAATCGTCGTCTCTGGCTCCACGTACGGCGGGGTTTTTTCCGGCGTAGAGCCGGTCGTCCGGTTCGGCGAGGAAGTGAATGCGGAGGTGTTCGGGCATGCCGATGGTAAGGAAGCCGGTTTTGCCGGGCCGCATCTCGCGCTGGGATTGCAGGAAGCCGTAGGCATAGCCTTGCTCGCGAATGCGGTTGATCTCGCCTTCGTTTTCGGTGGGTGTCCAGCCTTGTTGCTCGGGGACGGGTTGGGACGCGCCGGGTAGAGTGACGTCGCCGTTTCGGTCGGCATCGCCGTGGAGGAAGTAATCGTGCGTCGTGCCGCCTTCGACTTCGAACTGATCGACGAGATATTTGGCGTCGACGGTGACGAGCGTACGGCGGTATCGTTTGGCGACGCCGGGATAGGCACGGTCACCGTCGGCGCTGACCACTTGCACTCGCGGGTGGGACGCATCGAAGAATCGCAGCGCCCCATCGGCCTCCTTCATCTCCTGGTTGAGTTCATCGATTACCACGGTGTTATGGGCGACAGTGGCCAGGGTCCAGGGGCGGTAGCGTGTGTGCGAATAGCCGAGGTCCGAGAGTAACTCGCGGCCGCGCGCCCAGAGGATGATCGACAAGCGGTCGGCATGCTGGTGGCCGTAACCGCCGGCCCAGGTGAGGTGCGCCTGCCACTGGTGGGCGGGGGCGGCGCCGGCGAGGGCTGCGTGTCCCAAGGCCGGCAGCAGGAAGGGACGGCTTTCGGGGAGGGGAGTGTCATGATCGGTCCACCAGGTGTCGTGAACGGTGACACGGCGGCCGTCGGGGAAATGGAGTTTTGCGAAGGCACGGTCGGCACGCTGCAGTTCGGGCGGGTTGGTGTCCACGCCGCGGTCGCGGAGGACTGCGCGGAGACCACCGATGGTTTGCGCGGCATAGGAAGGCGCGCCTTCAGACCACGAACCGTCGTAATAGAACTTGTCCTCGATGAACTTCTTGAGGCGGACGAGCGGCTCGTCGATATAGCGCCGTTCTCCGGTGATTCGGCCAACTTTGACGAGGCTGCGCCACAGGCGCGGACTCATGTTGCTGTTCGTTTCGGGGCCGGAGATCATTTCGTCGGCGGCGTTGCGGAACAGGTCGCGTTCGATGCGCTCGGCGGAGGCGCGATCGATGACGCCGGCGTCGCGGATCCAGTCCCACGCTTCGAGCAGCGGCTCCGGCATATCGTTGTAGACCCACCAGGTCCAACGCGCCATACGCATCGGTTGCACGGCCGGGTCGCTTGGTTTGGCGCCGCTGAAGATGCGTTTCTGCTGGAAGGGGTAATCGTAGTGGTAGGTCCAGCCGGGGAACACGGCGGCAAATTCGGTAAGTAGCGACGCGGCGCGCTGGGCGTAACTACGGTCGGAAGTCTTGAGATACAAAAGGGCAAGGTTTCGGGTTTGCGTGGCGAGATACTCGCGGATGAGGTCGTCACGCTTGGCGGCAAAGAAGTAACGGTAACCGGAGGCGTTCTCCCAATACGGATATTTCTGCGTCTCGCCGCGCGGGTTCTGCACTTCGACGGACTTATCCATCGGGTATTTGGCGCTGGGATAGCGGTGGTTACAGTAGCGGCAATAGAGTTCGGCGGGACGATCCGGGGACCAGGCGAGTTGGCGCTCCTGGTTACCGCCGTTGCAGTTCGGGCAGCCGACATAGAAGAGTCCAGACTGCCGTGGGACCAATTTGCGCAACTCGGCTTCGCTCATGGCGCGGACGGGCGCCGTTTCGGCGATGAGGCGTGGGAGATCGATGCGGTCCAGGTGGGGAGGGAAGACGGCGGCGGAAGCGACATAGGGCAGGAGGGTAAGCAGGGCAGAACGCATCGGCTGAATTATACGCCGAAATGCACGAAACGGAGGGCACGAAACGGTTGACTGACGTCGCTAACCACAGCTTGCGTGGCGCCGTTGAACCAACTGATACAGGCGGCGCAAACGTTTGCCACCGAGAAGGACGCGTATCAGGCACTGGTTAGTCAAAGTGCCGCACGGGTGACGGCGCTGACCGGAAACATGCAATGGGAAACCGGGCGCGCTCCAGCGGACTACGCAGCGACGGCGCGCGGCTTGTCTTCGGAAGACCTGATTTCCCGCGATGCGCTGTTTATGAGGCTCGACCAGGAGATGGCGGCGCGGCAGGCGACGATGCTGACCGCTATGCAAGCCGTCACAAATGCGCGGCGCGCGCTGCAACCGCACTACACAAACCTAAAGGCGAAGGTGACGGCGTTTCAAACATACATCACGGCCAAGAAAAAGTCCACGCTTAATCCCTTCAAAAAGAAATCGGTTGGTAACGCCGAACGGGTGATCACGCAGGCAAACACTTTTCTTCAGGCTTGCCAGATCGCAGCGCGTCCGAACTAAGACGGGACTGAGCGCTAAGCCGCGAGGCCGACGGCGCGGCGAAGCAGTTGCTTTCTTTCGCCGGGAGCAAACGCAAGCTTGGTGAGGAACAAGGCTCCGGAGCGCGGCAACAGGCTGACCAGGGCGGCCCACACGAGGTATTCGATGCGCTCGACGAGGCGCAAGTCGCCTGTGCGCCAGATGGCGTTTACCATGTGGCGAAAGAGCTTGCCGGAGGATGCGGGTCCCCACGGGTCGAGTTCCGGAGCGACGCGAGCGAGGGCGAGCCTGACCTTGAGGCAGAGCCAATGGGTGAAGACGGCATTGGCGCCCAATGAGCGGCCATGTCTTGCGGCAAAATGTTCGAGTTGTTTGCGAAGCTCGACGAACGACTGCACCATGTGATTGAGCTTCTTCACCATTTCAACGGTTCCGGCGGCCGTAATATTGGTGACACTTTGGATGTGCCGGCGGTAAAGCCCAAGAGGCTGCTGAACGGCCGCGATCGAGCCGTAGAAGGGCGCGAGGAAGACGAGGTAACCGTCGGGGCCATACGCCCATTCGGCTTCGGGAATGGGCATTACTTTGTCGAGAAATCCGCGAGAGAATGCATTTCCGGAGTTCGGGGGCGAAACATACATCCCTTCGCGGAGAAGTTCGGGCAACACCTCGCCCGCGGGGAGGGCGGCGCGCGGGACCAAGGCGCCGGTGCGGGTACTATCGTCGAGGATGATTTCGAGGGGGAAATGGACCTTTGAGCATCCAGGCATCCAAGCGGCTACGCATTTGGCGACGGCCTCAGGGAACAGCAGGTCGTCGGAATCGAGGAAGAAGACAAGATCGCCGGTACAGTGCTTATAGGCAAGATTGAAAGCGGAGGCCTGGCCACCGTTCTTTTTGGTAACGATGGTGACGCGGCCCTGGTATTGGCGGATGATGTCCATCGAGCGATCGGTACTGCCGTCGTCGACCACGACGACTTCGATGTCGCGGTGAGTCTGGGTGAGCGCGCTTTCGATGGAAGCCGCGACGTAACGTTCGTAGTTGTAGCTGGAAACGATGATCGATACTTTCATGCTGGACCGTCGGGCGCCGGCGGTTGGAAGCCGCGCCACCGGAGGAAGGTGATACAACCAAGCGCCAGAGCCGAATTCGTCAGGAGCACGGCGGCGGCCATGCCGATGGCGCCGAACCGAGGGGCGACAAAACAGGCGCAAAGCACATTGATAACGCCGGCAGCGAGGGTGATGGCTGTCAGTTGCTTATCAAACCCGAGGGGCAACATCCACTGAACGCCGAAGGCGATGCTCACTGCTTCAGCAATCAGAACGGCGCCAAAGATCCGGACCACCGGTATGGATGCGGTGAAAGCCGGGCCCAGGAGAATGGAGACGATGAGCGGGGCGGCAACGACACAGCCCAACCCCAGAAGAAGACCTGCAAGGATTGTCATGAATGCGGATTGCCGTAGGGTGTTGCGGCCCGCTTCAGCGCTGCGGCCGAGCGAATAATTCACGCGCGCATACATCAGCTGCATCAGGGGATGAAGAAAGGCCGTGAGGCCTTTATAAGCGCGTTCGGCGCCGGCGTAGTATCCGATTGCGGCGGGCGCGCCAAAAAGGCCAAAGAGGAAGACATTGGCTGAACTGTACATGCTTGCAGCGCCACGGAACAGAAAGAGGGGGAATGTGGTGCGGAGCAGCGACAGCCCGGATTGAGCCGAAGCAAGGGTTAAAGGAATATCACGCCGAATGAGCAGTAAGCCGCCGCACGTGGTGCCGAGGCAGGCTGCTGTGTTGAGGGCCAGCATCAGCCAGGCATTCCCGGGGCCGCGCACGAGAATAATGGTCAGCGCGGCGGCAACCGAACGGGTAACCGCTTCAATGAGACTGAGTTGGGCGATACGGCCATCGCCTTGGAAGTACCAGAGCAGGGTCGATCCCTGCGCGATTGCATAAGCAAGGGCTAAGGGAAACAGAACAGGGCTTTGAAGGCGGCCCGGCAGTAACGCGTAACAGGGAATCGCCAGAAGGAGAACTCCGGCAGCGATCAGCAATTTGGCCGCGTGAACCTCGGCCAGGATTCTGCGCTTCATGTCGCGGTCGCGGCGGTAGCGGGCCACATCGCGGGCCGCTGCGAAGTTGAAGCCATATTCGACGATTTGGGAGAGGTAGAGACCCAACGAGTGAAAAGCGGAAAGGCGGCCCCACTCTACGGGCCCGAGAACTCGCGCGAGAAAAGTGAAGGTCAGCAGCGGTAGGACGTAACTCGACAGATTCGCGGCGTAGTACCACGCGGCTTGCCATAATTCTTTTGATTCAGCGTCCCCGGTTTCAAACGCACCGGCTTCGGCAGGTGCGCGTCGGTCGTTGAGAGGGGGCGCCATAGAAGATGTCACTTTTGCGCCCAAATCATGGTGAGTATACCACGTAAGAGGGTGTTGCATACCCCCATAGGCTCTACCCATAGTTAAGGGATGTTACTCAGTACTAGACCACAAAAAGGGATAGACTATTAACCACTAATGGGGGTATACTTAACGGACGCTCCCAAATTGATGCAACTGCTCCACGACTTACTGGACATCGTGTTTCGGCGGATCCGATTGATCGTGTTGTGTGTGGCGATTACGTGCGTTGGATTTTGCGCATATTTGCTGCTCACGCCGCGTATGTTCGAGGCATCGGCGCGGCTGCTTCTGAGGAGTGAGCGTCCGCCGATATCCCTGATCCCGCAGGAGAATGTTTCGGCATCCTTTACTGGTTTGACGGATGTGGAGATGGCGACGGAACTGGAGCTGATAAGTTCCAATCAGGTTCTGCGGGCGGCGGCGCAGGCGCGTGAAGGGAAGCCGGAGATACCGGAGGTGGAACTGCAGGCGCGGCTCGAAGAGTTGCAGAAGCGGTTGCGGGTATCGCCGGTGATGAGGTCGAGCCTGGTGGAGATCCGATACTCGGACACGGAGCCCAAACGTGCGGCACTGGTGGTGAAGGCATTGACGGAGGCGTATCTCGCGAAGCATCTGGCCCTTCGCGGAGGGCGCGAGAACTACTCGTTTTTCGAGAAGAGAGCGGAAGAGTCGAAGGCGGAGGTGGAGAGCGCACAGACCGCGCTCGCGAAATTCCAGACAGAACGAGGGATTTTCGAACTGGCGACGCAACGCGACCAGGGTATCCGGCGGCTGGCCGATGCGCGGGCGGCGCTGCACGAAGCGGAGGCGCTGGAGGCGGAAATCGACCGCCGGATCGCGGTGCTGCGGGTCCAGGTACGCGCGGAGGCGCCGCGGATTGCGACATCGCAGAAGAGCCTGCCGGACCATTACAGCGTGGAACGCCTTACGACCTTGCTGGTGGAACTGCGGAACCGGCGGACCGAGTTAGGGACGAAGTTCCGGCCGGACGACCGGGTGATGGTGCAGATCAACAAACAAATAGAAGATACGAACGCGGCGCTGGACAAGGCGCTGCAGCGGACGTCGCGGGAGCAGACGACCGATCTCAATCCGCTTCGCCAACAGGCGGAGATGGAGCTGGCGCGCGCCGAGCAGTCGCTAAAGGGAGTGAAGGCGCGGCAGGCGGTACTTCATGAGCAGGTAGCGGAGTATGAACGCGCGCTACACACGTTTGCGAGTTCAGCGCCGGAGGAGGCGGAACTAGCCAGGCGGGTAAGAGATGCGGAAGCGAACTACCTGTTGGATGCGAAGAAGCGCGACGCGCTACGGGTGGACGCGCTGCTGGACGACCAGAAGATCACGAATGTGACGGTAGTGGAACCGCCGGCGATTCCGCTGCGGCCGAAGCCGCGAATCAGCACGCCGGTGATATCGCTATTCATCCTGATCAACGCCTGCATACTGTTTGCGGTGGTGTTTGCGGGATACGCGAGCACGACGGTGAGCACGCCCAGGCAATTAGAGCGGCTGACGGGGGTGCCGGTCATCGGAACGGTACCGGCGGGATTGGGCGAGAGCCGGCGGCGGATTGGACGTGTGCATGTGGAGCCATTGGCGGAGCGCATCCGGACGGGCCGTTCGGCCGATGGGCAGATCATCCTGTTTATGGCGGTGGGGGCGCCCGATTCGAAAGCAAGGGTGCTGGCCGACATAGCGCCTGAGCTTTCGGCGGCGGCGCGCGGGCCCGTACTGACGATTCCGAGTTCTGTTTCGCATTCGATGGAAGAACCGGAACGGTGGCCAAAACTACCGCTGCAGCAGACAGCGAGCGGGCTGATGGAGGTGGTGCCGGTAGACCGCTTGCACGAACAGGAAGATCCGGCGCTTGAGTACATCTGGGTGGGAATGCGGCCGGAGCAGTTCGCGCACATCATGATCGAAACGCCGCCGCTAGATGCGGTGTCACCTTTGCCCCGCGGGATCGAGCATGCGGGACTCATATTCCTGGTGGTTACAGCAGGGAAGACGCGTCGCAGCGAGGTGACGAAAGCGATGCGGAAATTAGGCAACACGGGACGACAGGTAGCGGGGTTTGTATTGACGAACCGGACCTATCCGATTCCGGAGTTTCTCTATCAATATCTATGAGCGTTAGAGCGATAGCCGTCCTCCTCTCATTACTCGGCCCGATGGCCGATTACTTATTAGCGCAGTTCAGCAGCCGCGAACCGCGGTATCGAATTCAAGCGGGCGATGTACTGGATATGAAACTGCGGTACACACCGGAGTTCAACCAGACGGTGACGGTTGCGCCGGATGGATTTGTGTCGACCGAAATCGCCGGCGATTTAAAGGTAAGCGGGCTGACGTTGACGGAAGCGCTAAACGCAATGAAAGCAGCGGTGGGCAAACGGCTGCTCGATCCGGATGTGAGCGTGACGTTAAGAGAATTCGTGAAGCCGCAGGTGACGGTGACGGGCGAAGTGATGAAGCCGGGGATGTTCGACTTACGAGGGTCGCTGACGGCCACGCAGGCGGTGGCGCTTGCGGGCGGATTTCGCGAAAACGCGAAGCATTCAACAGTCGCGCTGGTGCGGCGCGTTGACAATCAATGGGCCGAAGTGAAGGTGCTCGATATGAAGCGCATGATGAACGGACAGCAACTGACGGAAGACGTGACGCTTTCTCCCGGCGATCTGCTGGTGGTGCCGCAAAGCCGGTTGGGACGGATGGAACGATTGGTCCGGTGGACGAGTTTGAGCGTGTTCGGGATCGCGGCGCTCCGTCCACTTACGAACTAACAAAACCGCAAAACGCAAACGATGACAACCCGGGTACATATCCCCTGGTGGAGCCGTCCGGAATTGGCCCTGGCCTTAGTGTCGGTACCGGTGCTGCTGGCGGCATACTTTATTCCCGCCTCTACTTATCTGGAAGAGTGGCGGACGCCGAAGTATTTCTCGGAACGATATCTATTGTTCGCGCTTGCGGCGGTGGCGACGTTTTGCGTTTCGTCGGCGGGGGCAGCGTACGTGGTGCGGGAGTCGGGTTTCAAAGGCGTGGAAAACGAGTTCGGAGATGGGCTGCCGTGGGACAAACTGCTGGCCGTTTTTTATGGGATGGCGGCGCTGACGATTGTCGGGTACGTGGCGTGGGCGGGCGCGGCGATTGTGCGCGGAGCGGATTTGAAGCTGGTGTTTGACATCCTGGGCGGCTCGCGAGGGGCGGCGTCGCGAATGAAGGAGGTGTATCTGGTGACGATTCCGGGAGTAACGACGCTTACACAGTTCGGGATTCCGTCAGTGATCCTGGGCGCGTTGTTACTCACGCGATACGCAGGCAAGCGGATCGTTCCGGTAATCGCCTGCCTGTTCGTGTTCACATTTGCCCGCGCATTTTTTAACAGCGAACGCCTGGCGGTGATTGAGATGGCGCTTCCGGCGATTATCGTGGGCGCGCCATTGGCGGCGGGACGGAAGGACCGTAAGTGGTGGATGTCGCCCGGCGCAATTGCCGTGGCGCCGGTGGTGGGGTTTATATTTGTGTTCGGGTTGTTTGCCGCGTCGGAATACTTCCGGTCGTGGTTGAACTTTTATGCGGCCGGCCACCGGTCTTTTCCGGAGTTCATCGCCGCGCGGTTTACGGGATATTACGCTACCGCACTGAACAACGGGGCATTTTTGTCGGAGCGGCTGCTACCGCTCGACTACCCGTTTTTCAGTATTCGGTTTCTGTACAGGTTCCCCTTGCTGAACACATTGATACGCAGTGTTTTCGAAAGCCCTTTCGA
Organism: Bryobacterales bacterium; assembly: GCA_020846745.1. Classification (GTDB taxonomy): domain Bacteria; phylum Acidobacteriota; class Terriglobia; order Bryobacterales; family Bryobacteraceae; genus JADLDI01. The sequence goes on along the minus strand of JADLDI010000152.1, from coordinate 65,109 downwards.
ACGGGAAGAGGCGATGCTCGACATTCTTTCCCGTGGCGCCAATCCGGAATTCAACAACGGAGGCGGTTTATTACTCCCGTTCATCGATTGGGGCTTTCCAGGAGGATTGTTTTTCTGGATGGTGGCGGGATTGGCGGCGGGGGCGAGTTATGCGAGTTTCCGGCGGATGAAGCTGGCCGGGATACTCACTTATCCGATTTTGTTCACGGCGGTAATCGAAGCGCCGCGGGTGCTGTATGCGGCGGAAGGGCGCGTGTTTCCGGCCTGGTGCGCGGTGGTGGTGGCGTTGGCGGCGTGCCGGACGCCGTCGGCGCCGCGAGCGGCAGCGGGGGTGGCGCGATGAGCAGGATTTTCGTAAACGGGCGATACACTGCCCACGCCCGAACGGGGATGCAGTATTACGCGCACGAGGTTTCGGCACGGTTGAGAGGCGAGGTAGAGATAGTATCACCGGCCGAGCCGTTGACGGGTGCGCGGGGACATTTGTGGGAGCAATGCGTGCTGCCGCGCAAGAGCCGCGGCGGATTGTTGTGGAGCCCGAATAACACGGGGCCGTTAGCGGCACGAAGCCACGTCTGCACGATACACGACATCTTTCCGATCGACAATCCCGAGTGGTTCACGCCCGGGTTTTCACGGTGGTATGCGTGGCTGCTGCCAAAGCTGGCGGCTCGGGTACAGCACATCATCGCGGTTTCGCACTTCACGAAGAAGCGGATTGTGGATCGGCTGGGAATTAAGCCGGAGAAGATCACGGTGGTCCACAACGGAGTGGACAGCCGGTTCCGGCAGCCGCCGGATGGGGCGATTGCGGAAGCGCGCGAGAAACTGCGCATTCCGTTTGAGCGGTACCTGCTGGTTGTAGGGTCGATCGAGCCGCGGAAGAACTTAGGCGCGATGTTGCGGGCATGGCCGGCGATTGTGGCGGAGGCGCCTGAACTGGGGCTGGTGATCGCGGGGCCGCGGGGCGGGGCACTGGTGTTTGCGGGAGCGGAACTTCGCGAGGTTCCCAAGAACGTGCATTTCACCGGGTATGTGCCGCACGAGTTGTTGCCGCCGCTGTACGCAGGAGCGCTCGCGCTGGTGTATCCGACGTTCGGCGAGGGGTTCGGGCTGCCGCCGCTAGAGGCGATGGCGTCCGGGGCTCCGGTGATCACTTCGATGAACAGCGCGGTACCGGAGGTGGTGGGAGACGCAGCGCTGGGACTCGACCCGGCGGATGCGCAAACGATTGTCGAAGCGGTGCTGCGGCTGGCGCGATCGGCCGGCCTGCAGCGCGAGTTGCGGGCACGAGGACTCGAGCGGGCGGAGCGGTTTTCGTGGGAACGCTGCGCAGCAGCCACTTCGCAGGTGCTGGAGGCGTGGGCATGAAGCCGAGCATCGTTTACGTGATTACGAAGGCGGAGATCGGGGGCGGACAGAGCCACGTGCTCGATCTGTTGCAGGGGCTTCACGGGAAGTGCCGGTTGCATCTGGTGACGGGGGAGACGGGTCCGCTGACGGAAGCCGCCGGGGCGCTTGGGGTGGATGTGCATGTGGCGCCGACGCTGGTACAGCCGATGGATCCGCCACGGGATTTGCGGGCGGTGTATGCGCTGGTGCGATTGTTTAAGCGGATCAAGCCGGACCTGGTGCATGCGCATACGTCGAAGGCGGGGTTCCATGCGCGGGCGGCCGCCTGGTTAAGCGGCGTTCCGAGCGTGTTTACGGCGCACACGTGGTGTTTCGCAGAAGGCACGGCACGGATGTGGAAACTGGTGGGAACGCCGCTTGAGAAGGCCGCCGCGCGCGTGTGCCACAAGATCATCGCGGTATCGGAAGCGAACCGGCAACTGGCGATCGACCGGGGGCTGCCCGCAAACAAGATCGTCACGATTCATAACGGGATTCCGGATTCGCCGGAGCGGGCGCGCCCTGGGGGGGATAGCGGTCCGGTGAAGATCCTAATGGTGGCGCGATTCGTGCGGCAGAAGGATCACGCGACGCTGCTGCGGGCGCTGCCGGAACTGAACGGGCGCGCCGAGGTGCTGTTTGCGGGTGGCGGGCCTTTGCGTTCGGAAATGGAGGAGTTAGCGCGTGAGTTAGGCGTTGCGCAACATGTGCGGTTTCTGGGCGACCGCCACGACATTCCGGACTTACTAGCCAGTTCCCATATATTCGCGCTTCCGACGCATTGGGAAGGATTTCCGATCTCGATTCTGGAAGCGATGCGCGCCGGGCTGCCGATTATCGCCTCTGCGGTCGGCGGAGTAAGTGAAGCGGTGGAAGACGGTGTTACCGGATTTACAGTACCCGCGGGACGGCCGCGGGAGTTTGCGCAAAAACTGAGCATCCTGGCCGGGTCCGCGCAACTCCGGCGGGACTTTGGCCGCGCCGCCCGCCTCAGTTACGAGCGTAATTTCACACGCCAGCTGATGCTCGATCGCACCATCCTCGTGTATAGCGAAATAGTTCCTCAACTTACGGCTCAAGTTCCCGTTGTTTACCAGGAGACTCATCCATGAATCCGACAGTTTCGCTGGCGCCGCTATCCGGCGCGCGGCTGGAATCTTCGCTTCGAGTCACACAAGGGTGTCAACCGGGCGCGGTGATCGGGGTTCTCGTAGCGACAGACATAGTAGCTTTGGTGACGGCGGTTGCACTTAGCGTTTTGATAAAAGCGTCGATCGCAGGGCCGGTGGAGTTATCGGGGTATTTGCAGTTGTGGCCGGCGATTCCGGTGTTTGTGGCGGTATATGCGGCGCTGGGGCTCTATTCAGTGATTGCAATGCCGACGCAGGACGAGATACGGAAGGTAAGTACGTCGAGCGCGGTAGTGTTTGTGTTACTGGCAGCCATCACGGTATCTCAGCGCGGCGGCCGGAGCAGCGTCACCTGGACGCTGGCGCTGGCGGTGCTGTTGACGATTTTTTTCATTCCGTTTCTGCGCTCATACGTTCGGCGCGTGTTCGGACGGCGCAGGTGGTGGGGATTTCCGGCAGTGGTGTTCGGATCGGGCGGCGCTTTGCAGCACACGCTGTCGGCACTGACGCGGCATCCGGGTGTGGGGCTGGTGCCAGTGGCCGTTGCCACCGAGGATCCGATGGCTCCGGACACGTATCAGGGTTTGCCGGTAATACATGACGACCATTTACCGACGGCGCTCGAACGCAAAGCGGCGTATGCGGTGGTGGCGATGCCGGGAATGACGGGCTTAAGCATGATCGAAACGATCGAGCGGCGGTGCGCACATTTCACGCGGGTGATCTGGATGCCGCCGCTCGGGGGCCTGTTCGGGTTTGCGATCGAGCCACGCAACCTGGCGGGACAGTTCGGGCTGGAGATTTCGCAACATATTTATGCGCGGCACCGCCAGTTCCTGAAGGATGTGTTGGACCTGACGCTGGCGATTGCTGGACTGATCGTGCTGGCGCCTGTTTTCGGTGCGATCGCTTTGGGGATCCTGATCCAAATGGGGTGGCCGGTGTTTTACGGGCACCGCCGGGTGGGCAGGGACGGCGAGTATTTCCGGGCCTGGAAGTTCCGGTCGATGATCAATAACTCCGACGCGGTGCTGGCGAGTTATTTGGCGAACAATCGCGCCGCGCAGGCGGAATGGGAACTTACGCGCAAGTTACGGGAAGATCCGCGAGTAACGTGGATCGGCAACTTTCTGAGAAAGAGCAGCCTCGATGAGCTTCCGCAACTGTGGAATGTGCTTTGTGGCGAGATGAGCATTGTCGGTCCGCGGCCGGTGGTGGATGACGAGGTGCCGCGGTATGGAGACCACATCAAGCATTACTGCCGGGTGAAGGGCGGGATAACGGGGCTTTGGCAGGTATCGGGGCGGAACGAAACGACGTATGAGGAGCGGGTAGCGCTGGACGTGTTTTACGTCCGGAACTGGTCGGTCTGGCTGGACCTGTTTATTATTGCGCGCACGATCACGACGGTGATATCGAGGAGAGGCGCCTGCTGATTTACCGCTGAGGAAGCGATTGTTAGCGGCGGTGGCGGCCAGTTGTGCGGTCGGGTTGTAAGGTTATTTCGTCTTCTTCAACGGGTGTTCGACCTGCTTGTAACCAGCGGGAACGGTGAAGGCGGCGGGGTCGACGGGGTTGCTGTTGAAAGACGTGACCGTCGTAACCGATTCGATGGCCAGTTGGTCGGAACCGGAAGCGGGCGCCGGATTGGCGGCGGGAGCGGGCGCTGGAGCAGCGGCGGGAGCGGGCTCGGGTTGGGCTTGCGGGGCGGGCTGAGCTTCTTCCTTTTTCTTGCCGCGGCCGAGGCGGCCACCGAGCATTCCGCCCATGTTTCCACCGAGTCCGCCCAAGCGGCCACGGGTAACGCGGGAGGCGGTGTTTTCCGCGGCGGCTTCGGCCGCACGTTCCTTAGCGGCGTCTTTGACATCGGCGGTGGAGGGGACCTGGGCGGTTTCGGTGGATTGCTGCTGTTCGGAGGCTTCCGGACGGCGCTGGGACATGCCAGGAACGCCCATCATTCCTTTCATCCGCATTATGGTCTCGAGAGGGATGCCGTCGAGTTCGGCGATCTTCTTACCGGCCTCCATCATGGCGTTCATGCCGCCGGAACCCATTTGGGACATCATCATGGGGTTTACGCCGGCGGCCAGGGACATCTTAGCGGCCATTTTGCGCTGAAAATCGCGAACGGCCTGATAGCCGGGCATGGCTCCAATCCACATGTCCATGTCCATGCTGGTGACGCCGGACTTAGCTTTCGACGCATCCTGGGCTTCCATTTCAACTTTAAGGACTGCCTCTTTGGTGTCTACGCCGGCGACGGGCTTGGTTTTACCGGTAAGGTCGACGGTGGCTTTCCAGTTGACCTGAACACCCTGATCCTGGCCTTGGTTGAACTTGCTCATCAGGGCTTTGGTCAGTTCCATCATTTCGGCAAAGCCGATCACGGAGTATTCTTTCTTGCCGTGATCGATCTGGGTGATGGTGTCGGCGGCGAGGTCGTAGACCGTGGTGGCGTTGGCGGCCTGCACCGACATCTTATCGCCGCTATAGCGATGAGTGGTGGTCTGCGGACCCGCGGCCTGGCGCGAGAAACGCGCGGCCATGTCCATCATGCGTTTCATGGACCCGCCCGTAATTTCGGTTTTCTGTTCGTAAGTAAAGTCGGCGCCGGCGAGAAGAGCAATGGAAGCAAGTGTCCCGGCAGCAAATCGAAGAATGAAAGAACCCATAAAGAAACCTCCGGATTTGGACGTCCGACCCAATGGCGACCGTCTCGGATGTAGAAAGTACCTTTTAAATGGTACGGCTTTGGCGTGGCGGGGGCAATCGGACTGCCGGAGAAGGAGGGGAGGGGACAAGGTAAGCTGGATACACCAAGCCGCGAAGTTCAAAGTATGGAATTGGAGCAAGCAGGCGCCCCAAATCAGGCGCCCTAAATATGGTGCGAAGATGGCGAAGCTGGGGCGGGCGGGCGCTGGAGCTGGCGCTTTATATTGCGGTCGCGTTGACGCTGCAGTGGGCACGTGGAGACTGGTCGGGCGGATGGAGCGGGTGGCAGGACGAGTCGGGCCATTTTATGACGGGGCTGATGCTGCACGACTACGTGCGGGGGCACCTGTTTGAGCATCCGCTGCGTTTTGCGGAGGCGTATTACGACCATTATCAAAAGGTGATGATGGGGCACTGGCCGCCGATGTTCTATGTGCTGCACGGCGTCTGGTATTTCCTGTTCGAGCCGAAGCTACTAACGGCGCTGTGGATGATGGCGATTGCGGCGGCGCTTGTATCGCTGCTGATCTCGCTTGAGATCAGGCGGTTCGCGCCGCGGCCGGCGATACCGATGGGGTTGTTGTGGCTGTTGTTGCCGCCGGTGCGGACGGCGGGCGAGAAAGTGTACTCGGAACTGGTAGTGGTGCTGTTTTCCTTTCTCGCCGTGCGGGCATATGCGCGGTACCTGGAGAAAGAGCAGTGGTGGCAGAGCGCACTGTTCGGGGTATTCACGACCGCCGCGATCATGACGAAGGGGACGGGACTGGCGTTAGCCGCAGTGCCTGTCGCCGGAGTGCTGCTGACGCGGAAGCTGGATCTGATGCGGCGGGCGGCGTTTTGGATACCGGCGGCGATGGTGGTTGCGATTTGCCTGCCGTGGTACCTGTTTGTGCCGGGAGCGAAGCACGAGAAGGTGCTGATGTACGGAGGTCCTGGAGTACGGCCCTACCGGGCGAAGGCGTTTTTCCGATACTTTCGACAGCTGTTTCCGCTACCGCTGTGGCCGGTGGCCGGCGCGGCTTACCTGGCTACGATTCGGATGGTACGGGAGTGGCCGTTTGCGGCGGCTTCGCTGGGATTGACGATCGGAACGTTTGCGGGGACGATCAGTATCGGGGTATGGGAGCCGCGGCACCTGGTGACGCTGGGACCGCTGTTTCTCGTAACGTTAGCCTATGCCGTGCATTGGTGCGCACCGCGGTTTCCACGCAATGTGTGGCAGGCGGGAATAGCGGCGATGGCGCTGGCGGTGTTCGCATGGTACTGCTTGGGACTCGATCAGCCGATTCCTCGGAAGCTGAACGACTATCGCGAGGCGGCCCGGCTTGCGCACCAGTACCCGGTGGTATTTGTGACGGGGTACGGGGACATGGAAGGAGACTTCACGTCGGAGTTCGCCATTCTGGAAACGAGGCGGCCGCAAGGGACGGTGATTCGGGCGGGGAAGGTAATGTCGGAGTCGGACATGGTGGGATCGTTCTTCAAGATGAAATTCTCGACTCCGGAGGAACTGCGGAAATACATGAAAGAGCGGGCGGTGGGGATGATTGTGATGGACGAGGTGCGCGGGCAAGATCAACCGGATCTGAAGGCGGTGCGGGCGTTCCTGGAGAAGTACGGAAGTGAGTGGGAGAAGGTGCGCGTAGCGAATCCGAGGGTGACGCTGTACCGGGCGTTGGGCGCCGCGAACTAACGCAGGGCGCCGACCTCGGTGGCGGAATCGGAAGTGCGGAGCTTGCTGGTGACGATAGGGACCGGGGCGGGCGGATGGACTACATAAAGCACGGCGCCGAATACAAAGCCGATAACGCCGTAGACGTAATAGAGCAAGTGGAAAGGGACAGCAGCGATGGCGAGGGCCCAACCGCCACGGTCCGCAAGGAAGCGATAGAACTTGCGGTTGATAAAGAGAACACCAGAGAGAGCAGCGGCCGCCGCGAGAGTGATTTTGTCGAAGTCCTCCAACTGAAGCCGAGAGGCGGCGGCCAGACCGAGCAAGAGGGCGACGGTTGCCCAGGAGATGTTGGCGCTACGGCCACGGCGAATGATTAAACAGGCAGCCACGGCGAGAAGAATCATGGCCGCCCAGGGTGTCAGCGCCTCAACGCCGTGGAACAGGGCGGAACCTGAAACGAGAGCCAGAAACACCCAGACCAGCGCCGCGGCGGTACGCTGCCCGTTGGCGACATTCAGGGTATTGGGCATCTTGCCTTCGCGGAGGATCAACTGGGTCCAAGGGATGGCGCGGTCAAAGAGGTCGCTACGGACCATTGAAAGGAACTTGTACTGTTTTCGGTGTTCGACCTGGATGGCGCCGTCGACGCGAATTTTCTCGCCGATACGGGCGAGGCGAGTGCCGAGTTCGATGTCCTCGATGCAGGGGCGGCCGTAGGTTTCGTCGAAACCGCCGTAGGCAAGGAAGCGTTTGCGGCGGATGGCGCCGCAACCAGACCAGAACGTGGAGGCAGCGCCAGAGGCGGACCTATGAACAAATGCGTGCTGAAGGTTCTTATACAGTGAAAAAAAGTCAGGATTCGGGCAACGATCAGCATAGGAACCGAATACGGCGGTGAGATCGGGATCGGCTGCGAAGTGCTCAATCAGGCGCTCGATGGCGTCGGGCAGAAGGCTTACGTCGGCATCGATGAACAACACGACATCGCCGCGGGCCGACTGAACCCCGAGGTTACGGGCCACGGCAGGTCCGCTCTGCTTGCGAAGCCGGAGAACCGTGGCTCCGAAGTCGCCGGCTATTTGGGCGCTGGTATCTGAGGACGCGTCATCAACAACGATGCACTCAAAGGGCGTTACGCGCGAATGGGCAATGCTGAGGAGACAGCGAAGAAGATCGGGGGCGCCATTGCGGACGGGAATAACTACCGATACAGAGACCATTCAAGAAACCGTACAGCGATTCAGACAGTATACAGTGTAAGACACTGCACGTATGTATCATGTTGTGGGTATCTCGTGACACAAATAGTACGAAAGTACTATCGGATGGAAGGTCGATCCTGTTACAGGATCGGGAGAAGGGGCTACCAGACCGAACTCGAAGAATCCGTGCGGAACGAACCCAATTTGCGAGATGGCTAAACGTTAATCAAGATTGCGCTTCAGGGGGGCGGTGCGTCGGCCGGGTCGCTGACGCTCCCGCTCCGAGTGGGAAGCAGCGCTTGGACCGCGGGCTTACACGGGCTATTTCCGATTGTAGATCTCGGTCCAGGAGTAGGTACCGTCTTTGGCCTTGACGGTGATCTTGCGGGTGAGGACCTTGCCGTCAGCGGAGATGGAGGTGCGGGCGGACTCCTCGTATCCGCCGGCGTCGGCTTTGTAGTAGCTTTCTATCGTTCGGGAATCGAGACGTTTGATGGTCATCGTGCCGGGACCGGAAGCATGAGTAGCCGTGTAGGCTTTTCCATCAATTGAGCCATCGAATCCGTAGTCGGACTTTTCGTTGGCAAAGGTGTTGGTTCCGGTGTAGCGGAGCTTCGGTTCGGCGTGCTGAATGGTGATGACGCCGCTAGCCGGTTTGCGAACTTTCCCGAAGTTGGATTTATGAACGTCGAGGACCCAGGTGCCATTGAGGCTGGCCGGGTCGGCGGCCATAAGCAGGGCGGCCATGAGCAGGGAGGCGACGACGGGAACGGCGCGGAATTTGATGGTTGGAGCGATCATGGAGTTCTTACCTGGTAAGGGGAACGGGTTGGGCCGAACGTGGAAGGTCCGGCCCGTGAAGTAGAGATGGCGGCTAATGGTTCGGTTGCTCTTCAGAGAGAGGGACGTTTACCAGGTGCTGGGAAATGAACCAGACCTCGAGTTCGTTGGTGCGGACCACATCGCTGACGAGCAAGTCGTTAGTGCCCTCATCGCCGGCTTCGGAGGCCTGGCGAGCGCCGCGACGCGCTTCGCGCAGGATGATCTCGTGAGCTTCGACGAGACGAGAAATCTGAGTGGGGACTTCTTCCCGTTCTTTGGGCGGACGCGGAACCTGTGTCAATTCGACGACATCGGCAGCGGCCGCAACACTGACACCGCCGAGCAGTTGGACACGCTCGGCAAGCATGTCGACGATTTCGTTCTGTTCGGCAGCGTGCTTGTCGAAGAGTTCGTGAAGCGGGAGAAAGGTCGGGCCGGCGACCTGCCAATGGTGTTTCTTGTAGAGGTCGCGCAAAGCGATGGTGTCGGCGAGGATCTGGTTGAGAACCTCGATACTGCGGCTGCACACGTCTTCATCGAGACCGATAGGCATGCGAGTGACGGAGCGAAAAGCCTGCAGCGGGTGATCGGAAATTGCGAGGACCGGAGAAGCCTGGTCGTGCTCGGAAGCGGTTTTTGAATTGCGTTTGTTGCTCATACGGACGGGAATAGGGCATGTGAAGTGCCAAGTGGGAGCGAATTGGTGGAAAATGAATTGCAGGCCCAACGACAAGGTCGAGCTGCGCAGGCATCTCGAGCACATCGGAGAATGAATTGTGACCCCCGACGCGGAAAAAAAGCGGATCGTGCTGGTGGAAGACAATCCGTCCGAAGTTTTTTTGTTTCGTGAAACCTTGAATACGGAAGTGCTGGACGCGGATTTGCGGGCGTTCGGCGACGGCGACGCGATGCTCGATTATATGGAAGAGGTGGCGCGATCGCCGGCGGAGCCGCACCTGGTGCTGCTCGACTACAATTTGCCGCGCATGTCCGGGATCGAGTTGTTCCAGCGGGTGAGGGCTGTAGCAGACGGTCAGGCAATTGCATTCCTATCGGGGACGGAGTCGCCGGAACATCATTCGGCGATGGCAGCCCTGCAGCCGGCAGCAATCCTCGCCAAACCGCGCACCCTGCAAGAATTTCATGAGCTGTGGGAACGGATCCGGGTGATCCTGACTACACGGTGAAAAGTTGTCTTAATTTAGGAAGAGATAAGAGAAAATCAACTGGACACTTGCGCCCGGTTATCTACGACAGTAGCCTGATACAGGATACGCAGCAGTTGTGATGGAATATCCGCAGTCACGAATTTTGGTGGTCGATGACGAGTGCGAGCAACGCGACCGTGTGGGAGCGCTGCTGGAGAGTTGGGGTTATGCGACGCTGAAAGCGACGAACGGGTCGGAAGCGTTGGGCTTGCTCGATTCCGAACAAGTGGATGTAGTCGTCACCGACCTGATGATGCCGGTGATGACCGGCCTCGAACTGTTGCGGAGCTTACACGAGCGGGGATCGGCTCCGCCGGTGATTGCTCTCACCGCATTCGGGGGCATCGAAAAAGCGCTTTCGGTAATCCACGACTATGGCGCGTTCTGGTTTGCGGAAAAGCCGGTACAACCGGAGGTGTTGCGCGCTTTGGTTGAGCGCGCGGTGACGCAGGTGCGATTGGCTGAGGAAAATCACCGGCTGCGGCTGCAATTAAGCCAGCAGGGGGTGCTCGATGAGCTGATCGGCAACAGCGATCCGATGAAGCGGCTGTTTGCGACGATCCGGCAGATTGCGCCGACACGGGCTTCGGTTCTGCTGACGGGCGAGAGCGGGTCGGGCAAGGAACTGGTGGCGCGGGCGATTCATAAATTAAGTCCGCGGACGAAGCAACCGTTTATTGCGGTGAATTGCGCGGCATTGCCGGAAACGCTGATAGAAAGCGAACTGTTCGGTCACGAAAAAGGCTCGTTCACGGGGGCGGTGGAACGGCGGGTGGGATGTATGGAGGCGGCCGACGGAGGCACGCTGCTGCTGGACGAGCTGGCGGAGATGCCGATCCAGACACAAGGGAAACTGCTGCGGGTGCTGGAGGACAGGCGGGTTCGGCGGCTGGGTGGCCGAACGGATTTCGACGTGGATGTGCGGGTGATTGCGGCGACGAACCGCAATGCGCTGGACGCAATCAGGGACGGGCGGTTACGGGAGGATTTGTACTACCGGCTGAACGTTTTTCATCTGGCGCTTCCGGCCCTGCGGGAAAGAAAAGAAGATTTGCCACTGCTGGCGGATGCGTTTGTACAGCGGTACAACCTTCAGCACGGCTGTAAGGTATCGGGTTTGCATCCATCGACACTGGAACGTTTGTACTCGCACAACTGGCCGGGCAACGTGCGGGAGTTGCGCAACGTAATCGAGTACTGTGTGGTGATGACAGGCGAAGGTCTGATCTATCCGAAATCGCTACCGGCGCATATTGGCGATGGGGGGGCGCCGACGATTGAGGTGAGCGGGGAGTCGGAAACGGTGACGCTGCCGTTCGGAACCAGTGTGGAGAAGGCGGAAGAGGCACTGATCCGGCTGACACTGCAGCACACGAACAACAATAAGACGCGTGCGGCGCTGATTCTCGGATTAAGCACGAAAACGTTGCTGGCGAAGCTGCGGCAGTATCACAAAGGTCACTCGATGGCGGCAGACGGCAGGTAAATCATTGCGCAAGCCGCAGGAATTTACCAGTAGTTTGCCTCGTTTTTAACGAAGATTCAAATAGTTAGAGTTGGCCCGGTGAATGCCCCATTGATTGGCGGGTGACCGGCAATGCGGGAATTGGGTGGTGCGGCAGAGAAGAACGGAGAGCCAACTTCAGCAGCAAAAAAGGGGCGCGGCCCGTGTGCGACGATCCTGTGGCATTGGGACCCCGAATCGGATGCGTTTGAGACGATCGGGAGCCTCGAAGAGATTGCAGGGGTGAAGTCGTGCAAGCGCTTCCGGGACTTACAGGCGGTACTTGCCGGCGAGCAATGGCGTCAACTGGAGCGGTGTCTACAGGGGTGTGCCGCGGAAGGGGAGCCGTTCGCCATTACGTTGAACGCGGGCGGGCGGGCGGCAACAATGCAAGGTTCGAAGCTGACGGAAGGCGGAAGCGTGCGCGTTGGGGGGACGATCGCGATGACGCATGTGGCGCCGGCGGATCAGGAGATCAGCCGGTTGACCGCGCTGGTGGCCGCGAAGGAAGAGGAGCTTCGAAAATCGAACGAAGATTTGCAGCAGTTCGCGTACGCCGTATCGCATGATCTGCAAGAGCCGTTGCGAACGATTTCCGCGTTCACGCAATTACTGGAACAGAGTGCGGACGCGTCGCTCGGGGAAGAGCCGCGGATGTTCATGCGGCACGTGGTGGATAGCGCATCGCGGCTGTATGCGCTGATGGCGGATTTGCGGGAGTACATGGAGGTAGGAGACGCACCGAACGCGGAGCGGACGGCGGTGTCGATGGAGCAGGTGTACCGGATGGTATTGCGCAATCTGGCGATGGCTATCGAGGAGTCCGGCGCGGTGATTACGGCCGATCCGCTGCCGACGGTTCGCGGGCATCGTGTGCATTTCGTGCAGTTACTGCAAAATTTGATCAGCAACGCGATTAAGTATCGGGGCGATGCCACGCCGCGGATCCACATTTCGGTGGAACGGGTAAACGGCGAGTGGCGGCTGGGTGTCGCGGACAACGGCATTGGGATCGACAGGGAACATCACCGGCGAATTTTCGGGTTGTTCAAGAGGCTGCACGGGCGGAGGTTTCAGGGCACCGGGATCGGACTTTCGATTTGCGAGAAGGTTGTCGAGCGCTATGGCGGGCGGATCTGGGTGGAGTCGGAAGAAGGTTCAGGGGCGACGTTCTATTTCACGCTGCCGGTAGGGGAAGGTAAGCGATAGAGGTTTGCGGAACGCGTCAAAATATCAGGCCGGCTGCGATCGAAAGCAGCCGGCCTTTAGATTTCTCTCGACTTGGACGCGAACTCTAAACCACTCGACGGCCTTGGATGAACCGGATGAGGATGAGCGCGATGGCGAGAAACAGCAGGATGTGAATGAACCCGGAAACGGTGTACGCCGTCACCATCCCGAGCAGCCACAGAACCGCGAGAATCACAGCTAGGGTTGTAATCAGATCCATACGGATTTCCTTTCGTTGTCAGAACAAATTCTGCAGTCGGTGTTTGGAGAGCAATTCGGACGCCAATATTGGGCGATCGACAGACCGGCTACGCCGGACCGTCGCGAGAGGCGGCAAGGGGCTAATTGAGCGGCAGGTCGGCCGCAATGCGCGGGGTACTGAGGGCGGGCAGTTCGGGGTCCGGCGGGGGCGGCGGAGGCGCCATAGCGGCGAGGAAACGGTCGACTGCGGCGGGCTTCTCGAATTTCGCGGCCTTGTTGTAAGGGGCGAGGTTGCCGGCTTCCTTCATGAAATCGGTCCAGACGGGGAGGGCCGATTTGGAACCGTCGAGGCCGAGGTCGCGATTGTCATCGAACCCGACCCAGACGACGCAAAGCAGTTCGGTGGTGAAACCGGCGAACCAGCCATCGTCGTCGGTTCCGGTTTTGCCGGCGGCGGGGAGGCGAAAGCCCATTTGGCGTGCATAGGCGCCGGTACCCCAGGTGAGAACATCTTCGAGCATGTTGGTGGTGAGGTAGGCGGAAGTGGGGTCGAGCGCGGGAATAGCGGGGGTATTGTGCTGGTAGAGCAAAGCGCCCGTCATGCGGTCGGCAATGGACTCGATGGTGTAGGGTTTGAGAGCGAGACCGCGGTTGGCGAACGGGGTGTAGGCTCCGGCGAGTTGCACGGGAGTAACTTCGTAGGCGCCGAGAGCGGCGGATGGGGTGGCCTGGGTGGACCGCAGGCCGACTTTCTGGGCGAGGGCTGCTACGCGTTCATAGCCGACTTTCAGCGCGACGCGCACGGTGGCGACATTGGAGGAGAGGGCGAGGGCCTGGCGCGCCGGCATAAGGCCGCGGACGACGCCACCGTAGTTGGCTGGTTCGTAAGCGACGTTATTGAAAATGAAGACTGCTGGGGTATCGTCTACCGGGGTGAAGGGTGTGAATGCGAAATCGCCGTACCGAACCGAGCGTTCCAGGGCGGCGGCGTACACGATGGGTTTAAAGGTGGAACCCGGTTGGCGTTGCGAAAAGGCGTGATTCAACTGGCTGGCTTCGAAGTTGCGGCCGCCAACGAGTGCGCGGATGGCGCCCGAGTGAGTGTCGAGAGCGACGAGAGCGATTTCGGGCTTTTCGCCCTTGTGGCGGGCGGCGGTGAGTTTGTCGAGCTTGGGGCCGTAGAGGGCTACGGTTTTCTCGGCGATACGTTGCAGGCGTGGATCGATGGTGGTAACGACATCGACAGGCTTTTCGGGTTGTTCGAGGTCGCGAAGCTCGCGGCGAACGGCGTCAATGAAGTACTGGCCGGACGAATAGGCGTTATGTGTGGCCTGTTCCGGAAGCACGCCGAGCGGGGCGGCGACGGCTGAATGGTACTGGTTGTCGTCTATATAGCCGAGCTTACGCATTACGGCCAGGACCAGGTTGCGACGTTCTTTGGCTGCATCGGGACGGCGGCGAGGATGAAGCGAGGTGGGTTGCTGAATCAGTCCGGCCAGGAGGGCCGATTGGGGTAGATCGAGGTTGTTGAGGGGCTTTCCAAAGAGGTCGAGAGAGGCGGCGCCCAACCCCATCAGGTCGTACGAAGCGCGGTGGCCCATGGGGACGGTGTTCAGGTACAGTTCAAGGATTTCGTCTTTGGATTTGCGGCGTTCCAGTTCCATTGCGATGAGGGCTTCGCGGACTTTACGGCGGTACGACCGTTCCGTGCTGAGATAGAGGCTGCGGGCGAGTTGCTGGGTAAGCGAGGAGGTTCCGCGGGGGCGGTTCGAGTTGGCGAAGGAGTCCCAGACGGCGCGCGCGGTACGTTTGAAGTCAATACCCGAATGATCGAAAAAGCGGTGATCTTCGATCGCGACGACCGCTTTCTTCACCCAGGGCGAGGTTTCGGCCAAGGTAACAGCTTGCACACGGAAGCGGTGCTTGTCGAGCGAGCCGGCAAAGTACTTGACGGAGGCAGCACCCGGCGCCTGCCACGAGTGAAGCGCGATGCGGCGGAACTTATAGTCCATCGCGTCGTCGATGACGCGGGTGGCTCGCGTGTAGGCGAATCCGGCGCCAATAAAGACAGCTACCAGGAAGATCAGTGCACAGGCGAGCAGCCGCAGTTGTTTTGAAGAAAGGGAAGGATAGGGTGGCATGGGTGGTCCCCCGCGGGGGAGGAAGTGCAGACGGCGGGCCAAATACACAGTAGTTCTTGTCTGAAGCCGTAAGGCCTTACCAGTCAACAAAGATGAGGCGAAGGCGGGCGAGCGGCGGAAACTGGAGAGTGCGAAGATTTCGCACGATCGCGGGACTTACGCGGAAAACGGAAAAGCCACGGACAGGCCGGAAGCTGACGCACAGCGAAGAGAAGATGGAAACGGGAGCTGGCGAATGATCCCAGGGAAGGGGATCGAGGCAGGTTAGCGGAACTCGATGGCGGTGATTTGGCCGTCCGCGGCGGGGTGGAGTTTGAATTCGATGGCTACTTTCCGTGGGCGTTGGGGGCCGCAGGAGAATTCGAAGGTAATGGCCGAGGGCGTGTTGAGCAGGACTTCGCCGGGGTCCTGAACCAGGAAGCGCATGGGCTTGCCGTTGACGCGGATTTGGAAGCGGGCAGTGCGGCCCTGGCAGTCGATCTGTTCGAGCGTGCCTTCGACGTGGTTGTCGCCTTTGGGCATTTCCCAACCTTTCGGGATAATGACGTCTTTGCCGGGTGTGGCGGGTTTTGTCGTGCCGGCCGACGGGGCGGAACCGGTGGTTTGCCGGAGAGCGGCCTGAGCCATGTCTAATTCATGTTCGGTGGCGGCGTTTTCAGCGGCTCGGAGTGCGGCACGGCGGGCTCGGGCCGTGTCGTTGAGGTCGAGATAGGAGACGGCCAAGGCATGCCAGAAATAGGACTGGCGCGGAAGGATGCGGGCAGCGGATTCGAAGGCGGAGACGGCTTCACGATGTTTGCCTTCCTGTTGATAGAGCAAGCCGATGAGGAACTGGGCTTCGGCTAAGTTCGGATTGCGTCCGCCGGCTTCCGCGAGATAGCGGCGGACCTGGTCGCGGGGGGCTCCGGAATCGCGGAGCAGCATGGCGTATTCGAAGTAGGGCAGGGCAGCGGTGGCGCCGGCGTCGATGGCGGCGCGGAACAGCCGCAAGGCATCCGCATTCCGCTTTTGAGCGAGAGCGGCGAGAGCGCGGGCGGTGGTGGCTTGGGGCGTATCGGGGAGTTTCTGAAGATATTTTTCAGCCGCGGCGGTGTGGCCTACCTGGAGGAGTAACTCGGTCAAGACGACCGGCGCTTCGATGTCGGCCGGCTTCACCGTGATCTCCGGGTTTTGCTCGCGAACCAGGACCGCGGCAGTCGCGAAGCGGCCCTGCCGGAGGTAGATGGCGAGGTCGCGAAGGGCCGCGTCGACGGACTTGCCGAAAGCCTGTTCGAACGCGAGCGGCGGCGGAACGCTTTGGTCGAGTAACTCCGCGTAGCGGGGCATGTGCTTGCGGTAAGGCGGGGCGACATTGAGCATGTGGACGAGCGCCCAGCTTTGCGCGTAGAACAAAGGGAGCGCGGGATGTTCCTGGCCGGACTGGACGGATTGGAGTGCATCGGCGGTGAGCCACTGGCCGCGCGCCAGTTCGCGGATGTGGTTGACGATGGGCTTGCCGATCAGGACGCGTTCGCCCGCCGCGTCGAGAGTCGAATAAAACTCGGCAGTACCTTCTTCGAGCCAGCGGGGCAGGCGTGCGGAGCCGTGGTTCAGAACCAAGTGGACGTACTCGTGATTGACGATGCGGGCCGATTCCTCGCCTTGCACGATGGCGATCGAATCGAGTTCGGGACCGCTCTGGTAGAACCCTCCAGTGCGTTCGGAGGGGCGGACCTGGCGCCACTCCTTTTGGGAGTTGAAGAGGATAACGCGGATGGGCAGAGGCGTGGGCCGGGCGAAGACCTCGCGCATAACTTCGAGGCGGCGCAAGGCGTCGCGGCCCTGCTTTTCGCCGGCGTCGGTAAAGAGTTCGAAGTTGGGCGAGGCAAGGTGGAGCCAGGCCGCAAACAACAGCGGAATCATCTGGGCTGCAGTTCTACCATGTTACGCGAGGGAAGAAGATATTCACGCAAAGGCGCCAGGTAAGGTCGCCAAGGTCAGGCCGAATTAAAACGCCCGCGCCGACCCGGATGCATTTGGGGAACGGTTGACATAGACTATATCCCGGTTCGAAACGCTGTTAGATACCGGAAGCCGTCAGACGTTCGGTGGGCAACACCACGTTCGCCTCGATGGCGGAAAGGCGCACAGGATGTCTTGGTCGCGAATTCTCGCATCTGCCGCGTGCCTGCTTTGGGCGTGCTGTTCCGTTCCAAGCGGCGCGCAGACCACCTTCGCCACGATTACAGGGAACGTCTCCGACCCTGCCGGAGCCGTTGTTCCGAACGCAACCATCACCGCCACGCATGTCCAAAGTAATTACCGGTACACGACAAGATCGAACGAGTCGGGTACCTATGTCCCTCCGCAGTTGCGCGAGGGCGAGTATCAGATCAAAGCGGAGGCGAGCGGGTTTAACGAATTCACGTCGCAGAACCTGCAGTTGATGGCGCGCGACGTGCGGCGCATCGACATCCGTATGGAACTGGGAGCGGTCTCTTCGAAGATAGACGTTAGCGGCGAAGTGGCGCTGATTGAGACGGAAACGACGCGTATCGGCGACACGCGGAATGCCGAGACGCTGAAATCGCTGCCGCTGAACGACCGGTCGATGTACAGCTTCCTGCAGCAGATTCCGGGAATGCTGGTGATGACGGGCGGTAACGCGTACATCCGGTTTGCCGGGAGCCGCGGCAATCAAGAGAACGAAACGGTGGATGGAATCAGCTTCAACAACCTGTATGACGGCAGCCTGATCGGCCCGCTGGCGGACTTTGTGGAAAGCGTGCAGGAGATGCGCGTGGATTTGGCGAACAACACGTCGGAGTTCGGCGCGCTGGGGCAGGTGACGCTGGTGTCGAAGTCGGGGACGAACCAGATCCATGGGAGCGGATTCGACTACTATTCGACGGCGGGACTGAATGCGCGGAACCCGTTCTCGCCATCGCGCAGTTCGTATGTGAGACACACGCCTGGCGCTTCGATCGGCGGCCCGATTTATCTGCCGCGGATCTACACGGGCAAGGATCGAAGCTTCTTTTTCTTCTCGTACGAGACACTACAGGGCGGCGCGGTGCTGGACCTCATGAATCCCACGGTGCCGCTGCCGGCGTGGCGGCAAGGCGATTTCTCAAGGCTGCTGCCAGGCACGGTGATCCACGATCCGTTCGCCGCGAACACGCCGTTTGCGGGCAATATAATCCCCGCGTCGCGCATCAATCCGGTTTCGCAGAAAATTCAGGACCGTTTTTATCCGCTTCCGAATCAGGGGATCACTGATTCACTCGCGAGCCAGAACTTCAAGACACTCGGGCGGCGGGATTTCGATACGGACACATTGTGGACCACGCGTATCGACCACCGGTTTACGGAGAAGTCGTCGGTGTTTGGCCGCTACACATGGGAACGGCAGTACGTGCGGCCGTTCGAAGGCAACATGCCGACGATCGGGCAGCGCTGGCAGCAGCGGGACACGCGGGGATTGAACGCGTCGTGGACGCAGACGATCCGGCCCAATTTGCTGCATGAGCTTCGCGGCGGCTTATCGTTCAATGACAATCCGCGCGAGCCGACGACCAACGGTAAGCAACTGGTGACGCAGTTCGGGTTGATCGGGTTAATCGATAATTTGCCGGATATTCCTGGAATTCCTAAAGTCAGTTTCAGTGGGAGCAGCATTAGTCCGATTACGGTGAGCCAGGAGTGGCGGCATCCGGGATTCCGCAACCGCGTTTATCAGTTCCATGATCAATTGAACTGGCTGCGCGGCCGACACAGTGTGAAGATGGGCGCCACAATCGGGCGCATCGGATTTGGGGATGGCCAGGCGAATGCGTCGCTGTTCGGCAACATGACGTTCTCGAACCGGTTCACGGGCCAGCCCTACGCCGATTTTCTTCTCGGCATTCCGACCACGGTTTCGCGCGCGTTTCCGCCGCTCGAGTACGGGCTGACGCGGTGGGGCGAGGAACTGTTCATCACGGACGATTTCAAGGTCACCAAACGGCTGACGCTCAACATCGGACTGCGGTACGAATACAAACCGTCGTGGAGAGAGGATCATGGCATGCTGTCGATGTTCGAGATCGGTACGGGGAAGATTGTGGTTCCCGATGGCGCGCTTACCCGGGTGAGCCCGCTGATGCCGCGCGGCTACGTGGATGTGATTGAAGCGAAGCAGGCCGGGTTGCCGGGGAAGACATTGATTAAGACGGACAAGAACAACTTTGCGCCGCGCATCGGGATTGCGTGGCGGCCGTTTGGCAATAACACGGTGTTCCGGACGGCGTTCGGGATTTACTATGACGTGGTGCCGCGGACGACGGGCGCCGGCGGTGTACCGTTCCTGATTAATGAGCCGGCCTACACGAATCCGCAGGACAACCCGACCGTGGTCCTGCCGCGAGTGTTTCCGACGGTGGCAGGCGGCGTGACGACAGTCGGTTTGCCGACTGCGATCAAGCCGGATCTGCGGATTCCGTACAGCATGCAGTACAACGTGACGATTGAGCATCAGCGTTGGGACACGGGGTTCCGGCTCTCGTACGTGGGTACCAATACGCGGCAAGGGGAGTGGGCGTTCAACATCAATCAGCCGCTGCCTGACAACCGGCTATTCGTGGATAAACCGCGGATGTTCCCGCAATATCCAAACTTCAACTACCTGACCAATGGCGCGGGACATCAGTATCATTCGCTTACGTTAGACGTGAAGCGACAGATGGTGCGCGGGTTGCTATATCAATTTTCGTACCAGTTGGCGCGCGACATTGGGGATCTGGAGCGCGGCCAGAATCCTGAGAACGCGTATGACCGCCGGCGCGAGCGCGGCGTGTGGCTGGACGTGCCGACGCACCGAGTGACGGGCGCTTTCATCTATCAGATTCCGGTGGGCAAGGGCCGCAAGTGGATGACCGGCAGTAACCGCCTGACGCAGGCGATGTTCGGCGGCTGGGAGATCTCGAGCGTGCTGAGCTACTACTCGGGACGCTTCATCACGCCGCTTTGGACAGGGCCCGATCCGACCGGTACCGCGTACACAACCAGCCGCACTCCGGCGAACGTCACGATTCGTCCGGACCTGCTGCGCGATCCGAATCTTCCGAGCGGCCAGGCGACCGTCAATCACTGGTTCGACACGACGGCGTTCGCGCCGCCGAAGGCGGGTTCGTATGGTACGTCCGCGAAGGGCGTAATCAAAGGACCGGGCCTGCAGGTACTGAATGGCGGATTATCGAAGTATTTCAATATTTACGAACGGCTCCGGTTGCGGGGCGAAATCACTTCCACCAACGTGCTGAATCACCCGAACTATTCCGAGCCGGGGTTGAACATCTCGTCTCCGGAGTTGCTGGGCGTGATTACCGGGGTAGGCGGGGTGGTGGCATACGATCAGAGCGGCCCGCGTACGGTCCGCATGGGTGTTCGTCTGGAATGGTAAAGGAGAATCACGAAATGCGCCGAGGTTGCACTCTAATAGCGTTGGTGTGCCTGTTCGCCGGAGCCTGCAGTAACCGTCGCGGCAACAACCAGAATGTGGAAGTCACATGGGGGCTGGATACTATTAGCGCGGCGGCTGCCGATAAGCAGAACGTCGCGCTGCCGATTCTGAAATGCAAGTTTGAAGGCTTTGTCGAGGACGTGTCAGAGTATCGCGCGTGGGCGGCCAAGCGGAAGGAGGAGAACGCGCGGATTAGCGTAACGGTCCCGAGCGCGGGAACTTACTATCCGGCTTTCATCTTTTACGACAGCGCAGGAGACGAGCGGATCGCGATTTCGATCAACGGGAAACAGGTGGGCACGGCGGTTGCGGACATGGACGACAATCGCCAGAAGCTATATTACCTTTCCGAGGCACAGACGTTTACGGGCGGAGAGACGATCGAGCTGAAGGCTCTCACCAAGACGGGACAGTACAAGACCGAGGATCTGCTGCTGTTGAAGCAGAAGCCGCAGGCGAAGGAGCCGGCGTATGAGATCACCGAGGTTGGCGCTCGCGCGACCGAGGATTCAGCAAGCATCACTTGGCTGACGAGTTGGCCCGCGGCCGGCGAGGTGGAAACCGATGACGCAGCGGTAAAAGGGCGCGAGGAATTGAAACTGAACAACCACCGTGTGCGGCTGGACAAGCTTGCCGCCGGACGAACTTACAAATATCGCGTGGTGGCTAAAACGCGCGACGATCGGACGATAACCAGCGAATGGCAAACCTTCCGCACCGAGCAGCGGCCCACTGTTGCGGGCACGGCGCGGAAGGAGCGGCTGGCGCTAAAGGTGGAGCCGGGTGAACTTCCGGTGACCACTGGCATTCCATTTGCTAAGGGCGTGCTGGGGTCGGACAATCATTTGCGCGTCGTGAGCGGCGGCGCGGCCGAAGCGCCGCTGCAGACCCGCGTGCTGCAGCACTGGCCCGACGGGAGCGTGAAATGGGTGCTGCTCGATATGCCTGCCAAGCAGTCGAACGCGACCGTGGAGTATGGGACCGAAGTGAATCGGGCGAGAACGGAGTCGCCGATCAAGGTGACGGAAGCTGACGACGCGGTGACAGTCGATACCGGAATGTTGAAGTTCGCAGTCAACAAGCGGCGGTTCGGACTGTTCGATTCGGTGTGGCGCAATGGCGAGAAGGTGGTGGACAAGCCGGCCGAGTTTTCGCTGACGGGTCCGGACGGGACGGTGTACTCAAGCCTGGCCGCGCCCGACCAGGTGAAGGTGGAGGAGAGTGGACCGGTTCGCGCCACCATACTGGTGAGCGGGCGGCACCAAGCCGCGGATGGCAAGAAGCTGTTCCGCTACGTTGTTCGCGTGCATGCGTGGGCGGGGCAACCGTATGTCCGGATCCAACATACGTTCGAGAACGATCATACGGCGACCGATTTCATCGATATCAAAAGCCTGGTTCTTAAGGTGCCGATCGCGGGGGCGGCAAAGCAATGGTCGCTGGCGGGGACGCGGGGATCGTTTGGCGGCGACACGGCGGCGGCGACGTTACAACAACACACAGACGACCGGTTCACGCTGCAGCCCAAAGGCGTCGAAGGCAAGCGGGCCGCGGGCGTTGCGGAATGGAGCGATGGCGCGCGATCGGTTACGCTGGCGGTTCGCGATTTCTGGCAGACGTATCCGAAGGACCTGAAGGTGAGTCCGGAGGGGTTCGAGCTGGCGATCATGCCGGCGTTGCGGCCGGGTGAGTACGACAGCGCCAACGGCACGATCGACGAGCACCGGATCTACTACTATCTTCATGGCGGCGCTTACAAGCTGCGGCAAGGAATGACGAAGACGCACGACTTGTGGCTGGAGTTCGGTAACACTAAAGCGCCGGCGGCGATCGCAAAGGAGCAGCAGGTGAGGATGGCGGCGGCTTCGCCGGATTGGTACGAACAGAGTAAGGCATTGGGTGAATTGTCGGTTCCGCGCGCATCGCGTGTGCTGCGGCAGTACGACGATCTGTTTGTCACGACGTTTGCGGGCTATTTGCGCGACCGGGAACGCAGCCGCGAGTACGGCATGCTGAATTTCGGCGACTGGTGGGGCGAGCGCGTCATCAATTGGGGGAATAGCGAATACGACACGCAGCATGCATTTCTGCTGCAGTTCGCGAGGACGGCAGACTGGCGGTACTTCCGCGCGGCCGAGGAGATGGAGTGGCACAACCGCGATATTGACGCGATTCATTATCACGCCGATCCGATGCAGGTGGGCGCCGTCTATGCTCACGCGATCGGGCACGCGGGCGATTATTACAAGACCCGGCCGACTGCCGGCGCGGGTCCGAAAGGCTTTCGAGAGGGCAGCCCGAAGAGTCATTTCGCCGCGGACCATACGTTCATCGAAGGGCACTTCGATTACTACTTCCTGACCGGCGACCGGCGATCGTACGAAACGGCGCTCAGTACCGCGGACCGTTACGATAGCCATTTCACTAAGAACTACGATTTCAATAACTGCCGCCAACCGGGTTGGCATCTGATTTTGACCTTGGCCGCCTACAACGCCACCAACGATCCGTATTACCTGAACGCGGCGAAGATGATCGTGGAACGGGTGCTGGAGCGGCAAACGCCGGACGGCGGCTGGAAGCGGCAGATGGTGCCAGGCCACTGCTTCTGTACGCCGCGCCATCAGGGCAACGCAGGCTTTATGGTAGGGGTGCTGCTCACGGGATTGCGCCATTACTACGAAACGACCGGGGACGAACGCGTAGCGGATTCGATTGTGAAGGGTGCGCACTTTTTGGTGAACGACATGTGGATCGAGGGCGTGAAGGGGTTCCGCTACACGTCGTGTCCGAAGTCGACATCCGGGTCGTGGTCGAACTTTCTGCTATTCGACGGAATCGTTTTCGCCCATCGCCGGACACAGGATCCGAAGCTTCGCGAGGTGCTGCTGATCGGGACCGATGGAGCTCTGGAGACGATGACGGAGGCAGGGAAGCGCGACGGCGCCGCTTGGGGCAAGGGGTTCACGCAATACACGCGTGTGGTGCCGCAGTTCCTGGAGCACTTGGCGGCGTTGAAGGAGAAGGGAGGAGCGGCGAAGAAGACCGACTGAGTTGCTGGTTGCGGGAAGCGAGGCCTGCCGAGGGTTGGGACCGGATTGAAGAGGGTGTGACTTGGATTAGCGGGCTGAGGCGCGGCGCCGATAGAGGGCGGGTTAGTGGATAGGTGCGACGGAGAGGGTGATTGCGCTTCGGGCGGTTCGATACGTGGGTCGTGCTTGTTTGCGATAGTCTCATAATGATAAGTTTCCGAGAACCACCGCGTGCCGGGCGCCCGTTGCCGAGGGGAGGTTCGATGGATTTCGCCGCCAGGTCTGATAAGCCAGAATCGCAAACCCGACCGCCTCTTTCGCGTCGGGATCGAGCCCGAACTCGCTCGATACCGTCACCCGGCTGTGTGGCAGATACGCCGCCAAGTGTCCCAGAATTTGGGGATTGCGCGCTCCGCCGCCGGACACGATCAAGTCGTCCGCCCGAGTCAGAGATTCCGCAAACCGCCGAACTTGATCGGCGATGGTCAACGCCGTGAACGCCGTAGCCGTCGCGATCAGATCATCGGTACTTATCCCTGTCGCGAGCAACCGATTCACGAATTCCTGCCCGTATTGCTCCCGCCCGGCCGACTTTGGCGGCCGTCTCCGGTAATAAGGATGTCTCAACAGCGACCATAGCAGCCCGGCGTCCGGAGTTCCTTTGGCCGCGCGCCTGCCGTCCCGGTCGAAGGTTTCCCGACCGCCGGTCGCGTGCGCCACCAACTGGTCGACGACCATATTCCCCGGACCCGTATCGAACGCGATCACTTTATCCGGTTCGGCTTTCGGCGGGATGACCGTGATGTTCGCGATGCCGCCTATATTTAGCGCCACTCGCCCGCGCCGCGCGTGCCGGAACAGGTGATAGTCGACGAACGGAATCAGTGGCGCGCCCTGCCCACCGGCCGCGATGTCCCGTGGCCGAAAGTTACTGACGACCGGCACTCCGGTCAACTCGGCCAACACCGACCCATCGCCGATTTGTAGCGTGTTGGGCAGCTTGCCGCCCCCTTCGTGATAGATCGTCTGCCCGTGGCACCCAATCAGTTCCGCCGCCCTATGACCCGGCGTCCGCTGGAAGGCCTTTGCATACAACTGTGGCAGCAGGAAGTTTAACCGGCTGACCTCCGCCACATGACACACGCGGTTTGAAACTGCCAGGATCGCCTGCCGCACGTTCCTGGGATACGGCTCCGTATGGAACCCCAGCATTTTATATGACGACGCGCGGCAATCCACCACCGCCACGTCGATCCCGTCCAGCGAGGTCCCGCTCATGATGCCGGCGACGATCATCTTTAGCTCTTCAGCTCCTGCTGCAGGTCGGCCAGAAGTTTTAGCGCATCCAACGGCCGCAACTCGTCGAGATTCAAGTTACGGATCCGCTCCGCGATATGATGTCCCACCGGCTCGAATAACTGGATCTGCAGCGGCGACGCTTTGCGCGGCTTCTTCTTGTTCGACGGCGTTAGCTCTTCCGTCACCTCGTGTTCCGTCTTCTCATGAAAGGCCAGCACCTCGCGCGCCCGCTCGATCACCGCGCGGGGCAATGCCGCCAGCCGCGCCACTTCGATACCGTAACTCCGGTCCGCCGCGCCCGGCTCCACTTTGCGCAGGAAGATCACATTGTCGCCGGACTCCTTGACCGACACGTGCAAATTCGTGACGCCCTCTAATTGATCAGCTAACTCGGTCAGCTCGTGATAGTGCGTCGCGAACAATGTCTTGGCGCGAATGTTTTCATGGATGTATTCCACAACCGCCCACGCCAGGGCTAGGCCATCATACGTCGCCGTACCGCGCCCGATCTCGTCGAGCACGATAAAGCTGTTCGCGGTTGCCGTGTTCAGAATCGCCGCGGTCTCCGTCATCTCGACCATAAAAGTCGACCGTCCCCTCGCCAGGTTATCGGCCGCGCCAATCCGCGTGAACACCCGATCGACAACCGGCAGCAGCGCGTTCTGCGCCGGCACGAACGATCCCATCTGCGCCAGAATCAGCACCAACGCCGCCTGCCGCAGGTAGGTCGATTTTCCGCCCATGTTCGGCCCGGTAATAATGGCGAGATACTTCGATTCCGGCGTCAGAAAGATGTCGTTCGGAATAAAGCGTTGAGCTTCCTTGGCCCCGAGTTTCTCGATCACCGGATGCCGGCCGGCCATCGCCCGGAACTCGCCCGCCGGCGAGAACTGCGGCCGCACAAAGCCGCTGGCCGCCGCTACTTCCGCCAGGCATGCCAAACAGTCCACTTCAGCAATGGCCGCCGCGGTCTGCCGTATCCGCGATGCCTCGGCAGCCGCCTGCTGCCGCAACCGTGTGAAGATCTCACGTTCGAGCGTGAGTATCTTCTCTTCCGCCGCCAGGATCTTCGCTTCCAGTTCCTTCAACTCGGGCGTGGTGAACCGCTCCGCGTTCACCAGCGTCTGCTTTCGCTCGTAATCCGATGGCGCCAGATGCAGGTTCGCCTTCGATATCTCGAGGTAGTACCCAAAGACGTTGTTGAACCGCACCTTCAATGACGAGATATTCGTCCGCGCGCGTTCCCGCGCCTCGATATCCGCGATGTACCGCTTGCTGTTCCTTGAGATATCGCGTAACTCGTCGAGTGCAGCGTCAAACCCGTCCCGGATCGCTCCGCCATCCGCCAGATTCACCGGAGCGTCTTCTGAGATCGCCGTCAGAATCGGGTCGCGTACCTCAGCCAGATCGTCGAGCCGCGTGGCGCACTGCTGTAACCGCTGCGACTGCACGTTCTGCAGTAGCCATTTAATAGCAGGAATGATCTTTAGCGACTTGCCGAGTCCGTACAGTTCCCGCGGATTAGCCGTCCCAATCGTAATTTTCGCCAGCAATCGCTCGATATCGAGTATCTGAGCCAGTTGCTCCCGTATGCTCGACCGTAAGATTGTCTGCTGCTCCAACTCTCCGACCGCGTCCAGGCGCGCTTCCACTTCCTGAATCGCCAGCGCCGGACGTAGCAGCCGCGCGCGCAACATCCGTCCGCCCATCCCCGTCTGCGTCCGGTCCAGCACGGAAAGCAGTGTGACTTCTTTGCTTTCGCCGGCAAACAGCGGCTCCACTAATTCCAAATTGCGCACAGTCACTGCATCAAGCAGCATCGCTTCCGCCCGCTCGTAATACGACGGCGCGTCCAGATGATCCAGGGCCGACCGCTGCGTGTCCCGCACGTAGTGCAGCACGGCCCCCGCCGCGCTTACCGCCAGCGGACGATTCGCCAGCCCGCAACCATCGAGCGACATCAGCCGGAAGTGCTCCCGCAATGTGCGGTCCGCATAGTCAAACTCGAATACCCAACCTTCTACGGGAGTCTTCACCCCTGCGATCTCGTCAAAGCTTTCCGCCACCAGCGTCTCCCGCGCGCCGAGCGATTCCAGAAACGAAAGGGCGTCCGAAAAGTCCACCTCGGTAGAGCGGAACTCGCCTGTCGAAACGTCGGCCCAGGCCACACCGGCACGGTTCTGCCGCCGGGCGATCGCCGCCAGGTAGTTATTTTCATGCGATCGGAGCAGCGCCGGTTCGGTCGCCGTTCCCGGCGTCACAATCCGTGTCACCTCGCGCTTCACGAGCTTTTTGGCAAACCGCGGATCTTCCATCTGTTCGCAGATGGCGACGCGATAGCCCTTCTGCACCAGCTTGGCGATGTAGCCTTCCGCCGAATGATAGGGCACCCCGCACATCGGCACGGCGTCGGCTTTGTCCTTGTTTCGCGACGTCAGCGTGATCTCAAGCTCGCGCGCAGCCGTCACGGCGTCTTCGTAGAAGAGTTCATAGAAGTCGCCCAGCCGGAACAGCAGGAGCGTGTTGGGCACCTGCTGTTTGACTGAGTGATACTGCCGCATGAGCGGCGTCGACGGTTCGCCCTGCATCAGGCGTACAGGCCGCGCAGCTTAATCGCGAACGCTACGCGGTCGAGCGCGAGCATATAGGCGGCGATGCGGTTGTGGACACGATGTGTGTCGCTGTATTTGACGACGTCTTGGAAGCTGTTCACCATGATCTCTTCGAGGCGTGTGTTCACCAGGTCTTCATTCCAGAAGTAGCCCTGGCGATCTTGCACCCACTCGAAATAAGATACAGTGACTCCACCCGCGTTGGCCAGAATGTCCGGAATCACGAAGATCCCCTTGTCGGCCAGCACCTTGTCCGCAATCGGCGTGGTCGGCCCGTTGGCGCCTTCGCACAGGATCTTGCAATTTAAATGCGGCGCGGTCTTCGAGGTAATCACGTTCTCTTTTGCCGCCGGCAACAGCACATCGCACTTTAAATACAGGGCCTGTTCGCGGTCGATGTTCTCGGCGCCCGGAAAGTCGACGATCGATCCGGTCTGCTTGCGATGCGCCATCAGCGCTTCAACATCGATACCCTTGGCGTTGTAAACCGCGCCATCCCACTCGATAATCGAGATGATCTTAAACTCGCGGCGCGCCATCAACTTGGCCGCCATTCCACCGACGTTTCCAAAGCCCTGTACGACCACCGAAGTGTCTTCCGGCTTCAAGCCCATCCGCTTCAACGCTTCGAGCGTCACGAACAGGCACCCGCGCCCCGTCGCCTCCGGCCGGCCGCGCGAACCGCCCAAATCCAGCGGCTTGCCGGTGACGACGGCAGTCATCGTGTGCCGCATATGCATAGAGTAGGTATCCATCATCCATGCCATCACCTGCTCGTTCGTATTCATGTCCGGCGCCGGAACATCTTTCTCCGGACCCAGGAACTCAATAATGTCGGCGGTGTAGCGGCGCGTCAACCGTTCCAGTTCCGTCATCGACAGCACATGCGGATCGCAGATGACGCCGCCCTTACCGCCGCCAAACGGGATGTTGGCAACCGCACACTTCCAGGTCATCCAACTGGCGAGCGCCCGAACCTCATCGAGCGTCACATCCGGGGCAAATCGAATTCCACCCTTGGCTGGGCCCCGGGCGATCGAATGCTGCACCCGATATCCGGTGAAAACTTCAATCCGTCCGTCATCGAGAACCACCGGAATATAAACGGTGATCTCTCGCGAAGGCGTACGCAGCACTTTCTGCAGCCCTTCGTCCATTTCAAGGCGCTCAGCAGCTTCATTGAAACGGGCCTCGGCGGACAGCCAAGGATTCAACTCGTGCTCAATAAGAGCGTCAGCCGGCGTGGTCATTCACGGACCTCCCGCTCTCAATTATGGACGAAAATGCCGACGAACTCACCGGGCGAAGTTCACCCGGATTCCCGTTGTCAGCAGGATGTCGTTCCGCTGCCGGCCGACAAGAGGGTTCGAGAGGAACCGGTCGCTTGCAGTCACCTGCAAACTCAGCCACTTCCGCAGTTGGGTGGCCAGGCCGAGGTCGAAGTTGATACGGTACTCGCCCGTATTGGTGAGGTTGTTAAACATCCGGTACGACTGGCGGAAATTCGTCGTCCCGTTCAGCTTGAAGGTGAAGTCGTCACCCCAATACGCTTCCGCCGAGTTCCGTACCAGTTCAGCGATCGCGGGAACTCCGGTTTGTGGCGGGTCCTGCGGACCGAACTTTTCACGGTTGTACGCCGCACCGCCTAACAGGTCGAGGCGCGAGCGTTCATTCTTGATCGCCGTATAACCCGCACCGCCGCCGAGCACGAATCGCAGATCGAGGTTCTGGAACCGGTCATATTCATAATCGTTGAATACGTTCAGGAAAGCGTGCTTCGACACGTTCCGGTTGTACGCCCATCCACCGCGAATCGCCTGCGCCGTGGCTGCCGCTACCCTGTTGATCGTGGCGCGCGCATACACCTGGTTGAAGTACAAGACCGTCTTATCGCTATTTGTCGCCCGCACCGCGTTGAACGCCGAAGCCAGCGTATTTGTCCGTGCATTGCCCCGCGTCAACGAATATCCGAGGTCGACGTATCCCGCCCACAGGTCTCCCCATCCGGGATTCAACAGCCGCTCAAACGCCCGTTGCTCGTCCGCATTGCGGACCGCCTTCACATCGGCAATCGGCGCCGACTGCGTGGCAGTTCCCGCCTTCACCTCGAGTTTCTCCTGCTCTGTCGCGATCTGCCCCAGTACGGTCTTTCCGTCAGGCAGCACCACCGTCACCGGTTGTTCCGTGCTGACACTTTGAACAGCCGCCCAACCGATCGTAATGTCACCGGTCAGGTCGCCTTTGAATGTAAGCTTGTCGCCGTCTTTTTTGACCACCTTGCCCGTGATGCGATCGCCGTTTTTGAGTGTCACGACGTCTGCCTGGAGGGTGAACGTGAAGATCGTAACCGCAGCAAAGAGAATAGAAGTATTTGATATTCGCACCTTTATGACCTCCGATTAGATCAGTGTAACCCTTTGCGAGAGACAAGGCTAGGCCGAAAACAAGCCCAGCAGATGCGAATAACTGTTGAGGTATTATGCGGTTTTTGGAAGGCTCCAAGCGTTACAGAATTATTGAAACGCTACCACCGCGCACACGGCGGTAGCGTTTGGCCGGTGACGAACTTACATCAACGAAGTCGGGCGGCGGGTCCAGGTCTTGTTCTTGGTCGGCGCGATCGCTTCCAAATCCTTCACGTGGCCTGTGGCGGCGGTCAGCACATGATGCAGGTCGTTGCCGATGCTGATGAAGGTGAAGCCCTTGTCCAGGAATTCCCCGACGCGAGAGGTGCCGAACAGGAACAGGCCAAGAATCACCTTGTTTTTGTTGGCGGCGGCGACCAGTTTGTTGGTGGCTTCGAGCAGTTCCGGCGAGGTGTACATGTGTGGGAACTCGTACTTCTCATAGAGACCCATCGACATGCAGAGATCGTTCTGGCCGAGGAACAGGATGTCCACACCGGGCACTGCGGCGATCTCGTCGATGTTCCTGATGCAATCCGCGGTTTCCACCTGCAGGGCGACCGTGATGTTGTCGTTCGCGCCGCCGGCATAACCGAGCAGGCCCAACTTGTTCATGCTGCGCTGCGGGAAATAGACGGAACGGGTGCCGGACGTGGGATAGCGTGCGCAACTGACGGCCTGGCGGGCTTCGTCGGCGTTGTTGATGTAGGGGACCAGGACGCCGTCGGACCCGAGGTCGAGCGCTTGCTGGATGCCCGGCCGGTCAGAATACCCCCCGACTCGCACCATCGATTTGGCGCCGCCGCTGCCGATGCCGCAGATCATCGCGGACAACTGCTCATATCCCATCGGACCGTGCTGCGTATCCACCAGCAGCCAGTCGTAGCCGCTGTGCGCCAACTGCTCGGCCACCGTCGGGCTGTGCGAGTTGATGAACAACCCGAATTTGGGCTCGCCAGCGCGCAGCTGTTTCTTAAACTCGGCACCAGTCATATCGTTTGCTCCTTAATCTCTTTGAGGGGGAAATCCCAGTATGAAATCCTGCGCGACGACGCACCAGGACTCACAGCAATATACCCGATTGAGGGCAGAACCGTCAAAGAAGAAGCAGCGAGCTATTGCGACTGCTTGGCGGGACCTGTTGCCGCTTCGCTCGACAGGTACCAGAGATACCGCTGCGAGTTGCGGAACAACTGTGCAAACAGTTTTAGCCGGTTGGTGGGGGGCTCGTTCTCTACCTGGCGTTTGAAGTTCTCAAACGCGACCTTGGCGTATTCGGGGTCGCCCGTCGATTCGGAGATGTAGGCCAAACCAGGCGTCAGCATGACACCGTGTACAGGAGCGTTCAAGAATTTGCGGCTGGCGGGGTCCCATTCTTTGGGGTTTTGGAAGATCCAATCCGCCGCGCGTTTCATATAGGCGGGCATCTCCGGGCGACGATAGGTCCACGACGCTTGCGCCATGGCTTCGAGAGCGATGCCGTACATCCAGGCCTGGTGGCTGTAGCCGCCTTTGAACTGCGGGTCCCATACAATTCGGCGGCTGAGCTGCTTCAAGCGGTCGACATTGCCGTCCTGCCAGGCATGGACGGTGTCGATGATCCAGTTGGCGCGGTCCAGATATTTCTTGTCCCCGAATATCTCATAGGCCTTCATCATGGCGAACAGCCCGTGGCCGATGGAGCGTGTGTTGCTTTGCAGGTCCAGGCCGTCGTAAGTAGTCCCCCAGTCGGCTGACATGCGGGCGACATCGCGCGTCCATAAGTCGCCGGTTAGCAACCAGCGGTCGAACAGGCCTTCATTCTTGTAGAAAGCCCAACTGCCGGAGGAGACGAACACGCCGTTCGAGTAGCGCGTCCAATGGTTGAGCCCCGGCCCCGTGCGCGCCGCGCCCGTATGTCCAGACTGTATCTCGTGGTGCGAGATATCGACGTCAGCCAAGTGAGCGGCGGCTTCGATGGCGGTGCGGAGCGACTTGCGGTCGCCGGTGCGGTAGAAGTGCAGGAACAGCGCATGCGGGAAATCGTAGTATTCGGTTTCCCAGTGGATGCCGTAATCGGGCTTGGAGTCGTCGCGAATCAGCTTATGCATCGCGTCGCCGAAGTTGAGCATGCCGTATTCGTCGTAGCGGCGGCCCTGGAATTCGAAACCCTGGCCGCGTTTGGCGAGCACCATGTCGCGCGACGCGGCCAGCCACTGGTCGTATTTTTGAACCAGGGGCCAGTGTTCGGGCTTGATCGTCTCGGGCGATGACTCGACAAGGCGGCCGAACGCTTTCGTCTCGCGTGTGTACCACTTGGGCGGCGCAGTGGCGAGGAGCGGCTCTTCTAACTCCGCCCAGTGGTCCTCACCGTTGAATGAGAGAAGCAGTTCGTGCGTCTTCGCCACGCCCGTATAGATGTTCTGCGGACGAGCGGTTTGCGGGAACAGCTCCACGCGAACAATCCCTTGCGGCGTGACTTCAAAAGCTTTGGGATACAACTGCCAGAACCAGCGCACGCCGAAGCCGACGCCACCCGCTTCAAACCAGCCTTTGCGGCGTGGCTCGGCGCTCAGTTGCTCGACGCGGGTGGTGTCCGGCGAACCAGTCAGCTTGGCCTGCAGCCACAAACCGTCGAGCCGCACGAAGTCGCTCATCTCCCGGCCTTGGCGGTTCACAAAGCTGTAGGTCAGACGGACGTACGGTTTGCCGGCATAGGCGATGACGCGGATGACAGCGTCGAGCGCTTTATCTTCGCCGTTCACCCAAACGTGAGACGCGGTCCGCTTGAGGACCACTTTCGCCGGAGTGCGCTCTTCCACCTGTAACTCGGAAACCGGAGCGTTCGAAAGCTTATAGATGCGTTCGTCGGAACGCAGCAGGATGTCGGCCCCCTGTAGTTTGGCTGTCTCAAACAGCTTTCCCTTCCGCGGCATCGTGAATTGCAGGGGACCGGTATTGACGGTGATACCGTCCGCCGCCCGATCGCTCACTTGGAGGAAACTCGCGGGCGGCGGCGCGGGCGTATCGGCCAGGCGCAGACGCCACTCCGCCGTTCCGCCGGCGGCGACGCTCGCCAGCGCGTCGGCATGGATCCATTGCGCGGACCCATCGTCCCACCATCGGTTCACGACGCGGAACTGCGCGGGGACCGGTTGGTTGGCGGCCGTGAACAACCGCAGCCGCGTGACATCTTTCACCAGCGCCTTGGGGAGCGGTACCCCGAAGGTGATCGGTTCCTGCTCGCGTCGAACACCCAGGGTCTCCTGAATCGTAAGGGGGACGTCGAGCGGCAGCCCGGCGGCCAGAACCAGCGCGCACCAGATCATAAGAGAGATTCTATGCCCGATGCGATCGGGCTGAGGCATGGGGCTTGCTCAGGGATTCAACACGCGCTGGAACCAGCGAAGGTTGCGCTCCATGAGGTCCTTTTGGTGGGCCGGTTCGGTGAAGCCGTGGGGTTCCCGGGGGTAGAGGACGTACTCCACTGGGACGTTATTGTCGGTTAGAGCCTGGTAGATATCGGCGTTGTGGTTGAAATAGTCGAGGGCGCCGACTTGGAGCAGGGTGGGGGTGCGGATGTTTTTGAGGCGGTTGCGATAGGAGTGGCGGTTGTAGTTTTCGGGGACGTCCCAGGGGGAACCGCCGAAGTAGGTCCACAGGACCTCTTTGGAGCCGTCGAACTGGCCGTAGTAGGTGGTCCAATCGGTGGCTGGGGCACCGATTGAGGCGGCTTTGAAGCGGTTTGTCTGACTGATGACAGCGCCGGTGAGGTAGCCGCCGTATGACCAGCCGAAGACACCGAGGCGGTCGGGGTCGGCGTAGCCTTCGGTAATGAGGTAGTCGACGCCGGACATGACGTCCTGGTAGTCGCCGACGCCTTGGGAGAGCGCGTTCTTGAGGCGGAAGGCGGCTCCGTAGTTGGAGGACCCGCGGAAGTTGGGGGAAAGGACGCCGAACCCGGCCTGGAGGAAGGCTTGGATGGGATAGGTGCGGGACACGGGGAAGGCGTCGAGGGTGACGCCGGTGGGTCCGCCATGGAGGTCGACGAGGAGGGGGAATCGGGTGTGGGGCTTGTAGTTGATGGGCATCCAGAGGACGCCCTCGACTTCAGTGCCGTCGTGAGACTTCCATTGGATGACTTGGGCGTGGATGCGCGGGTAGGCGGCGAGGCTGTCGTGGAAATGGGTGACCTGCTTTTCGCCTTCGGGGTTGAGCCAGGCGATTTCGGCGGGGCGGGAGATGCCGAGTTTGAGGAAGAGGGCGTGTTTGAGGTCGCGGGTGAGGGAGGCGGCTCCGGAGATGCGCTCGGCCATGACGGTGACCTTGCCGATAGCGATGTCCTGACGGAGGAGGACGTCTTTGGCGCCGCGGCCGGCGGTGTAGACGATCTCCTTAGAGTCGGGCGACCAGGCGAAGATGTTGCCGTTACGGAAGACGTCGTAGGGGAGGCCCTGAGTGAGAAGGCGTATGGGTCCACCGCCGGAAGGGATGAGGGCCACGTGGCGGGCTTCGAAGTAGTTCCAAGTGCCGCCTTGGGTGTGGAAGGCGATGGTACGGCCGTCGGGGGAGTAACAGGGGTCGGCGTCGCGGCCGGGTTGTGTGACGAGCGGGGTTTCGCGGTTGGCGGAGAGGTCCAGTTCGTAGAGGTCGACGTGGAAGGCGTCGCGGGGGAGGGGGGTGCGCTGGACCGCATAGGCGATCTTCGAGCCGTCGGGGTGGACGGCGAAATTCACCACAGATTGGGTTCGTTTCGTCAGTAGCGTGGGGTCGCCCGAGACGGGCTGGCGGTAGATGCGGGTGTAGCGGTAGGGGTGGCCGATGACGATAGGGTCCGGTTTTGGGTCAGGATCGGTTGCGGAGAAGAGGACTTCGTTTCGCAAAGTGATGAAATAGCTGGAGATAGGAGCCGTCGAGCGGGTAAGGGTGCGGTTGTCGGACGTGTGGACCTGACCGTCGGGGGCGATGTAGGCGAGGTATTTGCCGTCGGGCGACCAGCGGGGGCGGGAACCGAGGCCGAGGGACCGGAGTTCGTTTCGCAAAAGGCTGGAAATAAAGACCTTACCCTGGTAGGTGTAAGCGTAAGAGGTAGCGTCAGGGCTGATCTGAGGGTCGGAGGGGACGGAGATGGAACGGATGGCTTCTATATCCCACGGTTTCTGTTGGGAGTATCCCACAGTGGAGAGAAGGAGGTATAGGAGAGGGATGATGCGTCGCACGACAGACAAGCTTATTACAAGTTGGGGTTTGTTACTGATCCAGATTCCAGCGGAGAATCCCCATGTGATAGCGCTGGTGTTCGGGGATGCCGGCGGAGTAGTAGGCGGTGACTAACGTGCCGTCGGGTAATTCCACGGTGGAGGGATAACCACTATCGCGGCCGTCGCCCAGTTGGACGATCGGGCGGGCGGCGCTCCACGTTTTGCCCTCGTCGGCGCTGAGGCGCATGTTGATGGCGTGGTTGCCTTTTTCGCGGACGCCGTAGGTGAGGAGGATGCGCCCATCTTTGAGCTTCAACAGATGGGCGGGGTGCTGGCTGGGGAGGGAGAGGGGACCGTCGTGCTTCCAGGTGCGGCCCTCGTCGGCGGAAGTGTAGAGGTCGAGATGGCCGTAGCGGTAGGCGCGGGCGGCGGCCAGCCAGCGGTCGGCGCGGAGGCGGAGCAGGGCGGTCTCGTTGTAATTGTCTTTGCCGAGAAGAACGGGGTCACCCCAGGTGCGGCCATCGTCGCGGCTGAACAGGACGTAGGTGTTGCCGTCGCGGCGATCGGGCCGGGGGCGCGGTCCAGTGGTGACGGCGGTGAGGGTGTTGTCGTAGTAAAAGGTCGAAGCGAGGGTGTTATTGGGAAGTTGGACGATATCGCCGTACGGGATGATGTAGTCGATTCCGGCCGGCAGTTGGAAGGAATGGGATTGCGTCCAGGTTTTGCCGTTATCGCGGGAACGGGCGGCGACGGCGGGGAGTAAGCGGGCGGTCTTGTGGTTGAGCGTCATTCCGGAGACGAGCACGACAAGAGATCCGTCGTGGGCGATACCGGCGGAATGATTGTGGCGGGTGGCGTTGGGCGTGTGGGGAATGGGGACGCCGGCTAGCGACCACATCTTGCCGTTATCGCGGCTGGTCCAAACCTCGACATGGCCAGGCTGAGCGGCGTGGCTGGGCTGGTTGAAGATGATGGCGGCCAGGGTGCCGTCCGGGAGGATTTTGAGGTTGGGCCAGGCACAGACGTTATCGATCGCGATATAGCGTTGGCCGGCGAGGGCAAACAGCAGCGGCAACAGAAGAGTGTTCATGGATGTAATGAATCGGGCGGACCACCGTCACTGAGGCGGCCGGTGAACCTACTGAATTGTATTTCGATGGGCGAGAATGTCAAGCACAAGGAGAACGCAATGTTACCGTTAGCTTTGACGAAGGGGGAACAGTTATGCGGAAAGCTCCTGTTTGTGCGGTTGTTTGTGCGGTCTGTTTTAGCTGCGCGGCGCTGGCAGCGACATTCGACGTGAAGAGTTTCGGGGCGAAGGGCGACGGCGTCACCAAAGACACCGCAGCCATTCAAAAAGCGATTGACGCCGCCGCCGGCGAGGGTGGGGGAACGGTAGAGGCCGGCCCCGGGCGATACCTCAGCGGGACGATCCATCTACGCACGAACGTTACTCTTCACCTGGAAGGCGGCGCTGTTTTGCTGGGCAGCCCGGATAACGAGGACTTCGACAAGTTTGAGCCGCTGCCGTTCAAATCGGTGTCGGACAACGAAACCACGTATTTCCGGTATGCGCTTATTACGGCGGAGAACGTCCACCACATCGCTATAACAGGGAAGGGAATCGTCGACGGGAATCGCACGAAGCGCGGGGGACCGAAGACGATCGCGATCAAGCTATGCCAGTACGTGACGATCCGCGACATCACGGTGCAGAATTCGCCGAACTACTCCATCAGCTTATGGGGATCCGATTTTGTGGACGTCGACGGCGTGACGGTGCTGAATGGTTACTCCGATGGGATCGATCCGGATTCGTGCCGGTATGTGCGAATCGCAAACAGTTATGTCGACGCGTGGGACGATGCGATTTGTCCGAAAGCGAGCCCGTCGATGGGCATGGAGAACAAGCGCGCGGTGGAGTACCTGACGGTAACGAACTGCGTGTTACGGACGGCGTGCAGCAATTTCAAATTCGGGACGGAAACGTCGGGGGACTTCAGTAACATCGCAGTTACGAACGTCACGATGGCTCCGCGCGAGCAGACGGGCGGACGGTGGCGCCGGCCGCTATCGGGAATCTCGCTCGAGTCGGTGGACGGGTCGAACATCGACGGCGTAGTCATCTCGAACATCACAATGGAGGGGGTGAACGCACCGATCTTTATCCGATTGGGTAATCGCGGGCGTGGACTTAGTAAGGCAGTGCCGGGAACAGTCCGCAATATTTCAATCAGTAATGTGGTGGCGAGGCGGTCAGCCATGACCTCATCTATAACGGGCATTCCTGGACATCCGGTAAAGAACATTTCTCTTAGCCGCATTTCATTGGGTATGGACGGCGGGAACCGCGTTGCCGGGGGGCTGGATGTGCCGGAGCACGAAGCCAAGTATCCGGAGGGCACGATGTTCGGTGAATTGCCCGGGTTCGGGTTCTATGTGCGGCATGCGGAGTCGATTGCGCTGAGCGATGTGGAGAGCCGTTGGGACGCGGAAGATGTGCGGTCGAATATGGTGTTCGACGATGTGAAGGACCTGGTGGTGGATAACTTCCGAACGTCTACGGTGTCGGGCGACGCTCCGGTGTTGTGGTTGAACAACGTGGCGGATGCGACGCTGAGCGGCATCCGGACGGCGAAGGCGGAGTTACTGGCCCGGGTAACTGGCACACGGACCGCGAATGTTGTGGTTCGCGGTGTGGACCCGGCCCGTGTGGCGCGGCTGGTGGAAACCACTGAAGAGGCGAAAGCCGCGGTGCGTATCGCGAAGGATCCTGAAAAGTGACAGCCGCCTGCCTAGATTAACTGAAGGCTTAGCGGCGGGATTGGAACCAGTAACGGTGGATAGGCAGCGGCATGGGCGAATCGGCGCCTTTGACGCTCTTCCAGATGATCTCGTTGAGGGCGAACATCGGCGCCTCGTCGACCTCGTCGAGGTTCATTTCCATCGATTCCTTAGCGCCCCAGGCGAGGACGGTGTTCTTCTCGTTCACGTCGATTTTGGGGGCGAGGGCGTGGTAACCGGAGAGGTCCTGTTTTGTGCCGAATGAGTTATACATGGGCATGGCGGCGGCGTCGTATTGTGTCATGGGCGGAAGGCCGAGGAGTAACTCCATGGTTCGCAGCATGGAGGAGGTGGTGTAAAGAGTCGAGTCGACGATGCCGCGTTTCGTATACGGGCTGACGACCAAACCCACCGTGCGGCGAGCATCCACGTGATCGGGGCCGTTCTGCGCGTCGTCTTCAATCATGAAGATGGCAGTCTCGGGCCAATAGGGACTCTTGGTCATCCGATCGACGAGTTGACCAACGGCCCAGTCGGCATTGGCGACCATGGCGCGAGGCGTGTAGGCGCCGGGTCTGGTGCCGGCAGTGTGATCTTCAGGCAGACTCATGACCACGAAGTTGGGAAGACGCTTTAACGGATCGGAGGATTTGAAGTTCTTCTCGTAATCGTCCAGTTCCTCAAAGAAGACCTTCACGTTATCGGTATCGCGCATGCCGGGCATTTTGAACCGGGGAGAGACGTGGTTGAGTAACCCGCCGACTCCTGGGGCGGCATCCATCGCCGTGCCATCGCTCGAACGGACGGCATACTCGCCGTAACTGCGGTAAGTCAGTCCTTTCTTGGCCGCGAGGTCCCATAAGTGGCCCCCAGCGGAGCGATAGGCATTGGAGAGAGCGGAGCGGCTATGTCCGCCATACTGCGGGGGCCAGTTCTTTTCGTTGTAGTCCGTGGCGATGGCGGAATTGGACCAGGAGTGGCCATCGACACTGACTTCGCCATCGCAGTAGAGGTTGTCTAAGAGGACAAACTGCTCGGCGATGGCGTGATGGTTGGGCGTCACCTGCTCGCCAAAGATGGTAAGCCGGGGATCGCCGTTCGCCTTCTTGATATCGCCGAATAGCTGATCGTAAGTGCGATTTTCCTTGATGACATAAATAACGTGCTTGATGGGCGATCCGGCGCCTACCTGCTGCGGGATGACGCTCGGCTCTTTCGGCGCGCGGGCCATGGTGAGGTAGTCGTCTTTGTAAGGGATGTTGTCGTACACCTGCCTGGTCCACGCTTTCAGTTCACCGCGGAGGTTCTTGAGAGACACGATGTTGACCGTGCCGCGCTGAATATCGCGAACCGTATCTTTTGTGGGCTTGCCGTTAAGTAGCGGGCTGGTGGGACCCATCGGGTTGGCATGCGCCTGGAGGCCCTTGCTGTTGGCGACATATAACTTCACCTTGTCGGTTAGTAACAAACCGCTCGGATACCAGCCGGAGGGGATGAAGCCGAGGACGTGGCTTTCACCGGGCTCTTTGACATTCACGACAGCGATGCAGTTGTTATCCGCGTTGGCGACGAAGAGCATGTTGTTCTTACGGTCGAGCGCGAGCGCGTTGGGCGTTGAGCCTTGGGGCGCCCTGGCCGTGGGGCCGACATTGATGGTTTCGATCGCCTGGCGCTTTTTGGTATCGATGACGGTGACCGAATTCTCATTGCCGTTGGAGACGTAGAGGCGGCCATCCGAACTAAGTTCGAGATCGTTGGGGTTCAGCCCGGTAGGAATGGTTTGGGCGACCTTGCCGGTGGCGACATCGATGACGGAGACGGAGGCGCTGCCCCAGTTACTGACGTACAGGGTAGATCCGTCGTCACTGAACTGCAGATCGTAAGGGCTGATCTCGACGCCGATCTTCTGCACGATTTTACCGGAGATGGTGTCAAAGACGGCTACGTGGCCGCGCATGGGGTCGGCGCCGCGGTTGGCGGCGTAGAGCAGGTTCTTCGTTGGATGCATTGCGAGGCCCGACCAGTAAATGTCTTTGGCTGCGAGCGAGTCGCGCCACTCGGCAACGGGCTTTTCGCTTAGCCGGCCATTGGAGTACGCAAAGGTGTAAACAGGCGCGACATCGGCGGTGTGGCGTGCGCCGCTGGCGTTGCCGCCTGACACATAGAGCTTCGAGCCGTCGCCGGACCACGCCAGACCAAGCCAAGCCGAGTGCAACGGGATGCGCTGAACAGGTTCTTCCGTGGCCTGATCGATAACCAGTAAGCCATGTGGATTGAACCCGCCGTGCTGGGCCACGACGATTTTGGCGTCTTTGCTGGCGGTCAGGTTAAGTATGAGGTCCTGCGTTTCAATGGCGCGGCCGACCGGTGTAATGCGCCAGCCGTTTGGCAGCGAATAGCCGCCTGGAAACGCTTGCGGAAGCTGGGCAAACAGCGATGCAGTGAGGAGCGGGAGGGCGACGGCGGCAGCAAGGCGAGGAAACATACTCTGCTCACCCTAGCAGATGAATGTGAACGCCGTGTGACCGGGGCTATTTGGGCATGGGCAAAAATCCGGAACACCGCTCCCTCGCGGTCGCGGCTCGGTTAGATGCTGCTTGTTTCCGATGGTTCGCCGGAGCCAGAGCGCGCACTAAACCGCATTCGAGGAGTTTTTTGCACGCCCTATTCTCCGGCGGCGACGCGAACCCGCGGACCGTAGTGCGGCGGGGCCTGGCCGAGTTCGTATGCGCCAAGGTCGGGCGCCTTTCCGGCGAAGCCATCGTTCACGTTCGGAAGCGGCAGGCCTGCATCGACGGCCTTGCCGGCGGGCTTGAGCGAGAAGTTCAGGTTTTGCGCGTGATAGATTGCGTGCGGCTTCGCCGCGTCCGGCGGACGAAGGTTTTCGAAGATATCGTAGTCGACCTCGATCCCATGCGCTTCCTGACCAGTGGCCTGGCGCAGTTCGGAGAGCGAGCCGAACGCCTTGGCGCCGGCACGGCCCTGCTCGTAATCGCGGAGGGCGCCACCTTTGGGAGCGCTCCACAGGAACTGGCCGGTTGCCTTGGGATTCAGCCGGTAGCCGTTATAGTCGTAAGTCGAGTAACTGGTGGCGTTAGAGAACCGGAACACGGGGCGATTGGGTTCGTCGCGGCCGAGGAAGAGGTTATTCCTCATGTGGACGTTGGAGAAGAAGTCGCCCGGGAGAGCTTCCGTGATCATTGTGTTGTGATAGAGCACCATGCCGGAGGGTTTGACGTTGAACTTCAGGCCGCAGCCGGTGGGGACGTGATAAAGGACATTGCGGATGTAGTATGCGGGTCCGCCAAAGACGGGCTGGGCGCTGAGTCCGCACTGGGCAGCGTTGACGCCGCGATTACGCATGACACGGATGTTGTGAACGCCGCCGTCGGCTTCGATGAAATCGTCAGCCATCAAGTGAATGTCGTTGTTGTAGAAGTCGATTGAGGTGGCGCGATGATCCTGTTCCGGGTCAGGCGAGCCGTGGGTGCAAACAGTTATGCCGTCGTGGAAATAGGCAATGTAGTTATAGCTCACCACATGACCCGAGCCGTAGAGCTTAACGGCGTAGTAACTCTTGAGCTTATTGCCGCCGTAAATACCCGGTGCGTACCAGCCGAGCAGCCGGTTACGGTCGTCGCGGCCGAGCATCACGTTATCGGAGATATAGAAATCGTGCGATCCAGCGAATTGCCCGTTGACGGCTATGCCGACGTCTTCGAGGCGGCAGCGGCGTACCGCCAGCCCTTTGGCGCCGATCACGTCCTTTAAACCAGCCTGAAACGCTACGTCGGTGTTGCGAACGGTGATGCCTTCAAAGATGTGATAGTCGGCGGCCATTACGTTGAAAAGCGTCTGGTTGCCATCGCCGTCAAAGATGACTTCGCCATCTCCGGCGGCACGAATGACTATGGGCCGTTCCGGTGTTCCTTTTGCGGTTAAGACGTAGGTGCCGTCGAAGTCGAGCCCAAGGGGGTGGGAGTATTGGAGGCGGTCGCCTTTGTAGAGTCCGGCGTGAACCAGGATAGTGTCGCCGGCCTGCACCTTCTGTTCACTCAGTACCGCCCAGTCTCCGTTGCCGGAGCGGAAATAGGCCTGTTTCAATCCGGTGTACGACGGTTCCTGTTTGGGACCTTTCCAGCCGAGCGGATAAACGTGCAGCACGCGGCCGCCTTCTGGTGCTTTCGGTTCTGCGCGAGTTCGCACCTTGACTGTTTCGACTGCGTTTCCGGAGACGCCATCGGAGTCGCGCATGGTGAACCGGGCCTCGTACTCGGTGGCAGGTTCGAGGTCGAGGATGCTGCCGGCGAACATCTCAGGAACGGTGTAGTCCAGGCCCAGATCTTTTCGGATCACCTTTTCGCCGCCCATCCGCAAGAGCGGAAGGCCGCGCTTCCATTGCGACTCGCCCACCTTGCGATAAGCGACATCGACGGAAGAGTTCCGGTTGTCGTCACCGCTGATGTTCCACTCGAAGCCGAGGCAGATGAGGGTGGGCCGCTCAACGACGAGTTTCCCTGGTGTGACGCCGTTGGCCGCCTGCAGCAGCGTGGCGGCGAAGAAATAAAGACCGCAGAGCCGGTTCAAACGCATCCCATGCAGGTTATCATTCGATTCAATGAACTCGCTTTCGGCGATCGACCTGGTAGCCATCGCTTGCTACCTCTGCGCGGTGGTGATGCTGGGCAGCCGGTTTTACCAGCGACAGTCGACGCCGCAGGAATATTTCCTGGGCGGGCGGCGAATGTCGTGGCTGCCGGTGGGCATTTCGATCATCGCAGCGGACCTGAGCGCCATCACGATTATGGGCACGCCGGCATGGGCCTATGGCCACAACCTGGAGTTGCTGTGGAACTCGTTCGGGTTCATTCTGGCGGCGCCTATCGTGCTCACCGTGTTTGTCCCGTTCTATGCGCGGCTGAACTTATATACGGCATATGAGTATCTGGAGCGGCGGTTCGATCTGAAGGTGCGGTTGATGGCGAGTGCTCTGTTTCTAGTGCTCCGCGGGATGCATGTGGCACTGGTGATTTATGCGCCGTCGCTGGTGATCCAGATGGTGACCGGATTGCCCGCGTGGCTGTGCGTGGTGATGGTAGGCGCGCTGACGACCGTTTATACGGCTTTGGGCGGAATGCGAGCGGTGATCTGGACGGATGTGCTGCAGTTTGGCGCCGTGTCGACGGGCATCATTTTGATCTTTGCGACGGCTGTTCTTGGTGTGCCAGGCGGCGCAACGGGGGTGTGGCAGATGGCGTCGGACGCAGGGCGGTTGGCGTGGTGGAACCCGTCGACGGACCCGCGCGAATTAACTTCGATCTGGGCGGCGCTGATCGGGGGATTGGTGCTTTGCATGAGCCCGCTAACTACCGACCAGGCGATCTTACAGCGGTTGTTTACGACTAAGTCGGTACGCGACTGCCGGCAATCGATACTGGTTCAGGCGACGCTGGTGATTCCCGTAAGCCTGTTGCTGTACTTCGCGGGAATTGCACTGTTCGCTTTCTATAGTAAGTTTCCGCAGAAGATCGCAGGACTGCCAAATACCGACGCTATTGTGCCCTATTTCGCGATCAATGAGTTACCTCCTGGAATCGCCGGCATGGTGATCGCGGCAATCCTTTCAGCATCAATGGCGGTGATGTCCGCCGGAATCAACGCGCTGACGACTGCGACGACGGTCGATTTCTATCAACGGCTGATTCATCGGGGAGCAACGTCGGAGAGTGTCGTGAAAGTAGGCCGATGGGGTACCGTTGCATGGGGAGTGGTGGTAACGTTTGCGGCGCTGTTTGCCGGTAGATTGGGCGCGCTGGCGCTGGCGTATAACAAGGTGAGTAGCGTAATTTCCGGTCCACTGCTGGGGGTGTTTCTGCTGGCGACCATTACGCGAAGGGCCACGCCATTAGGGGCCCTGGCCGGGGCGACACTGGGCGCCATCGCGGTGAGCTTGCTATCCGTGTATACGGAATGGAGCTTCTTCTGGTACGGCCCGGTGGGATGCGTTGCGACATTTGTGGGCGGTCTGGTTGCCAGTTTGACGATGAGCCCGCCGCGAAAAGAAAATACCTGGGGATTGGTTGTTGGTTACGGCACTCCAGGAGAAACGAAGAACTAAGTCATGCCTACAATCGACTACATTGAACCGCTGGTGGTTTATGAGAACCCGCGCCCACATGTGCACTCGCGGCACGGCTATTTCCCCGGAGTTGTCCAGTTGCCTTCGGGTGAGTTAGCCGCGTTCTTCATGATTGCCGAGGCGTTCGAAGCGCCTAATGGAACGACGTGGATCAGCCGCTCGCCGGACGAAGGGAAGACGTGGAGGCTGCAGGGGCCGCTTTACGACAAGAGTGTCGTTGGTTTTGAGACGACCGACTGCTTGAAACCGTGCGTCCTTAAGGACGGCACACTGGTGGCGGCGGGTTATCGGTT
The DNA here is from genome assembly GCA_020846745.1 of Bryobacterales bacterium. Classification (GTDB taxonomy): domain Bacteria; phylum Acidobacteriota; class Terriglobia; order Bryobacterales; family Bryobacteraceae; genus JADLDI01. The sequence goes on along the minus strand of JADLDI010000152.1, from coordinate 20,669 downwards.
CCACCGGCACGATCCGGAACAGGCGATCTCAATTCCGGAAACAGGGGGCATTCAGCCGGGCGACGACATCGTGTCGTTTTCATCGGACGAAGGCCGCACGTGGACTGTTCCGGCGATTATTGCGCGTAACTACCCTGAGTTATTCGAGATATCGGGCCCGGCGATTGAAACCCACTCGGGCGACTTGGTAGCTGTATCCGCGCTGTATCCGATGCCGGACGGGTCTACGCCGTCGGGTGATGTCGGCGTCCTTCTTCGCAGTAAGGATAAGGGCCGCACTTGGCCGGAGCAAACGGTGTATTACCGCCATCCGACGATGCGGATCACGCCTTACGAACCGCGGATCACTGAGATGCAGCCCGGGCGGTTGGTTGCGCTGGTTTGGGCTTATGAAGGCTCGACGGGGACGCACCACACGAACCAAGTGGTCGTTTCCCATGACAACGGGCATACGTGGTCCGCTCCGATCGACACCGGGCATGCGGGACAGGCGAGTAACCTGACTTACTTGAGCGGCGATCTATTGTTGACGATCCACGCGCATCGCGGCGCCGAGCCGGGCATTTGGGTCCGTCTTATTAACTTCGCTAATGATAAGTGGCAGCCGTTGGCGGAAACGTGCATTTACGGAGCGGGGCAGCGGAGGCAGACTGTGGACGGACAGGCCGCCGCGGAGATGTTCAAGAGCTTGAAATTCGGGCAACCCTCGGTGATCCGGTTGCAGAGCGGTGACTTACTCGCTACGCACTGGTGTGTGGAAGATGGGCAAGGGAAGATCCGGTCGCACCGGTTGCGACTGGTTCTATAGCTTGTTAGCGATCGCGTGCGACCCTGAAGCCTAACATGCGGTAGGCCTTCAATGACGGCCATGCCGCCACGCGGGCGTAGGTGTATGCCTCGCTTTGCTCCACGAAGAACGACCCGCCACGGGCGACGCGGTATGCGCCGGCGGCGGGACCCTTTGGGTTCTTACGCGGCGAGTCCTGGTAGTAATCGCGGGCGTACCAATCGTGGCACCACTCCATAACATTGCCGGCCATGTCGTATGCGCCATAGGGTGACGCGTTGGAATGCGTTTTGAGGTTGCCCCGTTGTGAGCCATCATAGAAACCCACCTCGCGAACGGTGTCGAACGGTTGGGAGCCGACATAGTTCGCGTAGCTTTGGTCGATGATGTTACCCCAGGGGAAACGGCGCTGGTCGGCGCCGCGGGCTGCCTTTTCCCATTCGGCTTCGGTCGGCAGGCGATACTTCTTTCCGGTTTTCTCAGACAGCCAGTTACAGTACGCCATAGCACCATCCCAGTTCACACCAATTACCGGGTAGTTATCGCTGTTTGGAGTGCCGCCGCCGTGATTGTTTGGCTGGGTCCAGTAGGGAATCTGGTCCTTAGGCATCGGGCGTCCGCCTGGCCAGTACTTGACATTGCCATATCCGGGATCGTCACGAAATTTGCGCCACTGTGCGTTGGTGACTTCGTACTTACCGATGTAGAAGCTGTCGACTTCCACGGTGTGGACCGGGCGCGAACGGGAATCGGCATCGCCGAAGTTATCGCCCATTTGAAACGGTCCGCCGGGGACGAAGACCAGATCGAGGTAGCCGTCGTTCACCGTCTTGGCTTCGTTGGCCGGTTGCAGGAAGTGGGCGGGGGCGAACAGCGCGAGTAAGAGAAAGCCTTTCGTACTCATGCGCTATTTGCTCCTCGGCAGGAAGCCGCCCTGCATCAAAAAGTGCCGCAGTTCGCTCATCCAGGGGCCGTATTCAGGACTGCCGATGGACGCCCCGAAGCCGTGCCGGCCCTTTTGGTAGATGTGCAGTTCGGCCACCGCACCGGCCTTGCTCATCTGTTGGAACAACTCGACGGTCCCGTTCGCGGCGCCTTTGTCCCAGGCTGCCGCCAGGAGGAATGAAGGGGGGAAGGATTTCAGGTCTTCATCGGGCCGGGTCCGGCCCGGTCCGTAGACTAGCCCCAGCCAGTCTGGCCGTGAGCCGACCTTACTGACTGGGTCCGTGGCGGCCGGGTCTCCTGGCTTTGCGGTGGCCCCGACCAACCGGGCGAGGCTGGATCCGGCCGAGAAGCCGATAAAACCGATTTTGCCGGGATCGACTCCCCACTGCTTGGCTCGCGAACGGACTACTTGCACGGCTCGATTGCCGTCTAAGGCCCGAGCATCCTCTCGATAGGGTTCCAGGCGGTAGGTGAGGACGAATGCCGCCGCACCCCAGTCATTGAACTGCTCGGCGATCTGCATGCCCTCCACGTCGTACATCATCATGATGTTGCCGCCCCCGGGCGCCACCACGACCGCGCTGCCATTCGTTCTGCCTCCACGGGGGAGAAAAACGGTGAGAAATGGCGAGTCGAGCGGGGCGTCGCCGGAAGCGAGCGGCACCTTTCCGGCCTGCCATAGAGGAATGTTGACGTGAGGCGGGGTTTTGAGGGCATGCGGCTCAGCAGCGAGAACGAGGCTGGCCGCAAACACGGGGATCAGAAACCGAAGGAACGACGGCATCGTTCGATATTACGCCGTCTGTTTGATGTCGCGTCAAGTGTTAGCATGGAGATACCTTCCACTGGCGCGTTTTTCTATCGATGAGTCGAGCATCCTTTGTTTGCATTCTTGGGCTCTCACCGCTTTGGGCGGCGGATTCGGCCGCTGTTTTCCAGTTTGTCGAGAAGAGTTGTGTTCAATGTCACAACTCGAAAGTGAAGTCGGGAGATGTCGACCTGAAAACGCTAACTGCCAATCCGAAGACGTTTGAGGATGACCGCGAGGTTTGGGAGAAGGTCGCGGAGAAGCTGCAGACGAAGCAGATGCCGCCTCCGGGGTTGCCGCAGCCGCCCGCTGAGGTGTCGGCGGCTACTCTCGCGTGGCTTCGGGACGAGTTCACTCGACAGGACCAGCGGATCAAGCCGGAGCCGGGGCGGGTATCGGCTCGCCGCCTGAACCGTACCGAGTACAACAACACGATTCGCGACCTGCTGGGTGTCGACCTACGGCCCGCCGACAACTTTCCGGCCGATACCGCGGCGTTCGGATTCGATAACATTAGCGATGCATTGAGCCTCTCGCCCGCGCTTCTGGAGAACTACCTGAATGCGGCTGAGCGCTCGTTGAGGACCGCGTTGTACGGTCCCGAACAGCGCAAGCCCGCCAATTTGCATTACTCGGCTCCGGTCCGCATTAACCTGGCGCGGGGGCAGTCCATTGTCCCGAAGGATTTGTCGAATTACGACCTCACCGGGCTGAGCACGCTCCACTCGTTCCATGTTACGCACCGGTTTCCCGTAGACGCCGAATACAATTTCCGGCTGACGCTGAACGGTCACCGCCCGAACCAGTCCGAACCAGCACACCCGGCACTTTTCATCGACGGGAAGCTGGTGAAGGAATTTGAGATTGACGCGACCGATTTGGAAGGGCAGATTGTCGAGCATCGCACGCGTGTTGTTGCCGGCGAGCACCTCATCTCGGCGAGTTATCTACGGAACTACCATGGGCTGCCGCCGAGTTATAACGGTCCTGAGCCTTCGAAGCGCCCGCCGGAGGCACTGATCACCGTTCGCGGCAAGTTGACGGATAAAGATATCGAGACGCTTCGTAAGTACGGGACGCGGATCAAGACGGACGCCATTGAGACACGAGTGGACAACCGGTACGAATCGATCGACCTTGGCGGTCCGTTCAACCAGACAACGGGGGCATCGCCGGAAAGCCTAAAGCGGATCTACACCTGCGGCCACCTTACCGGCAATCACTCTGAAGCTTCGTGCCCGCGGACCATCATTCGCAGCTTTGCGGGGCGAGCGTTCCGCCGTCCGGCGACGCAGCAGGAAGTCGACCAGTATCTTCGTTATTACACGCTCGCGCGCAAGCAGGGCGACTCGTTGACGGAAGGTCTGGTAACTGCGCTGCAGGCCGTGCTCGTATCTCCCAAGTTTCTATACCGGATCGAGAAAGACCGTCCGACCGCCGGCCCGGCTCCGCTCGACTCGTATGAACTCGCCTCGCGGCTTTCGTACTTTCTGTGGAGTTCGATGCCCGACATGGAGTTACTCCAGTTAGCTGGGAAGGGCGCTCTTACCGACCCTGCGGTACGGAGAAGACAGGTTGCGCGAATGCTGCGCGAGCGGAAGTCGTTCGCGCTGGTGGAGAACTTCGCGGGGCAGTGGTTGCAGTTCCGCAATATCGACGTGGTGCGGCCGGACCTTGGTAAGTTCCCTTACTTCGACGACGGACTCCGGTATTCCATGCGGCGCGAGACGGAATTGTTCCTGGACGATCTGATCCGGTCTGACGCGAGCGTTCTAACGCTGCTGGACGCCAAGCACAGCTATTTGAACGAGCGGCTGGCACGGTTTTACGGTATTCCCGGGGTTACCGGACCGGAGTTTCGCCGGGTGGACATGAGCGCGACGACGCGCGGCGGTGGAGTGTTGGCGCACGCGAGCCTGCTCACCGTCACGTCTTACTCGACGCGGACGTCGCCTGTGCTGCGCGGTAAGTGGATACTCGAAACTTTGTTGAACGCTCCACCTCCGGCGCCTCCGCCCGGCGTTCCGCCGCTTGAAGAGGCCAAGGGAGGCAAGGGCGGCACGCTGCGCCAGCAGATGGAAGAACATCGCAAGAACCCGGCGTGTGCTTCGTGCCACTCGCGGATGGACCCGTTGGGATTTGGACTGGAGAATTTCGATGCGATCGGTTCCTGGCGGACGAAAGATGGGGATCTTGCACTGGATTCGTCGGGTGCGCTGCCCGATGGCCGGTCGTTTGAATCCCCGAATCAGTTGAAAGAGATCCTCAGCCAAGACCGGCATGAGTTCGTGCAGGGATTGGCGGAGAAACTTCTTACGTATGCATTGGGCCGCGGACTGGAGCGATACGACCGTCCGGCCGTGACGAAGATCGTGGCGGATGTGGAAAGCAACGGGTACCGATTTTCGCAACTGGTGACGAGCATTGTCGAAAGCCTGCCGTTCCGGATGCGCAACGGAATATCGGAGAATAAGCAGTTAGCGAAATCGACGGGAGAGCAACGACCAAGATGACATTCCTGAAGGGAAAACACCTCGATCGCCGCACCTTACTTCGGGGCCTGGGCGCTGCTATCGCGCTGCCTGTGCTCGATGCGATGAGCCCCGCTATGAGCGCTCCTGCCAGGCGCGCCGCGAAAGCCCCGCCCCGTATCGCCGTGGTGTACGTACCCAACGGCATTGTGATGAAGGATTGGAAGCCGGCGAGTAGTGGCACGGGTTTTGAGTTCACGCGCATTCTGAAACCGCTCGAGCCGTTCCGCCGGGACATCACACTGATTTCCGGACTGGCGAACCATGCGGCTGCGGCGGCAAAGGGCGGGGGACACGCCAAAGCGACCGGGAGTTTCCTGTCCGGAGCGGAGCCGAAGTACACGGCGGGCGCCGATGTTCACGCCGGAACTACGTTCGACCAGATTGCCGCGAAGCGGTTTGCCGCCGAGACTCGTGTGCCGTCACTACAGATCGGCTGCGAAGATTCGCGAATGGTTGGCAACTGCGACACCGGATCGAGTTGCGCGTATACGAACACGCTTTCGTGGAAAGATCCTGACAGTCCGCTATCGGTTGAGGTGAATCCGCGCTCGGTCTTCGAGCGCCTTTTCGGGACGGTGGACCCGAGCCTGCCTGCCGCCGTCCGTGTGCGCCGTGCGATGTATCGCAAGAGCATCCTGGACGGAACTCGCGAATCCGCTCAGTCGCTGATTTCGAACGTCGGCCCGGGCGACAGGAGAAAGCTGGACGAGTATCTGACAAGCGTGCGCGAAGTCGAAAAACGGCTGAGCGCCGCGGAAGAGGATCAGGTTGTGCCGTCGATCGAGAAGCCATCCGGCATTCCGTTTGAGTACTCGGAATACGTGAAGTTGATGTTCGATCTGCAGGTAATCGCGTTCCAGGCGGATCTGACGCGCGTTTCGACGATGATGCTCGGCCGCGAGGGCAGCGTCCGCACTTATCCGGAGATTGGCGTGCCCGATCCGCACCACCCGCTGACGCATCATCGGGGTCACCCCGACTTTATCGAGAAAGTTACCAAGATCAACTGCTTCCACGTCGAGTTATTTGCCAAGTTTGTGGAGAAGTTGAAGAATACGCAGGACGGTGAAGGATCGCTCCTCGACCATTCGGCGATCCTTTACGGAAGCGCGCTCAGCGACGGCAACGCGCATTCCAATGTCGACCTGCCGCTGCTGGTTGCCGGGCATCTTGGCGGCACTCCCGGCGGACGTTATATCGTGGCAGAAGAGAAGACCCCCGTGGCCAACCTGTTTGTAACATTCCTGAACGGCGCCGGTATCGAGACCGAGAAGTTCGCCGATAGTACCCGACCGCTGGACCTGAAAGCGTAGTGGACGCCGATGTGCTCCGCGTCTCGAATCTGACGAAGACGTTCGGGACTTTTGCCGCCGTCGACAACATCTCGTTTCATGTTCGCCCGAAGGAAATCGTAGGGTTGCTTGGCCCGAACGGGGCAGGGAAGACCACGACCATCAACATGATTCTGGGCGTGCTGGAGCCTAGCGGCGGCACGATCCATATCAACGGGATTGATCTGGCGGTGCGGCGCCGACCGGCCTTGGCGCATACCAACTTTGCCGCCGTATATGCGCCCTTACCCGGCAACTTAAGCGTGGTCCAGAACCTGCTCTTTTTCGGACGGATTTACAAAGTCAAGAATCTTGGCGAACGCATCGATACACTCATCTCCGAGTTCGACCTGGAGAAGTTCCGCGATACTAAGTGCGGTGTGCTGTCATCGGGCGAACAGACTCGCGTCTGTCTGGCGAAAGCAATGTTGAACTCACCGGACTTATTGCTGCTGGACGAGCCTACTGCTTCGCTCGATCCGGCCACGGCCCGCGATATACGCTCGCGTATCCGCGACTTTGCCGCGGCGGGGGCAAGCGGTGTGCTCTGGACGTCTCATAATATGTACGAGGTCCAGGAAGTCTGCGACCGTGTGCTGTTTCTGTCGCATGGCAAGATCCTGCTCGAAGGCGATCCACGCACGTTACCGGCCGAGCACGGCAAGGATTCGCTTGAAGACCTTTTTGTCACCGTCGCTCGCGAGCCGCTAAGTCTCGAACAGTCGTAGGAAGTAACTCAAGTGACACGAGCTTTCGCTATCCTGATCCGGCAGTTCTATTTGTTTCGCGGCAGCCCCGCGCGCGTGATCGCCGTATTTTCCTGGGTGGCCATCGACATTACCCTGTGGGGATTTATCACGCGCTATCTCAACACTGTCGCCTCACCGGGTTTCAATTTTGTTCCGGCACTGCTGGGCGCTGTACTGCTCTGGGATTTCTTCGTTCGAGTGATGCAAGGCGTGACGATGACGTTTTTTGAAGATGTGTGGTCGCGCAACTTCCTGAATATCTTTGCGAGCCCGATGTCGATCGGGGAGTATCTCGGGGGCTTGGTTCTATCGAGCGTAACCACCAGTTTTGCGGCGCTGGCGTTCATGCTAATCCTCTCCACTGCTGTGTTCGGACTGCAATTCTTCTCATACGGCGCCGCGATCGTGCCGTTTGTCGCGGTCCTGTTTCTGTTCGGGATTTCGCTGGGCATCGTGGCCAGCGCAATCGTACTGCGGCTCGGACCGTCCGCGGAGTGGTTCATCTGGCCGATCCCGGCGCTGATTTCTCCGTTTGCGGGAGTGTTCTATCCGATCACGACGCTTCCTTCGTGGATGCAGGCGGTTTCACGCGTACTGCCGCCGTCGTATGTGTTTGAGTCGATCCGAGCCATTGTAAAAGGGGGAGAAGTGCGGCCGGCTGACCTTGCGTTGAGCATAATTCTTGCAGTGGCGTATATTCTGGCTGCATCGTTTATCTTTCTGCGAACGTATCGCCATGCGGTTCGCACGGGGCTGATCGCCCGCTATAGCGCGGAGAGTCTGAGTTAGTATGTCAACGATGAAACTAATCCTATGTGTGTTGGCCGCCGCCGTGTTATGCGTTGCTCAACCGTCTGAGGAAGCGGCTATCCGGACACTCGAGCAGCAGTGGGATACCGCGACTCTGAAAGGCGACGCGGACGCTCTGGCGAAGATCTTTGCGGACGGTTACATCGAGACAGGTTCCGATGGGACCGTTCGCACAAAGGCGGAAGTGATTGGCGCAATGAAAGCGGGCAAGATCAAGTACGATTCCGCCAAGACAGAAGACCTGAAGGTAATGCTCTACGGCGACGCCGCTGTCGTAGGCGGTAAGTGGACCGGGGCCTACACGATTAACGGCAAGGCCGTGCGTTTACAGGAACGCTACACGAACTTCTATGTGAAACAGGCGGGAAGGTGGCGATGCGTCGCGTCTCATGGATCGTCGCTCAAGTAAGTTAGGCGACGTCCTCCGATTCAGGCGGTTCGAGCGCCGGAGGGGCCGGCGGCGGAGGTGGTGGAGTAGGGTTAGGCGGCAGGTTCGCTTGCTTGCGGCCTAAGTTGAGCGCCGCGCGCTGACGCTCGGTGGCGTTGTGCGGTTCGTTCGCTACGGCTGTCAACAGAATCGCTCCCGAGCACAGGCTTTGGGCCGCGTGAGGCGGCGGCGACACTTCCGGACTTTCGGGCGGGGTGATGCTGCCACCGCTAAGAAACACGGCCATAGCGATGCAATCGGTGGCGTGCGTCATACCGGAGGCGTCGGCAGCGTCTTTGGCGGCCCAACGAGTGGGATCGACCGGAGCTTTGATCCAGGCTTCGGCCGCGGTGAGGCTTGCCTGTCCGTCGACCGGCTTGCCTTCCGGTTGTAGGGCATGAACGGTGGCGCAGGCCCACTTGATGGCGTCTGACGGGGACATCATCTGCGCGACAAAAAGGATCGCGTCGTGAAGAAGGCCCTCATCTTCCAGTTTGTCGACGAACTTGCCCGGAGGGATTTCCTTTTCGGCGAGCGATTGTGCGGCGTGCGAGCAATTCGCTTGTTTGGCTAACTCGGGGGTAGTCACGGCATGTTTCCTCTGGTTAGTTGATCAGCGTGATGCCGCCCTGGATCTGAACCATTGCCGATCCTTTCATCTGGACCATGATGGTGCCCTCGATCTTAATCATCATGCCCTTGATGGTGACGCCGGTCTGATCCACTTTGATACTGCTGGCCCCTACCTTCAGTTCGATCGACTGCATCGCTTCGGTGGTTGACTTGCCCAGGTCCATCTTCAAACTGTGGTTCCCCATTTTCAGTTGATGAGTCTGGTTCCCCATGTTCAAAGTGGTGGTTTCGTTGCCCATTTTGATCGTGGTTGTTTTGTTGCCCTTATCGACACTACGGACATGGTTGCCATCGGAGATGGTAATTGTGGTGTTACCTTTGATGGTCTCGGTATGTGTGCCGTCTACCTTGATGATGCGATTACGCTGGATGGTCTGGGTATCGTCGTTCTCGACGGTGGTGTCCATGTCCTTCTGGGCATGCATCGTGAACATCTCGCTACCCTTCTTATCCTCAAACCGGATCTCGTTGAAGTCTTCGGTTCCACCCTGCTTACTGGACCGGCTTTTGATACCCGATTGTGTCTGGTTGGTGTTCAGCGTGTAAGGCGGCATCTGGTCGCTGTTGTAGACGCGGCCGGTGATGATCGGACGGTCCGGGTCCCCTTCGAGGAAATCCACGATTACTTCCTGCCCCATGCGTGGAAGCGTAACCCAGCCCCAGTTCTTACCGGCCCACGCTTGGGATACGCGGACCCAGCAGGAACTTAGTTCGTTCTTTTTTCCTTTTCGGTCCCAGAAGAATTGCACCTTTACGCGGCCGTACTTATCGACCCAGATTTCCTCGCCTGTCTTGCCGACGACGAGCGCGGTTTGGGGTCCCTTCACGACGGGCTTCATCGCACGCTGGGCGGGGCGGAAAGGCGTGGTTTTGGGAATGACGCGGAAGATGTTTTTATAATCGTGGGGTGTGTCGGTGCCGCCCCGGTAAGTGGTATCGGTTACCTGATGGTCGACGGAGACGAGAAACCATTTGCCGTTCGTCTCTTTACGGAAATGCTCTTTTAGCTCGAAGAAGTAGCCAGGTTCGAAGCCACGGCAACGGCTGACGCCTTCGAGCACTAACTGATACGCTTCGCGTTCTTCGAGGCGGACGCGGGCCAGTTTGTCGCCGGACTTGATTTCTCTGTAACGGCCCGGATAGTCAAATAACTCCTCGGAATCCGGCTGCTTTGCTTGTTGAGAAACCAGCAGGTTCAGCTTCGGCTTTTCGAAATCGTAATCGGTCAGGGCGACTTTCGTGACATGCACCTGTTCAATTCGTTCGACGCTTTGAATTCCGTCTCTCTTATTCCGGGTGAAGCCGCTGGCAGAGGTCATCACCACTCCGCCCTTGTGCTTAGTAACTTCGCTTCGGGCGGAACTCTGATCCGCAAAAACGATGGTGTGCTTCTTCTCTTCGTGCTCGAAGAAATAGAAGATACCCTCTTCCTCGAGCAGCCTGGAGATGAAGTTGAAGGTGCTTTCGCGGTACTGGACGCAGTACTCCCGCTTATCGTAGGTTCCCGTGGTCGCCACACGGTAATCCTTGATACCTGCCTCGTCAAGCAGCGCCTTAACGATTTCAACTACCGTTTTGTCCTGGAAGATGCGGCAATCGGAGTTCAGCGTGAGCAGCCATAGCTTAGGAACGACGGTGGCGTGGTAGAGGATGAGGTCCTGCTGGAACTCGCCCTCCTGCCGGAAAGAGTTGATGATGCCATGGAAGTGCCGTTCCGTGCCGTCGTCGAGTTTGAGGAAGATCGTTACCGGCTTCCTCAGCAACTTCTTGGCATCGACGTCCTTCGCCTCGCACAGCAGGCGGAGTTTGAACTCGTACAGCGACGAAAGTTCTTCCGTGCCGGAGAAACCTTCGATGAGAAGTTCAGTCGTCTCCAGTGGAGTCTTCAGCCGAAATATCCGTTCCTGCTGTGAATAGCTGCCCACGATAACCTCCGATTACCGCCTGTATTTATGCCTCGGCTTCTATGCCTCAGAGACGGCGGCGTGCCGATAGACGTATTGACCATTGTCGCCCACGCTGACGTGAATTGACGAGGGCTTAACGCCTTCCGCAAATGCGGTTAACAACTGCCGTGAGATATCCGGCAACAGCGTGTTGGTAAGTATATTGTCGACGTTGCGAGCGCCGCTCTCCACTTCCGTGCAGCGGGCGGCAATGGCGTCGATCAGCGCCGGATCGTAGTCTAAAGTGAGGCGGTGTGTTTCGAAGAGGCGCTTCTGGACTTTGCGCAGTTTGAGCACGATGATCTGCTTCAAAGCCTCATCGCGAACCGGGAAATAGGGTGTGATAACAAGGCGCCCGAGGAAGGCCGGCTTGAAGACCTTGTCGAGTTCCGGCTTCAAGGCTTTGGCCAAGCCTTCAGGGCCGGGCATCGTTTCCGGATCGGCGGTGAGCTTCGCGAGGGTATCGGTGCCCGCGTTCGAAGTCAAAATGATGATCGTGTTTTTGAAGTCGATCTGCCGGCCTTCGCCGTCTTCCATCTGACCCTTGTCGAACACCTGGAAGAACAGCTCGAGCACGTCCGGATGCGCCTTTTCGACCTCATCCAGCAGCACCACGGAGTAAGGACGGCGCCGTACCGCTTCGGTCAGCACGCCACCTTCGCCGTAACCGACATATCCGGGAGGCGAACCTTTCAAGGTCGACACCGTATGCGCCTCCTGGAACTCCGACATGTTAATGGTGATGACATTCTTGTCGCCGCCATACAGGAGGTCAGAGAGTGCCAGTGCCGTTTCCGTTTTACCAACGCCCGATGGACCAACCAGCAGGAACGTACCGACCGGCTTGTTCGGATCGTCGAGGCGCGCGCGCGAGGTGCGGATACGCTGAGCGATGGCCGCCAGGGCGTGGTCCTGACCGATGACGCGTTTGCCTAAGTGATCTTCGAGCGCGAGCACGACAGCCACTTCGTCTTTGACCATCTTGCCGACGGGAATGCCGGTCCAGCCCGAGATCACTTCGCCGACGATCTGTTCGTCGACGCAGACGCGAATCAGCGGCGCTTCGCCCTGCAAGGCATCGAGTTGAGAATTCAGGGCCGTGAGTTGCGACCGCAGTGCCGCAACGTCGGCGCCGCCGGCCTGATTTTCTGAGCCGTTGTGTTGTTCCTCGATCTTCGAGCGAACTTCACGGATCTGGTTGACGAGCCCGAGTTCCTTGTCCCAACGGGCTTTCAAGGAAGCCAGCCGCTCTTCGGTGGCCGTCTTAGTTTTGGCGATCTCGGCCAGGCGCTCGGAGTGATCGGCGCCCAATGCCGCCTCGCGCTCCAGCACGCGCGACTGGACGGCGAGATCGTCAAGGATCCGCTGCGCATCTTCAATCGCCGGGGGCGTGGAGTTTTGGCCTAGAGCCAGCCGCGCGCAAGCCGTATCGAGAACACTTACCGCTTTGTCGGGTAACTGCCGGTCCGGCAGATAGCGATGAGATAGACGGACGGCGGCGGAGAGACCTTCGTCGAGGATACGGACGTTGTGGTGCTTCTCCAATGCCGGCACGACGCCGCGCATCATTAACTGGCACTGCGCCTCGGTGGGCTCTTCGACCTTAACTAATTGGAAGCGGCGGGCCAGCGCCGGGTCCTTTTCGAAGTACTTTTTATATTCGGACCACGTGGTGGCCGCCAGGGTGCGCAGTTCGCCGCGGGCCAATGCGGGTTTGAGGAGGTTCGCGGCGTCGTTCTGGCCGGCTTGTCCGCCGGCGCCGATCATCGTGTGTGCTTCGTCGATGAACAGGATGATCGGGGTGGGTGAGGACTTTACCTCGTTGATCAGCCCCTTGAGACGGTTCTCAAACTCTCCTTTGACGCCCGCGCCCGCCTGCAGCAATGCGAGGTCGAGCACGTGGACGGCGACATTGCGGAGCGGCTTGGGGACATCGCCTTGCGCGACGCGAAGCGCAAATCCTTCGACCACAGCGGTTTTGCCGACGCCCGCCTCGCCGACAAGAATCGGGTTGTTCTGGCGGCGGCGCGTGAGGATGTCGACCACCTGGCGGATCTCGAAATCGCGCGCGAGGACCGGGTCGATCTTACCCTTCCGGGCGTTCTCGGTAAGGTTGACCGTGTACTGATCGAGGTGGGTAGTCTTCGAGCCCGCGGCGGCGCCCGGAGCGCCTTCCTGCTGTCCGGAAGAGCTTGCAGCGGCGGCGGCCTGGGCCTCTTCTTCCGACTGTCCGGTGATCGCGGAGAAGTCTTTCTTGAGAGCCTCGGCGTCGATTTTCTGGAATTCCTTACTCACGTCGCGGAGAAGGCGTTGTAACTCGTCAGCCGAGGCGAGCGCCAGGATCGTGTAACCCGACCGGATATTGGAAGCTCCGAAATCGAGCGATCCGATCGTCCACGCCTCGCGCATCATGGTCAGCACGGTCGGGCTGATGGCCGGTGTCCGCGCGTTCCCCGATTTCAACTTATCGAGGGAACGGGTTAGTTCCGCGGCCAGGCGAGACTTATCGACGCCGAAGTGGCGTGCGATGAGCGCAAAGTCTGACGCGGGAGCGTCCAGCAGCTTCATGAGATAGTGCTCTATCTCGATGTCGTAATGCGTGCGGGACAGGCATAGCCCGGCTGCTCCTTCCAGAGCATTGCGGGCGGTAGTATCGAGTTTTCCGATTAGCGCGCGGAGATTGACTGCCATAAGTTAAGCCTCCGAGAGAAGCAGTATAGTGTCGCCGGGGTCGCGACCAAAGTGGGGCGTGGATTTCAGCCACGTGTGCCAGCCGAGGCGCAACGCGCCATCGTCCGGATTAAGCAATTCAAGAGTCGGCACGTCGGCGCGTTTGAGAATCAACTGCACCTCAAACTCGAGATCGTTGCCATAGAAAGTCCGAGTCAGATCTTGTAACTGTTTCCAGGCGGTTCCGGTGGGAAGAAACTCGCCGTATCGGTCGCTCGACAGCGGACCGAGCTTGATGCGTACGCGCGATTGCTGGTCCCAGACCTCGTCGCCGACAACCGCGCCAAAGCCGAGCATAGTCGACTCATCCAGCGGGCCGTCGTCGAACTGGCACTGGTCGTCTACTTCGAGCGAACGCCATGCGCCGATGAACGGGACGATTTCCACGGGAACATCGAAGTAATCACTGACGACGGCTTCCAGCGCGGCCGCCGAACGGGGCGCCAGGCCATAAATGCCGCCGTAGTAGATAAACGCGCCGTCGCTGACGGACTGGCGATTGCGCAGCGTAGGGAGGCCGAAGCCCGCCAGCGACAGCAGCACACTGGTGACCGCGTCGTCCTGGTTGCGCTCGTAGGCGACGGGGAAATGGTATTTCTCCCACGCCTGATAGAAGAAGGACGTCAGGCGGTGATTGAAGATGTCCAGGAAGGCGGCCAGCGTGTGGTCGCGGGCGCGATTCCTGGCGATCACCAACTCGGTCATGAACGTGGGCAAGGCCCCGATCGGGCCCACCAAACCGAAGAAGTTGACGTCCATGGCCGGCGGGCCGGATTCGCGATCTTCAAGCCCGGCGATTTGGGAAGCGGGGAACGCCAGCGTGGGGTGAGCCCGGAACCGCACGGCCTCGTCGGAAGGGTTCGCGTAGCGGCCCACGGGAGAACGGCCCGGCTGGATCCGCTCAAGCAGACGGACAGCCTGGAAGAACTGGAAACACCACGGCTCTTCGAAGAGCCGGTCGCGGATTTTGGTGAGCGCTACAGGAGGATTTTCTGACCCGATCTCGGTGGCCATTGTTTGAGAATCCTTTTGCGCTGCCGTGTACGCACGATCAGCTGGCTGAAGCTGTTGATGGAAGTGTAGAGGCCGAGAAACACGTCGAGCATGGCGGAGAACGTGTAGGCTCCGGTGCCGACGAACTGCTCCTCATCCAATTCGATTTCGACGCGAGTACCGCGAGCGAAGGCAATGCCGTGGTCGGATGAGAGGCGTGCGAAGTGCGGGCTGCTGCGGAGCGTGGTGATGCCGTCGATTTGCCGGTCTGCCGATATCGACTTAGTGAAGTTATGGAGCCTGAGTACCTCGCGGAACGAATCGACACCGTCGGAAACGAGCGAAAGGTAATTGAGCGAAAGCTGGGAAACCAGCCGCCAGAGCAGGCCTTCGCGCGCGGGCGGCTGCAGCGGGTCGGAGGGTTTGGTAAGCGCCACGATGCGCGTGATCGGGCCGCCGCCTTCGAACTGGAAATCGCCGTCTTCGTTGCCGAAGGGGAGGCGCGAAGGTAAGTCGCCGTTGCTGCAGGTGAGGCGGATGGTGATTGTATCTTTGTTTGGAGTAACGGGTTGGCCGGAAAGATCGACGAAATTGATATAAACGTCTGAGCCGCCGTCGGCTCGCCAGCCCGACGTTTTGCGGGACGAGTGCCAGAAGGTTCGCGTGGGTCCACGGCTGCCCGAGTGGCGGAACGAGTAGAAGGGTTCGAACGAAACCGTATCGGGCGAGCCGGCGATTACGCCGGTCACTTCGTTAATTGAAAAGATATCGAGCGACTGTTCGCGCCGCGCATCGGGCACAATCCGGTACTCGTATTTCTTCTGTTCGAGCAGAATGGGTTCGGCTACCTGGTCGAACAGATTGATCACCGGCGCGCAGCCTAAGCGGAACGTTCCCGGCGAAACACCGAGTTCGAGCATTTGCCGGCGGTCGCCGCGTTCGAAGTCCGACAGGTAGAACAGGATTTCGATCTTCCGGCCGAAGCCGGCGGCCGCGACGCGATCGAACCCCGACAGATCGAGGAAACAGAACTTCTCGGGGAACGAGAAATACTCCTGCAGCAGCCGGTAGCCCCAGAACGAACGGCGAGGGAAGGGAACCAAGCCTTCCTCCTGCCGGAAGCCGACCTGCTGCAGCGATTTAGGCGGTAGTTGAACTACCTTCCGGCCGGGCGCGGAAAGGTCGCGCACAAGAATCTGGAGGCAGTTGTTGCACAGCACTTCGATGAGGCTGTGAACCACGGTGCCATCGCCTTGCAGGAAGAAGCGGAGCGTCTTCAGGTCGAGCTTTGAAAACTCGACTTCCGGCATGCCGTGCAGTTCCACGCGCACCACGCCCACCGTGCCGGGCACCATGTACGGCGGTTGCACGCGGTCAGGCGAACGCCAATCGGCCGCTTTGACCTCCAACGGCCAGAGGGTTGTGTCGTAACAGGTCTGGAACTTACAAGGAGTTCCGCCGACGGGCGCGGAATAGAGCAGCGACCCGCGCTCGATGCGATAGCCGGTAGTGGCTTTGCCCTGCTCGGGATCGAGGTGGAACTGTGCCACCGTGGCAGACGGAATGGGCCGCAGGTAATGCGGATAGAGGATCGAAATAAGGGATTCGATCAGTTCCGGAAAGTCGTCGTCGAGCTTCAGGTAGATACGAGCGGCCAGAAAGGCGAAGCCTTCCAGGAGCCGTTCCACGTGCGGATCGTCGCATTTACCCGATTCGAGCAGTAAGCGGGACGCGACTTTGGGGTACTTTTGTGCGAATTCGGCGCCGAGATAGCGGAGATAAGTGAGTTCCCGTTCGTAGTGAAAGAGCAGGTCGTCACGCATCGGCTACGTGTCCTTCACGCTGTAAGCGCCTTTTGAGATTTCGAGCACCGTATCGAAGGCGATCCGCTCGGGCGCCGGGTCGACCATCAGGATGGCTTCGACATGGAAGGTGACGGCGTGCCGGGCTGCCCCTTCTTCCTCGCGGAGCGTCACCTGGGGCCGCGCCAATCGAGGCTCGAAGTGTTCAATGGCCTCTTCCATACACCTGACCAGTTCGAGTTCATCGCCGGGGTTGCTAAGGGAAAGGGTACTGACATCGCGCAGTCCATACGTAAGAATGGACTTCAATGTTTCCTGATAACTCTCCGGGATTTCCAGCGGAATTCGCGTGGTGTTGAACAACGCTTCCAGGTCGCGCTTGACGGCGAGGCGGAAGCGCCGGAGCGACTCCGGCCGCGAAATCTGGGCCTCCACTCGCGAGTGGGGCTCGTTGTCAATCAGCCGGTCGAGCAGGCCGAGTTGAACTGTCCGATCGTAACGCGCATCCGCCATGGTTAGAACTTCACGTTCAGCGCACGCACCGGGTCGAGCCGGCAGAGACGGACGTAGAGTTCATTGCGACGTTCGTGATCTTCCGGCGCCAGGCACCGCATCAGTAATTCCAGCGGGTACGCGAGCGCTTCAATTTGTTCCCAGTCTTCCAGCCGCCGGTTTTCGATCTCAGCGGCCAATTGATCGAGCAGTGGCAGCGCGATCTTGGTTTGTCCGGCCATCAGCAGCAAATGCGCCAACTGTGTGCGGCGCCTGAAGCGGCCACGCCCGCTGCGTTCAGTGGCCAGCGTCTTGTTGATGATGCCAAGCCCTTGCGCCGTGCGTCCATCTTTCACCGCGCCGATCGCTTCCTCGAACATTGGCTCGAGCGGCAGTTTCGGCCCGGCATCTTCTTCCGCCACCTCGCCCGCTTCTTCCGGCAACTCGATGTCTACCTGCGGGATCTCTTCCACCGGCTCGTTCTCGTCGAGGATCGGCGGCGTTTCGTCTAATTCCGCAAACGCCGGAGCTGACGGTTCATCTACCGCCGGTGTATCTGACGAAAGGTCGGACGAGAGGTCCGTCGAATCCATGTCCAGTGAAGACACGTCGCTATCGAGGCCCAAGGAATCGGACGACGGTTCCGAGTCCATCCCGAGGTCGGACGAGTCGGAGGAGCCTAAATCCATCGAAGAGGAATCGTCGCCCAAACCCGACAGCGCGTCGAAGCCCGACGAGTCCATGTTGATCTCGCCCGGCGGCCGTGGCACATACTCGACCTTCTCGGGTATGACCATGGTCTTGATCCACTCGCGCGTCTCCAGGTTGGCCGAGGGCGTATCGTCAGGCAGCACCAGTTCCTGCAGATCGGGCAGCAGGTTGAGGATCCAATGAATCTGCCATCGCACGGCCGTGCTGGCGTTATGGCAGTTGCTGGCGTTCAGGCCCAGAAACGCGAAGCGCTGCAGGTCCATCCAGGTCTTGCTGAATGGCTGCCTCATCGCTTCTTCCGTCGCGTCGACGATCTCTTCCCATTCGCCCGCCTGCGCGAGCTTCTTCAATTTGGTTCGCAGCGATGTGTCGGGAGCTTCCAGCATGTCGCGGTCGATGTTGGGATAGTCGTTCAACATCTGGCCCCAACGGAACGCGCGCATCACCAGATAAGGGACGCAATCGGTGCGGTTGCGCCGGCGAAGCCTGGCGCACAGGTCGGCAATCTGCTGACAAATCAGTTCCGGATCGTCATCCTCGGAAGACCCGCCGCTCGAGCTGTACGACTCGTCTTCCGAAGACGTGTCGTCGCTGTCGGCTTCCACCGATGCCCAATCGCTGATGTCGGATGTGTCGGGTTCCGGTTCCGCTTCCGGTTCGGGCGCCGGTTCCGCTTCGGGCTCTGCTTCCTGTTCCGGTTCCGGCTCCGTCTGTGGTTCGGGTTCGCTCAGGTAACTGAACGCATCCTTGTCCTCGTCCTCGTCGGACTTGCCGGTTTCGACGCCCCTCCGGTTTAGGACCGCGCGAATGACTTCCGCTACTTCCTCAATCGCCCCGCGCGCTTTCAAGAAGCTCGGCGAATCGTCGCCAAACCGTTCGTCGCAGAAGTCGCTCAGTTCCTGGAGTGCTTCCAATCCGTCTGCGAGCGCCTGCTGCGTCGTCTGCAGAGCCGGTAGGGATGTTGCATCGGCCGCTTCGTCGAACTGTTCGGCGGTCAGCTTGCCTTCGGCGACACGCTGATTGCGAACCTCTTCTTTCTCGCTAGTGTTCGCATCGGCTTCGTAGCCGACCATGCGGGATTCGAGGTAAGAGACGTAACTCAGTTTGTTGGAGGTGAACGGAACGCTCCGAATGGGTTCGTCCAGCTTGTTACCCAACCACTCCAGTGGAGACGCCCGCATCTCTACGTCGCCATCCTCTACTTCCGGATAACAGGTGTCCCAGTAAGTCTCCAGTAAGTCACGTAATAGGCGGAAGCAGGGCGCCAACAGCGGAAAGCCCTCACGCCGTATGTGCGCGTCTACCAGCCACACCGCGATCTGAATGTCTTTGCTGCGCTTGGCCAGCACATCGCTCGCCAGCTTGATCACCTCGCGGGGATCGGCTGTTTTGATGCTGGTTTTCCACTGCCCCTGCGGAGCGTCGATATCCTCGCGCCGCGCCTCTTTGATCTTGTCGGTAATAGGATCGTAACGAAGATTCGCACCGGCCGGGTTACTACCCGGTATCGGTTTCAGCAGGTCGTCTCTAAGGGGCATAGTACTAACAAGCTTCCACCGTAGAGCCGGCGGATTCGGTGTCGTCAGACCCCGCGGGCGCGTCGAACTCTAAAGTGCGGATCTCCAGGTAGGGTACGACACGCTCACCATCCAAAACCAACAGTTTTTGACCGTACGGCACTTCCTGGTCCCCGCCGGCTATCCAATCGGTTTCGCGGCCCAGCCGTACGGTTTCGCGCGGATGCTGCCACGAGATCGGATAGAGAACCGGCAGCAGGATCTCGCCGAAGTCCTGACCCTTTAACTCGGGGCCGGCCGTCACCACCGCGGACGACCATAACAGGTCGCGCAGCATTTTCGGCGCCTGCATCTCGATCTTTCGAATATGGGCGAACGGCAGCCAGAGATACTCGCCGGCCAGATACAGCTCAAGCCGCGGCCCGATTCGCGCATCGGCGTCTTCAATGGTTTGAAACCGTTCGCCATTGAGAGTGCCCGGCCGCGATCGAGGCGGCGGCTCGGGCGAATCCCACTGGCGATTCTCGAAAAACAACTGACGCTTCCGTTCCGCCGCCATCGCGGAACGGTAAACGAGTGCCCCGACTTGCGCATCCGGACTTGCGTCGGCCAGCAGATTGAGATGTTTCTCCGCGCGCTTGAAATCGCCGGAAAAACACAGCAGCTCGAACAGGAATGCCCGCCGCTTGTGGTCCATCGGGTGGTCCCGCAGTTCGGCGCCCAGCGACTGAACCGCGTCCTGTAGGCGGCCGGCCCGAAACAAATCCTGAGTTGTCATCAGAGCACTCGCTCGAGCTACTAGCCCTTCGGTACGCTGTCGACGTAGTTGGGCGCGGCCGTGGTCAGGTTCGGGATCACCAAAGTGTTCTTGTTGGTGACCACGCTCCAGGCGCCGTCCAGTTTCGTGCCTTCCGAGCCGTCGGGCTTCTGCTGGACGTAACGGATGCCCATCGCGCCAAACTTGAATTTGATCGTCTCTTCCGGCGCGGAGTCGCCGCTGCCGCCGCTCCAGTTGATGCTCGTCACGAACACCATGCGGAAAATGTACTGAATGTAGACCAAACCCGCGCCGCCGGCTTTGCGGATTGCCAGGCACACGTTCGGGAAGTGGGCGCCCGCCGCGCAAGCGTTGTACAACGGAACGCTCGCCAGGTCGACGAACTTCTTGATTTCGAATTCGTCGAACTTCGCTTTGCCCGCGCCGGCGCCGGTGGAACCGGATCCCGACGTTTCAGCCTGCGAAATGCCGAAACTGAAGCTCGTTACTTCGAGCGCCTTCTTCTGCGGTCCAAAATACGCGTCGGTGCTTTCGCCTTCCGGCTTCGCGGCCTTCGAATCGAGAAGGCCACCCTTTGCGGCATCTGGAATCCACAAAAAATTATCTGATGGCATGACAGGGATCTCCTTAAGTTAGAGGTGAGTGTTAGCCGCCCGCCATAACCCTCCGAGAGCAT
>JADLDI010000151.1 GCA_020846745.1 Bryobacterales bacterium | reverse complement strand
GGACCTCGACGCCTTCCTGTTCGGCGACTAAGGCGAATCGTTTGAGGTACTTACGCTTGTCGAAGCCGTGGCGGAAGATGGGGGTGCGGTTGACGCCGCGGGCGGTGGCGTGGACGGGTTCGCCGGTGCGGACAAAACGCTTCTGGCGGGCCATACTCCATAGAAGTGGGCCCGCCAGCAGAAAATTCTCTCTTCATTCGGGGCCTGTCCCCGATATCGGCGATATCGGGGACAGGCCACGGATTAGAAGATGAGCTTGAGGCCGAATTGGATGACGCGGGGGCTGTTGCCTTGACCGGAGATCTTGCCGAAGGCGGCGGAGGAGAGATCTACGATGGGGGCAGCGAAGACCACACGGTTCAGCGGATTGCTGATTTCGGTGCGGAACTGCAGGTTCATCTTTTCGGCGATCGACGTATCTTTAAATACGCCGAACGACTCCTGAATGAACGTGGGCTGGCGGACCGGCAGGTATACCGGCGCGTTACCGAACTGCAGCGGACCGGGCAGGGCGAAGGCGGCTTTGTTCAGGTAGAAGTCGCGATTGGGATCGAACCCATTGGCTCCTTCCGCCGCCCGGATCGGTTGACCGGTCAGGTTCGGCCGCAGCCCGCCGTTGAATACCGGCAGGGTATTCGGGGTTGAAATCGCCAAGGGGAAGCCGGAGGAATAGGCGCCTACGGCGTTGACGGACCAGCCACCGGCAATTTTGTTCAGGACCGAACTCAATTGCCGCGACCGGCCCGGACCCCACGGCAGCGCGTAGTTCACGCTGAAGGTCAGAATGTGCGTCTGGTCCGTCGCATACAACGATTTTTCCCGCTTGTTGTAGTCCTGGCGAATGACACCGCCGTGAGCGTCGGTGAAGCCGACCCCGTCGGACAGCATCTTCGAGAACGTATAGGCAACCGTTGACGCAAAGCCGCGGGCAAACCTCTGGTCCAGCTTGAACTGGAACGAGTTGTAGTTTGAGTTGGCGTACGGCGCGGCAATGGTCGAGATGTTCTGATACTGCGGGAACGGGCGGAGCGCCTGGGCCACCGTGGCGCGGGAACCATACAGCGCCGCGAAACCAGGGAACGGCTCGCGGATACCGGCGGCAACCGCCTGTGGGGACAGGATGTTGGCGCGCAACAGCGACTCGCCGAGTTGGAAGTACTGATACGGCAACTGATTGCGCTGTTGCTGGTCGTACATGTGCGTCACTTTGTTGGCGACGTAGGCGCCCGACAGCATCAGCGAATTGGTTATCTGCCGCTCGAGGGTAAGATTCCATTGCTGCGAATACGGGATCACCCCAGCGGATTTCGGATCGACATACGCGCCACCCTGACCGTTGGCCACGGTGGGCGAGATTAATGGAGGCTTGTTGAAGTTCTGCGGGAAACCGTTATCCCAGTAGAACCCTGGAGTCAGACCGTTGTCGGCGCTCGCAAACACGGGAGTGATGGAGAACCCGGTCTGGGGCAGGCCCACGCCCTGGTTGATGTACTCCTTGTAGAAGATGCCGTAGCCGCCGCGCAGCACCGTGTTCCGCACGACCTGATAGGCGAACCCGATGCGGGGAGCGAAGTAGTTGTAATGGATGTCGGCGAAACGGGTCCAGCCCTGGCGGCCCGGTCCGTCGCCGCCGAACACATAAGCGCCGGGCAGGTTACCTGCGCCGGGATTGGGTACGGAGAAATCGACGTAGGACAACCGGCCCAGCGGGTCGGCCGAGGGGGTCTGGATTTCGTAGCGCAACCCCATGTTGAGGGTCAGCTTGGAGGTTACCTTATAGGTGTCGTCGATGAACCAGCCGAAGTACTTGTAGCGGCCGCCGGGCAGCGAGTCGCGGAAGTAGGACTGGCCGGAGTCGACCGCGCCCAGCAGGAAGCTGGCAAACGCGTTGCCGGAGTTCGCGACTCCGGGAAGAGCGGTTTCAAGATGGGAGAAGTTGAAGGTGCCGCCGCCACCGCCGTAGTTGCGGTAGTTGTCGCGGTGCGCCTGCACTTCAAAACCGATTTTGATGGTGTGCTTATTCTTAACCCAGGTCAGGTTGTCGACGAGCGACAGCGTGGTGAAGTAGTTATCCGATGCGATATCGTCGCCCAACCGTGTGTAGCCTTGCGTGAACTGTACCGTCGGGGCCAGGTCGAACTGCACGCCTCTGAGGCCCAATTGGTTGATAACGCCCTGGTTGAAGCCGAGCGAGAAGTTCGGATTGCGGAACCGCGAGAAGCCGGTACCCAGGTGATTGATGAGCGACGGGCTGATCGTCCAGTCGTAATTCAGGCGGATCAGGCGCGTGGTCACAACCTGGAAGTTGTAGTTCTCGATGAGCGGCGAGCGGCCAATCGCGAGCAACCGCGACGGCGCCGGGCTCTTGATCGACGGACGGTCGGTGAAGTTGAACATGCCGCTCAAGCGGTGGCTGGCGTTGATGTTGTGATCGAGCTTGAAGCCGGACGTGCGCTGGTCGGACATAGGACTGCCGAGCGGCGCGATCGAGTTGTTGGCGAGGCCGGGCAACTCCGCGGCCGGATACACCGCGGCCAACTTCGAGGAGATTGCGCTGAACCGGCTCTTGGGAATGATGTTGCCCGGGAACAGCGCGCGCGTGACCGTGCCATCGGCCGCTATCTGCGTGGACGCCGGATCGTAGATGCCGGCGGGCCACTCGGAGAAGTCGCCATTCAGCATCTTTTGGGTGGCGTTGGTGTTGTACCCGGCCAACTGGCCGCCGCGTAGATAGAACTGGTCGAACGAAAAGAACCAGAAGGTGCGGTTGCGGCCGTTGTAGAGCTTTGGAATCCATACCGGGCCGCCCGCCGTGAAGCCCCACTCGTTCTGCTTGCGGGGCGCTTTGGAGGGCGCAAAGAACCCGCGCGCATCGAGCTTCTCGTTGGCCAGGAATTCGAAGGCCGAGCCGTGGAGCGCATTCGTGCCGCTCTTCATGGTGTAGCTGGTGACGCCGGACAGCGCGTGAGTGTATTCGGCCGAGTAGTTGTTGGTGACCAGCTTAAATTCGGCAATCGCGTCGACGGACGGATTCACTTCCGCATCGTTGGCCAAATCGCCGCGCGAGAGAGCAATGCCGTCGTAATAGATCTGGTCGTTGAACGATCCGCCGCCTCCAATGTGTTTTTCCCAGGTATTTCCCGGCGAAACACCAGGCGACAGAAAGATAAAGGCGGACGGATTTCGAATGCCGCCACCGAGCGTTAACGGAAGGTCCAGGAACCGCTTGGAATCGATAACCGTACCAACGTCAGTTGATTCGGTTTGGATCAGCGATGCCTGAGCCGCTACTTCTACGGTCTGGTTGACTTCACCGACCTGCATCGCCACGTCGGCGCGGGCCTGCTGGTTCACCTCTACCTTGATGCCCTTGATTTCCTGCCGGCGAAACCCCTGCGATTCGGCGGTAAGTGTATACAGCCCGATAGGCAGGCTGAAGAATTGGAAGGTACCTTGTTGGCTTGAAATCGTGGTTTGCGAGACATTTGTGGCCTCGTTAACGATGCGTACGTTTACTCCGGCGACGACGGCGCCGCTGGGATCGGTAATGGACCCAGCGATCGAACCGCGGTCCACCTGAGCCAACAGTGACAACGCGGACACTGCTAGAGCAAGCAGAAAGCGAAACATCTGTTCTCCTCAAAAGGATCTGGTTTTGATTTTGCCCCTCGCGGGCGGATTGCGCTTAGAATATCACTCCGTTTTTGGTAAGAACAAGTAAAAATAGCAACGCCTTGGGGTTTGGTGATTGGTGTGACGATAATTCCTTCACTGATAACCCTGAAACCGGGCTGGAGGCCGCAGGCGGCTGGGGGGGCGTGGACCTGGAGCATGCGGCCGGGTGTTCTGACCGACAATAGTGAATTGCCGGGTTATCTTCCATTCCTGATACTGTTGTGGCAGACGCCCTTCGAGCGCGGACAGGCCGCCTTTCAGGTGAAGGACTGGCCGGCGGCGGAACGCTGGTTTGCGGAAGCGCTGCGCGCCCTGCCGAGCGATGCGGCTGTCCACAAATGGCTGGGGATGACCTATGCCGCCCAGGAGAAGTTCGTGCTGGCGGAGGCTCCCTTCCGCCGCGCGTGCGAATTGAAGCCCACCGATCCGGACGCGTGCTACTACCATGGACGGACGTTGTATGTGCTGGGGCGGCTGGAGCCGGCACTGGGGGCGTTCGAGAAGGCCCGGAAAACCGGGGCCAAGCCCGGACGGGTTCTGTTGGGCCTGGCGTTAGCGCACGAGAAGCTGAACCATTTTGCGGAAGCCGACAAGCTGTTCCGCGACGCGATCGCCGCGGGAGACAAACAGGCCTTGGAGGACTACGCGCGCTTCCGGCGCCAGCCACGCACGCCGGCGCCGGGGGCTGCGCCGACGATCCGGTTCGAACAGCAGGAGTTGCCGTTCACGGTTCGCAACGGCGCCGCGGGGAAGCGCCATTTGCCGGAAACGATGATCGCCGGGGTGGCTATTCTCGACTACGACAACGACGGCAGATTGGACCTGTTTTTCGCGAATGGCGCTTCCATGCCGGGGCTGGACAAGAGGCCGCACCGGTTTTGGAACGGTTTGCTGAGGAATAAAGGCAACGGCGAATTCGAGGATGCGACGCAGGCGGCGGGACTACAAGGCGCGCATTTCGCCATGGGGGTGGCCGCCGCCGATTACGACAACGACGGTGACGCCGATTTGTTTGTCACGGGTGTGAATGGCGCGGTGCTGTACAACAATCGCGGAGATGGGACGTTTGCACCCGTCGCGATTCCGGCCATTGACGGCTGGAGTGTCGCCGCCGCGTGGTTCGATTACGACCGTGATGGGCGGCTGGATTTGTTCGTTGTCCGCTACGTGGATTGGAATGCCCAAAACGAACCGGTTTGCGGTGCGCTGGGCGTAACGCAATACTGCCATCCGAAGATGTACGCGCCGCTCGCAAACGTGCTGCTGCACAATCGCGGGGATGGGACATTCGAGGAGGTGTCGGAGCGCTCGGGTATCGGGCGATTGAAGGGTAAGGGAATGGGGGTAGCGATCGGCGACCTGGAAGGCGATAACTGGCCGGATGTTTTTGTCGGCAACGACACGACCCCGAACTTCCTCTTCCGTAATAACCGGGACGGGACGTTTTCCGAAGTGGCGCTGGAGGCGAATGCCGCGTTGAGCGAAAACGGAACACCCGTTTCATCGATGGGCGTGGAATGGAAGGACTGGAACAACGACGGGCGCGACGATTTGTTCATAACGGCGCTGAGCAATGAGATGTTTCCGCTTTTCAAAAACCTGGGCGCACGGTTCGGCGACGTGACACTGGCGAGCGGCGTGGGCAAGGCATCGCTTGCGTGGAGCGGCTGGTCGAGCGCGGTGGCGGACTTCGACAATGACGGGTGGAAGGACCTGGCGACGGCCAACGGGCACGTGATGGACAACGCTGAAGTCACATCGGGGCGCCAGTCGCGCCAACCTTGCCAGGTGTATCGGAATCGCGGCGACGGAACGTTCGACGCGTCGGCAATCACCGGTACGGCGTTCCACCGTGGACTGGCATGGGCCGACCTGGATAACGACGGCCGGCTGGATCTGGTGGCGACGCGGCTGAACGAGCCGGCGGTTGTTTTGTGGAATCGAACGCCGGCGGCGGGTAATTGGACCGCGTTCCGGCTGCATGGCCGGACGTCGAACCGCGATGGAATCGGAGCCAGGATCAAACTCCTAAGCTCCGCCGGGGGCGCGCAGTGGAGCCGAGTGACGACGGCGGGCGGCTACGGCGCGTCGGTTCCGGCGGTGGCGCACTTTGGGCTTGCCCAGGAGGATGCAACCCAAGCGGTGGTGGAAGTGGAGTGGCCCTCGGGCCGGCGGCAAACAATCAGGCCGTTCAAGGCGAACACGGTGAATGAAGTGGTAGAGCCTGAATGAAGACGGGCTTTAGAAGGCCGGGCGCGTTTCTGCTGCCGATCGGTGTGGGCGCCGGCAACATCGGCGACGAACTGGTTCATCGGGCGTTCTGGCAGCAACTGGATCCGGCGATTACGCTCGAAGTGCCGGTGTTTCCGTTAGCGGCGAGACAGCACCGCACGTATCCGCCCCAACATCATTATGTAGCCGCCAACAGCATGCCGTCGGGCCCGGCGCTGTTGATTGGCGGAACGATTAGCGAGGCGGAGGGGCTGCGGTTTCCGCTCGAATTCCTGGCGCCGAGATTGCTGCGCTGCCATGAGCGCGGCTGGTGGGTGGACGTGATCGGAACGGGGGTCGATCACCTGCGGTCGGCGCGTGCGCGAAGCCTGTTTGCCGAGGCGTTTTTGCCCATCCGCTGGTGGCGCGTGCGGACAGAGCGGTGCCGCCACGCGTTGCTCGATTTGGGAGTCGCGCCCGAACGTGTTCAGGTTGCGGCGGATTGGGGATGGCTGTACCGGGAAACCGAAGACCGCCGGCAATGGGCACGGGAGGTTTGGAGGAATGCGGGTTGGGATGGGACAAAGCCGCTGGCGGTGCTGGACATTATTCGCCCGCCCGGCTGGATCGAAGAAGCGCTGCGGGAACTGTCGAAAACCTTCCAATTAGGGTTTTTCTGCAATGAGATAAGGCCTGAATCCGAAGCGGCGGGGTTCGCCGAACTGCGGCGCCTTGGCATATCCGCGCCCCGCGAATACTACTCTCCCGACGAAGCGGTCGGGCTTGTGGCCGCCGCCCGGCTGGCGATCGGCCAACGATATCATTTTTGCGTTCAGGCGGCAATTGCGAAAGTACCGATTGTGCTTTTGCCTCGAAAAGGAGAGAAGATAGAGGGATTGGCCGCGGAACTAGGAGCACCAATCGCCGGCAGCGCGGCCTCGCTTCTTGCGGCGGCCGGCACACAGAAGACCGTGGAAACAGAGCACCTGAGGACACGCGCGGCGCGGCTTGCCGAATCGTTGCCGCTGGACGCCGGAAACGGCGTTCGAGCGGAGCACGCGCTTGTTCTGCACGTGGGTGGTTTGGGCGACCTGGTGCTGGCGGGCGATTTCTTCGCGTCGTTAAGGCGGCGGTTTCAGGAAGTGACGCTGGTGTGCAGGCGCGGGGCGGCCGAAGCGTTGAAGCTGATGGAAACGCCTCCATCGCGGGTGATCGAGCTGGATTTCAATCCCTACCTGGAGGCCACACCGAGCGCCCGGCTGTGCACCGAGTTAGAGGCGCTAGAAGGCAGGTTGCCCAAAGCCGATGTATTCATTTCGGCGGAGTTTAAGCCGACGTGGCTCACCTGGTTTGTAGCGGCATCGCTCAAGGAGACCACCAACTGCTTTGTGTCGCAACCAACGGAGGCGCCGGGCGGCATGCTGGCCGCTCTGTTGCGCGATTTCGGCCGGGAGGTGCGGGCGATGGCTGCCCCTGCGCCGCGGCAATACGCTCATGAGCGGGACCGGTACGCAGCGCTTGCTGCGCTGTTCGGCGACGGCAACAGCGTCCAGCGATGGAATCGTTTCCCCTGCCCGGACGGGCTGATCAGCGGGCAGTATGTGGTTTGTTTTCCTGGAGGCGCCGCGCAGGTGGCGCTGAAGACCTGGGGCGCCGACCGATTCCGATCGGTTATGGAACAACTGCCGTTGCCGCTGGTGGTAATGGGTGACGAATCGGATATTGCGGCGCTACGCGAGGCCGCGCCTCCAGGAGCGACCGTTTGGGTGGGTGGCCCAGGGAAACTGGGCGATGCAGCCGGGGTGGTGTCGCATGCCAGAGCGTGGATTGGAAACGACTCCGGCCTGGCCCATGTGGCGCAAGCGTACGGGGTGCCGGGCGTGGTGGTGTTCGGAGGCGGGGGCGGTTGGCCTGTCTACGGACCCTGGGGACCCGGGACGGTGGGCGTCGTGATGGAACTTGGCTGCTTCGGTTGTGAGTGGGCTTGTTCGTTCGACCGGGCCTATTGCTACCGCGAGATTCCGGTTGAGGCCGTGTCGTCGGCGCTCACTTGCGTCTTGGGCGGGAAGGTCCGCAATCCGGAGATCAGGCCGCTGCCGGCGCCGGCCCACCTGAGCTTTCAGGTGACTAGCGGAGCCGCGCGCCGGCGCCGCCAACTCGAAGCCGAGTTGCAGCGTCGCATGGATGCGCTGATCGAAATACAGTTCGCTCATCTGCCGCACGTCGAGGACGCGGCGCGGACCCGTTTGGCCGAGTTGACCAGTTCGCACGAGGAATCGCGCAATTTGCGGGCGGCCAACGAGGATTTGCGGCGGTCGCTCGAGGCCAGCCATCGACATGCATCGGAGCTGGAGCGGCAGGCAGCCGAGCGGCTGAAGAAATTAGAGACGGCCCAGGAGGAGTTGGAGCGCCTGCACAATTCCGCCGAGCAGATGAGAATAGACTGGGAATCCAGTCACGAATGGGCGAAGGGATTGGAACAATCGGCGGCGGAACGCTTGCGGCTGATCGAGCAACTGGAGCGGGAGCGGGTGCTGCTGATGGAGGTTTCAACCGCTCGCGCGGCTGAACTCGGTTCCGCTCACGAGGAGATTGAACGGCTCTGCATCGCTCGAGACGAAGCGGCCGCAGCCCGGCTAGCCGCGGAACAGCGTGCGGAAGCCATGGCGCAATCGGCCGCTGAGCGGCTGGATTTGATCGGGAGATTGGAACAGGAGCGCGAGATTCTGCAGGCCGCGGCCGACCAACGGTTGCAGGAACTGGAACGGGCGCAACAGGAGATTGTCCGATTACGGGAAGCCGCCGGTCAGCGGCTGGTTCTTCTGGAGGAGGCTCAACGGGAAATCGAGAGACAACACAAGACGGCGACGGAACGGCAGGCGGCCTTAGAAACCGCGACGGAAGCGCTGCGGCAGGCCGGTGCCCGCGTGCGTGCCAGTACCGCAACTATCTAAATGGAAGAGAAACGAACACAACAAGAAATGCAGCCGCCGCTCGTAACCATTGTTACTCCTTCGTACAATCAAGGCCGGTTCATCCGCCACACCATTGAAAGCGTTCTCAGTCAGGACTATCCGCACATTCAGTACATCGTAATGGACGGAGGGTCGACCGACGACACGGCCGCCATAGCGGGCGAGTACGGTTCGCGTCTGACGTTCATATCTGAGCGCGACCGTGGCCAGTCTCACGCCATCAACAAGGGTTTTCAGATGGGGCACGGCAGTGTTGTCGCCTGGATCAACTCCGACGACGTACTGTTGCCCGGCGCCGTATCTACCGCCGTGGATCACCTTCAGCGGAGCCAGGCGGTGGGGGCCGTTTATGGCGAGGGATTCCTGATGGATGAACTCGGCAACCTCAAGGCACGGTTCCCGTACACCCGTCCGTTCGACCTGTGGCGGCTCACGCACGTGTCGGACTACATCCTTCAGCAAAGCGTATTCTTCCGCCGCGACGCCGTGAAAGACGTCGGCTGGGTTCGGGAAGACTTGCACTACACGATGGATTGGGACCTGCTGATCCGCATCGGCAAGCGGTATGGCCTGCGGCGTGTTCCGCACTATCTTGGCGCCATCCGCGAGTATGGCGACACCAAGACAGCCTCAGGCGGGCAACGGCGCGTGCGGGAGATTCGCGACATCCTAAGGGAACATACCGGTATGCGTGTACCGCCGGGCTGGATCCTTTACGGCCTGGATACTTACGCCAATATCCTATGCCGGAAGATCGAAGCGGGCATGCCTGAGTCTCTTCGCCGGTTGTCGGAATTCCTGCAAATGTCTGTGATGGACCTCTGCGCCACCATCATTTCCAAAACGGTCTGGAAAGGCCAGGGCTGGTATTCCGATGGATGGGTTGGGCCTTCGATGGAATACTGGCTGCCGCATGGGACGGGCCATTTGCTGATCGAAGGGGAGCTTCCACCTTCTCCATGGCTGCAAGACCAGCGGTTAGCGATCTATTCATCCGGGAAGTTAGCCGCATCGTATTCGGTGGCCCCGGGCTCGTTCCGGGTGGCCACGTCTTTGCCAACCCCTCCAAACGGTGAGCCGCTCCGCCTTCGTGTGGAATGTTCGAAAACTTTCGTGCCCGGGTATTCCTGGGAGAATAACCTGGACGAACGCCAACTCGGCTTCCTATTACACCGGCTGGAATGGAAGGGCGTCGACTTTTATCCGCCGGACAAAGATCCCGAATTCTCCGTCGATGGTCCGAATAGCCACCATCCGGCCCAGCCCAGCAACGGCGCCACAGCCGCAGCAAGCTGATATCCGCAAAAGCGGCCGAACACAACAAGACGACGTTGACAGTCGGAACGTTTAACGGACCACCGCATTTACGCCGGTTTTGGGCGTGGCGGGCGGAACGGCTTCGGCATATATTTCCGCTTTTTGCGGGACGCACGAAGCCGTAGCTGGAAGGTTTGTCGTTATGCTGTCTCCCCCGAACAGCGTCGGTCCGGCAACCGCCGGGATGGGAGTTGTTTGCGCCTCCTCACCCGTCAGCACGCAGCCGTCAACAGGCGGGGCGGCCGAAGGTTCCACCGTGGCGGTGACAAAACCGGTTGCGGGCACGCCTGGCGTGTAGAGGACGACGCCGGCGTAGTATGTGCCGGGGGCGAGCGGCGGCGATGTGCCGCCTGTCACGGTAATAGTTTCGTTGCCCGAGTCTGTTTCCGCGGCGAAATCAGCGAGCACACCGTCGGCAGACAGGTCTACCGGAGCGCCTGCGCGGAGGTAGAGGTCGATGTCCACGCGCGGATCGTTCGAAACGACGCGGACCTGAAGGCGCGCCGCCCCTTCCGGCACTTCCACGCGATAGCCATAGACGCCGGTGTAAAGGGTCGGCTTGGCGACGGATGCGAGCGAGAACGGAAGCGGCTGCCCGCTTGTGAGGAGCGCCGGCTCGGCGGGTGGCTCCTGATCTGTGGTCTCGACAATCGCTTCCACCGTACCTTCCGTGACGATTCCGGGTGTAAACACGAGAAGAGCGATGCGGTAGATTCCCGCCTGTAGCGGCGGGCTCGAAGACGGGGTAATCGTGATTAACTCGGTTCCCGTTTCCGAATCCGACCCGAAATCGGCCACCACCTTCCCGGCGGCGATAGATGGGTTGTTTCCGAATCGGGCGTACAGGTCGAGGTCCGCATTGGGCGTAGTTGTACTGAGCTTGATTTGAAGGCGGCGTGCCCCTTCCGGAACCTCCACCTCGAACAAGCTGGAAGGAGCGTTCATGAGGGTAGGGCCGCTAACCGCGCCGAACCGGAAGGGCCTTGGCTGCCGGCTGGTCAGCCGCACAGTGGCTGGAGTATCGGCCACGGTCGCCGTAATCTGCCCACGAACGGTCAGGTTGGGCGTGTAGAGCGCGAGAGCGATGTAATAGACGCCCGCACGCAAGACCGGTGTGCTGCTGTTATCGACGGTAATTTCTTCGGCGCCACCGCCGGTTTCAGAGGAGTAGTCCGCCACGACACGGCCGCCCTGCACAGCCGGTGCAGCGCCATAGCGCAAGTGAAGATCGACGTCCGCGCCTTGTGTCTCGGTTGTGACCCGAACTGTCAGGCGCGTAGCGCCGGCGGGCACCACAATACGGTAGAGCGACGTGCCGGCATTCAGCAGAGTTGGGCTCGCCACCGGACCGGTTGTGAACGACTGCGGCTGCCCGCTTGTCAGCAGGGCGCCGGCGCCGGTTCCCGGGTTGGTGGTTGCGGTGTCGCGGTCTTCGAGGAAGTCGCGCAGCGTGGGATAGGCTGTTTCAAACCGGCCATAAAAGCTGTAGTCGGGGTCGAGGTCGCATTTGGTGACCCCGGTAGCGGTTCGCAAACCGCCGTATAAGGTGCCGACGAGGCGGCCCGGCGCGCTGAAAAGCCCCGAACCGGACGACCCCCCTTCCGTATGTCCGGCAGCCCACTGCACGCTGTAGAAACGGTCTCTGACCAGACCGGTGCCCATGGTGCTATCGGCGGCGCGCCTGCCTTGAGAAAGCCGGCGGTAGTCACCTGCCGGATGGTGGACGCCCGTAAGCGCGGCTCCCATGTCGACAGGGTCCGCACTCCAGCCGGAAAATACGACGCCGTTCGGCACGTCGGTCAGCCGCAGGAGTGTGAAGTCGCCCTGCTGCAGGCCGCCCCCCGCCAGGTACCGCGCGCCCAGGCTACGCGGCAGGTCTCGCGTAGCCGGCGCCGGCCCGTTACAACGGGATGTTTGATAAAACCAGAAGGCCTGGACGGTCCGGGCCACGGCGTCGCTATCCACGCAGTGGTCGGCCGTGATCAGGTAAGGGATATTTCGGCTCTGCCGCGTGTTCAGCAGGGTTCCGGTACAGAGGTAACTGCCGCCATCTTTCTCGAACACGTAGCGGGCGACGGCCTTGCCGGTGTCGGCCCATTCGGGGAAACAAGACGCATCCTGATGGCACGACAGCGCAGCCAACCGGGGACCTTCGGGGTCCGCTTCCGCCTGCGCGATGGCCGAAAGAGCGTGGGAGATCTCGGTGACCTCAAACGGAACTCGCCGGTCGATAGAGGCGGGCTCGTACTCGATGACGAGGGTGTCGCCGAAAACGATGTCACTCCAGAAATCGCCGTCGGCTGTCCAGCCGAGGCCCGTATACGGCCCGCCGATCTCCGGTTGGTCAGTGGACCCGTTGTGAACCCACACCCGTCCCGTGCCCGCATTGAAAGCCGAAAAGTGGACACGTAGCGACCGCGCACCGGGCGAGTGGATGGAGGCGCGCCAGATGTGGCGGTTTCCGATTGTCTCCCAATGGCCGGTACGTGTAGCTGGAAGCGCAAGCCTCCGGTGCAAGCCCGCTGCCGGTACGCCGGGCAACTCAGGGACAGCGCGGCGTTCGGATTCCGTTACCGGATCGAGTATCTGCGGAACCGGAGGTGCAACCGCTGCCCCGAGACTCGGAAGCATGCGGGCGGCGGCCAACTTGACACGGTCCTTTCCTGGTGCGGAATAGGTCTTCGGATCCACCGACTGCCCGAACAGGGCGCCGGCGGCGAGTAGCGCGAACGCACTGAACTTCGCCAATTCCATTCCCTTCCTACCAATCGGCAAGCCGCTCAGGACTCTGTAGGGGAAAGGAACAGAAATTGTGAACGCACGAATTCGCCTGCCGCTCCGCGGGAGCCGGTGAACCGAAAAGAGAAGGCCGGCTTACCCCAACGGAGCAAGCCGGCCCGAATTGTTTATCGGTAACTTCGACCTTAGAAGATGTACTTCAAGCCGAACTGCATTTCGCGGTTGTTGACGGCCGTAGAGGTAATCTGGCCGAAGGTGGCGGAGCCGAGGGTACGGTCGGGCCCGGAGAATTGCGGCGTGTTGAGGAAATTGAAAGCTTCCCAGCGGAACTGGAACTTGTGGCCTTCCTTCACACGGAACTCCTTGAAGAGGGCGAAGTCGACGGACTTCTGACCGGGAGCATCGAAGAGTGACGTACCGGCGTTGCCGTAACCGAGGGTGCCGGGGAGGTAGAGGCCGTCTCCGGTCGAACCTTCGAACTTCGAGCGGACGAACGCGGAGGTGTCGAACCACTTCTGGACGGAGCGGTTGGCCCAGACGCGAGGTACGACAGCTCCGGCGACAATGTGCGGACGGGGCGCGGAGGCGGGTCCGGTGTTCTGGGAATCACCGTTTTGGGCGACCGTAACGGGAAGACCGGACTGGAGCACGATAATGGAGTTAAGTGACCAGCCACCAAGAAAGAAGCCTTTGGCGCCCTTTGCATTACGCATAAAGGGGAGTTCATAGACGTTGGAGTAGACGAGGCGGAGGCGCTGGTCGATGTTGGACCGGCCGTAATCGGCTTCGCGGTCACGAGGGTTCTGCGGGTAGTTGCCGCCGAAGCCGGCACCTTCGTTGGCGCCGTAGCCGATGGCGTGCGCTCGAGAGTAGGTGAAGGCGAGGTTGAAGGTCAAACCGCCGGACAGGCGCTTTTCCCCGCGAACCTGGAGTCCGTTGTAGTTGGTAGATGCCCAGGATTCATTGCGGCGGATGGTGCCGAGCGGGAGCTGGACGTTGGGGTTACGGGAATCGATGTAGGTTTGAAAGGGACGACGGCCCTGGACGGCGCCCGGACCCGGATCGGGGTTGTTGAAGTTCTGAACCGAGTTCTCGAGGTTGGACGCGGCAGAGCCCACGTAGGCGACACCGAGCACATAGTTCTTACCAAAGCTCTTTTCGAGTTCGGCGGACCACTGCCAGATATCGTTGTTGCGATAGCGCGAGCGGCCATCCTGGCCGAGGAAGCCGAGCATGAGAAGCGCGGCGGGAGAACCGGTCACGGGAGAGCCGAGGAAGGGTTGGGTAATGGTGGCGGTGGGGTTGGTGCGGTCGTTCTGGAAGACCGCGGAACCGGAGAACGGCGGATTGAGGTTCAAGATGGAGAAGTTGTTGGTCTGCTGGGCGTTGTAGAAGTTGCCGGCACCGATGCGAAGGACGGCTGTGTTCGACAAGCGGTAAGCGATCCCGAGACGGGGCATGATCTGCTTTTTATTGGTCTCGTAGAGGGTGTCTTGGACGTTGGGATCGGGGAAAAGCATCGGGACAAAGGTGTTGTTGATGGTGCGGGCGCGACCGGGTTCGAAAGAAAGGGTGCGGATTTTGCCCTGCGCGTCGTAGACGGGACCGAAGTAGTCGTAGCGAAGGCCGAAATTGATGGTGAGCTTGGAAGTGGCCTTCCAATCGTCGAGCCAGTAGAGACCGAACTTGGTCTGGCGGATGTAGCCGTTGGGGGCGCCTTCAGCGGAGTTGGCGTTAAGCGGGATGCCGAACAGGAACGCGGCCATACCGTCGGGAATACCGGCGATATCAGCGGTGAAGCTCATCTGGCCGCGAGGGAGATTAGAGCCGGCGAAATCGACGACGTTGAAGCGATAGAGACCGCCGAATTTGAAGTTGTGCCGACCGCGGGTGATGGCCAAAGAATCGGAAGCTTCCCAAACAATTTTCTTATTGAGTTGCAGGACGCCCGTGCCGATGCCGGCGTAGCCTGCAATCGAGATAGCGGGAAGTCCTTCTTCGAGCGGAGTGAGGGTACGGTTGCCATCGCCGACGACGCGCATGTCGAGACCGAGGTCGCGATGGGTGAAGTCGGTGTTGGTTTGGAGGCCGGCCTGGATGACGCGCATCCGGTTCATGCCGAAGCGAAAGTCGTTCAGCATGCTGGAGGAGAGGATTTTGGTGTAACCGATGCCGAAGTGCTGGGCACGGTAGTCGGTGTCGGTTTGGGTGACGCGGGTGAGCGGGTCGTCAACGAAGCGTGACTCAACGATTACATAGTGCCCGAACACGCGGTCGTTGTCGGAGAAGCGGTGATCCGCGCGTCCGAGGTACTGGTCGGAATCGAGGATCTGGTTGTTGGTGCCCGCCAGGTTAAGAGTGGAGTTCCGGGAGCGGGCGAGTTCGTCCTGGTTGGGGTAGGGGAGGAATCCGCCGTCGGCGAAGGGACTGGTTTTCTTGTAGGTGAGCAGGTTAAGAGAGACGGGATTGATGAGAGAGCGCGGAATGATGTTACCTGGCAGAGGAGTGGTGGCGCCAAGGGGGCGAATGGCTCGATTGACGGCGGGATTGGGGTCGGCCGGATACCAGCGGTTGCCGGGGAGTAGGATTTCAGAGAAGTCGCCGTTGCGCATGGCAAGGGTGGGAACGGCGGTGGCGGAGGGGGAGGCGCGGCGTTCGCGGCGACCTTCGTAATTAGCGAGGAAAAACGTTTTGTCTTTGAAGATCGGGCCGGAGAAGACACCGCCGTACTGATTGCGGCGGAGTTTGTTTTTGTTAGAGGTGGCGGGGAGAAAGAAACCGCGAGCATCGAATGCGTCGTTGCGGAGGAATTCGAAGGCGGTGCCGTGGAAGGAATTAGTGCCGGATTTGATGGCGACGTTGGCCTGGGCGCCGGAGTTCATGCCGAACTCAGCGGAGTAGACGGCGGATTGGATCTTGAATTCTTCGATGGCTTCGATAGAGGGCGAGAAGAGCATGGCGGAGTGGTGAGAGTCGACCGCGACGACACCGTCGAGCGTGATGTTCTGGTTGGCATCGCGTTGGCCGTTGGCAGAGATGCCGGCGATCTGGCCAGGCATGGCGAGCACGCTGGCGATGGTGCCTTGACCGTTCTGGCCCATGCGGGAAGCGCCGAAGTTGACGCCGGGCATGAGGGTGGCAAGCTGAGCGAAGTTGCGGCCATTGAGCGGCAACTCGACAATGCGTTTGTGTTCGACCACCGATCCGAGTGTGGCGTCTTCCGTGCGAAGCAGAACACCGGAAGCCTGGACTTCGACGGTTTCAACCTGTTGACCGACGGTAAGCGAGAAGTCGAATCGAGCCTGTTGTTGAAGTTGGAGCGTGATGCCGGTACGCACTTCCGATTTGAAGCCGGGAGCGGTACAGTTCAGCTCGTACTCACCGATTTGGAGGAGAGGAAAGATATAGTTGCCGGTTTCGTTCGATTCTGTTGTGCGGACATCGCCGGTTTGGACGTGCTTGGCCGTAATCTTGGCTCCCGATATAACGGCTCCGGAAGAGTCGGTCACGAGGCCCAGGATTTGTGTAGCGTTTTGCGCCCATACGGACGCGGAGACAGCGCACAACGAAAACAACAGTCTCTTCATCTGAAACAAGTATCCTTAGCGAGAACTTAGGCTGCCCAATAGCCCAGGTGTATCAGTGTATACAAGGCGTAGACAATGATGCAACCTTAACAAACAGGCGAGGAGATGAGAGGAGATGAGATGCATTCGGGGTTAGGTCTGGTACTAAAGCTGCGGTGATATACTGAGCGTAGATGACGGCATCAGTACCCCCACTGCGGGCGTCGCTGAGTGATTCCCTCCCCTACGCTGGCCTTCCCCTGGAATGAAACTGAGCGTTCGAATTACCCGAGGCATCGAATCCCTGTTTGGAACGCGAGACGAGAATATCCGTCTGCTCGAGGACAAGCTGGGCGTGACGATTCGGCTCCGGGAGGACTCGCTCGAGATCGATGGCGAGGGTTCCGCGGTGGAGCGAACCGAGAGCATTCTGGCCGACTACGAGGCCCTCGTGGCGTCGGGCCATACCTTTGCGAACGGCGACCTAAACAGTTATTTGCGGGTGGTCACGGGCGACCCGACGATGACCTTACGGGGGCTGGTCGAGTCCGGCCGGGCGCGCAGTTTCGGCAAGAAACTGGTGACTCCGAAGACGATCAACCAGAGGATTTACCTGGACGCGATCGAGCGGCACGACCTGGTGTTCGGCATCGGTCCCGCAGGCACCGGCAAGACATACCTTGCGGTGGCAATGGCCGTCTCCGCGCTGATCGGCAAGAAAGTGTCGCGAATCATTTTGACGCGGCCGGCGGTAGAAGCCGGAGAGCGGCTGGGATTTCTACCGGGCACGTTGCAGGAAAAAATCGACCCCTATCTTCGTCCCCTCTACGATGCGTTGTTCGAAATGCTCGAAGGCGAAAAGGTCGAGAAACTGCTGGAACGGAATGTGATCGAGGTGGCGCCGATTGCGTTTATGCGCGGGCGGACGCTGAACGACAGCTTTATCATTCTGGACGAAGCACAGAACTCGACCGTTGAGCAGATGAAGATGGTGCTGACGCGCCAGGGCTTCAACAGCAAGATGGTGGTGACCGGGGATATCACGCAGACGGATTTGCCGGCGGGCCGCCGCAGCGGACTGCTGGATGCGATGGATGTGCTGCGCGGGATTGACGAGATCCGGTTTGTCCACTTCGATGAACGGGACGTGGTGCGCCATTCGCTGGTGCAGCGGATTATCAAAGCGTACGAACGCTACCAGGAACAGGCGAATACGCAGATGAGCTTGCGGTGGAGCGAGCCTGCGGCGGTCGAACCCGCTTCGCCTGCCACAGCGGCGGCGGCCAACCCTGGAAGCGCAGAGTAAGAGTCAGCATATGCCGGACCATCCAGAGGGTGAGGTTCTATTTCTAAGAGCCCGTGGAGTGACGGAACGGAAGGCGGTGCGCGAGTTCGCGGCGGTGTTGCGGCAGCAGGTGGCAGAGGGCCGCGCATTCGTCTGCCTGCTTACGGACGACAAAGAACTGCAGCGGCTGAATCGTGAATTCCTGGGCAAAGACTACGCGACCGATGTACTATCGTTCCCGGCCGGGAACCGTTCGGCGGGTTTGGGCGAATTGGCGATCTCTGTCGAACGCGCCCGCGAACAGGCCGATGAGCACGGACACAAGTTCTTGGAGGAAGTGCGCGTGCTGATGCTCCATGGGGTGTTGCACCTGATGGGCATGGATCATGAGACCGATGGGGGCCGGATGAGAAGAGCGGAAAGCCGGTGGCGCAAGAAACTCGGCTTGCCGGCGGGCCTGATTGAGCGGGTGCGCGGATGAACATACTATTGCCTGTCGCGATAGTAGTGCTGGCCGGCGTGTTGGTCCCGATCAGCCTGGTGCAGTTGCTGTATCTGGAAGCGCTGCGGTTGCGGGCGCGCGAGTTGCCGGCGCTGACGTTCTTCAAGGAAGAGTTTGAGGACAGGTTGCGGCTGAAGACCGATGAAGGCGCCCTCGCTTTTTCGCTGGTGAAGCATGCGCTGTTGCTGGCGATGGCGGTCTGCTTCTTTGCGACCTTGGAGCAGGCGGCACTCAGCTTACCGGTGCCGCAGTTACCCATCTGGGGATCACTGCTCGAAGCGACGCTGCTTTCGTGGCTCGCGATGGTGGTGGTGGCGCACTTACTGCCGCACCTGCTGTACCGGCGCACCTCAGGACATTGGTTGGTGGCCTTGCTGCCGGTGTTACGGTTAGCGGCGTTAGTAAGCCGGCCGATGATCGGGCTGTTCACGTTCCTGCAGGCGCTGGCGGACCTGAGCGCTCCGGAAGAGCCGAAAGAACAGAACATGACGCAGGTGAACGATATTGAGGCATTGATTTCGGCGGGCGCGGAAGAAGGCATCATCCAGGAGGGCGACCGCAAGCTGATTCAATCGGTGGTGGAATTTGGCGATAAGCGTGTGCGCGAGGTGATGACGCCGCGGCCGAATATCGTAGCTATCGAAGAGACGTGCACGCTGGAGCAACTGCATAAGATGGCGGTGGCGGAGCAGTATTCGCGGTTCCCGACTTATGCCGGAGATATCGATCACATTACAGGCTTTGTGCATGTCAAGGATCTCTATGAGATCGATCCGGCGGAGCGGGCCAGGCGGGCTGTGGTGGAGATCCGCCGTAACATCATCGTGGTGCCGGAATCGAAGCTGGTGGAGGAGCTGCTGCGCCTGATGCAGAAGAAAGGCGAGCACATGGTGTACGTCGTCGACGAATACGGCCAGACGGCAGGCTTAGCGACGATGGAAGACCTGGTGGAAGAGATTGTCGGCGAGATTCGCGACGAACACGAGCCGGCACACGACGTGGAGCCGCACGCGGACGGGTCGTATGTCGTGTCGGGCAACCTGGATCTGGATCATCTGAAAGAGATGCTGAAGTTCAGGCCGGATGAGAACACGGAGTCGACAACGGTGGGCGGGTTGGCGACGGAGTGGATGGGGCATGTGCCGAAGCCCGGCGAGTCGATCGAGCGGGGTGGGTTGAGAATTGAAGTGC
This sequence comes from Bryobacterales bacterium, assembly GCA_020846745.1. Lineage (GTDB taxonomy): Bacteria > Acidobacteriota > Terriglobia > Bryobacterales > Bryobacteraceae > JADLDI01. Next base: position 37,506 of record JADLDI010000151.1, on the reverse strand, counting down.
TGGCCAGTGACGAGCGGCGCGTCTCGCAGGTGAGGGTGTCGCGGGCACTGGTGGAATCGAAGAACGGTGAACAATCAGCCGCATAAACACGTTTCGGGATTCGTATCGATCCTCGGGCTGCCCAACGCGGGTAAGTCGACTTTATTGAATGCGCTTGTCGGGTCGAAGGTAGCGATTGTCTCCAACAAGCCGCAGACCACCCGTACGTCGCTGCAGGCCGTGATGACGCTTGAAAACGCCCAGGTGGTGTTCATGGATACGCCGGGCATTCACGAAGCGCCTCGCCTGCTGCACCGGCGCATGATGGAATCGGTGCGGGAGGCGCTGGCCGAACGCGACCTGCTGGTGTGGGTGACCGACGCGTCGCACGAGTTCAACCGGCAGGACGGCGAAGCATTGAAGATGCTCGAAGCGAATCCGGCGCCGGTGTTCCTGGTGCTGAATAAGATCGACCAGATAAAGGAAAAGCATCAACTGCTGCCGCTGATCGAGGCGTACAAACAGATACGCGAGTTCAAGGAAATCTTCCCGGTATCGGCGCTCGAGCAGGATGGGTTGGACGGGCTGCGCGACGCGATTGTGGCGGCGATGCCCGAGGGTCCGCAGTATTTCCCGAACGACTTTGTGACCGATCAGCCGGAGCGTTTTTTGGCGGCTGAATTGATACGCGAACAGGTGCTCGAGACGACACGGCAGGAAGTGCCGCACGCGGTCGCGGTGATGGTGGATGTGTGGGATGAGACACCGAAACTGGTGCGCATCGCCGCGACCATTTTCGTGGAGCGCGAAGGCCAGAAGAAGATCCTGATCGGGGCGAAGGGCTCGGTGCTCAAGAAGATCGGGACCGATTCGCGGCTTGAGATGGAAGGGCTGCTGGGCAAGAAGATCTTCCTCGAACTCTTCATTAAAGTGAGGCCCAACTGGCGGGACAACCCGCAATTTCTGAATGAGATAGACTGGCGATATATGGCAGGAGGCGAATCGTAATGAGACGCACCTTGGCGGTCGTGATCCTCGCGCTCAGCGCATTCACGGCAACGGTATCCGCACAGTCGAGCAACAAAGCCGACGACAAGCTCTATGACCAGGTCAGGTTACGGCTGGCGGGCGACCCGATGGTGAACGGCGGGGCGCTGGAAGTAGACGTAAAGGACGGCGCGGTGACTTTGCGGGGCAAAGTCCGCACGGACAAGGCGCGCGAACGGGCCGAAAAGCTCGCGAAAAAGGTCAAAGGCGTCAAGAGCGTCACCAACGAGATCAAGATCGACACGAACGCGCATTAGGGCAAGCCGGGTTCCAGGCGACAATGCGGCGCGTGCTCTCTCTCATGCTTGTTGCGACGGCGGTGTTCGGCGCAGAGGCAATACCGAAATTTGAGGACTTCCCTGTTAGTCAGCAATGGAGCGGGCCAAAAGCCCCAGTAAGACTTGTCCGACCGGACGAGCGGCTGTTTCGTACGCGGTTGAAGGCGGCGGCACAGGAAGAGCCGAATTTCGCCGGGCACTATCGTTTTGCCAATTGGGGCTGCGGGTCGGTTTGTGTCGCCGGAGCGATTGTCGACCTGAAGACCGGTGATGTCTATCCACCGCCCAAAGCAGTTGAAGGAAGCGGGTGGGACCGATGGATCGTTGCCGGTGGCTTCATCGATGGACCACTCATCGACTTTCGAGCTGACAGCAGACTACTGATTGTCAGGCAGCCAGGCGTCGACTCCGCTTATCAAGAGGCCCGCTATTACGAGTGGCTAGGGACTAAATTCAAGCTCTTGCTCACGCGGGTGGAGAAGAAGCAGATGGATGGCGGGCAGTCTGGTCGTTAGACACAATCGAGTGAGATGCCCGGAGGGAATCCGAACTACTTCGCATCCCTCCAGTTAGGACCACTTCCCACTTCGGCGACCAGCGGAACTGCTAACTTCGTAACTCCTTCCATTTCCTGGTGGACCATTTCACTAAGCCGAGTTACTTCGTTTTCTGGGGATTCGAAGACCAGTTCATCGTGGACCTGGAGAAGCATTTTCGATTGCCACTTTTCCGCTCGTAAGCGTTTGTCGATGGCGATCATGGCTAACTTGATCAGGTCCGCGGCGGTGCCTTGGAGCGGCGTGTTGACGGCGGTGCGTTCGGCGAACCCTCTTGCGTTGGGGTTCCTGGCGTTCATGTCGGGGATGGGGCGTTCCCTCCCGAATAGTGTTTTGGTGACGCCCGATTGGCGGACTTCGGCGATGGTTTCGTTGATGAACTTGCGCACTCCGGCGTAACGTTCGAAATACGCCTTGATGTAGCGTTCGGCTTCCAACCTGGGGATGCCTAGTTGCTGCGCCAGGCCGAAAGCGCTGATGCCGTAGACGATGCCGAAATTGACCGCTTTGGCGCTGTTGCGCATTTCGCGCGAAACCATCAGGGGCATGACACCAAAGACCTCGGCGGCGGTGCGGGTGTGGATGTCTTCGCGCTGGATGAACGATTCTACTAAGACCGGGTCTCTGGAATAGTGCGCCAGCAGGCGCAGTTCGATTTGCGAGTAATCGGCGACCACCATTCGCCAGCCTTCGCGCGGGACAAAAGCGGCGCGGATTTCGCGGCCTAATTCCGTCCGGATGGGGATGTTCTGGAGGTTGGGGTTCGAAGAAGACAGGCGGCCGGTGGCGGCGCCCGCGGGGTTGAACGTGGTGTGGACGCGGCCGGTGTCCTTATTGATCAGTGCAGGAAGGGCGTCGACGTAGGTGCCTTTCAGTTTGGCCAATTGGCGGTATTCGAGGACCAGGCGGCAGATTTCGTGTTCGCCGGCTAACGCCTCTAGAACGTCGGCGGCGGTGCTGTAGTTCTTCGTTTTGGCAGTGCGGCCGCCGATGGCCGGCATGGGCAGCTTGAGTTCTTCAAAGAGCACGATGCCCAACTGCGGGGGCGAGTTGATGTTGAAGGGGTGGCCGGCAAGGTCGTAAATCTGAGTGGAAAGGCGCTGGATGTCGGCGTCCATGCGGCCGGAGAGCAGTTGGAGGGCCGCGGGATCGATCCGGATGCCGTCCTGCTCCATTCTGGTGAGTACACCAACCAAGGGCAGGTCGATTTCTTCGTAGAGCTTCCGCAGTTTGCGTTCGTCGACGGCTTTTGAGAGGCGATGGCCCAGCATCCAGACTGTCGCCGCCGCTTCTTCGGTCGCTAGGCCGACCTTACGATCCAGGTGTTTGGTGGTGAGTACGTCTAACGAACAGGAACCGGGGTCGGCTGATAGGAGGAACTCATAGAGCATCGGATCGTCGCGCAACCCCTCCAATCGGATGTACTGCGCGGCCAGGGCCAGGCTGACGGACTTGGCGTCGTGCACCACTTTTGGGCGCGATGCGTCTTCCAGGATCGATTTGAGTTCGGGCAGGAGGCTGGTGGGGATGCTGATGCCTTCGGCTTCTCTTGCGGCCAAGCCGACGCGAGTGGTTTCGACCAGTTCGTCGCATTCGCGCGGCGGCATGGTGATCGCCAAGCCGTCTTCCACGCGCTGGAGCCATTCGCGCAGGTCCTCGGCGGATTCGATCGGGGTGAGCTTCCATTCGACGGCGGGGGCGTCGGCCTTGAGGTCCTTCACCTGGGAATGAAACTCCATTTCGGTATAGAGCTGGCGCAGGGCGTCGGGGTCGTACGGCTTGACGGCCAACGCATCCAGCGACCATTCCAACGGCAGGTTTGTGGTGACGGTCGCCAGGCGCTTGCTGAGTTCGATTTGGGCGCGATTGTTCTGGAGGCTTTCGCGGTACATCTTGCGCTGGACCTCGGCCGCCCGGTCGAGCGCGGCTTCAACGCTGCCGAATTGCTTAACGATGTCGCGGGCGCCTTTCTCGCCGATGCCGGGCGCGCCGGGGATGTTGTCGACGGCGTCACCCATCAAGGCCAGCAGGTCCGCGATGTTCGCCGGGGGCACGCCCATGAACTCTTCGACCTTGGCCGGGTTGTACCACTCGTCGTTCTTGGCCGGGTTGACCATGGAGACACGGTCGTTCACCAACTGGAGCAGGTCCTTGTCGCTCGAGACGATCACGACGTCGACGCCGTGCCGGAGAGCGGAACAGGATAGCGTCCCGATGACGTCGTCGGCCTCGTAACCGTCGTACTGAAGTATCGGAATGCGCATCGCTTCAAGCAGCCGGACGGCGTAGGGGACCTGTTGGGAGAACTCGGGCGGAGTGGCCTCGCGGTTGGCCTTATAGTCGGCGAATTCCTGCTCGCGGATGGTGGGCCCGAGGCTCTCGAAGATGGCGGCAAGGTAATCGGGCTTGTGGGTCGTGCAGAGCTTTTTCAACATATTGTTGAAAATAAATACGACCTCGGTGGGCAGGCCCTTGCTGGTCCGCATCGGCGGCGCGGCGCTGCGTGCGCGTGCGTGGAACGCCCGGAAGAGGTAACCGTAAGTATCGATCAGGAACAGACGGGGCCGCGCCATGCTCCCCACCGTAGCATAGGGATTTGGGCATCAGTACGCCTAGGCCTGTATCTGTGCGACACATCACTTCTGCAAATCGTGTCGAATCGGACACAGGTTGTAGCCGGCAGATACAATGGTTTCAACGGGTTACCTTTCGGACTCCCGATTGCAGCTAAGTACCTTACAAATGCGATACGAAACAACCGTGCAGCGGCCGGTGGAAGCTTCGGGCGTCGGTCTACACTCCGGCGTACCCGTATCCATACGAATACTTCCGGCTCCCCCGTCCACTGGCATCGTGTTTTTGCGCACCGATTTGCAGCATTTTTCGATTCCGGCATCGTGGAAATACGTAGCGAAAGTCAGCTATGCCACCAGCTTGATGCGGCAGGGCGTGCTGATCTCGACCACTGAGCATTTGCTGAGTGTTTTCTATTCGATGGGCATCGATAACGCCTACATCGAAATAAACAATTTAGAGGTGCCGATCCTCGATGGGTCGGGGCAGCCATTTGTCAAGCTGCTGGCAAGCGCGGGTCTCAAGACGCATCGGCGGCGTCGGCGGTACCTGCGGATCCGGCGGCCGGTCTCGGTCGAAGGGAACGGCAAACGGATCACGATCATTCCTTCTGACCGATTTCTGCTCACCTGTGACGTTTATTTCGACCATCCGATGGTGGGGCGGCAGCAGATTGAGATGGAGGTGACGCCGGAGCGGTACGGGACCGAGATTGCTCCCGCGCGGACGTTCGGGTTCGAGCAGGAATTGGACCAGATGCGGAACATGGGGCTGATCCGCGGGGCGACGCTCGCGAGCGCCGTGTGCTTTACCCCGACTACTGTTTTGAATCCGGAGGGGTTACGGTTCCCGGACGAGTGTTGCCGGCATAAAGCCTTGGACTTGATTGGCGACTTGGCGCTGATCGGAAAGCCGCTGCTCGGGCACGTGATCGCGGAACGGGCAGGGCATGCGATGCACGTCGCGCTGGTGTCGAAGATTATGTCCGATTCGTCGTTGTACGACGTGTTGAGCTTCGATCAATTGGCGACGCGTGTTGCGCACGCGCTGGTTTCCTAGTCTATAGCACTGTGACTGGACGTATTGTTCCGACGCTGCTGTCGGCCTCGCGCATTGTGTTCGCACCCTTCGTGGTAATGGCCATTCTGCGGCGCGACCATGTGACCGCGCTGGCCCTGCTGATGGTGGCGGGGTCGACCGACTTCTTCGACGGCTATCTGGCCCGGCGGTACGACTGGAAAACTCGCGCCGGGGCGTGGACTGATGCTGTTGCAGACAAGGGGCTGCTCAGCGCGGTGTTTATCGCGCTCGCGATTTCCGGAGCGGCGCCGGCGTGGCTGGTGTACCTGATCTTTGGGCGCGACTTGTTAATTCTTCTCATGGCCATGATCGGACTCCTGTTCACCCCCATCCGCGATTTCCCGCCATCCGTTTGGGGGAAGCTGTCCACCAATGTACAGATTGTGACGGCGTTGGCGTGTCTGCTGCCGTTTGAAGGGGTGCGAACGGCGTTGATTTACGTCTGCACGGCCACCACTGCCTTCAGCGGCATACATTATTTCTATAGCGCGCTGAAACGGTTGCGGGGATTGCGGGCGGCGGCGAATTGACGCGGCCCCTGCCCAACGGTAGTCTAAGAGTGGGAAGCGGCTGGATGACGAGGTATACTCCTTCGCGCAACTACCTGACCGCGGGCGTGGCGGCATTCGTGCTGGCGCTCGTGTCGGCGTGGTTTGCATATCAGTGGACTCCGAGCGTTGTTCCAACCTTCCTGTTCCTGCTAACCTCCTCGTTTTTGATCTACTTAGCGGCGCGCCCCCCCATCGAAATCCACCCGGCAGTTCTAAAAATCGGCGCCCGTACGATCCGCTGGGCCGACATCCGGACCGTCGACCGCACGGGTTGGATCTCACCCCTGGTCGTTTTTCTAACGGTGTCCGGCAAGAAGCGGGTGATGGTGGTGTACCCTGGCGATCTGGAAAGTTCCAAAGCGCTGCTGCGGCATTTGCGGCGTTGCGCTTTGGACGCGACCATCGACGGCATACCCTATCGCGAGTTTTGGGGCGAACCTTCGGCGGAACCGTTGGATTCGGTGCGGCCATCGGTTCGGCGGCAGAAACCGATGAAATCTCCGCGGTACCCGATTCTTCGGCCGGAAGATGAAGCCGAAGTGGAGCGATTGTATCAGCGGTTGAAGACAGTCGGCCGTCTGGATCAAAGGTCGGACGAGAACTAGCACTTGCGGCAAGCGCTGAAAGACCTCTGGCCCTATCTCTGGGTCCACCGCCGTGCCATGTATCTGGGGCTCGGCGCCCTGCTCCTCAAAGACATTCTGGCGGCGGTGATGCCGCTCACGATCAAAGCGGGCGTCGATTCCGTCACGCAGGGCTTCGGGGTCGCGAAGCTGTTCTGGTTCGCCGGCGCGCTGTTGCTGCTCACTGCGCTCAAAGGGTTTTTCCAGTACTGGATGCGGGTGATCCTCATCGGCGCTTCACGCGATATCGAATACGAGCTCCGCAATAACCTGTTCGCCCGGCTGGTGGAACTCGATGCCCGTTTTTACGGCAGAACCCGGACGGGAGACGTGATGGCTCGCGCCACCAACGATATGGACGCCGTGCGGATGATGCTCGGTCCGGGGATCATGTACTGGACCGAAACATCAATCACGTTTGTGCTTGCCGTGACGGTGATGGCGTGGGTAGACTGGCGGCTGACGTTGGTGGCGCTGCTGCCGGCTCCGGCGGTAAGCTTTGCGGTAATCGTGCTCGGCAGGCGCATCCACGCCAGCTTCCAAATTATTCAGGGGCTATTCTCAGACATCTCCGCGCGTGTACAGGAGAACCTGGCGGGCATGCGCGTGGTGCGCGCGTTTGTCCAGGAGAACGCCGAACTTGAGCAGTTTGAGGAACTGAACCGGCAGTACATCCGCCAGAACGTTCGCCTGGGAATCACGACGGGAATGACCATGCCGGTGCTTGAATCGCTGATCGGTTCGGCATTCCTGATTGTGCTGTGGGTGGGCGGTAAACGGCTGCTCGCGGGCGAGCTGTCGATGGGCGGCTTCCTGATGTTCAACTTCTACATGGGCATGCTGGGCTGGCCGATGATTGCGATGGGGTGGGTGGTGAATTTGATGCAGCGCGGAACGGCATCCTGGAAGCGCCTGCGCGATCTGATGGCTGAGCAACCCGCCATAGCGCCGCCCGAGAATCCGGTGCCCATGCCCGCGCAGGTGCGCGGTGAGATCGATTTCGAGAATGTGTCGGTGCGGTATGACGCCATGTACGCGTTGAATGGCATCGACCTGCACGTGCCGGGCGGCAGCACGCTGGCCATTGTCGGACATACCGGAAGCGGCAAGAGCACGCTGGTGCAGTTGGTGCCGCGGTTGCTCGATCCGACCACAGGGATTGTTCGCATCGACGGGCTGGATCTGCGGACCGTCGACCCGCGCGAGATCAGGCGCCAGATCGGGTATGTGCCGCAGGAAACGTTCCTGTTCAGCGCCACTCTGGCCGAGAACATCGCGCTGGGTGTTCAAAAAGCGACTCCCGACCAGATCGCGAAAGCCGCGGACTTGGCGGGGTTGGGCCCGGATATTGACGGTTTTCCGGACGGGCTGAATACAAAGGTGGGCGAGCGCGGGCTGACCCTTTCGGGCGGGCAGAAGCAGCGGACGGCGATTGCGCGAGCTGTGCTGCGGAACCCATCGGTCTTGATTCTGGACGATGCTTTGTCGGCGGTGGACACGATGACCGAAGAGCGGATCCTGCGGTCGTTATCGGAACTGATGCGCGGCCGGACAACGATTCTTATCTCGCATCGTGTGTCGACTGTGCGTCACGCGGACCTGATCGTGGTGATCGAGAATGGGCAAGTGGCGGAGCGCGGGTCGCACGAGCAGTTGCTGGCGCTCGGCGGCTATTATGCCGACCTGCACCAGAAGCAGTTGCTCGAAGAGGAATTGGAAGCGATTTAACTGGCGGCGGGATTGATCCAACTGTAGCGGCTGATGCAGAGCGGCGGGGACTGCTGAACCGCGGACGGCGGCAAGCGCATTTGACAGGAGCTTCGCATCCTGTTGTACTCGTTTCAGTTTCGGTGTAGGAGCCGTCAATGGTGATGCTTATATTGTTAGTCCTCGAATGCTTGCTCGCCCTATCGCCGGGCGCCGCGGCGGAGATTGCGGTGCGTGAGGGGCGGGCGGTGCTTCGGGCGGAGTCGCTCGAACGTATTATTCAGATCGACGGAAACGTTAGTACGGTCGGGTTCAGCGTAGATGGCACAGGTATTCTGGCCGAGCGCGCGAAAGAGTTCTCGGTTGTGATTACGCGCGAGGAGTCCAATCGGAAACCGCGTGGGTTACGGCCTGAGGAAGCCGGCGAGAAGAACTATTTCAGCGGTGGCGGGCGTGCGCGGTGGCGGGCGGAAGGGTTCGACCCGGCGCGCTATGAAGATCTACGCCCTGACGCGCCACGGTGGGTGGATCCGCGAACGGTGGAAGCGGGTTCATGGAGTGGCTCTGCGGCGGCCAAACCGGTTGCCGCGATTACCAGGCCGGCTGCGGGAGTAACACGCTTGACGGTCCGGACGGCGCTCGACAAAGATCCGGCGCTCGCAGGAGTAACAATCGAGTTAGTTTACGAGGTTTATGACGGGCATCCGGCCGTGCGGAAATGGGCCGTGGTCCGCAACGGCGGGACGCGGTGGCTGCGGCTGGAGCGGATGATGATTGACGACGTGCGGCTGACTCCGCTGGCAAGCAAGTCTCTCGCCGCCGCGATGTTCGGCGTGCAGCCCAGCGTGGTGGGCTTTGAAGGTCCCGGTGGGCGTTACGGCATTCTCGCGGCGAGCGAGGTACCTTCCGCGCTCCGATCGATCGCCGCGCAGGGCGGGATGGGGTACACGGAGACGCTGTTCGAATGGGTGCTCGGTCCGGGTGAAGTGTTCACGAGCGAACCCGTGTTCTATTACGGGTTCCACGGGCCGGTGTTCGGCGCGAACGCCTCGACTCCGCTTGACCGCGCAGTGGAAGGCCAATACATGGAGTTCCTCAGGACGCGCATCGGCATTGCCGCCGACACTGCCCCGATGCACGGGCCGCAGTGGATGACCTGGGCTTACTTCTACGACACGATCGACGACGGCCTGGTGCGCCAGTTGGCCGACATCGCCGCTCGCGCGGGTTTCACCGAAATGCTGTTTGACGACGGCTGGCAGAAGGGGCGGCTGGGCACCGAGATCGACACCAAAAAGTTTCCCGACTTCAGAGCAACCGCCGACTTTGTGCGGTCGAAAGGGCTGAAACTCGGGCTGTGGGTATCGTGCTTCCGCGACGCCGATTCGAGAGACGTCGCCGACATGCCGGATGCGCGCATTCTGCCGGTGCTTCTACGCAGCCCGACACTGCCGGGAATGGGTATGAGCTTCACCTCGGCAGCCTGGCGCGACTATTACGTGCGCGACCTGGTAGCGACTGCGAAGCGCTATGGCGCGAGTTACTTTAAACAGGATTTCACAAACATCATGTATGGCGACCTGGCCGAGGGTCACGAAAGCCGGACTCGCCGCGAGTCGCTGCTGCGCGGATTGCGCGGCCTGCTGAGTGTGCAGGCGATGCTGCGCCGCGAGGCGCCCGATGTGGTGAACGAGATTACGCACGAGATCTATTGGGGCACGCCCGGTGTGCCCGCCGACCTGGCCGCCTTGAAGACCACGGCGCGCTTCCACATTCCTCCAAACGAGGCGATCGGCTCGAATGTTCGCGAGAACGGCGGACGGCCATGGACCGCGGAAACACACGCCGCGGCCCTGCGTCGCGGTTGCTGGCTCGCCCGGCAGCGCTTCTACTCGCACCGCGGACTCCCGCTCTACCCGCTCGAGTTCTACGCGGCCGTCACGGCCAGCTACCAGGGTAGCCTTACCCCTGCGATTCAGGATCGCCAGATTGCGAGCTGGCTGATGGGGATGCCCGTGTGCTACTCGGGCGACTCGCGCACGCTTTCCGAAGAGCAGATCGCACACTACCGCAAACGCCTCGATCTCGTGCGGCGGCTGGAGCGCGACTACGGAATCTATAAGCGGTTCCAGTTCAGCGGCGCGCCGGAACCGACCGACGTCGGCTGGCACTGGTGGGGCAAACTCAACCCGCAAGGCTACGGCGTGGTGGTGGCAATGCGTGGAAGCGGCGGCGCGGACCGGCAGACGGTCACCATTCCCTGGGTGCGCCCGGAGCGATCGTACCATGTGAAAGGGTTGCTCTCGGGCGTGATGTATGGCTCGTTCGCGGGGAAGGTGCTCCAGGAGAGTGGCATTCCGGTCCGGCTGCCGGTGTATGGGCAAGAGTTGCTCGAGCTTGCACCGTAGCGGGGGGAGGTGCGCGGCGACGCGTGGTTGTTTTCAGAGTGGATTGTTTCGAACTGTGCGTTATGCCTCGCGGATGGGAAGTTCCAGACGCGCTAGTGCGATATGCGCGCTGTCGGCGGTAAGGAGCAGTCTCATGATGTCCCTGACGGCCGTCGCACAGCGAACCTGTTATCATAGAAGCGTTACGTGATAACATGATCCGAACGCAAATCAGCCTTGACAAGAAGGAGTATGAATCGGCGAAGCAACAAGCGGCAGCGCTTGGCATCTCGTTTGCCGAGTTTATCCGCCGGGCTGTACGTGAAAGATTGCCGGTACATGGAGACGGCCCGTGGATGAAGTATGCGGGCTTTGTGGAAAGCGGCAACCCGCGTTCGAGCGAGTCCATCGACGAGATCGTGTATGGCAACAAGGATTAGGCACACCTCTCGGAGGGCAGCGGCTGTACGAGAAGCGTACCTGGACACCTCAGCGTTTATTGCTTTCCTCGACCGGTCCGATAGCTACCATTCGATTTTCAGAATTGCGTTCGCAACACCTCCAAGCCTGGTAACGTCGGCCTTGGTGATTGCCGAGGCGCACGGGTGGTTCTTGAGGCGTTACGACACGCGGCGAGCTACCGGATTCTTGGGTTTCCTGGACGCACTTCCGGAAATTACGGTGGTCCCCTTCGATGGCGCGGAACTTGCGAAGCAGCGGCCGGTGTTGTCACGCTTCGACGATCAGAATCTGACTTTGGCAGACGCACACGGGCTGGTAATCATGGCCGAGCGGAAAATCAGAAGCTGTTGGTCGACAGACAGGCACTTAGCCCTGATGGGGGCCGAGCTTATAGTTTCCACATAGAGGGCCGGCACAGGTCACTTTCCTCTCGTTCGGCCGCAATCGCTTGCTGGATTGCGCTTGTGGTTGTGCGGCTCGTCTTGATTCGGCCGCCAATCGCCCAGAATTGCCGCTGATCCAATTCGTGCTTTGGCAGCGTCATCTGCCCGGAAGCTACCAATGCCTGCTCTTCCAAAGTCGCATCGTTGCCATGCAAGGGGACCAGCTTTGCAATTGGGAGATTCCGGTCGCGGATAACGACTTCTTCACCGGCTCGAACCCGATGGAGGAACGAGCTGAGGCGATCTTTCAGCTCCGCGATATTTACCGTGACCACATGGCCATTATGGCCATGTTCGTGACAGCGCAGTTCGAGTATTAGCAGCGCCCGTACGGATCTCAAGCGGGGGCGGTCAGCGATGGCCTTCCGTGCCGCGACCGGTTGGGCTCCCGGCCTTCCCATCCCAGCCTCCCGCCCTCCTCAGATTTCGCGAAACAGCGCGCGAAAACCTTCCTGCTCGAAATGGCGGTTAAAACTTCTGTTAACCCCTCGCGCCGCATGGTCTGCATTGAGATGCAATCGACCAGGCTGTAGCCCTTGTCCGGACGCGCACGGTATAAGTCGAGGCCAGCCAGAAAAGAGTCGCGGCTTTGCGGAAACACCAGAACGCCGGCACTCTTCAGCAGGTCGGTTACTATCTTTCCGGCCTGGGCACGAACGCTGGGTCGCGCGCCGGCGAAAAAGGCTAGGTACTCCGAAAGGACTTCGTCCGTTGTAACGATTCGGTCGGGCGCGAGCGAACGGCTCAGTTGCACCGCGCGAGCGTGCGCACTGTCATCAACGCTGGTTAATGCAGCCCAATAAAAGGTGTCGGCAAAGATGGCCTTCACAATTCTCTCTTGGGCACGCCGTAGATGTAGTGGTCGATCTGGCTGGCTCCGTCTTTGGGAAGTTGGGCGAGATCTTCCGCTGGAACACGCTTCATATTTTCAGCGATGACGTCCCAAATCGGCTGCGTATCGGAGCTGGACTCGAGGCAAAAGTCGTTACGATCAGCGAGGTCCGTGGGTAAGGCTTCGCTGTCAACGGCGTTGGCTGCGATCCAAGATAAGGACGACTCATGAGCGGAGGAGTCCGCATCGGCCACGGCCTCGATGTGCAAGATGAGAGCCCGATTCGTGGGCAGATCGAGCGGCTGGTCAGGGATAAGGACCTTGCCATCGAAATGTGCGCTCACGGTCATAACGGCTCCTCCCTTACAGTATGACAGCAGAGCGGGGCTATGGCGGTCGAAAAATGCATGTATTTGCGTCCCGGCGGAGAGTGGGCGATGAAGGGCGAAAGCGGGCGGCCCAACAAAGTTATTCGGATAGAGCGCGGCGCCATTTCGGCGGGGTTGACCCTTTTGCGAGCCAAATCTGCGGGGCAGCTCGCGACGACCGTGACGGCACTCATTTTTGAGGCCATCCTTTTCGCAGTCTATGATCCGGCTGTGTGGCGCGTTGCGCTCTGGAAGAAGATGATGCAGGGACGCTACCCGCTGTTTCGAGCGAACCGGCCGAAAGTTCGCACCGACGAGCCTCGTTTGGCGGGCTGCAGGACGCCTTCGTCCGGCCGGTTGTGCCGCCCAAAGAGTCGGTAGCGCGCTTGGTCAGTATGATAGAGACATGAACGAGTTGGTGTTTGAGGTCGTGCAGGAGGCGGATGGTGGCTATTGTGCTGAATGTCTGACCGAAAGCATCTTCACGCAAGCTGATTCGTGGGATGAACTCCGCCGCAACGTTCTGGAAGCAGTGAACGCCTTCTCTTTGACGGGAATGCGCCAGCCAGCGTTCGCCTTCATCTCGTCCGCGATGAGGTGTTGTCGGTCGCGTGAGACTTCCCCGCGACGTTTCAGGTGAGTATCTCGGGGAAGTACTTTGATCCGAATAGAATAGGAGCAGGGCTATGGCGTCGAAAACGGTCCACGTATTTGCGTCCGGTGGAGAGTGGGCAATGAAGGGCGAGGGCGGGCGACCCAAGAGTTACCGTACTCAGCGCGAAGCCATTTCGGCCGGGTTGACTCTTTTGCGAACCAAGCCTGCGGGGCAGCTCGTAATCCATGGACGGAATGGGCAGATTCGTCAGCACCAAACCTATAAGATGACGCCGATTCAGGAGCCGCCAAAGAAGAGCCGGTCGTCCAGGCGCATCAGTTCGGCCGTCGGAAGGCTCGCCTTAGAACGGATCAACGCTGACGGTCAAACGCCATGTGCCCACGCGCCTGAAAAGTAGTCACGTTTTCATCAACTGCCCTTTCGACGCCGGTTACCGGCCCATCTTCAACGCTATCGTTTTCGCGGTCTACGATCTCGGCTTTGTGGCGCGCTGCGCGCTGGAAGAGGATGATGCCGGAGATTACCGGCTGGCGAAGATCGAGCGGATCATCGAAGAGTGCCGATTTGGCATCAATGACCTCTCGGCGGTGGCGCTGGACGCCGTAACGAATCTGCCGCGCTTCAACATGCCACTGGAACTCGGGCTCTTCTTTGGCTGCAAGCGGTATGGTCCGCGGAATCAAGCGAAGAAGAAAACGCTGGTGCTCGACGCTGACCAACACCGCTACCGCCAGTTCATCTCGGATATCTCGGGACAGGACATCCACGCTCACGGAGGCGACCCGGAACGCGCCATTCGCGAGGTGAGGGACTGGCTTCAAGGAGCGTCGAGGCGCGAGGGACTCGCTGGCGGCGGTGAGATTGTCAGACGCTACCGGCTGTTTCGGGCGGACCTGCCGAAGATATGCCGAGATGCCGGACTGGAAACGGACAAACTGACCTTCCTTGACTTGTCGGAGATGGTGACGAGTTGGTTGAAGGCGAATCGATAAATGACGGCTGCGTTGGCGACTGGATCACAGAGCCATCAATCCCAGTTGGTGAGAAACTCGACCCGGTTCCTCATACCCTCGGCGCTCGCGGTGGCACGGATGCGCAAGATTCGCCGCAACTGCTCACCGACGGAGAAACGCTGTTGTTGGCCGAGAATCATACCGGCGTGTTCGCGGCCACTACTTATCCATTCGGTATGGAGCCGATAGAAATCGGAGACGTTGAACGTGTAAAGGACGCATCCATGTTCCGTGGCGTAGGCCAAGTGCTTGTCATCGGACTTATTGACCAGGCCGGCGTCCGCGGCCGTAATCACCGTGACATCACGGGGCCGAAGTGCTTCGACAATAGATCTGGAAAAGCTCCACGGAGGATCAGCGCCGGTGTTGCGCTGCGAGCGTGTCGTACTCACGCTCCTCGGCTTCCACATCGGCGTCGATCTCGGCTTTGTTGACGTAATAGTACGCCAATGCGGCATGCACCTGTGCAAGCGACAGATGGCCGAAGTTGCTCACGATCTCTTCTGGCGTGTAGCCCATGTTGTGCCACACGGCGATGCGGCGCACGGATACGCCTGTCCCGGCGATACAGGGCCGCCCGCCGCGAATCTCGGGGTCTCGGGAGATCAGGCTGCCAATCTCGATCACCGTTGCCATCGATCCCAAGTATAGCGCCCACGCGGTCGTCAGGCTTGGTCTCCGCTTCCACTGTCGGGGGCGATCGGGGGGAGATCGGATGCGCGTCAAGCCTCGCGGATGGGAAGCCGGGGTTCCAGACGCGCTAGTGCGATGAGCGCGCTGTCGGCGGTGAGGAAGACGAGATTTTCAGCTTCCGCTACGCTTAACAGCAAACGGTCAAAAGGATCGCGGTGAGAGTCCAGACAACGGCTTTCACTCGGGTCAAGACATGATCGTCGGTTAGCGGTAGGACGCTGGCTCCTGCTGAACGCATCTCGTCACGAAAGCGGAGCGGTGCGATAGGCAACTTGCCCAGGCGGTGTTTGAGGTCTACCTCCCAAACACTGACGACCGATACGGCACACCGCGAGCTGACCAATAGCTTCCGGGATGAACTGGAGAGCCGCGGGCTGGCAGTGAGCCACCATAGCGCCACCTGCGTATCAGCAGCCTCACGACTGGCCTTCAAGGCTCCTAGCGATTTCCTCGTCGAGCTCCGGGGTGAAGGCAGAATCGATGGCAGCTCTGAATTCCTTCAGCTTGCCCCAGCCACGCAGATGGCCTTTCCTATCGACTGGCACCAGCCTGACCATCGGCTTGCCATTGCTGGCGATCACGACATCCTCTCCGGCGAGCGCGTCCTTGACGAGCCGTGAAAGCTGATTCTTGGCCTCCAGCATGTTAACTTTCATGCGCCCTCCTATCGGCAGTATAGCTAGCCTTGGCCAAGTTAGCCAACGGACGAGGGCACGCTGGCGGCGTCGAGATTGTCAGACCCTACTGGAGGTTTCAGGCGGACCTGCCAGAGATTTGCACCGCTGCCGGACTGGAACCGGACAAGCTGACCTTCCTTGACCTGTCAGAGATGGTGGCGAGTTGGTTGAAGGCGAATCGATAAATCTCACCAAAGCCTTGGGTCCAAAGATGGGGAAAGATGGAGCCGGCATTGGGCTTCGATTTTGGTGTGGAGAAGGTGGGACAGTCGGTTGGCAGGTTTTGGCCGAAATCAGAGAAATCGGGAGAAGTTTTTCGTGATTGCGTCAGGGGGCTGGTCGAGGTTTGATCTTTATTGTTTCTAGTGACATAGGATGCTCTGGAGCCAGCGGGGAAGCCCGGTGTGACACAGTCAAGCGGCGTGGAGGTGGACGAGGAAAGTGGCGAATTGCCAATGTTTACGGCGGTGGGACAGTCGCGAGTGGGGAATTTGAGTGTGGCTGCTTAGGCTGTCCCTGACGGCCAAGCATCGGTGTCCACGAATGTGCATACGTCTCCAAGCTCAGTGTGCCTGAGCCCAGGCCACGCCGGGTCAGTCATGTCGACTTCCGATTCGTTAGTTTTGGCTTCCTCGTCGAGATCGACAGGTTACTATTTAGTGGGGTTCGCGTGCATCAAATTCTTTTTGCAAAGTGACCGTACACTAAGCGTCAGCACACCAGTATGCGAAAAAAAGACCTGACTTTACAGGACAAACCGTACGTCGCGTACACCGATGAAACAGGAAATTCTGGACTGAACCTTTTTGATAGCGCACAGCCCTTCTTCTGGACTGGCACCCTCCTTACGCAAACCGATCTAGATACGATTTCTCCAGCGGTTCACGCAGCATGCTTAAGGCGAGCCGGATGCAAGGAATTGCACGGCTCCGAACTGGGACTAACTGGAATAGAGCAGGTGGCCAGCAAGATCCAACAACTCTTGCGAAAACACCACGTGCGATTCCTTTTCACTCGCATCGAGAAAGCCCATCTTGCCGCCACGAAGTTTGTGGATACACTTCTCGACAGCGGCGTCAATGAGGCGGTTTCACTATTTCACTATGGAATGCGAGTTAACCGTTTGTATCTGGCTCACATCGTCATAGCCAATCTGGATTCCGACGATCGCCAAGAGTTTTGGGAAATCTACAAAAACGGTGATCCTAAAGGATTTGGCCGCATCTGTATGCGACTGGAGGCTCGAATCGAGAGTAGGATCGACGATTCCCGCACCCGGCAGTTGCTCCTCGACGCAATCAGATGGGCTATCGCCAACCCCGGTCCATTGATTGAAGGAACGCGCTCCCCCCTTGATTCACCTAACGTCGTGGCGCTGACCCTACTTGTACACGGACTTCACTTTCTTCATGAATTGACTGGGTTGAAAGTTGGCACCTTCATTCATGATGAGCAACAGCAACTGGGAAAGCACCTTAAGGTGGTCTTTGAGCTTAGCAAGAAATACGGTCAATCCAATCCCACTAGTCCGCTGGCGCTCCTCATGAACGTGAAGGAAATGGGCACATTCGATTGCAACTTTCATGTAACCAGTTCGAAGTCGTCATTCGGCCTTCAATTGCTTGATGTTGCACTGTGGCTTAGCAAGAGGCGTAAAGATCATCCTCAACTTATCCGGGGAATGTGTAGTGAACTTGCCGACTACATTGGGGCGCGTTCATATATCTCAGAATTTACTTGGGATGCAATGTTTTCGGAGGTTGCTCGAATGTTGCAGGTCGTGGAAGCGATGTCACTTAGCCCAGCGCGGGAGGCGAAAGGCCGAGAACTGATGGAGGAGTTGGAAGCGCAGAGAATTGAGAGGATGCAGCGATCTCTCGCTAGACTTTATGCAACCCGAGTTCCATCTGTCGAAGAGTAGTAAACGGCGTTGGGCACTTTAATCACCTCCGATCACATCCGACAAACTCACTTAAATCAATTTGCTATGCCCGGCGAGAGGGACATCAAGGAGGCCGATTTCTTGCGATTGCGAGAGTTCTACCCCCTCCCTCATGGTCGGGGTTCCGTTTACGGTGCAGTGCGCGTTTGGAATGGTTTGGCGAACCTGATGGCTTGGTGGCGATGCGGTGGAGTTGACATGGCGCTTACAGAAGTGCGGAAAATCGGCGGGTTAGACGGGGCGGTGGGGTGTGGGTCCGTGGGGGTGCGGAAGTTGAGAACCGTCGCTGACGGGAATGAGACAATGGGGCCCGCGCCTTGACGGTTGCGGTTCCGTTTCCAGAGCTGTGCGTGTTTGCAAGAGTTTACCGGGGCTGGGATGCGGCGGTGAATCGCAATCAGGGGATTCTTTCTCGGGACCTTGACAGGAGCGAGAAAGACCCGATTGCGCGACGCTCCATTGACAGTCGCGGCTCGGTTACGGGGTGCGTGTTTGCAATGGATTGCCCGCGTCTGGCAGGTCAGGGAATACTACCCGCCTTTGATGGCGGTTACGAAGTGGACTTCGGCGTTTAGCGGGACCTTTTCTACTAAGCCTAACGGGGTCACTTCACCATCGATCGCTACGGAGATGTTGGGTTGGAGGCGGCCTCCGTCGGTCAGGCGGGCTCCTATGCCGGGGAATTGGCGGTCCAGGTCTTGGATGATTTGGCGGACGGTTGAGCCGTCCGCCTGGACTTCGGTTTGGCCTCCGGTTAGTTCTTTTAGGAGGGTTGGGATGAAGACTTTTGCCAAAGGGCCTCCATGACAGCGGGAGGATTCATGGGGAGGCGCTCCATGCGGACGCCGGTGGCGTGGTAGATGGCGTTGGCCAGGGCGCCGGGGGGCGGGACGATGTTGGCTTCGCCTACGCCGCGGACGCCGAAGGGATGGCCGGGGTTGGGGACCTCGACGATGATGGTGTCGATCATGGGGAGGTCTAGCGCGGTGGGCATGCGGTAATCGAGGAGACTGGAGTTCATCATCGTGCCGGTGGGCGACATGTAGTACTCCTCGTTGAGTCCCCAACCGATGCCTTGGACGCTGCCGCCTTGCATCTGACCTTCAACGTAGGCGGGATGGATGGCTTTACCGACATCCTGGACGGAGGTGAAGCGCAGAATGTCCGTTTTGCCGGTTTCGGGGTCGACTTCTACGTCGACTACTACGCCGGCGAAGGAACCGCCGGCGCCTTTGGGATTGACGGCAGCGCTGCCGATGACCGGGCCGCCGGTGGATTCGAGTTTCTCGGCCAGTTCCTTAAAGGTGATGGAGTGGCCGTTGGATTGGAAGACGCCGCGGGTGGCTTCGACGTTGTCAGCCGTGGTTTCCCAGAGCAGGGCGGCGCGGGCTTTCAGTTGGCGCACTACATCCTGAGCTGCGTCGTGGGCGGCCATGCCGGTG
The DNA here is from genome assembly GCA_020846745.1 of Bryobacterales bacterium. Lineage (GTDB taxonomy): Bacteria > Acidobacteriota > Terriglobia > Bryobacterales > Bryobacteraceae > JADLDI01. Next base: position 18,235 of record JADLDI010000151.1, on the reverse strand, counting down.
GCGAAGGTGGTCCGGCTACCGCCGGTGACGGCGGTGTAGCCGATGGAGTCCGTATCAGCGACCGTTGGCTGGATTTGTTCGACCGGAATGCCCAGGACCTCGGCCGCCTGCATGGAGATGGAGGTGCGGGTGCCGCCGATGTCGGTGGAGCCTTCCACCAGGGCCACGGAACCGTCCGCATTCACCGATAGGGTGCACGACGAGGGCAGGCCCACGTTGAACCAATAGCCGATGGCGACGCCGCGGCCGCGGTTGGGACCTTCCAGCTTGGACTGGTAGTGCTCGCTGTTCTTCATCGCTTCGAGCACTTCGACGCAGCCGATGCGCTTGTATTTGGGTCCATCGGCGCGGCGGGTGCCTTCGACGGCGGCGTTTTTGAGGCGGAGGTCGAGGGGGTCGATCCCCAGCTTTTCGGCGATTTCGTCAACAACGGTTTCCGCGGCGAAGGCGGCGTTGGTGGCGCCGGGCGCGCGGTAGGCGGCGGTGGACGGTTTGTTGACGACAACGTCGTATCCGTCGATCGAGAGATTCGGAATGTCGTAGCAGGCGAAGATGCACATGGCGCCGGGGCCGACCATGGCGCCGGGATACGCGCCGGCTTCATAGGCTAGCGTGGCTTCGGCAGCGACGATCTTGCCGTCTTTGGTGGCACCCATTTTGACTCGAATGCGGGAGCCGGGGGTGGGGCCGGACCCTTCGAAGACGTCCTTACGGGACATCAGGAGTTTGACGGGGCGGCCGGACTTCTTGGAGAGCACCGCAGCGACGGGTTCGAGATAGACGGGGATCTTGCCGCCGAAACCGCCGCCGATTTCCATGGGGGTGACCTTAACTTTGGCGACAGGAAGGTCGAGCACGCAGGCGGTGGTATCGCGGACGACGAATGCGCCCTGGGTGGAGGTCCAGACCTGGACGCGGCCATCGTTGTTCCAGAGGACGGTGGCGTTGTGCGGTTCGATGTAGCCCTGGTGAACGGTAGCGGTGTTGAACTCGCGTTCGACGATGACGTCGGCCTTGGCGAAGCCTTCCTGGATGTTGCCTGCTTCGAAGCGGAAGTGCTCGGCGACGTTGGAAGGTCCGCCTTTCTTTTCGCCCAGTTCCTTGGTGATTAGATTCTCGTGAAGAATGGGCGCGTCTTCCTTCATCGCGTCGGGCGCGGTGAGGACGCAGGGGAGCGGCTCGTATTCGATCTCGATGAGCTTGGCGGCTTCTTCGGCTTCATGCACGCTGGTGGCGGCTACCGCTGCGACCGCGTGGCCTTGATAGAGCACTTTGCCTTTGGCGAGGACGTTGCCGCGGATGTAAGAAAGAGGCGTTGCGCCTTCGCCGAGGTCGACCATACGGTCGCCGCTTTCGGGGAGGTCGGCCGCGGTGACGACGGCTTTCACGCCGGGGTAGGCTTCGGCTTTCGCGGTGTTGATGCTCTTGATGCGCGCGTGGGCGTGGGGACTGCGGACCACGAAACCGTGGAGGAGGCCCGCTAACTGGAAATCTGCCCCATATAGGGCACGTCCTGTTACTTTGTCCGCGCCGTCGTGACGAATCGGTCGAGTCCCCAGAACCGAATATTGTGTGCTCATCCCTGTACCTCAGCTGTGTTCATTTCCGCGGCCTGCAGGACCGCGCGAATAATCTTGTCGTAGCCTGTGCACCGGCACAGGTTGTTGGCCAGCCAGAAGCGCGCCTGCTCTTCGGTGGGGTGCGGAATTTCGTCAAGCAACGCTTTGGCGGCAACGATGAAACCGGGGGTGCAGATGCCGCACTGCAGGGCCGCGTTCTCGAGGAACGACTGCTGCAGCGGGTGGAGTTTGTTGCCCTTGGCGATGCCTTCGATGGTGGTGATTTCAGCGCCTTGCGCTTCAACGCCGAGCACCAGGCAGGAGGTTACGACGCGGCCGTCCATGATGACGGTGCAAGCGCCGCAGTTGCCGTCGGCGCAGCCTTCCTTGGTTCCGGTAAGGCCGATGGTGTCGCGCAGACATTCGAGCAGCGTTTCGCGCGGCTCGCAGAGAAAGTCGACCGGCTCCCCATTAATGGTGGTCGATACCTGTAACTTCTTATGCATGGTTAGCCTCCTCCAGAGCGCCGGTGAGCGCGCGCCGGGTCAATACGGCACATAGGTGCTTGCGATATTCGGCGGTGCCGCGCATGTCGGTGATCGGCGTGGCGGCAGCCTTGGCCATTTCGGCGGCCTGGCGCAGATTGTCTTCGGTGGGCGCTTTGCCGACCAGCCAGTCGCCCGCTTCTTTGACGAAGAGCGGGATGGGGGCGACGGCCGAGAGGGCGACGCGCGCTGCGCCGATGTGGCCATTGGACAGAGTGATGTTGACGCCCGCGCCGACAACAGCGATGTCCATTTCGTTGCGGGGGATGAAGCGGAGATACTTCGCGCCGGAACGGTCCGCCGGGGCGGGAATTTGCAGGGATACCAGGATCTCGTCTTTTTCGAGTACGTTCTTTCCGGGCGCGGTGCAAAACTGTTCGACGGGGACGATGCGTTCGCCGCGGACGGAGGCGATGCGGCACCGCGCGCCGAGGGCGATCAGCAATGGGATGGAGTCCGCGCTAGGCGAGGCATTGCAGAGGTTGCCGCCGACGGAGGCACGGCCCTGGATCTGTGTGCCGCCGATGATGGACGTTACGTCGGCCAGGGAGGGATAGGCCTTGCGCACAGCCGTGTCGTGATAGACCTTGTAGCAGGGCACGGCGGCGCCCATCGTCAGGCCTTTGCCGGGGTCGAACGAGAGTACGTTCAACTCGGGAATCTTCTTGATGTCGATGACAAGGTCAGGCGTCCGCCGACCTGCTCGCATTTGAACAATGAGGTCCGTCCCACCGGCCATGGGCCGCGCATTTCCGTGCGCCGCCAACAGCCGCAGGGCTTCACCGAGGGAACCCGGCGCGGCATAGTCAAACCATTTCATAAGTACCCAGGGTACACCGGTGCGCGCCGGGTTGCTATCGCTTGAAGAACTGTTCCACCTCTTCCCTCTTCAGCGCGAACGAATAGTCGGGCAGCGAGTCGAAGAAGACCTGGCCGTAGCGCTGGCGGATGATGCGCGTGTCGAGGATGGAAAGGATGCCACGGTCGTTAACGGAACGGATGAGGCGGCCGAAACCTTGCTTGAGCGCGATGGCGGCTTGGGGGACCTGATAATCCCTGAACGGCTCGCCGCCGGATTCGCGAATGGCGCGGCTGCGGGCTTCGACAATGGGGTCGCTAGGAACGGCGAAGGGGAGACGGTCGATGATCACGCAACTGAGCTGGTCGCCGGGGACGTCGACACCTTGCCAGAAGGATGCGGTGGCGAACAGGACGCAGTTAGGCGTGGCGCGGAATTCTTCGAGCAAAGCGTTGTTGGGCCCGGTGCCCTGCAGGAGCGTGGGGTATTCGACTTCGAATGAGATGCGGTCGTGGAAGGCGCGCATCTGGCTGTATGAGGTGAACAGGACGAAAGCGCGGCCTTCGGAGACTTCAAGCAGGCGGATGACTTCGTCGCAGGCGGCCTTCATGAAGCCGCCATGGCGCGGGTCGGGCAGATGTTCGGGAACGTAGAGAATGGCCTGGGAGCGGTAATCGAAGTGTGTGGGCACGATCAGCGAGCGCGGATGGGTAAGGCCGAGGCGGTTCTGGACGAAGTCGAAACTGCCTTCGACGGCGAGGGTGGCCGAGGCGAGGACGATGGTTTCGAGTTCCTGGAAGAGGTTGTTGCGCAGGATTTCCGCCACATCAATGGGTGTGGCGGCGAGGAACATGCCTTTGCCGCGGCGCTCGGTCCAGTAGACGAAGCGGCGATCGGCGGACTCCATCCAGAACTGTAGGCGCGTGCGTAGTTCAACGATGCGGCGATGGAGGGGGATGACGTCTTCGGGGGCGTTCTTGATGAGTTCGAGGTCCGCGGCGAGCAGGTCGAGGACGCCGAGGATGTCGGCATAGAGGCGCTTGTTCTCGCGGAGGAATTCGTCTTTGTAGGTGAAGGCGAGGCGGCCTTCTCTTTCCGGGAAGGCGGCGAAGAAGCGGAGGGCGGCTTCTTCGAAGGTGATGAGGATGCGGTCCATGTCGGCAGAGCCGAGGCTCTTGCGGCGGAGGACAGCGAGAATGTCGCGGCGGAGTTCCTGGAACTGGTAGTTCGAGATTTCGACGCCGAAGTACTGGCCGGCGACCTCTTCGAGTTCGTGGGCTTCGTCGAAGATGACGGCGTCGTAATCGGGGATGACGCCGTCGGCCGTTTCTTTGACGGCGAGGTCGGCAAAAAAGAGGTGGTGGTTGACGATGATGATGTCGCTTTCGCGCGCTTTAATCTGCATCTGGGTGATGAAGCAGCGCTCGAATTGTTTGCACTTCTGGCCGGAGCAGAGTTCGCGGCGGGCGTCGATTTTGGCCCAGGCGGTGGAACTGGCGGGGAGTTTGCGGATTTCGGAGCGGTCGCCGGTTTGGGTGGTTTGCTCCCAATCGCGGATGATCTGGAAGTCCGCTACTTCTTCGAGACCGGTGAGGATGGGTTCGCGTTCGGCGTCGTAGATCTTCTGGCGGCAGGCGTAGTTGGCGCGGCCTTTCATGTAGCAGACGCGGAGTTCACGCTGGAAGTGCTGTTGGAGAAAAGGGATGTCTTTGAAGAAGAGCTGTTCCTGCAGGGCTTTGGTTCCGGTGGAGACGACGACGCGCTGGCCGGAGAGGATGGCGGGGATCAGGTAAGCGAGGGTTTTGCCGGTTCCGGTGCCGGCCTCGACGATCAGGTGGCGCTTGTCGTTGAGGGCCGATTGGACGGCTTCCGCCATTTGAAGCTGGCCGGGCCGGAACTCGTAATTGGGGTGCCATTCGGCGAGCAGACCACGCCTGCCGAAGAAGTGGCGGGCGGTCAAAGTGGTGCTGTCGGAGGGCATCCCGTTCCCCTCAGTATAGGGGCGCGATCACTGGCTGGGGAGCAGTTCGCGCAGGTCGTCAATCCAATAGTCCGGTTGCCAGGCTTCCATTTCGGCAACGTTGCCGTAGCCATAGCGGACCGCGCAGGTCTTCACACCCGCGCGGCGGCCGGCTTCCATGTCGGGACCGGCGTCGCCGACCATCAGGCAGTCTTCGGGTTTGACGCCGAGGACCTCAAGGGACTTGTAGATGACATCGGGTTGCGGCTTGCAGGGGAACCCGTCGGTGCCCTGAACGTGGTGGAAATGGGGTAGCAGGCCGAACTTCTCGAGGACGGCGCGGGCGGTCGGCGTACCTTTCGTGGTCGCGGTCGATTTCAGGCCGCCGAGCGCGGAGAGGGCTTCTTTCACACCGGGGTAGAGCTTGGTCATTTGATGGCCGCGCGCGGGATAGATGGCGCGGTAGTCCACCAGGAGTTGGTCATAACGGTCGGCGCCGGAATCGGGAAACAACTCCGAGAACAGGTCGATCAGGTGTTTGCCGATAAAGGTGCGCAGATACGCGTCCGGCACGTCGCTACGTTCGGTATTCACGAGTACGGTTTGTACGGCGCCGCAGATATCCGCGGCCGAATCGAGCAACGTGCCGTCGATGTCGAACAAATAGACTGGGAAGGTGGGAACGCTCACGCGGGTTGCGGACGCTCTCCTTCGAGGAATGGCGGAGGAACGCGGCGCGGACCTTCCGGACGGATCACTTCCTGCACCTCAGGAGAACCCGTGTCGCCGGATGTCGGCGAACTCTCCACGGCGATCGATCCGCCGGCAATGAGTCGTTTGACTTCTTCGCCGTCGAGAATCTCGCGTTCGAGCAGGGCTTCGGCGATCCGGACCATGGCGTCGCGATACTGCTCGATAATGGCGCGTGCGCGCTGATACTGCTCATCGACCATCTTGTGCACCTGTTCGTCGATGTGCAGAGCGGTAGCTTCGCTGTAGTCGCGATGCTGGGCAATTTCGCGGCCGAGGAAAATCTGTTCTTCCTTCTTACCGAAGCTCAGCGGACCAAGTTCGCTCATGCCCCACTCGCAGACCATCTTGCGGGAAAGATCGGTGGCGCGCTCGATGTCGTTGCCCGCACCGGTGGTGGACTGGTTGAGGAAAATTTCTTCGGCGATGCGGCCGGCCATCAGGATGCAAATCTGGCCGCGGAGATACTCCTTCGAATAGGAGTGCTTGTCGTCGATGGGCAACTGCATGGTCAAGCCCAGCGCCATACCGCGGGGAATGATAGTGACCTTGTGCAGCGGGTCAGCCTCGGGGAGCATCACCGTCACCAGGGCGTGACCGGCCTCGTGATAGGCGGTGGTCTTCTTTTCCTGGTCGTTCATGACCATCGACTTGCGTTCGGCGCCCATCATCACCTTGTCTTTGGCGACTTCGAAGTCGATCTGGGTGACCACTTTGCGGTTCTGGCGAGCAGCTACGAGGGCGGCTTCATTGACGAGATTAGCAAGGTCCGCCCCCGCAAAGCCTGGTGTCCCGCGGGCCATTACCGAGAGATCGATATCATCGGACAACGGCACCTTGCGGGTGTGGACCTTGAGAATTTGCTCACGGCCTTTCACGTCGGGCCGCGGCACGACGACACGCCGGTCGAAGCGGCCGGGACGAAGCAGCGCCGGATCGAGGACGTCGGGCCGGTTGGTGGCGGCGACGAGGATGACGCCTTCGTTGGATTCGAAACCGTCCATCTCGACGAGCAACTGATTGAGGGTCTGTTCGCGCTCGTCGTGACCGCCGCCCAAGCCGGCGCCACGATGGCGGCCGACGGCGTCGATTTCATCGATGAAGATGATGCACGGAGCGTTCTTCTTGCCTTGTTCAAACAGATCGCGGACGCGGCTGGCGCCGACGCCTACGAACATTTCCACAAAGTCAGAACCCGAGATGGAGAAGAACGGTACATTCGCTTCGCCCGCGATGGCGCGGGCTAAGAGCGTTTTGCCGGTACCGGGCGAGCCGATCAGCAGCACGCCCTTGGGGATGCGGCCGCCGAGTTTTTGGAACTTCTGGGGTTCGCGCAGAAACTCGATGATTTCCTGCAGTTCTTCTTTTGCCTCTTCGACGCCCGCAACATCCTTAAAGGTGACCTTCTTCTGCTGCGAAGAGTGGAGGCGGGCGCGGCTCTTGCCGAAGCTGAGGGCTTTGTTGCCGCCGGACTGCATCTGGCGCATCATGAACACCCAGAAGGCGAGCAGGAGGACAAAAGGAATGGCGTTGACGAGAAGGGAAACCCAGTGGCTGGAGGAGGCCTCCTTAATCACCACGTTGACCTTTTTCTCGCGGAGAGTCTTGTAAAGGTCCGGGTAGTTGAGCGGGATGCTGGTACGGAGGGTCTTGGTCGAGTCCTCCATATAGGTGCCTTTGACCTCATTCCCGCTGATTTCGACTTGGCGGACACGGCCGTTTTCGACCTCGTTGAGGAAGTTTGTCAGTGAGAGCGTCTCTTCCTTCTTGCCTTGCCCGTTCCGCACGACCGCCCATAACAGAACAGCAACGCAGATCAAAACGACCCAAAAAACCGCAGTCTTAACGTTCGAATTCATGAAGCCTCATCATTACAGACGACACACCGGTCATCTTCGATTCATGTGTCGCTCGAAAGCTCCCGAATTCTCAGGACCTTTCGAGTCTCAGGACCAGCGGCAAATTGCGCCGCGGGACCAAACCGGCTTGCCCACACAATCTGATCGCTCATGACCATAATCGGCCAAGCGGCGCGTTCCCAATAGGGGACACGGCCCTTTTGGAACAGATCGTGCAGCTTGTGAACACTGCTAAACCCAATTGGCTGATACGCATCGCCAGCCACCCAGCCCCGAAGTCGGAGGGCACCCGTCAACTTCTCGCCATCCAACGACACGCCCGACAACTCGCCTTCATTATATCCTTCCTGGTCTAGTACCACCGTTTTTCTTCCGAAAGAAAAGCGCCCGGGGTAGCCGATCGGGATAGGCGACACCAGGCTGTCGCAGGCGCGGCCGAGGCGGAGTTGCCCAAACGAGAGTCGCGCCGCCAAGCCGGGGAGAGTCACCGCGCCGGCACTCCGGCCTAGCAAGCCCAGCACGGTCTCGACGGCTTCGAACCCGGCTTCCGGACCATCCCCTTTGGCCATGTCGACCGCTTTCCGTATGAGACGGCGGCGAAGGGCTAAGGGGTACAGCGCGAGGGCTTGTGCATCGAGAACGATTGCACCGGGCGGGCTGTCGAGGACGAGCGAGGCGTAGGTCCGGTCAATCTGCTCAGCCCAAAAGACTTCCTCGTCGCGGGCGACGTCGGCGCAGTGTGACAGGGCGGCCGCAAGGCGCGGGTTCCACTCCTTTTCGAGTTGGGGGAGCAGGCCGTGCCGTAATCGATTGCGGGCGAACTGCCGATTCTCGTTTGAGGAATCGTCGCGCCATGCAAGGTCACACGCGGCGGCATAGGCCGCCACTGCCTGCCGGGAGCACCAGAGCATTGGGCGGACCACGCCCTCCGCCGTGACAGGGAGGATGCCGCGCAATCCGGCCGTGCCCGTTCCGCGCAGTATACGAAAAAGTACCGTCTCGGCCTGGTCGGACTGGGTGTGGCCCGTGGCGATGCGGTGCAGGTGGTGGCTTTGGGCTGCTTCGGCGAAGAAGCGGCGGCGGGCCAGCCGGGCTTGCTGTTCGAGGTTTCCGCCTTGACCCGCCACATCCGCGCGCCGAATTGCGCAGACCAATTGGCTTCGTTTCGCGAGTTCGGCCACAAACTGCTCGTCGGCGTCGGACTCCGCGCCTCGCAAACAATGGTTCAGATGTAAGACGACGAGGGTCCACTCAAACTCGGCGGAGAGGTGCGACAGGACGTGCAAAAGAACGACGGAATCGCGCCCGCCGGAGACCGCGACGCCGAGGCGGGCGCCTGCGGGCAACATGTTATAACGGAGGATGGCCGCCCGCACCGCCGCCGGAAAGTCCTTAGGGGACACCACTTACATTGTAAGTCTGGACGTCGGATCGTCGTCTGTCCGGACGCTGTTGTTCGACGGGAACGCGCGGCAAGTACCGGATTTTGGGAAGCAACTAACCTATCGGGTTTCGACCACCGCTGACGGAGGCGTGGAGATCGACCCGGAAGAACTGGCGACTCTGCTCAGCGAGTGTTTGTCGGCACTGCACGACCAGATGCGGCAGGCCGGAATCCGGGCTTCGGCGGTGGCGTTTTGCGCATTCTGGCACTCGTTCCTCGGTGCCGATCAAGACGGCAAGCCGGTCACACCGATTCTGCACCTGCTCGATACGCGGTCCGCGTCGTACGTGAATGTTCTAGCTTCGAAGCTCGACCTGAAAGAGTCGCACGCGCGGACCGGGACGGTGTTCCATACGAGTTACTGGCCGGCGCGGATGCTGTGGCTGGTGGATAACCGGCCGGAGGCGGTGAAGGCGGCCCGATACTGGCGGTCGTTCGGTGAGTACTTTTACGCGAAGCTGTTCGGTAAGGCGGTGGGGTCCACGTCGATGCAATCGGGAACCGGGATTTGGAACCCGAACCGGAATGATTACGACGATGCACTGCTGCGCTTGCTGCCGGTGTCGCGCGAGCAACTGCCGGCGCCCGAATCGTTGGACGAGCCCTGTACAAAGCTGTTACCTGCCTACAAGGAGCAGTGGCCGGACTTCGATGGGATTCCCTGGTTCCCGGCGTTGGGCGATGGGGCGTGTAACAACGTCGGCTCAGGGTGCGTGACGCCCGACCGCGTGTCGCTGATGGTGGGTACGACGGGCGCGATGCGGGCGGTGCTGGAGCAGCCGGCGGTGGACATCCCGGAAGGGCTTTGGTGTTACCGGGTGGACCGGCGGCGGCTGGTGTTGGGTGGGGCGCTCTCGAACGGTGGCGAGGTGTTCGCGTGGATGCGGCGGACGCTCGCACTGCCTTCGGACGCCGAATTGGAGTCGCAGATCGCAGCCATGGAACCGGGTGCGCATAAGTTGACGCTGTTGCCGCTGTTTGCGGGCGAACGGTCGACGGGGTGGCGTGCGGATGCGCGGGCGGCCATCGCCGGCATGAGCCTGCATACGAGTCCGGTGGAGATCATGCGGGCGTCGCTTGAAAGCGTCGCCTTGCGGTTCCGGCAGATTTATGAAGTGATCGTCGAGCGCGTGGGCGAGCCGGGAGAGGTGATTGCTTCGGGTGCGGCGTTGCTGAAGTCGCCGGCATGGTCGCAGATGATGGCCGATGCGTTAGGGCGGCCGGTGGTGTCGTGCCAGGAGCCGGAAGCGACCTCGCGCGGGGCGGCACTGCTCGCGCTCGAGCGCATTGGTGCGATCGAACATATCAAAGATCTGCAACCGGCCACCGATGTCGTCTATCAGCCGCGAGCCGAGTATTTCAAGACCTATAGCGATATGCTCGGACGGCAGCGCAAACTATATAGAAAGCTTTTCCAGGAAGACTGAAGTTAGTCGAAACACATGTCCCCAGATATCTCTGAACGCGCGAGTAAGATTAAATTACTTTTGATGGACGTGGACGGCGTCCTGACGGATGGAACGATTACGTTTCTGCCGGGCCCCGATGGGCAATGGGTGGAAACGAAACCGTTCGATACACAGGACGGGCTGGCGCTGCAATGGCTGCACCGGTTCGGGATTAAGACCGGAGTGATTAGTGGACGTAAGTCGCCGGCGGTTGAGTTACGTGCTTCCACCGGGCACATGAGTTACTGCTATCAGGGGCACTTAGAAAAGATTCCAATCATTGAAGAGATCCTCGCGGACGCGAAGATCGCGTCGGATGAGGTGGCTTATATAGGCGACGATTTCACCGACGTAGTAATCTTCAATCGGGTAGGTTGGGCCATCGCGGTGGGGAACTCGCGGGCCGAGGTCAAGCAATCGGCGGATTATGTGACGACGGCTCGCGGCGGACATGGCGCGTTGCGCGAGGTGACGGAGATGTTGCTGAAGGCACAAGGGCATTGGGATACTATCCTCACCCACTATGAAATCGGGCGCGAAGAGTGAGGGACGAACGCCGCACAAGGTTGGTGTAGTTATCCACGCCACGAACGGTCCCGGGGTGCTGCATCAGTTGACGGGCGTGATTGCGGCGCATCAGGGGAATATCAGTTCGGTCGATATTCTGAAGCCGGATGGTCCGGAGACGGCGATTTCGTTCGAGTTCGCGCTGCCGGGAGCCGTGGAGCAGCTTGCCGAAGATCTCCGGGCATTGCCGATTGTGCGGACGGTTGAGGTAGTGAAGAGCCTGCAGCAGATCTACGGCAAACGCATCATCATCATGGGCGGCGGCGCGCAGGTAGGGCAGGTTGCGATTGGCGCGATTTCCGAGGCGGACCGGCACAACATTCGCGGCGAACATATTTCCGTCGACACGATTCCGCTGGTGGGCGAGCAGGCGCTGGCCGAGGCGGTGCGGGCCGTGGCGCGGTTGCCGCGAGCGCGGGCGCTGGTCTTAGCGGGGTCGCTGATGGGAGGAGAGATCGAGACGGCGGTGCGCGAGGTGCGGGCGCAGGGGTTGCTGGTGGTGAGCTTGAACATGGCGGGGTCGGTGCCCGAGGCGGCGGATTTGGTGGTAACCGATCCGGTGCAGGCGGGCGTGATGACCGTGATGGCGGTGGCGGATACCGCGAAGTTTACGGTGGCGCGGTTGAAGCGGCGCGAGTTTTGAGCGCGCGCCGGCGGCGCCCTTTACTTCGCCCAATCCGCGACAAAAATATTGAACTCGTACCGCGACTTCGCACCTTTGTCGGACGCGAACACCAGCCGCTTGCCGTCCGGCGAAAACTCGGGGAATGAGGTGAACCCGCCGAAGTCGGTCACCTGCTCCAGGCCGCTGCCGTCGGCGTTCATCAGAAATAGTTCGAACTTGCGGCCGTCGCAATTGTGTTTATTCGACGAAAACAGGATCTTCTTGCCGTCCGGCGTAAACGTCGGCGCAAAGCTGGCACACCCGAAACCGGTAATCTGGCGGGCGTTCTTGCCGGACGAATCGGCCACCCAGATCTCCATCTTCATCGGTGTCGTCAGGTTCTCTTTGAGCAGGTTCTTATAGCGCTCGGCCGTCTCGGGCGTTGACGGATGGTTCGCCCGCCACACCAGCCGTTTCCCGTCCCGCGAAAACACCGCTCCGCCGTCGTAGCCCATCGTCGTCGTGATCCGCTGCTTGCCCGACCCGTCTTCTTTCATCACCCACATGTCGAGATCGCCCGAAGCCATCGACGTGTATACGATCTTCTTCGTCTTCCAGTTCACCGTCGCCTCGGCATCGTAACCCGGCGCATCGGTCAGCTTGCGCAACCCCGTACCGTCGTCCTTCGCGAGGAAGATATCGTAACTCGGGTAAACCGCCCACACATACCCCTTCGACCGGTCCGCCGGTGGCGGGCACGATTCCCCGCCCTCGTGCGTGGAACCGTACACAATGTGTTTGTTATCGGACAGGAAGTACCCGCAAGTGGTGCGGCCCTTCCCTGTCGACACTATATGCTGATCGCTGCCGTCGGCGTTCATCACGAAGATCTGGTCGCACTGCAACTTGTCGCGTGTCGATTGGAACACCAGCCGCTTGCCGTCGGGCGACCAGTACGCTTCCGCATTCTGGCCGCCATTGGTCAATTGCTTGATGTTTCCAAGGTAATCGGCCGCCTGTGCCGCGCACATCGCTGCCGTTAGCAGTACGGCCAGACGAATCACTTGCGCCCCTCGTACAGGTCGCGCCCCGCCACCAGCGCCCTCATCTTGCCGTCCGCAACCGAACGCTGCAGCATCCAGAAGCCGCAATCCGGGTGAATAAACGGCACCCGCCCCGGCCCCAGCGTTTTCTCGGCAATCTCCAGCCGCTTGGCGATCGTATCGGGCGATTCGATCAGGTTGTCTTTGATGTCCACCACACCCAGGCCAAGGCCGATCGCCGGGTTCAACTCCCTGAACGCCTCCAGTTCGTCGTACCCGCGCCGGGCAAATTCGAGCACCAGGTGATTCACCTTCAGCCCGTTCAGGAACGGCATCAGGTTCTTCCAAAAACCCTTCTGCACCGACTGCCCGCCGTAATTCCCAAAACAGATGTGGACCGCCCGCGTACCCTTCACTCCCTCGAGTACATGGTTAATCGCCGCCAGCGCCCATTCCCGGTCTTCCGGATGGCCGCTGATGTTGGCTTCGTCGATCTGCACCACGCTCGCGTCGATGTTTGAAAGCTGATCGCGCAACACCTCCGCGATCGCCATCGCCAGCTTTGCGCGGTCGGCATAGAAGCGGTCCGTCAGCACTTTCGTGAGCATGTGGGGACCCGTGCAGGTAAACTTCAGCGGCTTCGCCGTCAGGCCTTTCGTGAACTCGTAGTCCCGCGGCAGGTTCAGCACACCCTCCGTTACCGGACCCGTCACAATCCCCGCCGGATCGGTCCTGTACGTCAGCCCCGCATCCTCGCGGAACTTCCGGATGTCCGTCACAGAGAAGCGGCTGCGGATGCCGTCCATCTTCGTAACGAAATAGTCGATCATCCCGTTCGTCTCCGGATGGCTCGGGTCGAACCGGTTCAGTTCGCCGTCGGCAATGACGTCAATGCCGGCCAACTCCTGTGTTTTCAGCACAACCATGATCGCGTCGCGCAGCGTCACGCGGCTCGCGTCGCCGAGCAGCCAGTGCGGTACCGGATAGCTTCCCACCACGGTGGTCAAAATGGGCATAAGCTTTTATTTTATGTTTCCGTTCCTGCTGGCTGGGGCCCTCCTCATGGATGTATCGTTTCGCGAGCACACCATCGCTCGCGATTTGAAGGGCGGCTACCAGGTTGTAGCCTACGACGTGAATCAGGACGGTAAGGCCGATCTCATCGCATTGGCCAGCGGAATGAGCGAACTCATCTGGTTCGAAGCGCCCGCCTGGAAACGTCACGTACTCGCTACCGGCATGCAGCGGATGATCAACCTCGCCGCTTGTCCCGGTGTCAATGAGATCGTCGTGGCGCAAGGATTTGAGAACGAGCCGAAGCGCTCGGCCGGCATCGTATCGGTGCTCACCCCCGGCGCCGACCGCACCCAGCCCTGGACCGCCCGCGAAATCGATCGCCTCACCACCTCACACCGCCTGCGCTGTGCCGACATCGACGGCAGCGGGCACAAGGTGATCGTCAACGCACCGCTCGCGGGAGCGAAAGCCGCCGCGCCCGATTATCGCGATCGCATCCCCGTCGTCTACTACAAGCCGGGCGAATGGAAGCGCACGCTCATCGGCGAACAACTCGAAGGCGTCCTGCACGGCATCTACATCTACCCCTGGGCACGGCCCACCAGGCGCGCCAGGCCGCACGACGATATCCTCACCGCGTCTTTCCTCGGCATTCACCGGTACTTCCTCAAGCCCGGCCACACTTGGGCCATCGAGCGCATCGCCGCCGGTGCGCCCGAGCCGTGGCCCAAATCCGGCTCCTCCGATCTCGCCGTCGGGCACGTGCGCCGCGAACGCTTCATTGCCGCCATCGAGCCTTGGCACGGCTACGCCGTCGTCATCTACACCAAACCCAAACCCGACCGGGCGTGGGTCCGCAACGTCATCGACGATTCTCTCCAGGACGGCCACACCATCCAAACTGCCGACCTCAACGGCGACGGTAAAGACGAAGTAATCGCCGGCTATCGCGGTCCCGGCCGCAGCGTCAACATCTATTACTTCAACGGCCGCCGTTGGCACAAATATCCGCTCGACAAAGGCGGCATCGCCGCGGCCGCGTGCGCCGTCGCCGATCTCAACGGAGACTCGCGCCCCGACATCGCCTGCATCGGCTCCGCCACCGCAAACCTCAAGTGGTACGAAAACGTCTCCGCGCCACCCATGCCCACGCCCACCACCGCACGGGCGAAAGCTGGCCTTAGCTTACGGCGTTAGCCTCCGGAATCCCAAGCGGCAGCATCATCTGCGGTTCCAGCAACTCCTTATCCTCCCAAGCCCCGCCTCGCGGGCCGAAGCCGTGACGCGCGCGGATCGCGTGCACCCGCTCCCTGATCTTCTCCTTATACGCTTCCCGCAGGTAAGGCGTATGCGCGAACGCCTGCCCGTACTTCGCCGCCAGTTGCGGGAACTCGTTCCGGATGAATTCGAAGAACACCTGCTTGGGTTGGGCCGTTAGGAACAGTGGATTCGCCACAAACCACCCGGCGCCGGCCGCCCGTGTCGCCGACGCCACCGCGTCTAACTGCGATTCTTTATCGTTGATCAGCGGCATCACCGGACAACAAAGGGTTCCGCACGAAATACCCGCCGCCGTTAACGTCCGCATCGCCTCCAGCCGCAGGTCCGGCCGTGCGGCGCGGGGCTCCAGTTTTCTTGCCAACTCAGTATCCACGGTGGTCAGCGTCATGTTCACGCTCAGTTCGGAATGCTTCGCGATCGCCTTCAGCACGTCCACATCGCGCGCGATCAGGTCCGACTTCGTCGTGATCGACAGCCGGTAGCCCGGCATCGCCGCGAACACTTCCAGAATCGACCGCGTCAGCCCGTACCGCCGCTCCGCCGGCTGATACGGGTCGGTCGCCGTGCCCAGTGCGATGCTCTCCCGCCTGTCGATCTTGCGCAACTTCTGCCGGAACGCCGCCGGGTTCCACTGCTTGGCGAAAATCCGGTTCTCGAATTCGAACGGATCGTGGAACTCCATGAACTCGTGTGTGTACCGCGCATAGCAGTACTTGCACGCAAACTCGCAACCGCGATAGGGATTGATGGTCCACGCGAAGGGCATCCGGGCAGACGAGCAGCGGTTCAACAACTCGAACGTGGCGAGTTGCGAATAGCTCACCACACGTTTGGCTTCGATCAGTGGCGCGGCGTGAGCAAGGCGGGCGATGCCCACCAAAGGCTGGGCCATACCTCATTTTCGCTATTTATTCGCCTTGCGTCAACCCACTTTCAATCTCAATCTCACCCCGCCGCCGCCTGGTAAATCAGCCAGTTCACGATCGCGTACCCCGGTGGCAGTATCAACGCCGACATCCGGTCGAATCGGATTGACAGTTGAGGGTTGTCGCGAATGTCGTAAATCCAAAGCGAGATCGTCGATTGCACCAGCGTCAGGAAAATCGCGAATATGGCCACGCTGTTCACCGTATCCGCCAGTGACGCCTGGCCCGTATCCGGCAACAGCGAAGCCGTGATGTAACAGTTGGCGATCGCCGCGAAGAAGGCGCCGACGCCCAGGCCGAACCGCGGGTCCACGTCCGTCGGCTTGATAAAGAACGCCAAAACCGCAATCGCCACCGCGGCGAACAGCCCCTGGAACAGCTTGATATAGAAGCCGGCGCCCCCGCGGGCAATCGGGATCGCGTAGATAAACTGCGAGTACTTCACCTGGTAACCCGCGGGCAGCCGCGGATCGCCGTGGGTCGATTTATAGGCGTGCGGTTGAACGATGGTCGAAAACGCGCCTGTCGAGTAGCCCTGAACTTGCACGCGCGAACTGAGGCCGGAATTCGCGGCATCGGCCGTAAATCGTAACTTCGTTTCGTCGTTCTTGGCATCCTCAATCCGCAGCGTCAACTGGTGATCGTCCGCCGGAAAGCGCGATACGTCGAAGAACTTCGTCACCTTCGCCTCAACCTGGTAAAGCGCGTACATCGACCCGTCCGGCAGCGTCTCTTCCTTGATCTTCTCTTTCTTGGCGATCTCGCCATCCACCACACGAAACGTCTCGCCCGGGTTGTACTCCTTCCCCTTCCATACAAACCACAGGAAGAAATCGGCAGTCCAGGAAGTCCCTTTGATCGAAACCTCGGGAATGCGGTCCATATAGATTCCGATCTTCACGTGACCGTTCGCCGCCTTCGCCGCGGTGTTCCCGGCCTCTTCTCCGTTCTTATCGCCCGCCTCCAAGCGGGCCGCATGGCGCGCCGCCGCCTCAGACCGTGCACTGCTCACCGCGGAAACCAGCCGGTAGCCCGCGGTGAGCGACAGTAGCAGCAACCCCACCGACCATAGCGGCAGCAGGAAACGAATGCGTTCGGACGAAGGTTCAGGCGATTCGATTGTTTTCACGAGCACTTCCCAGATAGCTGTAAAAGAACGTTACTCGCTATGGTGCCACGACAAGCCGGCCGTTGCACGCCCCGCATTCGATGTAAAGTAGCGGGAATGACCCGCACTCTGGCCGCACTGTTGTTCGGTAGCTTGCCCCTCCTGCTTGCCCGCGACCCGCTCGCCCAGCGCATCGCCCACACCGACCCTTCCCGTTACAACGTCGCCAAAACCGTTCATGCCGGCGCCGGCGAACTCCACTATCAAGGCCTCTTCGACGCCCAAACCTTCAACACCAACGTCATCTTCCTGCACCGCGGCGCCATTCCGCCCGGCGGCGGCATCGGCCACCACTTCCATAACCACATGGAAGAAATGTTCGTCATCTTCGACGGCGAAGCCCAATTCACCGTCAACGGCCGGACGTCCACCCTCAAGGGACCCGCCGGCGCCCCCTGCCGCATGGGCAGCTCGCATGCGATCTACAACCCCACCGGCCAAACCGTCGAGTGGATGAATATCGCGGTCGGCAGCATTAAAGGCAAATACGACGCGACAGACCTCGACGACAGCCGCGTCGGTGTCCCACTCGACCCCAAGCCCGTCTTCATCACCATGCGCCTCGACAAAGCGCTGCTCAAAGACATGCCCAATTACCTCGGCGGCAAAGGCACCGCCCGCTACCGCCGCGCCCTGCAGCCCGAGGTCTTCTATACCAATTGGTCGTACGTCGATCACATCGTCCTCCCCGAAGGCGCCGGCGTCGGCCGCCACCGCCACGAAGGCGTCGAGGAGTTCTATTACGTGATCAACGGCGAAGGAACCGCGCGCGTCGACAAAGAATCCGCGCCGATCAAAGCCGGCGACGCCGTACCCGTCTTCCTCAACGAAACGCACGCCTTCGAAAACACCAGCTCCCGCCCCCTCGAACTCATGGTCGTAGGCGTAGCCCGCACCAAATGGGCCCTCGACACCGCCGAGGTGAAATAGCCGTACAAGGTCCGGCCCACCCCACCCGCCGCATCAACCACCCCCCCCGACACGATGCGATTTAGCACCGCGCCCCGGGTCCGGTAAACCACTGCAAACACGCACAACTCCGGAAACGGAACCGCAACCGTAAGGGCGCGGGAAAAGATCCCCGGCAGGCGATCCTAGGGTCCCTTCGGGGTCCTGTAAATCGTTGCCGAACCACGGTGCGTAAGATTTCTGAGGCCGTCCGTCAAGCAAAATCTGAGGTCATGCCGCCTCCTTCCCGTATGGCGATCCGCTCCGCCGCAGTGCCGCCAGGTACCGAGCCTCGTCATAGCGCTCCCGGTTCTTCC
>JADLDI010000150.1 GCA_020846745.1 Bryobacterales bacterium | reverse complement strand
GGAACTGCAGTTTGTGGCGAGACACAGGACGACAGCCGAACACCGGATAACAGGCGTTTTCATTCGGCAAGTGAGACCGACTCATGACTGGGGGCTGCGACCCGCTAATCTACTGTCTGAATCGCAGCTGGCCCTTCTGGCCCTCTCTCTGGCCCTCTCTGGCCGTGTCTTCAGGGTGTCGCTTCAGGCCCGCGCTTCAGGTTCGCGGATGTTACAGTGCGTTAAGGATGTCTGCGGTCCACTGGCTGCTTGCAGCCGCGCTGCCTCTACTCGCGGGTGACACGCCCGAGCGTGAAGTTACCGTTGGTTCCGGCGAGTGGGTTCTCCCCGCCACTTTAACGCTGCCATCCAAGGGCAAGGCGCCCTTCCCGGCTGCGATCCTTGTCCACGGGTCCGGACCGCAGGATCGTGACGAAACAATCGGCGCCAACAAACCTTTCCGCGACCTGGCGCATGGGCTCGCGTCCCGCGGCATCGCCGTCCTACGCTACGACAAGCGCACCCTGCACTATCGCGATAAACTCGCCGCCGCCACCGAACTGACGCCCAAGGAAGAGGTGCTGGACGACGCGGCGCAAGCCGTTCAGTTGCTGACACGCACGGCGGAAATAGACCCGAAACGCATATTCGTGGCCGGACACGGCATGGGCGCAACGCTCGCTCCGCGCATCGCTCGCACGGTTGCGGCAGTAGCGGGCATCGCGATGCTCGCGCCTTCGGCCCGATCGGTGGCCGATGTGCTGGCCGAGCAGATCGCCTACCTGCGTACGCAACCCGAAAACCAGGCACCCGAGGCCCAGGGCAAGATCGCCGACATCGAACGATCGATCGAGAAACTCCGCAATATCGCACCTGACGATTCGGGCTTCGTCCTCGGGGCCCCCATCGCCTACTGGCGCTGGTGGTCGAAGTACGACCCCGTCGGCGAGGCTCGCGCCGTCGAGCAGCCCATCTTCATCGCACAAGGCAAGCGCGATTTCCAGGTGACGATGACCGATTTCGAGATGTGGCGGCAAGGGCTTGGGTCGCGGCCGAACGTGACGATGAAGTCATATCCGGAGTTGAATCACCTTTTTCAACCAGGCAAAGGACGGTCGAAGCCGGAGGAATACATGAAACCCGGGAAAATGGCGGCATCGGTTCTGGACGATCTGGCGGCGTGGATCAAGGGCCGGTAGGGACTCAATGGGCCACGATGCCGAAGCCGTCGCGTCGCCTTATTTCGAATGGGGAGGACCGGCAGCGGACAACCGGGATACTGCTCAAGTGTAATGATAAACACACCGTGCGGCCGGGCTGCGATCACCCCAGGGAAACCGTAATTGTAACTAACCGCTTCGAATGCGAAGGCGACGCTTGACAACCACATTGCCTTTTCTTCTAAATCTGTTACCATCATGGGGTAAACATCTACTGAATGTACCCACCGAGAAATTTCCCACGCGGTCCTCGCCCTCGCATTAGAGAGAATGTCAACGAAGCCATCCGGGTGCCGCAGGTGCGTGCGGTATTTCCCGACGGTCAGGTGGCCGTAATGCCCACCCCCGAGGCCGTTCGCAAGGCCCAGGAACTTGGTCTCGACCTGATTCTCGTTTCCCCCACGGCGGACCCGCCGGTTGCCAAGGCCATGGATTACGGCCAGTGGCAGTACGAGAACAAGAAGAAGCAGCACGACGCTCGCAAAAAGCAGCACGTCATTCAGGTGAAGGAGCTCAAATTCCGCCCCAACACCGACGATCACGACTACGATTTCAAGCGGAATCACGCCATGCGCTTTTTGAAGGAAGGCAATCGTGTGAAGGCGGTCGTGCAATTCCGCGGTCGCGAAATCGCTCACGTCGACCTCGGCGCGAAGCTGCTGCAGCGTTTTGCCGCCGATCTTGAAGGTGTGGGGCAGGTGGAAGGTCAGATGAAGCTCGAAGGTAAGAGTTATCACGTGATCATCGCGCCGGCAAAGTCGGCCAAGGACGTGAAGCCGCCGGCCAAAGACGGCAAGCCGGCCAAGCCCGAAAACGGCGCTAACGCCTCTGCCTGACGTGCCTTCGGACCAACCTTCCGGCGCGCTACTGATCCATATCACCGGCCACGACCGCGCCGGCGTCACTCACGCGCTCACACAAATACTGGCGAATTACTCCCTCCGCATTCTCGACATCGGTCAGGCTGTCATCCACGACGCTCTCGCGTTAGGAATACTGGTCGAGTGGACCGACGCCGCGCGCTCGTCGCCGTTGCTCTCCGAATTACTGCTGAAAGCGCACGAGTTGCAGTTGCAGGTGCGCTTCACGACCATCCCCGCCCACGACTATCAGCTCTGGGTAGAAGCGGCGTCGAAAAAGCGATTCATCGTCACGGCCCTGGCCCCCACTATCACAGCCGGCGATCTGGCCCGGATCAGCGGAATAGCCGCGGCGCATTCGCTGAACATCGACCGCATCGATCGGCTGTCGGCCCGCGTTCCTTTAGAGGATCCCGCTCCGGCGCGCACCTGTGTGGAATTCACCGTATCGGGTCTCGAAGCGGACGAGGACTCGCTTCGCGCCCAACTGGCGTTGCTGACCCAGGAGTACGACATCGACATCGCCTTCCAGCATGACAATGTTTACCGCCGCAATCGCCGCCTCGTAGCCTTCGATATGGATTCGACGCTGATCCAGGCCGAGGTGATCGACGAACTGGCGCGCGAGGCCGGAGTGGGCGAGCAGGTGGCGGCCATAACGGAAGCCGCCATGCGCGGGGAACTCGATTTTCAACAAAGCTTCCGCAAGCGTGTCGGGCTGCTGCGCGGCCTGCCGGAAACCGCACTCGATCGCGTCATTGAACGCGTACCGCTGATGGACGGCGCGGAACGGCTGGTGGGCACCCTTAAGCGCCTCGGCTACAAAACCGCCATTCTGTCGGGCGGTTTTACCTTCTTCGGCCGCCGGCTGCAACAGCGGCTCGGCATCGATTATCTGCACGCCAACGAGTTGGCCATCGAGAACGGCAATGTCGCCGGTGAAGTGTCGGGCCTGATTGTCGATGGCGCGCGCAAGGCGTATCACCTCAAAGATATTGCCCAGCGCGAAGGCTTGTCGCTTGAACAGTGTATTGCCGTAGGCGACGGCGCCAACGATTTGCCAATGCTCCGTCTGGCCGGACTCGGGATCGCGTTTCGGGCCAAGCCTCTGGTACGCAGCAACGCGCGCCAGGCCATCTCCACTTTGGGCTTGGACGGGATTCTATACCTGATCGGAGTTCGCGACCGCGAAGCCGTGGTTTAACGCCGGTTGCTCAAAACCGGCGGGTACAATAGGGGACTGCCGGGATGCTACGTCACGCCGTATTCACAGCTTGTGCGCTGGCTTCGCTGCTCATGTTTGCGCGCGCAAACTGGGCGTATCACATATTTCAGGTGGTCATCTTTGTGGTAGCCATCGGCTGGTCGATCCAGGCGCTGTTGCGCCGGCGGACCGTCGCCCTACCACCGATCGCCATTCCGCTGTTGCTGCTGCCCGCCTGGGGCTTGGTTCAACTGGCGGCGTCTCTTACGGTGTACCCCGCCGCAACCATAATCTCCACCCTGCACTGGGCATCGCTGGTTGTCACGTTTTTGCTGGCAACGCAGTTCTGCCGCGATGCCGATCAGCGCCGCAGCTTCCTGAACGACTTCGCGTGGTTTGGCGCGGGCATGGCTCTGCTGTGCCTGCTGCAATTGTTCACTTCCCACGGCAAGGTCCTGTGGCTGATTCCGACGGACTTCGACGACTACGTCTACGGGACCTTTCCCTACTACAATAACTACGCCCAGTTCATCGAAATCGCACTGCCTGTCGCACTCTGGCGTGCAACGCAAAGCGAGCGCCGCGCGCTGCTCTGGGGACTGGCCGCCGCGGTGATGTACGGCTCGGTAATCGCATCCACCTCGCGCGCCGGTTCGATTCTCTGTACGGCCGAGGTGCTCGCGGTGCTGCTGTTGGTAGCAGCGAGACACCTGGGCGATTGGCGAGCGGCCGCGGTGCGCATCGTCGTCCTGCCCTTGCTTGCTTCGGTGGTCATTATGGTGGTGGGCTGGGAGCGCCTGATCGTGCGCTTTGAGGCGGACGATCCATTCGCCTTTCGGCGTGAACTGGCGCTGGCGGGCGTCGAGATGATCAAGACGCGTCCGCTAACAGGGTTTGGCCTCGGGACGTTTACATCTGCTTACCCGGCTTACGCAATTTTTGATAACGGCACCTTTGTGAACGCCGCCCATAACGATTTCATCGAGTACGCGGCGGACGGGGGCATGCTGTTTGCCTTGTGTTTGTTCCTGCCGATTGTATGGAACTGGCCGGCGGCGGTTCGGCAAGGGTGGGGCATCGGAATCATCGCCGTGCTGATACACGCGTGGGTGGATTACCCGATGCTTCGGCCGGGAACTGCGGCGTGGATCTTTGCCATGGTGGCGGCCGTCAATGCCGCACGCTCATCCCCCGCCAAATAAGAAGGCCTCCCGCGGGGAGCGGGAGGCCAGAGGAATGAAGAAAAACTTAACGGGAAGAGTCGTCGAATGCGCCCGTCGCGGCAGCCACGCCGAGACCGAGGCCCGCGCCGGCGCCAATCACGATACCGGCGATCGCAGCCGTGCTCAGACCGGTGGCAGCACCAGCGCCCGCGGCGCCGGCAGCACCAGCGGCGGCCGCACCGCCCGCGCCGGCTGCGCCAGCCTTGCTGGAGCAGGCATCGGCCTTGGCGCTCAGCACCTGAAGCGTCTGTTGCGCACCGCTGCCCGTCGGGTTGCCTTCGACGGCAATCGACTTGCCGGCGTATTGATCCAGATCGGAACCCTGCAACTTCACGGCGACCTTTGTGGTCGAATCGGTAAGAACCAGACCGCCATTCTTCTTCTCGACCTTGCCGCAAAGCTTCATCGGCATGGCAGCGCCCGCCGCCTGGGTGTCAAACGCAAGCGCCATCCCCTCCGCCATGTTGGCCAACGCCAGACCCGTGGACGTTTCTACACGCAGGCTGCCCTTTAGCGCGGCAATTTGAACGAAATTGGCGCGTGCAATCTCGATTTTCGCAACCGCGTTGCCGCTGGACGGCACCAACCGCAGCCTGCTTGCTTCCACAGCAAAGTTGCTGCCGGCCGTCACCTGGCCAGCGCCTTTTTCCAATACCAGCCGGTCGCGATACACCTTGCCGCGCGACTCCGTGCCTAAGCGAAACTTTGCACCGCTGTTCAACACCACATCGGGTGTCACCTTTGTGGTTTCAATCACAGCACCATCGAACACCGTTCCGTTTCCTTGAACAGCGGCACGGTCCATGACGAAACTGCCTGTGGCCGTCGCAACGCCAATTGCCGGCCCAGTGGCCGCCAGGGCAGATCCAATTCCAACAAACGTCACACCCAATAAGAGGCGCTTTAGCATAACCCTTCCTGTGAACTGAAGTTCCTCTCAAGCTTATCGGGAAGCCGTATAATAATCAAGGAATTTTTGCCCGTTTTCGATGAACTACTACGAGGAACTCGGCCTCGATCCGGGAGCTACAAACGACGAGATTAAAAGGGCTTACAAACGTCTAACACGCCTGTTGCATCCCGACCAACAACAAGATCCGGATCTCCGAGTTATGGCCGAACGCCAGATGATACGGCTCAACGACATACAACAAATTCTGACCGATCCCGCCAAACGGGCGGCTTACGATGAATCGCTCGCCGGGCCGCCGATTGTCTTACGTGCGGCTCCTCGAGCCGGTAGTACTATTCACGTTCGAGTAACATCTTCGCTCGCTGACTCCATACTCAGCGGAAGCTTCATAAAGTCCGGCTGGACTTGGGTTGTGATTCTCGCCTGCTCGATCGTGATCGTAGCCGCGTGGTTTCCGTCGGATTTCGTACAGTCGGACGGAGACTCGCGTCAGCCATTGTCAGCCTTGTCATCCACCCCGAAGCCCTTACCGCGGGCGGTTAGTCCCGCCCCGCCGCCGTTGCCGCCGCAGGCCGGTGCCGACGCTCCTTCGAGCGGCATACCAGCGGAACGGCCCCTGGGGCAAGCGGTTTCTGCTCCGCGCCCGGGTCCGGATGCATCTGCTCACATCAATTCGTCTAACAGGCCGTATAACCGGACCGGACTCCCCCTGCCGGCCCCCGCGAGTGTAACTCCGGCATCTCCCGCCCTTTCTGAAACAAACCCCGCAACCAAACCTGCCGAGCCGCATGCCGCGGCCCAAAGCCGGGAACCGAATGTGCCGAGGCTATCACTCGGCCCGGGCGCCGTTGCATCCGCATCCAATGGCAGTTCGATAACCGGGAACTGGCTTTATTCCCGCAATCCCGACGACAAAATCGACCCCAAACAGTACCCTGCCGATTACATCGAGTTGAAGCTAACCGATGAAGGCGGCAAACTCCGTGGATCCTATAAAGCTACTTACCTCGTGCTCGATCGCGCTATTTCTCCGCGAGTCGCTTTTCTTTTTGAAGGAGACCCAAAAAGTGGTGAGTTCAGTTGGCACGGTAACGGAGGAGCGGAGGGCAGGATCCGCTTGACTCGTAAGTCGACACATTCGATGGAAATCAACTGGTTCGCCACCCAAATGGGGACAGAATTGGGGCTCGGCTCCGGGTCGGCGACACTGTATCGGCGGCAAGGTTACTAAGTGTCCTATCTTCTCTTGATCTGTCTCATTGCCGGTTGTGCGGCCGGGGCCTATCAATCGGCCCGGCTGGGACTGGCCGACTGGCTATACCGGCGTAACACGATTGAGGCGTTGCGCCGTTCGGCGGAGATATGGCCGGCACGGTCGGAGCCGTACCAGCGGCTCGCACAATTACTGCCGGACGAGGCGGACGGATATCTCAAAACGGCGATTCAACTGAATCCGCATTACGCCAAGGGCTGGTACGACCTGGGGCTGCGTACCGAGATAAGTGGCAATTATGCGGCGGCCGAACAGATGCTGCTGCGCGCTGCCCAACACGACCGTCGCTTCCTGCCCGCTTGGACGCTCTCTAATTTTTATTTTCGCCGGAATCAGCCCGATAAATTCTGGATTTGGGCGCGGCAAGCGGCGGAGATGTCGTTTACCGATCTGCGCCCGTTGTTCCGCTTAGCTATGGAGTTCACACAGGACCCGGGCCAGATTGCGGACCGTATCGTTACCGCCCCGCGGCCGCAGCGCGATTTCCTCTACTTCCTGACCGAAGAGAACATGCTCGAGCAGGCGCAACCGGTTGCCGAGCGTATTGTTCGCAACCTCTCAAAAGACGACCAGCCGATTGTTCTCTTCTATTCCGAGCGGCAACTGTTCGCCGGCCGCCAGCAGCCGGCAATAGATGCATGGAACGCCCTTGCGCGGGCCGGGCTGATTCCCCACGCCGAGCTTTCAGTGGAGAAGCCGCTGACCAACCCGGCATTTGAATTCCCGTTGCTTTCGCTCGATCGGGCGCCTGCATTCGATTGGCGGCTGGTGCAGCCGGAGGGAGTCAATGTCGTCCCCACCGCCCCGTCGGTAAGAGTATCGTTCTCTGGAAAGCAGCCGGAGGTTACCGAACTGCTGTGGCAGTTCGTGCCGCTCGCGGCCGGGCGCGTCTATAAGTTGGAAGGCGAGCAGCGCAGTACGGATATTCGCCGCGCCACCAATGTCCGTTGGAAGCTGATTTCCTCTGTTGCCGGCCAGGCAGCATCGCATTCGCCCTATTTCGCACCTCACGAGGATTGGACACCTTTCTTGTGGGAGATCCATACACCTGCCGAACCGGGCGCGTGGCGATTAGTGTTGGAACAGGCCCGTGAGTCCGGCACCACGCGTCCAACCGGCAGCTTTCATCTCCGGGCGCTGGCGCTGAAGCCGCTCTGATGTTGTTATCCTGAAAACAAGTACGTCTATGTCCGAGAATCCCGTCTCCCGCCGCAGCTTCGTCAAAGCTGCTACCGTGGCCGCACCGGCCGTTCTTCCCGCACTCGCCGCCTCCGATCAGGTAACCGTTGGCATGATCGGCACAGGGTCGCGCGGATATTACCTGATGGAGCGCCTGTATGTCGGCTCCGGCGCCGCCGTCAAGGTGCTGGGTGTCTGCGACACCTACGAAGGCAACCTGAACCGCGCCAAAGACCGCGTTCAGACCATGGGGAAGAACACCCCTGAGACGTACAACGACTTTACCCAGCTGCTGGCCAACAAGGACATCAGCACCGTCGTCATCGCCACACCCGAACACCTGCATTTCGAGATGACGATGGCGGCGCTCAAAGCCGGCAAGAACATCTACGTCGAGAAACCCCTGGCCCACACCATTGAAGAAGGCGAGCAGATTCTTAAAGCGGCGCGCCAGTACAACAGGAAGGTTCAGGTCGGCACACAGAACCGGTCGAACTCCCTCTACGGCATGGCCAAGCAGATGATCCAGCAAGGCATGATCGGCGATTGCCACTACGTCCGCGCCTTCTGGTATCGCAACTCGCTGCCGAGCGGCGCCCCCGCCTGGCGCTACAACATTCCCAACGATACTTCTGAAACGAATACCGATTGGAAGAAGTTCCTCGGCTCCGCGCCGAACCGCGCGTTCGATAAGCAGCGCTACTTCCAGTGGCGGCTTTATTGGGATTACTCCGGCGGCATCTCGACGGACCTGCTGGTGCATCAGACCGACATCACCAACTTCGTGATGGGTAAGACCGTGCCGTCCACCTGCATGGCTTCCGGCGGCATCTATCGCTGGACCGATGCGAACGACGACCGCGAAGTGCCCGATACGCTTTCCGCGATTTACGAATACCCGGACAAGTTCCACATCAACTACTCCTGCTACTTCGGCAACGACCATTACGGCTACGGCGAGCAGTTCCTCGGCAACGAAGGAACGATCGAGGTGTTGAACCGGCAAATCCTCACGTTCGCGCCCCAGAAGTTCGGCGGCAAAGCCCCCGCGCACGTCGCGGCCCGCAAAGAAACCCGCATCGAGCTCCCCGGCAACGACAACCTGGCTGTTGAAGCGCACCTCCGCAACCTCATCCAATCCGTCCAAGGCAAGGCGCAGTTGGTGGCCCCGGTCGAGATCGGCCAGCAGGCGGCGATTTCCGGCCACATGGCGACCCTCTCGTTGCGCAACAAGAAGATGATCACGTGGGACGATAAAGCCCGCAAGTACACCTTGGGCTAACTCACCAGCTACTTGCAGACGCGCGAGAGTGTGCCGGGAAAGGCGTGTTCCCACGTGGAACCACGCGCCGCCCGTTTCTTTTGACCGCTGCTATCCTGAGAGGTAATCCCCACGGATTTGCCCTGCCCGTATTATGTCCAAAAAGCAAAAGCCGGCGGCCACCGCAGCCGCCGAACACGCCGCCCCAACCACCGCGCCACAACCGCACACGGACTGGTTTGCCCGCCTTGCCGCCAACAAGCAATACCTCGCGGTGGCGCTGTTGGTCGGCTTGGCCGTGTGGCTGGTTTATGGACAGACGCTCCGGTTCGCGTTCCTGCTTTTTGAAGACAGCCGGATTGTCACCGCCAACCGCGTCGTCCAAGCCGGCTGGACCTGGCCGGGTTTGCAATACGCCTTCCAGACGTATCAGGACGGCGCGTTTTACCCGCTCGCCTGGCTCTCGCACATGACGGACATGGTGTTTATGGGACCCTCCGCCGGGTCGCACCACTTCACCAACGTCTTCATCCACCTGCTCAATTCGCTGCTGCTTTATTGGATTCTCGCTTCGCACACGGGCGCCCGCTGGCGCAGCGGACTGGCGGCGCTCCTGTTCGCCGTCCATCCTCTGCAGGTCGAATCCGTCGCCTGGCTGGCTGAGCGCAAAACCGTACTCGGGGCCTTCTTCGCGCTCGCGACAATGGCCGCCTGGCTTCGTTCCCTTGGCGGCCGCCCGCGGTGGTTTGCCGCCGCCTGCATCCTCTACATATGCGCCATCCTTTCGAACCCGCCCGTCGCTTTGATTGCCCTGGTTCTGCCGCTGCTTGATAACTGGTTGGGCGCACGCCCGCCGCGCTGGAGCCGTGCCCTTCCGTTACTCGCTATCGGATTGGCCGTGCTCATCTTCTGGGCGGTTACGGCCGAACGCGCCCTGAACGTCGGCATGAACTTCGGCGCACGCCTCGCGAACGCCATCGCCGCCATCGGTGAGTACCTCGCCACCGTCGCCTGGCCCGCCAGCCTTGCCGTGCCTTATCTCGAACGCACGGCTGTGCCCGCCCCATTGGTCGCGGCCGGAGCCGCCGCACTAGTCGTCTTCACCGCGATCGCCCTCTGGCAGCGCCACGCGCGTCCTTATCTCCTGCTCGGCTGGCTGTGGTTTCTGGTTAGCGTCGTACCGCTTTTGGGCATCTATCCCGCTTTCCCGCAGTCGCGAGCGGACCACACCGTCTATCTCGCCCTCGCCGGTCTCTTCATTGCGCTGGTCTGGGGCATCCACTCCATCATCGGTACGCTCCAAACCAGCATCGCCGTGCCTCTCGCCGCCGGACTCGCCGTACTGGTGCTCACCTGGAGCGCCTGGGTGCAAACCGGCTACTGGCAGAACGACCTCGCCCTGTTCGATCACACGCTCAAGGTCACCGGACCCAACCGGGTCGCCCATGCCCAGATCGGACAGGTCTTTATGCAGGCAGACCGCACCGAATACGCCTTCAACCACCTTAAAGCCGCGCTTGACCTCGATCCGAATAATCCCACAAGCTATCGTCAGTTGGCCGAGGCGTACTTCAGCCGCTCCGCCTACGACCCGGCACTGAATCTGCTCGACAAAGCCATCACCCTGCAGCCGAACGAGCCGCGTATTCATCTCGAACGCGGCAAGGTGCTCCGCGCCATCCAGCGCAACGACGAGGCGTACAATGCCTTCGAGAAGTCGATCGAACTCGGCATAACAGCCGATGGCCGTATGGACGCCTACTTCAACCAGGGCCGCATTCGCGACACCCAGCTCCGCTACGCGGAAGCAATCGACCGCTACAAGCTCGCCCTCGACATCGAACCCTACCATTACCTTGCCCGCAAGAACCTCGCCTTCGCCCTCATGCACGCCGACCGCTACGCCGAAGCCGCCGCCGAGTTCAACCTGCTCGCCAAAACCAACGATCAGGACAAAGACGTAACCAACGCGATGAACTTCCTACGCCAGCGCATTCACAAGTAGGGGTCAAGAAGAGACCGCGGAGTCCGACCGGGAGGTCGGCCGCGAACGGGGTGCGCGACGTAGAAGGAGTACCAATCAGATGTCTGACAAATTCACCGCCGATTCCATTCCCGCCGGATCTCCAGGCTGTTTTCAACAGTTTGCGAAACGAACTCCACTCCCAGTGCCGCCCCGATGGCCCTATAGAAGAAGCCAACCCTGAAGCCCCCCGTCCATGGCTCCCCCTAGCCGACACCCTTAAAATTCAACGCTTTGCGAAACGAACCTCCCCGTAACAGAGCCGCGACCGTCAGGGAGCGCCGTGCCATCCGACGACATCCTCACCCACTTCCCCCCGTCCGTAGCCGCCGAAATACGCGACGACGCTGCCAACCTCGATATCTCCGTCAACTTCCTCATCAGCCAGTACGCCCAAATCGGCTACCAGACCGCCCTGCAGGAATCCGTGCGGAACGAACCCAATTTGGACCCCACTTGCGAGATGGCTCGGTAGATAGTTGGCCGGAGCCGAATGCGGCACCGGGGCGCATTCGGCATTTTGCTCACCCGCAGCGGAGGGGCATCGGATACTGGTGCCATGGACAAGAGAGTTAAGGTAACCGGGTCGCGAGAGGTGCATCGGGGGCGGCTGGTGCATTTGCGGGTGGATGATGTCGTGCTGCCGCATGGGACGGAGACGACGTACGAGCGGGTGGAGATCAAGCACGGGGCCAGCACGCTGGCGATGGAAAATAACGGTGATGTGTGGCTGGTGAAGGAGTGGAAGTACGCGGTGGACCGGTGGTCGATTGAAGTGGTGAGCGGGGGGATTGAGCCGGGGGAAGATCCGCTAGAGACGGCAAAGCGGGAGTTGCGCGAGGAGGCGGGGTTGACGGCGCGGGAGTGGTTGCCGCTGGGGTTTGTGGACCCATTCACGACGATGCTGTACTGTCCGAACCATCTGTTTCTGGCTCGCGGGTTGGCGGCGGTGGAGCGCGAACCGGAAGAGGCGGAGGCGCACATGGAGGTGATGCGGGCGCCGATCGAAGAAGCGGTGCGCATGGTGCTGCGCGGCGAGATCACACATGCGACTTCGTGCGTACTGATTTTGAAGGCGGCAGCCGTGCGCGAGGGGAGATTGTGATTAAGTATTAGGGATGCGTTGGACCCCGATCTTTCTCCTGGCGCCCGCCCTGTTTGCGGCGCCCGTTAAGTTTCCTGCCTCCTATCCACCGACGAACGAAGTGGTGATGGAGAACCTTGTGGCCGTTCCGATGCGGGACGGGGTGAAGCTGTATGCGGACGTGTACCGTCCGGCCGGTCCCGGAAAGTTCCCGGTGATTGTTTGCCGGACACCTTACTCGACCGAACGTTACCCCGCGGCCTATGATGCGGCGGTGTTCTTTTCGCGGCGCGGGTATGTGTTCGTGTATCAGGACGTTCGCGGCCGTCATGAGAGCGAAGGCAAATGGGAGCCGTTCCGCAACGACATTGAAGACGGCTACGACACGATCGAGTGGGCGGCGAAACAGCCGTGGTCGAATGGCAAGGTTGGCATGGAGGGCGGTTCGTACCTGGGGCATGTGCAGTGGCGCGCGGCGATGGCGAAGCCGCCACACCTGGCGACCATCTTCCCGTCGGTAGCGGCGACGAGCCTGTATCACGACTGGATCACACTCAATGGCGGATGGCGGTTATCGTTCAACTTCGGCTGGGGTCCCATTCGCCAGGAATCGCGGATCATGCAGAACACCGGCATGCACACTATGCCGGGCGGTCCGGAATCGATCAGCTACGACACGATGTTGTGGTACCTGCCGCTGACGGGGATGCAGAAGCTGGCGGGGCGGAATGCGCAGTTCTACAAAGACTGGATCGCGCATCCGGATTACGACGCCTATTGGAAGAAGCTGAATGCGGAAGAGGTGATGGACCAGATCGGCATTCCGGTGCACACGTTCGGCGGCTGGTTCGATATCTTCAGCCAGGGTACGCTGCGCGGCTACGCCATTATGTCGAAGAAAGGCGCGACCGAGACAGCGCGTAAGGGCAGCAACATGGTGATCGGACCGTGGGGACACGGTTCGTCGCGCAAGTTTGGCGACCTCGACTTCGGCGAGCACGGACACGTCGATGCCCACGCGCTGGAGTTGCGCTGGTTCGACTTCTGGTTGAAGGGCATGCAGAACGGTCTGGACAAAGATCCGCCGGTGAAGCTGTACGTGATGGGCCGCAACCAATGGAGCGGCGAATGGGAATATCCGCTGGCCCGAACGCAGTACAAGAAGATGTTCCTGTCGAGCAATGGGCATGCGGCGACGGCGCGGGGCGATGGGAAGTTAGGTTGGGCAGCGCCCAACAGCGATGCAAAGGACGTTTACAAGTACGATCCGAACAACCCGGTGCCGAGCCTGGGAGGCAACAACTGTTGCGGCACGCCGACGCCGGCGGGCCCGAAAGATCAGCGGCCGCTCGAAGGCCGAAACGATATTCTGGTGTACACCTCGGATTTTCTGACGGAGCCGGTCGAAGTGACGGGCCCGGTGAAGCTGGTGCTGTATGCGTCGACCGACGTGCGCGACACCGACTGGGTAGCGAAACTGGTGGACGTGTATCCGGACGGCCGCGCATTGAGCATGGCGGAAGGCATCATGCGGGCGCGGTATCGCGAAGGTACGGACAAGCCGAAGCTGGTGGAACCGGGCAAGGTGCTCGAGTATGTGGTGGACATGGTGGGCACGAGCGTGGAGTTCCAGAAGGGCCACCGGATCCGCGTGGACGTCACATCGAGCCACTTCCCGCAGTTTGACCGGAATCCGAACACAGGCGAGAACTTCGGAACGAGTTCGGTGGTGAAGGTGGCCACGCAGACGGTCCACCATTCACCGGCGTATCAGTCTCACCTGCTGCTGCCGGTTATCCCGGCACAGTAAGGGGCGGCGTACCGACCCACTTCGCGAGAACTTCGGCCAGCAGGTGGGGTTTGACGGGCTTGCTGATGTAGTCGTCCATGCCGACTTCGAAGCAATGCAGCCTGTCACACTCCATCGCGCTGGCCGTCATGGCGATGATGGGGATGTGTTTGCCGGTACCAGCTTCGTCGCGGCGAATTGTCCTGGTGGCCTCGTAACCATCCATCTCGGGCATTTGACAATCCATCAGGACGGCAGCGAACGGAAACTTTCGAACCATAGCGACGGCCTCAAGGCCGTTGGCCGCAATATCCACCCGAAAGCCCACCTTTTTGAGGAGGGCTTGGGCGACACGCTGATTGACGAGGTTGTCTTCAGCCAGCAGAATGCGAATACCGTTGAACGAAAGATTTGCGGATGGGGGAGAGACTGCCTCCGCAAGCGGAATGAGGTTGTTGCCGGCTGACGGGGCGGCTGCGGCAGCGGCTTCCAAAGGCACGGCGAATTCGAAGACGGAACCGGCGCCCAAACGGCTTCGCACCGAGATGACGCCGCCCATGAGTTCAACCAGTTGCTTGCAGATGGCTAGGCCGAGGCCGGTTCCGCCGTATTTTCTGGCGCTCGAGAAGTCAAGCTGTGAGAACTTGTTGAACAACCGCGGCAGGTCGTCGGGAGCGATGCCGATGCCGGTGTCGGAAACAGTGACAGCGCAGCGGCCGTTAGGGGTGTAATGGACTGCAACGGATACCGCACCGTGGTGGGTGAACTTGACGGCATTGCCGACGAGGTTTATGACGATCTGGCGAATGCGTCCGACGTCGCCGATCAGCACTTCGGGGACAGCCGGGGTGAAGGCAAGTTGCAGGTCGAGGCCTTTTTGCTGGGCCCAGGGGCGCAGGAGGTCGATTACGCTCGAGATGCCGTCGCGGACATCGAAAGGCTGGCATTCGATTTCGACGCGCCCGGCCTCGATCTTGGAAAAGTCGAGAATCTCGTTGATGATATTGAGTAACGCATCGGCAGACTCGCGAATGGATTGGGCAAAGCTCAGTTGCTCGTCGTTGAGGGGCGTGTCGAGCAACAAGCCGGTCATACCGATGATGCCGTTCATAGGGGTGCGGATCTCGTGGCTCATGGTGGCGAGGAATTCGCTTTTGGCCCGCGCCGCACTTTCGGCGGCGGCCTTAGCGACCTGGAGTTCGGTCACCATGCGGCGGGAGTGGGTGATGTCGGTGAACGAGCCGACGGCGGCATAGGGGATGGTCTCGCCCGGATTGAAGAGCGGTTCCGAATTGACAGACAACCAGACGAGAGTGCCATCCGGCCGATGCACGCCCATCACGACGGGAGGAACAGACTTACCCGTCAGCACGGCAATATGGGTCGGATGCTCGTCGGGCGGAAAACCGGTTCCGTCTTCGCGGATGGCCTGCCAGTCGTAGCTGAAATCCGGAGACATCAGCGATTGCGCGGATATGCCGAGGATGCGTTCCGCAGCGGGGTTGCAGAAAACGGCGCGGCCGTCGCGATTCTGGACGACAATGCCTTCGAACAGCGAGGCAACCAGGCTACCGAACTGCTGCTCGGTTTTCTGGCGCGCGTGCTCGGCGCTACGCAGTTCCGTGACATCGCTGAATACGCCGGTTGCCCGAAGGGGACGCCCCGATTCGTCACGCTTGACAACTTTGCCCCGGCTTTGAATCCAGCGCCACGAGCCGTCTTCGGCCCGGACACGGAACTCACAATGAAAGTGGGGAAGAGCGCCATTCATGTGAGCAGCCCAAGTGACCGCCATGCAGGGATAGTCGTCAGGGTGGACACGAGTCCGCCAGCTCTCGGAGCGGCTGGGGGCGGCATCAGGAGAACAGCCGATCATCTCGGCAAAACGGCGGCTAGTGCGCGTTTCGCCCGCGAGAATATCGGTGTCCCAGAAGGCGTCGTTAGCGCCTTCGAGGACAAGTTCAAGTTGTTCCTGCTGACGCCTGAGTTGCTCTTCCATCCGGAGCCGGTCGGTAAGGTCGTGCGAAATGGAGGCAATGCGATGGACTCTCCCCGTCTGGTCGACAAGGGGGATCAACTGGGTGCGGCAGAAGCGCTTGCCGGTCGAGCCGATGAGCATCTCATCGTGCAGCACAGGTTTTCTCGCCGCCAGGCAACCCGCATAACGTGTGCGAATGTGGGAGCTGATGTCCGCAGGCAGCACTTCCTCGAGAGTTTTTCCTACAATCTCTGAGACACGAAGGCCCGACCGCGCTTCAAACGCGGAGTTCCCCTGTTCAAACTCAAGCCGTCCGTCGCTGCGAATGATGCAGGTGGTAATCGCGTCGAAGGAGTACTTGAGCAGGTTTTCGCGCCAACTGTGACTTTCGAGGAGTTCTGCTTGCGACCTGACCTGGTCGGTGACGTCGAGAACCGTACACTGCATGCCGGAGATTCGCCCGTCGGGACCGAGGATTGTGCGCTGATGGATATCGACAATCAGCTTGCGTCCATCCTTGCAGACGACCGGGCGCCTGACGGGGACAGCGGAAATTTGACCGCGCAGCCGGCGTAAACCGGTTTCGCGGCTGATTTCGCGTGCGGATTCGTCGATCAACTTCCAAAACGGCATGCCGATGAGTTCGCCGGCGGTGTAACCCGACATTTCGAGCAGAGCCTTATTAGCGGCGGCGATGCGTCCATTCACATCAAGCCGCAGGCATGCGACCGGCGCATCTTCAAACAGTAAACGGTACTGTTGTTCGCGCTCTGAAAGCTCACGTTCCACGCGGCGCAATTCTGTGCAATCGCGCTTGATTCCGACAAAATGCGTGATTTGTCCGTTTTCATCGAGGACGGGATTGATGGACTGATGTTCCTCGTAAAGGGTGCCGTCTTTGCGGCGGTTTACCAGGAAGCCATCCCAGGTTTTTCCGTCGACCAACTCAGCCCAGAGGCGCGCGTACCAATCGGGCGGATGCAGGCCTGATTTCAGGATTCTTGGGTTCTGTCCGACCACTTCAGTGGACGAGTAACCGGTAAGGCGCGTAAACGCCGGGTTTACCCACTGGATGATACCGTCGCGATCTGTGATAACGATCCCATCCGCAGCCGCCTCAAGCGAAGCGAGCATAACCTGCTGAGCCAAACCGACGGGCCCAGTGTTGGGATGGGTACTGCCGTGTGCCACCTGGTTATCGACCTAATCCCAGTCAGCTTCATGATAGCGCGCCGTGGGGACACGCCCGTAGCGAAACGCAACGAACGGCACTGCTATCCGAGTCGAAGCTGAACCGGCTCTCCAGTAGACATATCGGTGATTATTTCAGCATCTTTATGCCCCTGCACCAAAGTTGCGGGATATTGAATAGATACTTCCCCCGCCACGGCGATGCGAAAGACGGCACGATGCCGTTCCCCTCCAGCAAGATACAAGCGGATCTGGCGCGCGGCAAGAATATCGCGCATACCTAGGGTCACGGCCATAGGAGGAATGTCGGCGGCAGAGCCGCCGGCGGAACCGATGCTCTGGACAACAATCGAATCGGCGCCAAGTACTACAACGCGGGTGAGGGAGTGGCGTAGTTGGTCCACGGAAACGGGATGCCAGCGGGACAGGGGCGGTTCGTTGAACGCCACGTGGCCGTGGTAGCCGATGCCACCATAGCAGACATCCGCGCCGCCGACGCGCTCGAGGGCTTCGCTGATATCGTCGGGCCGGAACGGGTTGGGGACGTGAATCTGGCCGGCAGGAGGCCGGAGGCTTTCATCGATTTTGGCGAACAGTTCGCGTTGGAGGAAGCCGGTGAACGACAGCGGGTGGGACGTGGGAATGGGGCGGCCTTGCCAGTCGAGAAACTCATCCATTTGGAAGACGTGCACGTTCCGCCAGGAGAGGCGTTCACGGTTGGTGAGGTCCACTAGAATGGGATACTGCCTGACCGGACCCACTGGAAGGATGAGACGGGCGGGCCGGGCGGACTGGCTGGCAAGGCGAATGGCGGAGGCAATGGAGTGAGCGAAATCGGAGAGCACGGCGGGGATGTCAGGCAGGAGACGGAAGGGGATGCGGGCGGCCGTGCGAAGTTCGCCGACGGGCATCTCGAAAAGAGTGCGCATTCCGATATCGTAGACAAGGCGCGCTGGGGCATCCTGGGGCTGCTGTTTGCGTCGATCACCATCAACCTGCTGGACCGGCAGGTGCTGAGTGTGATGGCGCCGTTGATTCGCGACGATCTGGGGCTGTCGAATAGCGAGTACTCCTATATCGTGTTTGCGTTTACGTTGGGGCTGACACTGGCGCAGGTGCCGGCGGGGCTGTGGATCGACAGGCGGGGTCCGCGGCTGGGATTGCCGGCGATCATGCTGGTGTGGTCGGCAGCGAACGCTCTGCATGCGGCGGCGCGCACCGTGTGGCACTTCTGCGCGTTCCGCTTTTTGCTCGGAATTGGTGAGTGCGGCAACTACTCAGCGGGCGTAAAGGTGATATCGCAGCGGTTTCCGGCGCACGAACGGGCGCTGGCCGGGGGCATTTTCAACAGCGGCACAGTGATCGGCGCGCTGGCGGCTCCGCCGGTGCTGGTGGCGATTTCAAAAGCGTTCGGGTGGCGAATGGCATTTGTGCTGCCGAGCGTACTGGGTCTGGTGTGGATCGTGCCGTGGCTTGTGTTTTGTCGCGAGCGGAGCGCGGATGTGGGTGCGGGCGCGAGCGCGCCATTCCGGCCGTTGCTGGGTTTGCGGCAGGTTTGGGGTGTAATGCTCATGCGGGCGCTGGCAGGGCCGGTGGTGCATTTCTACTGGTATTGGCTGCCCGAGTATCTGCGGCGCGAGCGCGGGTTTAGCATGGAGATGATCGGACTGCTCGCGGGCATCCCGTTTCTGTTCGCGGGACTGGGGAACGTCGGGGGCGGCCTGCTGGCGAACTCGTTGATGCGGCGCGGTTGGACGGCGGACCGCACACGCAAGTTCGCCTACGTGCTGGGGACAGGTTTGTGCGCGCTGAGCATGCTGGTGCCGTTTGTGCCAGGCGAGGGCGCGGCCATCGCGCTGATTTCGGTGGCGACGTTCGGGCTGGCGACGACGGTCGCGAACCATATCGGGCTGTTGGGCGACCTGTTTCCGCCGCGGGTGCTGGCCGGCGTCACGGGTCTGACAGGGCTCGCCGAAGGATGCACAAACATGACGCTGACGCTCGTGACCGGCGCGGTGGTGGACCGGTACTCGTACCTGCCGGTGTTTCTCGCGGCGGGGTTGCTGCCGGTGCTCGCGGCGGGTTGCCTGTTTCTCCTGATACGGAAGGTGGAACGCGCGGTATGAACCGCAGAACGGCATTGCAGACGATCGGCGAGAGGACGGCACGCCGGCACAGCCGTGCCGCCAGCGCGGTAGCAACGGGTAGGAGCCAAGCTGCCTCGACACGGCCGGCGCGGGCCCTGAAGCAAAGCCTCGAATAAAGCTATTATCGGATGTTGGAGTACTCAATTCGTGAAACGTAGTCTGTTCGCTGCGGTCATCGCCGTCGCCTGTCTGTCCGGTGCGGAGACCGTGCTCGATCGGTACATCAAAAAGCCCGACTCCACCTACCAGTGGAAAGTCGTGGGCGACGTGCCCTGCGGCGGGTGCAAAGCGACGGTGATCGATATGACGTCGCAGACATGGCGGACGGCCCAGGAAGTCGACCGCCCGGTTTGGAAGCACTGGGTCACCGTCATCCGGCCGCAAACGGTGAAATATAAAACGGCGTTGCTGTTTATCGCCGGCGGCAACATTCGCGGGCGCGCTCCGGAGCGCGCCGACCCGATGCTCGTGAACTTTGCCCGGGAAACCGGCGCCGTGATGATCGAGTTACGCATGATCCCGAACGAGCCGCTCCAGTTTGCCGGCGAAACCAAAACGCGTACCGAAGATGCCATCATCGCCTACACGTGGGATAAGTTTTTGCGGGGCGGCGACGACGAATGGCCGGCCCGGCTGCCCATGACCAAGGCCGCCGTCAGGGCCATGGACACCGTAACTGCCTTCCTGCAGCAACCCGAGGGCGGCGGACTGACGGTCAACAGCTACATCGTCGCGGGCGCTTCCAAACGTGGTTGGACGACCTGGACCACGGCCGCCGTGGATAAGCGCGTGGTCGCCATCGCCCCGCTCGTCATCGATCTGTTGAATATGGAGAAGTCGTTCATCCACCACTGGCGCGCCTACGGCTTCTGGGCGCCGGCGGTGAAGGACTACGTCGACATGGGGATCATGGATTGGATCGGCTCGCCCGAAAACAAGAAGCTGATGAAAGCCGTGGAGCCCTACGAATACCGCGA
Organism: Bryobacterales bacterium; assembly: GCA_020846745.1. Taxonomy (GTDB): domain Bacteria; phylum Acidobacteriota; class Terriglobia; order Bryobacterales; family Bryobacteraceae; genus JADLDI01. Next base: position 120,752 of record JADLDI010000150.1, on the reverse strand, counting down.
CCGGTTGACAATGCCTAAGTACATCGTCAACGCGTCGGGAGACCAGTTCTTCCTCCCCGACTCTTCGCAGTTCTATTTCAAAGATCTCAAAGGCGAGAAGTTGTTGCGCTACGTGCCGAACGCATCGCACAGCTTGCAGAACTCCGATGCACCGTTGGCGCTATTGGCCTGGATGCAGGAAATCCTGGAGAACAAGCCGCGGCCGCGCTACTCCTGGCGCATCGACAACGCAGGCACAATCCGTGTGAAGGCGGTCGACACACCACGGGAAGTGAAGCTCTGGCAAGCCACCAATGCCAACGCTCGCGATTTTCGCTTGGATGTGATCGGACCGGCGTATAAGTCGACAGTCCTGCAGCCGGAAAAGAACGGTGAATATATCGCTCGCGTCGCCGCGCCCGAAAAAGGATTCTCGGCCTACTTTGTCGAACTTACCTACCCTGGCCTTGGTAAGTTTCCCATCAAGGTGACCACGGACGTCCGGGTTACGCCCAATCGCTATCCGTTTGCAGCCCCCAAGCTCAAGAAACCCGTCGTGGATAAGAAGGGTAAGTCACAGCCCTAAAATCGGCGCCGGCGGGTGTAACAGCCTGCCGGCTCGCTTCACGCGGCGGTGTGGCGCATCTGGCGCCGCACACGGCGTCTGGCCCGGGCAGAAATCAGGTCGGCGACCTGTGTGAACAGGCCTTGAACGTCCTCGGGTTCAACCAACGTTGAATCGGACCCATACACGGGTTCCGATTCGTCGTGGTCTTTGGTGATAAGTGCCGTCGCCGGACTATAATCCATCCGGCGCGCATGGGCGATTACACGATAACCGGCCTCGGGCGATTCCATCCCCAGGTCGCTTAATACCAACTCGTACTCTTGTTCGTCTAACTTGCCGACAGCTTCCGCGGCGGACGCCGCTGCGTCGACCGAATACCCGCCAGCCTGCAGAAGAGTTTGGAGGGTCAGCCGGCTGGCGGGGTTATCATCCACCAGCAAGACACGCGCCATCTCTACAGTTTTCACGGAGTCCTCTACTAAAAAGTGTACCGGAATGGGTGGGAAAAACAAGGACTAAAATGTCTAAGATAAAAATACTTTCATTCAAATTGACTCAATCCGTAGAACTTCTAGTACCATCAGTCACCCCTGCAAGTCCCAGGTACTCTATTGCCCAAACACACGACGGAAGATCGCATCAACATTGCCCAGTTGACGCTCTAACGAGAACGAGCTTGCTAACTGCTTCGGGTTCAAAAGTGCCGAAATCGACGGATCGGCCGCAACCATGACGCGAAAATCATCACCGTTCTCCCAGGCGGTCATCGCCAGCGATTGCACGGTTTTGTAAGCCTGCTCGCGGAGCATCCCGGCGGCTGAGAGGTCTAACAACAGTTGACCGGAGAAAATCAGCCCGCACGTCAGATCCAGGTTCTTCTGCATTCGTTCCGGCGACACTCGCATGCCGTCCACAAGCCAATGCGTTTTTTCGAGAAGGTAGTCGGTGAGAATCGTGGAATCGGGCAGGATGACACGCTCGACTGACGAATGGGAGATATCCCGCTCATGCCACAGGGCTATGTTCTCGATCGCCGCCTGCACATTTGACCGGACCACTCGCGCCAGGCCGCAGATCTGTTCACAGGTCACCGGATTCCGCTTGTGGGGCATCGCGGACGATCCCTTCTGCCCGGCGGCGAACGGCTCTTCCACTTCGCGAACCTCCGTCCGCTGCAGGTGGCGAACCTCCAGCGCGATTTTCTCGCAAAGGGCGGTGATCAAAGCCAGTGCATTGATATAGGCGGCATGGCGGTCGCGAGCGATCACCTGCGAGGCGATCGGCGCGGGTTTCAGTCCGATCTTCTCGCAAATCCGCTCTTCGGCTTCCGGACTGATATGGCCGAAGGTTCCCACGGCGCCGGAGAGCTTGCCGACGCGCATGTCTTCAGCCGCGGCGGCGAACCGCGCTCGCCCGCGCTGCAGTTCGTCAAACCACAAGGCGATCTTCAACCCAAACGTGATCGGTTCCGCCTGGATGCCATGCGTGCGGCCGATCTGTGGCGTGTACTTGAATTCGTGGGCGCGCCGGTGGAGAACCTGCAGCACGCGGTCGACGCCGGCGAGAATCAACTCCGAAGCCTGCTTCACCTGCAGTGCCTGCGCGGTGTCTACCACGTCGTTCGAGGTGAGCCCGTAATGCAGCCAGCGCGACGCCTCGGCCACCCCCGCGGCGGCCATCGTTTCGGAAACAGCGGTCGTAAAGGCGATCACGTCGTGACGGACTTCGCGTTCGATGGCGTTGATCCGGTCCGCCGTGAACCCGGCATTCGCACGGAGAGCCTTGGCCGCTTCTGCGGGCACGATTCCCATGTCTGCCAGCGTCTCCGAGGCGGCCAGTTCTACATCGAGCCAGGCGCGATACTTCGCGTCGTCGTTCCAGATGCGGCCCATATCAGGCCGCGTATAGCGAGCGATCATTTCACTTCATTGTAGAAGCCGGACCCAACTCAGGGTAGCTGTTCCAGACAGGCCTCTATGCTATCGGGGCTGACATAGAAATGGGGTGAGGTGCGGACGTAACCCTGGCGAGGCGCGGCAATGATCCCGGCGTCACGTAGGCGTTTCACGATGATGCGGCTGTCCACGCCCTCTTTACGGAAGGTCACGATGCCGGAAGCGGTGGGCAGGATCTCGTAGCCTTTGCGCTTGGCGCCGTCATGTAGTTGGCGTGCGCGTTGGGTGACTTCCGCGCTGATCGCCGCAACGCCGATCTGGTTGATCAGGGCGATAGACGCGCGCAGCCCGAAGATGCCGATCGTGTTCAACGTGCCCGGCTCGTACCGCCCCGCGTCGCTCCGCAAGGTCATGTCGCGTGACGCGTAGTCGGCGTAGGCGGCGACGTTGGTCCAGCCGAATTCGACTGGCTCGATCTGGTCCTGCACCGAATGGCGTACGTACAGCACGCCGCAGCCCTCCGGCCCGAGCAGCCATTTGTGCCCGTCTGCCGACAGCGCGTCAATGTGATCCCGCTCCACGTCGATCGGGAACGCCCCCATGCCCTGAATAGCGTCCACAAAGTAGAAACAGCCCCGTCGCCGGCAGATTTCGCCGATAGAGGTAAGGTCCACGCGGTAACCCGACAGGTAGTTCACATGCGATATCGCCAGCAGGCGTGCCCCTTCCGCGGCAGCATCGATCGCCTCCAGCGGATCGTAGATCGAGAGCCACCGCACCTTCACGCCGCGCGCCTCTAGTTTCAACCACGGGTAATAGTTCGCGGGGAACTCTTCCCGGAAGGCCACCACGATGTCGCCCGCGCGCCAGTCAATGCCGAGCGCCACGGTCGCAATGCCTTCCGACGTGTTCTTTACGATCGCGATCTCCCGTGGCGAGGCGCCGATCAGTTTCGCCGTTTCAACCCGCAGGCCTTCATAGGCCGACAGCCACTTGTCGTAATCGAGCGATCCCCAGTCCCTCGCGTCTGCGGCCAAATCCGCCATTGCCTTGGCTGCGGCTGCGGAGAGCGGCGCCACTGCCGCGTGATTCAGATACGTCAGGTTCTTCGTGACCGGGAATTCGTCCGCGTATTGCCGCCAAATCTCCATTTCCAAAGTATGGCAGCACGCGCCCACAGCACGCGCCCATGTTTCGCCCCGCCGGTGACCCATGGTAGACTTCGCTGCGGACTTCCTAATCTATGGCAACCGCGACCGTTGTAACTCCCGCTGTCCCCGACCGCCGCATGCTGGCCGCCGCCGCCGTGCTCATGCAGATCTGCCTCGGAATCATCTACTCCTGGGCCGTGTTCCGCGGGCCGCTCGCCGCCGCCTACGGCTGGGACAAGACCGTCACCATCGCCCCGTACCGCTGGTCGATCCTGTTCTTTACCCTAGCCATGGTCGTGGCCGGGTTTTGGCAGGATAAGAAAGGGCCCCGGCTGGTGGGCAGCTTCGGTGGGGTGCTGCTTGGCCTTGGCTGTTTACTGGCGGCGTTCATCGGCAATACGCCATCCGGCCTGATCTTCTCGTACGGCGTAGTGGCCGGGCTCGGCGTCGGCTTCGCGTACGTCACCCCGATCGCTACCTGCGTCAAGTGGTTTCCCGATAAGCGCGGCCTGGTAGTCGGCCTTGCGGTTATGGGTTTCGGCGTCGGCTCACTCATCTTCGCCCCCTTATTGGAGCGCATGATGGGCTCCGATCCGGCAGCCTACCAGACCACCATTCCCCGCACCTTCTTGTTTCTTTCAGCTCTCTTCTTTGTGGTGGTGATCGGGACGGCGCAGATGTACAAGGTGCCGCCCATCGGCTGGAAGCCCGCCGGCTGGAACCCTCCGGCCGCGGCACAGGGCAAACGGCGGTCCGATTACACCCCCGGCGAAATGCTGCGGACGTGGCAGTTCTACGCCGTGTGGTTGTTGTATTTCCTTGGTTCCTCAGTCGGCCTCACGGCCATCGGCGAATCGGCGCCGCTCATCCGCGAGCTGGCCGCTGCCTCCGCCGCACTCACCGGCGGGGCCGCCTTGGGCGTGATGTCGCTGTTCAACGGCGTCGGCCGCCTCGGTTGGGGCGGACTGTCGGATAAACTGGGCCGCAAACAGGCGATCCTCGGCATGTGCGCGGTGTCGGTAGTGGCCTGCTGGCTGGTGCTGCCGAATACAGCCGATTTCTGGCGCGTGCTGGCCGGATTGTGCCTGGTCGGCTTCTGCTACGGAGGCTATCTGGCACTGATGCCCTCGATCGCGGCGGACTACTACGGCGCCAAGAACATCGGCGCCAACTACGGCATTCTCTTCTCCGCCTGGGGAGCGGCGGGTTTCGTGGTGCCGGGCTATTTCGCCGGTATCATCGAACAAGCCAAGCAGGCCGGAACGGTGGCAACTGGTTACAACACGATGTTCTACGGGTTAGGCGTGTTGACGGTCTTGGGCGCGGTGGTCGCGCTGCTGGCGCGGCGGCCGGAGCACTGATTTAGCTCTTCAGTATAGGAGAGCGTTGAAGCAGGCTGATATCGCGAGAAAACCCTACATTGATCATTCTGCCACACGCCAACCGCGTACAATGTGGCGCACGCCCACACTCCTGTGGACACCATCCCCTCGCGTGGCTGATTCGGCACGTTGGCCCTCCGGAATTCAACCCGTCTGCTCGTTAGCCGCCCCGACGACTCCTACCCCTTCACCACCACATTCACCAATTTATCCGGCGCCACGATCACCTTCGCCACCTGCTTGCCTTCGAGGTAAGCCTTGATCCGCTCGTCGGTCGGAGCACCGTTTTTGCGAGGAAACCTTCCAGTGAAGCGGTGGTATGGTAAATGGTATGGCGACCACTAAAGTGACCGTAACACTGGATAACGATCAACTTGCGCGAATTCGTGAACTGGTCCGCGCGGGACAGTCCCCCAATGTCTCGGCTTTCGTGAAGCACGCAGTTGGCGTCTCGCTGGATGATGTAGCCGGATGGAGGGAAATGTTGAAGGAAGCTCTCGATCAGACAGGCGGACCGTTGACAAAAGAAGAACTCGAATGGGCCGATAACATCCTTTCGCCGGCCGCGGGAAAAAAGGCGAGCCGGAAACGTAAGGCAGCATGAACGGCGGCATCACGCTTGATGCCGGCGGTCTCATTGCAATCGATCGGAACGACCGGCGGGTTCTAACGTTGATCGCACGAGCCATTAGGCTAGGCTCTCGAATCACAATCCCGGCTACCGCGTTGGCTCAGGCGATCCGTAATCCAGCCCGGCAGGCGCGTCTATCGTGGCTGATGCGCCAGCCCGTAACCGATCTCGTGCCGCTCGACCGATCTGATGCGACCGCGGTAGGCCTCCTGCTATCTCGCACCCGCGCCAGCGACATCGCCGACGCCCATGTGGTCGTTTGCGCCCGGCGAGCAAGACAAGCGGTCGTCACGAGCGACCCAGACGACCTCAAGCTTCTCGCGCCGGAGCTTCAGCTGATAGCTGTCTGAACTACCCCTTCACCACCACATTCACCAACTTATCCGGCACCACGATCACCTTGGCCACCTGCTTACCTTCGATGTAAGCCTTGATGCGCTCGTCGGCCAACGCGCGCCGCTCCAACTCTTCCTTGCCTGTCCCGAACGGCACGATCATTTTCGACCGCAGCTTCCCGTTCACCTGGATCGGGATTTCGGCGCCTTCTTCCTGTGCGAGTTCCTCACTGAAAGCCGGCCAACCCTGCTGGATCAACTGGCCTTCGCGGCCGAGTTCCACCGACCACATCTCCTGCGACAGGAACGGCGCGAACGGGTGCAGCATCAGGCACAGCTTCTCGACGATCTCGGCCGCGGCGGCTGACGATAGCCCGTCTTCGAACTCCTCCAGCCGGTTCATCAGTTCCATCAGCGCCGCAATCGACGTGTTGAAGTGCCACCGGTTATCGAAGTCCTGCGTGATCTTTTTGAGAGTCTGGTGCAGCTTCCGGATCGCCTTGCGGTCGGCTTCCGTATGCTCGCCGCCCGGTTGCGCCGCTTTCTCCACGTTCCGCGTCACGAACCGGTACACACGCCCCAGGAACCGGAACTGGCCCTGCACGCTCGACTCGTTCCACTCCATGTCCTTCTCGGGCGGAGCGGCGAACAGCGTGAACAGGCGGCAGGTGTCCGCGCCATATTTCTGCACCATGTCATCGGGGTCGACCACATTGCCGCGCGACTTCGACATCGCCTTGCCGCCCAACTGCACCATGCCCTGCGTGAACAGGTTGGTGGCGGGCTCAGCATTCTGAACCAAGCCCAAATCGCGCATCACCTTCGTCCAGAACCGCGAATAGATCAGGTGCAGGATGGCGTGCGTGACGCCGCCGATGTATTGGTCAATCGGAAACCACCCGGCCGCCTTCTCGGGCGCGAACGGCAGGTGCGTGTTCTTGGGATCGGTAAAGCGGTAGAAATACCACGACGAGTCGACAAACGTGTCCATCGTGTCCGTCTCGCGCCGCGCCGCCGCGCCGCACTTGGGACACGTGGTGTTCACGAATTCCGGCACGTTCTCGAGTGGCGACCGGCCCTTGCCGGTGAACTCGACGTTATACGGCAACTCCACCGGCAGTTGTTCTTCCGGCACCGGCACGATGCCGCATCGCTCGCAGTGGATCATCGGAATCGGCGTGCCCCAGTAGCGCTGGCGCGACACGCCCCAGTCCTTGATGCGGAACGTGATCGACGCTTCGCCAAAGCCGTTTTCCTTGGCGTAGGCGGCCATCTGTTTCTTGGCCTCTTCGCTCGTCAACCCCGACCATTGGCCCGTATTCTCCGCGATCCCATACTCGGTAAACGCTTCCTTCATGGTCTCGCCGTCCGCCAGTACGCCGTCGATGGGACGGATCACCGGACGCACCGGAATCCCGTACCGGCGGCAGAACTCGAAGTCGCGCTCATCGTGCGCGGGCACCGCCATAATCGCGCCCGTGCCGTAGCCGGTCAGCACAAAGTTGCCCACCCAGATCGGTACGCGCTCCCCATTGAAAGGGTTGATCGCGAAGTGTCCGGTAAACAAGCCGGCCTTCTCCACATCGCCTGGATCTTTGCGGCCCAGTTCATCAATCATCGCCTTCACGGGCGCATAGGCATCGCCCGTCACCAGGCGAGCCGTCAACCGGTGCTCGGGCGCCAGAATGACGCAAGTTGCGCCGTAAATCGTATCGATGCGCGTCGTGAACACGCGAATCCGTTCGCGCGTCGCCTCCAGCATGAAGTCGACTTCCGCGCCTTCCGACCGGCCGATCCAGTTCCGCTGCATCGTCAGCACACGCTCGGGCCAGCCCTTTTCCAGCGACTTATACGTCTCGTCCAGTAGTTCGTCCGCGTAGGCCGTGATCTTCAGCGCCCACTGTTCTAACTCCCGCTGTTCCACCAGCGACGAGCAGCGCCAGCAGCGGCCTTCTTCCACCTGTTCGTTCGCCAGCACGGTCGCGCAATCCGGACACCAGTTGACGCGCGCGGCCTTCCGATACGCCAGTCCGCGTTCGTACATCTTGATAAAGAACCACTGGTTCCAGCGGTAATACTCGGGCGTACAGGTGTTCACCTCGCGGTCCCAGTCGTAGCTGAAGCCGAGGCGCACCAACTGCTCCTTCATGTTCTCGATGTTCGACAGCGTCCAATCGCTTGGATGCATGCGGTTCTTGATCGCCGCATTCTCCGCCGGCATCCCGAACGCGTCCCACCCGATCGGGTGCAGCACGTCGTACCCGCGCATCCACATGTAACGCGCCAGTGTGTCGCCGATCGAGTAGTTCCGTACGTGACCCATATGCAGGCGTCCGCTCGGATACGGGAACATCTCGAGCACGTAGTAGCGGGGCTTCGATCCGTCGTCTTTGGCCTTGTAAATGGAATAGTCGCGCCAGGCGTCTACCCACCGCTGCTCGATTTCGTTAGGGTTGTACGGCTTTTCCGGCATAGTTGCTTCAGTGTCGATAGATTTTGGGCGTGGTCGCCGTCGTCATTCTCGGGTGTTTCGAGAATGAAGGCCTTGTCGCGTAAGTCGGGATGGGTGAGATACCGGCGGAAGGCTTCTTTTCCAATATAGCCTTTGCCGATGTGTTCATGACGGTCCACGCGCGATCCGAACGGTGCCTTCGAATCGTTCGTATGGATCACCGGGACGTTCTCTTGCCCCAACTCCCGCAGTACGTCGAACAGGTCCAGCCCGGCCGCAAAGCAGTGCGCCGTGTCCACGCAATAGCCCACCGGAATATCGAGCACCTCCGCCGTCCGCGCTGCAATCTCTTTCAACTGTCCGATATCGCTCCCCAACGCCTGTCCCTGTCCCGCCGTGATCTCCCATAGGAACTTCAGCCGCGCGGACTTCAAGCCCCGGCCCGATTCCCGCATGCCGATCGTTAGCCGTTGAATCGCATCTTCCGCGCATTGGCCCTTGCAACTGCCCGGATGCGCCACCAGGTAATCGGCATCGAGTTGGATGGCCCGTTCAATCTCGCCTCGCATGCCTACCGCAGACTTCAAAAAGATCTCATCCTCCGCCGCCGCCAGGTTGATGAGATAGCTGCAATGGATGGCCATCGGCCGTATATCCAGCTTTTCGCGTGCCGTGCGGAACGACTTTACATCGTGCGGGTCGAGCTTTGACGCCTTCCACATCCGCGGGCTCGACGAGAAGATCTGAATGGTGTTAGCGCCGATTCGGGTTGCTTCTTCGGTGGCGCGAAGCAACGAACCGGCGACGGAGACGTGGGCTCCGAGTCGGCGAGTTTCCATGAGTCTGCAGGGGACCCTTAATCTTAATTGTTCGGGTCCGGCTCCATCTCGGCCGCCACTACCGGTTTCTTTGCCACCATGAACGATAATACGATCGACCCCGCCAAAACCACGCAGATCACCGCGAGCGACACCACAATCGGCAACCCCGCAAACAGCGACATCTTCAGCCCCACAAACACCAGCACCAGCGCCACCCCGTGTTTTAACAGGTGGAACCGGTCGATGGCGTCGGCCAGCACAAAGTACATCGATCGCAACCCGAGTATCGCGAAGATGTTCGACGTAAACACAATCAGCGGTTCCTTGGTCAACCCGTAAACCGCCGGCACCGAGTCGAGCGCGAACACGATATCCGTCGTCTCCACCACCAGCAGCGTCACCAGCAACGGCGTAGCCGCCAACACCCCGTTCACCCGCGCAAAAAAGTCGTGTCCGTGGAAATGGTTGGTCACGGGTAGAAACCGCCGCATCAGCTTCAGCAGCGGATTCTCCGACGGATGCACCGACTCATCCTTCGAGAACAGCATCTTCGCGCCCGTGAAGATCAGAAACACCCCGAACAGGATCACCACCCAGTGATACTGCATCAGCACCGCGCCCAGCGCGATGAAGATCGCCCGAAAGAAGATCGCGCCCAAAATGCCGAAAAACAGGATCCGGTGCTGGTAAATCGGCGGAATCGCGAAATACCGGAACAACATGATGAACACAAAAATGTTGTCCACCGACAGCGACTCTTCCACCAGATAGCCGGCCAGGAACTCCAGCCCGACCCTTCGCCCTACTTCCTCGCCAAACTTGTCGGTCGCGTAGTAATAAAGCCCCGCGTTGAAAAGCAGTGCGCCCGTTACCCAGATCGCTGTCCAGATCGTCGCCTCGCGCAACGACACCACATGGTCGTCGCGATGAAATACACCTAAGTCCAGCGCCAGCAGCACCAGCACCAGCGCCGTGAACCCGGCGTAAAACCACCAGTAACTCGCAAAAGGGAAAAGCTCCGTCATGCGGCACACTCCGCATGACAGCAGCAGAGATAATGAACCGACGCTCGGCCGTAAGCCATATAAAGCCTCCCAAAACTGAAAAATCGAGACTCAAAACGCGCCACTCCAGGCGGCGTTTTTGAAGGTCTCGATCCGTGGACGTTAACCGCGCTGGTGGTCCGGCTTCCGCAATTCAAGCGCAAACGTGTTGACGAACACACCAGACCAGCTTTGGCGACCTACTCCCCTTACGCCGATCTCATTCACCAGTATAAAGAAATCTAAACCTTCAGGGAAGCAGAAAAAAAGTGGCGTCGGTACAATACTCACCATGGAACTCAAAGGGAAACGTATCGCCATTCTGGTGGACCAGGCCTACCAGGAAATGGAAATCTGGTATCCGCTCTACCGCTTCCGCGAAGCCGGCGCGGAAGTAGTTACCGTCGGCGCGAAAGCCGGCGCAACGTACCCGTCGAAACTGGGCTACCCCTGCGTGGCCGACAAATCTTACGACGAAGTCTCGGCAGCGGACTTCGATGGTCTCGTCGCCCCCGGCGGCTACGCGCCCGACCATATCCGCCGTCACCCCAAAGCCAACCAACTCATCGCCGATATCAACGCGCAAGGCAAACTCATTGCCGCCATCTGCCACGGCGGCTGGTGTCTCTGCTCCGCCCACGACATGCTCAAAGGCCGCCGCGTCACTTCCTTCTTTGCCATCAAAGACGACATGATCAACGCCGGCGCAACGTGGGAAGACGCTGAAGTCGTGGTCGACCGCAACCTCGTCACCTCGCGCAAGCCCGACGATCTCCCCGCCTTCTGCCGCGCTTCCATTGCTGTCCTGACAGGAGCAAAATAAGCGCATGAAGGTCGCCGCGGCCGTGCTGGCTATCGTGCCATTCCTTGCGCCCCTCGTCGCGCAATCGGGTGCCATCGCCGCTTCCCTGCGCTGGCTGGCCGCTCAATGAGCACCACCGCGCCGGCCATAGAGGTCCGCGGCCTCCGCAAGTCCTACGGCGATTTCGAAGCCGTCCGCGGTATCGGTTTTGAGGTCCAAACCGGTGAAGTCTTCGGCCTCCTCGGTCCCAATGGAGCAGGTAAGACTACGACAGTAGAAATCCTCGAAGGCCTTCGCCAACGCTCCGCCGGCGAAGTCCGCGTCCTCGGTCTCGACCCCGCCGTGCAGGTGCTCGAAGTTAAAGACCGCATCGGCGTCGCGCTCCAGTCCACCAACCTGCCCGACAAAGTCACCGTCCGCGAAGCCATCGAGCTTTTCCAAGCCTTCTACTCCCGTCACGTTGACGGCGACAACGTTCTGCGCCGCATGCAACTCTGGGACAAACGCAACGCCTACTACCAAACCCTGTCTGGCGGCCAGAAGCAGCGCCTCGCCCTCGCCATGGCCATGCTCAACGATCCGCACCTCGTCTTTCTCGACGAACCCACTACCGGCCTCGACCCCCAGGTGCGCCTCGAAATCTATAAATTCATCGAAGAGCTCAAGGGCGATCAGCGCACCCTGCTGCTCACCACTCACTACATCGAAGAAGCCGAGCGCCTCTGCGATCGCGTCGCCATCGTCGACGAGGGCCGCATCATCGCCATCGGCACTCCGCGCGAGATCAAAGGCCAAACCCTCGGCCATTCCCACATCGAAGTGGTCTGCGAGCAACCGCTCGCTGAAGGCGATCCCCCCGCTGTCGGCGAACGCGTCGCCATCTCCGCCGATCGCCGCACCCTTACCGTCTCCTCTGCTCAGCCCGCTAAGGCCATCGTGGAACTCGTGAAGTGGGTCGACCAGCAGGGGATTGAGCTAACCGACATCCACTTGAAACGCCCCACTCTCGAAGACGTCTTCATCGAACTCACCGGAAAGAGGTTGCGCGAGTAATTCCCTTGATGCCAACCAATGATGCCCAACCAACTGCCCGCTAAATACACCTTCACCCAGTTCCTCCGCGCCTGTTCCGCACTCACTCGCATCCAGTTGCGCCTCGCCGCGCGCGAACGCGCCGTCCTGTTCTTCAACTACATCTTTCCCCTGGTCTTCTTCTTCGGCTTCGGAGCCTTTATGGGTGGACGTGGCGTGGGCGCCGCCATGACCCGCGTCGTCTCGATGGTCATCGTCCTCGGCATCCTCGGCAGCGGCCTCTTCGGCGCCGGCCTGCGTGCGGTCACCGAACGCGAAACCGGTATCCTCCGCCGCTATCGCGTTGCCCCCATTACGCCCCTGCCGATCCTGATCGCCTCCATCATCACCGGTTGGATACTCTACCTGCCCTCGGCCGTCCTCATCATCCTGCTTAGCCACTTCATCTATCAGATACCCCTGCCCAGCGAGCCCCTCTCGCTCCTCGTCGTAGTCACGCTCGGTTGCTTTGCGTTCCGTGCCATCGGACTCATCATCGCCGCCGTTGCCAACTCCGCCGCCGAATCGAATGTACTGGTCCAGCTCCTCTACATGCCCATGCTCTTCCTGAGCGGTGCGACCTTCCCCATCTCCTCCATGCCCGTCTCCGCCCAAATCGTTTCGCAATTCATGCCCGCCTCCTATCTGAACAGCGGCATTCACCATGTCATGCTCCGGGCCGAAGGCTTGGCCGCAAATCCCCAACCCGTCGGCGCTTTGCTGCTCACCACGGTGCTGGCCGTTTTCATTTCTTCGAAAATCTTTCGCTGGGAAAAAGAAGAAAAGGTCGGGCCACGCGCCAAGGCCTGGGTGGCCGCCGTCCTGTTGCCCTTCATCTTATTAGGTACCTATCAGGCCTACAGTCGCGACCACATTAACGAAGCTAAACAACTTGACCGCCAGATTCGCCGCTCTCAGGCCCGCCTCATCCGCGGAGCCACCATCTTCACCGGCGACGGGAAAGTCCTCGTCAATGGCGCAATCCTCGTCCGCAACGGCAAAATCGAGCAGTTGATGGCCACCGCCCCCCCGAACGCCGACGGGTTGAACGCCGAAGTGCTCGAAGCCGCCGGTAAGACTGTCATCCCCGGCCTGATCGACGCGTACGTACAACTGCCCGCGTCAGGCGGGGTATTCGGCCACTCATCCGTACCCGATCGGAAGCGCGGCATCGAGCGCGCCCTGGCCGCTTACCTCTATTCCGGTGTCACCACCGTGCGAAACGTAGGCGACGCCGATCCGGCGATACTCGACGTTCGTAAAACCGTGAATCCTGGATCTTTGCTCGGCGCGGAACTGTTTATTGCTGGTCCCAAATCTATCGAATCCGACCCCCCACTCGAACCATTGCCCAATGACCTGTTCGACAAAATGGCGAAAGAGGGAACTTTCTTTATCCCCAGGCTCGCCTATGTGGAAGCACTCGTGGCCGGATCAGAGAAGCGTGCCGACTTCCTCAATATCCCTATGGTTCAGCAGGTGGTAAAACCTGAGTTTCTGGAGCCTGCCCGTGCCGCTTTTCTCGGCGGGAACACGCCCGGAGCCCGCCTCGGTCCTGTGGCCGGGAAGATGATGGCCGCAGCCCGCGAAAACCTGATTCGTGCCTGGCGGGCTCGTGTCCCCTTAGCCGCAGGCACCGGTTCCGGCAACGTCGGCCTGTTCCATGGCCCGGCCATTCACCGCGAGCTGAAACTCTGGGTCGATGCCGGAGTTCCGATCGCTGCTACGTTGCAAGCGGCGACTTCGCGACCTGCAGCGCTCCTCCGCGCGAGCGAGCGAATCGGAACTCTTCGGCCGGGGGCGGATGCTACGGTCGTCATCATTGATGGCAACCCGCTGGTGGATATCGCAGCGACTGAGCGAATTGCAAGCATCCTCTTCAAAGGTGAATTGGTCTATAGGTCTGAATTGTTTGACCAGAAGTGATTCGGAGCCGGTAGAGGACTGGGACTCCTCCAGAACCTCTGCCGGCCCATGTCGAGGTCAAGTTGCTCCACTATACCGAGTCTCCCCAACGAATTCGTAGCGTCAAACAAGGCAATAATGCGAAACGAAGCGAATTGCGCACTATTTCGCTTATTTTCGCCCTCCGACCGTCAGACAAATTCCCCGCAAACACCCGCACCTCTCCGGCCCCCTCCCACGTCCATCTGTTCACATCGCCATGAGACTGATCGTCATTTGTCTGATATCTCAGGTCGTCGGCCTCGCGCAGAGCACAATCGACCTTCGCGAAATCGTCTTACGATCTGTCTCCCGCGACTGGCGCGACCTCGAAGCGCGCCGCAACTACACCTTCATCCGGCACACGCGAGAAAAGCAGTACAACGGCAGTGTTGCGACATCAGATGAATACAAGACGTTTGAAGTCACCATTCTCTATGGTCAGCCTTACTCGCGCCTGATCGCGAAGGACGGTAAACCGCTTACAACGGATGACGAGCATAAACAAAAAGAGAAGCTCGATCGCGAGATGGCCAAGCGCGCCTGCGAATCCGAGCGCGATCGCGCCAAACGTGAGGAACAGGATAAAAAGGATCTTGAGGAAGAACGCCAGGTGCGCCGCGAGATCGCTGACGCCTTTGATTTCAAGCTTTTGCGAGACGAAATCGTCTCCGGTTTTCCCGCCTGGGTCATTCAGGCAGAGCCCAAACCCGGCTACCGCCCCAAAACCGCCCGCGCCAAAATCCTGCCCAAGATCCGCGGAACGCTCTGGATTACAAAGGCCGATTACCGCTGGGTGAAAGTCGATGCCGAGGTGATCGACACCTTCTCTTACGGGTTTATGCTCTTCAAACTATACCCTGGGACACGTCTGACGTTCGAACAGGTCAAGGTGAACGACGACGTTTGGCTCCCTCGCAAAGCCCACATCCGTGGCTTCGCCCGGGTCGCGATGGTGAAAAAGTACGATCTCGAAATCGAAACCCACTGGGAAGATTACCGCCGCTTCAGTGCCGATTCCCGGGTCGTTGCTACCGCCGAACCCGAAACGCCTACCGCGAAGAGCGCACCTTGACCTGGCGGCGAGCATAATACCCTCTCCACGCGGCGTATCAATCCTCTGAGGATATCGCCTGATCCGGCCGACAGCAGCCGATACGTTAGCCTAGGGAAAGGTATGTGCGGAATCGCTGGCTACTGGGCTCGGGGGCGCGCCGACAAAGAAATCGCCGCCAAAATGGCCGCCGCAATGCCGCATCGCGGTCCCGACAACCAGGGCGTCTGGCTTGATGACGAGTCCGGCGTTGCCCTCGCTCACCGCCGCTTATCCATCCTTGATGTCTCGGAACACGGCAACCAACCCATGCCGTCCCACACCGGCCGGTTCTGGATCAGTTTCAACGGCGAAATCTACAACTTCCAGCAGGTCAAGAAGGACTTGGGCGACGGCGTTCATTATAAAAGCGGGTCCGACACGGAAGTCATGCTCGCCGCCTTCGAACGCTGGGGTGTCATCCGCGCCACCGAGCGCTTCAACGGCATGTTTGCCTTTGCCGTTTGGGACCGCGAACAGCGCATCCTCTATTTAGCGCGCGACCGCTTCGGCGAGAAGCCCGTCTACTACCAACTCTCGAGCGACACACTCCTGTTCGGTTCTGAGCTGAAAGCTCTGCGCGCTCACCCGGCTTTCGATTCCACCAAAGACCCGATGGCCCTGGCCGAGTACTTCCGCAACGCCTATATCCCGGCGCCCCTATCGATTTACAAGAATACCCGCAAACTGCCCGTCGCCTCGCTGCTGGTCGTTCGGTCCACGCCAAATGGCTTGACCGCCGATGTGGTTCCTTACTGGTCTGCTGAAAAGACCGCCGCCGAAGGGCAGCAGAACCGCTTCCGCGGAACCTACGAAGACGCCGCCAATGAACTGGAGACCCTGCTAAAAGGCATCGTCCAGTCGCGCATGGTGTCCGATGTGCCCCTCGGCGCGTTCCTCTCCGGTGGCGTCGATTCGTCTATGGTCGTAGCCATGATGCAGGCCGCCAGCACCCAGCCTGTGAAGACGTTCACCATCGGCTTCCACGACCAGGATTTCAACGAGGCCGGATACGCCAAAGACGTCGCCAAACACTTAGGAACGGACCATACGGAGCTCTATGTCGGCGAAAAGGAACTGCTGGGAGTCGTACCCATGCTGTCGCACATGTACGACGAGCCCTTCGCCGACTCCTCCCAGATCCCGACCTATCTCGTCTCGAAGGTCGCCCGCAGCCGTGTCACCGTGAGCCTCTCCGGCGATGCCGGCGACGAGTTCTTTGCCGGCTATACCCGATACTGGGACACCCTCGCCAAGTGGGCGCGCCTGCAGCGTTCCCCCAAACTGGCGCGCGAAGCCGCAATCATGGCCACGAAAGTCTGGGCGGGAACGCTTTCCGCGACAGGCCTTGAAAAACTGGGCCGCCAGTTGCCCACCCCTGTCGACAAGGCATTGAACCCTTCAAAGATCCGGCATAAAGGCGAAGTCTGGGCCATCGACTCGTTCGACCGGCTCTACCTGGAACTGACCACTTTCTGGCAAGGCAACCCTTCGCCGGTCATCGGCTTCGATGCGCTCGACGATATCCCTTGGAAACCACTGAAGTACCGCCCGGAGCTGGACCTCCGGTTCATGATGCTGGCCGACACGATGACTTATCTGCCGGACGACATCCTGGTCAAGGTAGACCGCGCCACCATGGCCGTCAGCCTCGAAAGCCGCGCCCCGTTCCTCGATCCCGACCTGTTCCGCTTCGTCTGGACCCTGCCGGAGGAGTGGCTCACCCGCAACAACAAAGGCAAGCTCATCCTGCGCGATGTCTTGTTCCGCTACGTTCCCCGCCAACTAATCGAACGCCCCAAATGCGGCTTCGCCGTTCCCGCCGCAAGGTGGCTGAGGCAGGAACTACGCGATTGGGCAGAGGACCTGCTGTCCGAGCGTTCACTCAAATCCAGCGGCATGCTGAACATCCCGCTGATCCGCACCCGTTGGCAGGAGCATTTGGACGAGCGTGTCGATTGGTCCGCCGGGCTGTGGGCCACCCTGATGTTCCAGGACTGGCTGCGCACTTAGTGCCCGCGCGCTTCGGCCGGCAACCGGCCTTCAATCGCTTCAACCACTTCGGTCGCAAGCCGTGCTGCTGTTAGACCTTCTTCCAGTTCCGGCTCGTACGGCGCGCCCGGGTAGCGAAAGCGCCACGCGTATTGGGTTAACATATTGGCCCGATTGGCCACCTCGGACAGGCTCTCATCGATCTCGGCGCATTGCTGGCCGACAACGCCTAGCTCATGCACGCGGCGGAATGGAACGTCGTGCCACGTCAGGAACGCTTTGAGTGCTTTCTCAGCAGCCTGGTGAGCGTGAAATAAAGAGCCTTCCACATCAGGTGGCTCGATCTGTAGCAGCACCGACACGCGCCGAAGGTCTTGGACCGCCTTCTCTAGCCAGGCTTTCGTACTTGAAGTACGCCGCTCGTCAACATTCATACAGGAGTTTGCCTTCCCGTGCGATCGTCGACGGTAGGGAAGCGCGCAACAGCAGGTCCACTTCGAAATCGCTCCTCTTCCACACCAGCACGTCCTTCGCAATGTGCAGCCCCCGTAACACACGATACGCGAGCGGGCAGTCCAGTCGTTCTCGCGGACTGTCATCCGGAACCACCACCATCAAGTCGTAGTCGCTATCCTCGGTCGCATCGCCACGCGCTACCGATCCGAACAGGTAGATCCGCCACGGCTCGTATGCCTGTACCAGCCGGCGGACCACTTCCTCGAGCACCGCATCGTCGGCGGTCGGAATCGGAAAGTGGGCCGTCCGGACATTCTCCATCACCAATCTCCTATAACTCAATAAACCACCGATTCGACTGCGCCACCAGCGACCATCCTTCGCTCCTGTACAACGCGTTCCCCTTCTCGTTGTCCAACAGGCACTCCAAATTGCAGTACTTCGCGCCCTTCGACCGGAAGTAGTCCAGCATGCCGCGCAGCATCTCCCGGCCGTAGCCTTTGCCCTGTTCGCCGATATCCACCCCCAGCAAGTCCACAAACCCGAGCGCCGGCTCGGGATCGTAGGCGCCCGTCGCCACCGCGACAATCCTCCCGTCGATCTCTCCCACCAGCATCGTCTGCGAAGCGAATACCTTGTCCAGCCGGATCTCCCACCTCCGCCGCCAGTCGCACCCGTTCAGCGGACCAATCTTCTCGTCCAACTGCCTAAACCAGGTAATCGGTCCGAAGCTGTCGATGATCATTGTCTTCAAATGAGGCAGATCGGCGGGTTCAGCAAGGCGGAAATCCATAGCGGCTCCCTGCCATGGTAGCGTGGCTCTGCACGATCGGACGTTTCCCAGCGTCTAATTTTCTAGGACTCTCATGGCTGCCCGCCCCCCAGTTCCCTCGCCCATCCAGCAGCAGGAATTCGAAGCTGCCCGCGCCCTGGCGACGCGGTACCGGTGCGACTTCGTCGACCTTAAAGAGACGCCCATCGACCACGACCTCTTCCAGGACGTGCCGGTGGACCTCATGTTCCGCTACAACTTCGTCCCTCTGGCAGCCCAAAACGGAACGCTCGAAATCGCCCTCTCCGATCCGCGCAACCTGAACCTGATCGACGAGTTATCGCTCCTGCTCAACAAGCGGCTCAAGGTGAAGGTTGCCACACTCGGCCAGATTTCAGATCTCCTGAAGAAGTCGGAATCATCGCAACGCGTTCTCGAAGAGGTCACAGAGACCTTCACCCTGGACGTGGTCGCCGACGAAGAGAACGCCGAAGAAACTCTCTCGATCGACAAACTTACCGCCACCGACGCGAATATCGCACCCGTCATTAAGCTCGTCGACACGACCATTTTCAATGCGTTAGAGCGGCGCGCATCCGACATCCACATTGAAACACGCGACCAGGAAGTGGTGATCAAATACCGCATTGACGGCGTTTTGAATTACGCCATGCCACCCATCGCTAAAGACTGGCATTCGATGATCATTTCGCGCATTAAAGTCATGAGCGAATTGGATATCGCCGAGCGCCGCGTTCCGCAGGACGGCCGCTTCCGTGTCCGCTACAAGGGGCGCCTGATCGACTTCCGCGTCTCTATCATGCCCACCATCCATGGCGAGGACGCCGTGCTCCGCGTACTCGATAAAGAATCGATGAGCGAGAAGTTTTCCAAGCTCACCCTGGACGTGGTCGGCTTCTCGCCCGGCGACATCATCAAGTTCCGCCGCTACATCAAGGAGCCGTACGGAATGGTGCTCGTTACCGGACCAACGGGTTCCGGTAAGACGACCACGCTTTACGCGGCCATATCCGAGATCAAGAACGACGAAGACAAGATCATCACCATCGAGGACCCTGTCGAGTATCAGCTCAAGGGCATCACACAAATCCCCGTCAATGAAAAGAAGGGACTTACCTTTGCCCGCGGCCTTCGCTCCATCCTCCGTCATGACCCCGATAAGGTTATGGTCGGCGAAATCCGCGACCAGGAGACCGCTCAAATCGCCATCAACGCCGCCCTCACCGGACACTTGGTGTTTACAACCGTACACGCCAACAACGTGTTCGACGTGCTGGGCCGCTTCCTGAACATGGGTGTGGAACCCTACAATTTCGTCTCCGCTCTCAACTGTATCCTCGCGCAACGCCTGGTGCGCCTCATCTGCGAACACTGCAAAAAGCCGGTGACCTACGACGAGGAGTACCTCAAGGAATCCGGCCTCGACCCGGTCCAGTGGAAAGACAGCATCTTCTACGAAGGCGAAGGGTGTTTTGAGTGCGGCGGCACCGGATTCCACGGCCGTACTGCGATTCACGAATTACTCGATCTTTCCGAACGCATCCGCGAAATGATTCTCGACCGTCGCCCCGCCTCGGAGATCAAACGGCAGGCCCGCGATGAAGGGATGACCTTCCTTCGCGAATCGGCACTCGAAAAAGTCCGCTTAGGCCTGTCTACGATGAAGGAAATCAACAAGGTAACCTTTATCGAGGGCTAACCGCGGCGCCGCCTCGTTCTGCACGTTCTGCCCAGGTTCCACGTCTACTCTTATGTAGTCCTGAACCGTAACTGATGAGCCTGCTCGCCCACTTCACATCGTTGTTTGAAGAGCCGCCTCCCGCCTACGCCTTCGAGGTTTCGCCCGCGGGAGTTGCCTGGGTAGCTCGCCCGGCCGGCGGCAAGCAGGATCCGGAGTTCTCTTTCCGTCCGCTCGAACCGTCGGTGCTGAACATATCGCCGATGGCAGACAACATCCTCCAGCCCGACCAGTTTCAGTACTTAGTCGCGTCACTAGTTCCCCAGAACGGTAAGCGGAGGCGTCAGGCGGCGATCATCCTCCCCGACTATTGCGCCCGAATCGCTGTGCTCGAATTCGATGCGTTTCCGGCAGAGCGCGAAGAGCAGCTCGCCCTTGTACGGTTCCGGATGAAAAAAACCGTGCCCTTTGATGTCGATGCGGCTGCTGTGAACTTCTGCGTGCAAAAGGTTGCCGGCAAGCGCACCGAGGTGGTGGTCGCCGCGGCAGCGCATGAGATCGTCTCACGATACGAGGCGCCTTTCCGTGCCGCGGGGTTTGAGCCCGGCTTTGTCACTACGTCGATTCTCGCGGCCGTAGACCTGCTTCCCCCCTCCGGTTTGCACGTCCTGATCAAACTCGCCGGACGTGTTCTCACGGTCGCCGTCTGCGAAGGCCGCCTGCCAAAACTCGTACGTTGCGTGGAACTGCCGGACCTCACCCGCGAGGAAGTCAAGGCGATGTTGTTTCCTACACTAGCGTATGCGGAAGATACGCTCGGGCGCCACCCGGAAGTCCTTTACGCCTGCGGCTTGGGCGACGTAGCCTCTGAATTGTCGGGGGAATGGAACCTGCCGGTGGAGATATTGCGGTCTCCCTGGGGCGTGGTGAACGAGACGAACTCCGGGTTGCTCGGATGGCTCCAGGCGCAGATGCCGAACGCGCGCGCCGCGGCCGAATCGAAGCGCTTGCAGGAGGTTCACTAGCCGATGCGGGGATCGGTTTCCATCAATCTGGCCAGCGAGCCCTTCCGGCACGATCGGCCGTTACTCGTTCTCGCGTTAACCCTTACTGTAATCTTGGCCGGTGTTTTGGCGGTACAAACCGCGTTCGGCCTGATCGAGCGCTCGCAGCGTCTGCAACTCCACTCTTCGATCGAAGAGATCGACCGCCAACTGTCGAAGATCGGTGCGGAACAAAGCCGGTTGCAGGCGAAGCTCCGCGGCGAAGGTAACGCCGAAACGATTGAATACGCAGTGTTTCTGAACCAGCTGCTGATGCGCAAGGGCATCAGTTGGACCAAGCTGTTCGGCGATCTCGAAGCCGTCATTCCCCACAACGTCCGTCTGGTGAGCGTGCGGCCCCAGGTCGGTTCCGACAATCAGATCGTCCTCGACATGACGGTCGCCAGCCTGACGACGGAGCCCGTCATCGACATGTTGATGAAACTGGAAGGCTCGCCCCTGTTTGGCGCCACCGCCGTTACCAGTTGGCTGCCGCCTTCCCAATCCGAACCTCTTTACCGCTATCGCGTGAACGTGCAATATGCGCCCAAACTTTAAGCTGCCCAAATTGGCGTTGCCGGGGCGCTCGGCTAACGGCGCAAAAGATCCGTTCGCGAGATGGAAACAGGTACTGATGCTGTTGGCGCTCGCCAACGTGGCGGTCTTCTTCATTCTGGTCCGTCCCATCGGCGGCACTACTGAGGATCTGTCGGAACAGTTGGAGCAATCCAGGCGGCAAGTGCGAATTCGACAGACAGAAGTTGTCCGCACCCGTGCACTTGTCGCGCAGATGGAAAAGCTCCGGGCGGAACAGAACGGGTTCGTCAATAACTACTTCATGGACCGCCGCACCGCGTCTTCAACCATCCTGACCGAGATCGGCGCGGCCGCTTCGAAGGCGGGTCTGAAGCCCAAGGAGCACTCATTCGTCATCGACCCGGTCGAGGGCAGCGACAGCCTTTCCATGATGACAATCACCGCCAACTATGAGGGTTCCTACGGCAATCTCGTCGATTTCGTCAACCAGGTGGACCGGTCGAAGCGGTTCCTCATCATCGACAATATCCAGGCGGCTCCCCAGCAACAGGCGGGATCCCTGGCGGCTCGTTTCCGCATCAATACATTTGTAAGGGAGGCGGCCAACTGATGAAACTTGGCGCGGAACCGAAGAAGGTTGGGGTTCTTGCCGTTCTCGGGCTTGTGGCCGGGTACACTGTCTACTCGAATCTCATCGTTGGAGGAGATACAAGCGGTCCTCCCCCATCGGCACGCCGCCCGGCGTCCGCTCCGTCGGCTTCCCGCCCCGGAACTCCTGCGGCGGGACACGCCGGGGGGATGATCGACGCCGTGCAACAGGCCGCGCCCGCCGCCGGCCCGAAATCCGCGCAGCCCGCGCGGCGGCGCTCCACTCGCGAGAATGTTCAGGAGTGGACCCCATCCTTGAAGCCCCGCCGTCCCGAAGACCGTCCCGATCCGGCGAAAGTCGACCCCAAACTGCGTTTGGACCTGTTGGCCAAGCTCCAGAACGTGACGTATACCGGACCAGGCAACCGCAGCCTCTTTGACTTTTCAGCCGCTCCGCCTCCTCCGCCGAAGGTCCCCGACATCAAGATACTGCCCAAAAAGGGCGCTCCCGGAATCCCCGGCGCCGCTCAACCCGCGGAACCGCCCAAGGCTGCGGAAGGGCCGAAGCAGCCTGAGAAACCCAAAGCTCCTCCTGTGCCGCTTAAGTTCTACGGCTTTATCGCGAGCCGGGACGGCCGCCGCGGATTCTTCCTCAACGGTGATGAGATCTTCACCGCAGGGGAAGGGCAGGTGATCCAGTCACGCTACAAGGTAGTCCGGTTGGGGTTGAACTCGGCCGTAGTCTCCGATACGAAGTTCGAGGGACATCAACAAACCCTCCCGCTCGAGGAACCGCCCGCCGGAGCCTGAATGCGGAAACGAAGCCAATCCGGGTTCGCTCTGCTGCTGATCTTTATGATGGCGGCATCGATTGCGGTCCTGCTCTACCTCGAAACGCCGCGCCTCATGTTCGAGGCACAACGTCAGAAGGAGCAGTTATTTATCGAGCGTGGCGAACAGTACCGCCGCGCCATCCAGGTCTTCGTGCGGGCCAACAAACGGCTTCCCCAGCGGATCGAAGAGCTGGAGAAGTTCCAGGAAAAGCGCTTCCTCCGCCGCAAATTCAAAGACCCCATGACGGGGAAAGATGAGTGGCGGTTGATCCACGCCGACGCTTCCGGCGCTCTGACCGATTCTCTAACGCAAAAGAAACCCGATCCCCTCGGCAAGGACAAAGACAAAGACAAGACATCTCAGGCCGCTTCGGGATTCGGCACTGGAACCGGGACGGGCCAGCCGGGCTTCGTCACGACGGGCGCACCGGTGCAGTACGGCATTCCCGGACAACCTGGGGTTCCGGGTCAGCCAGGCGACGTGCCGGCCGCGCTGCAGCGCCGCGGCTCCGATCGTCCCGCCATACAGAACAATGGCCAACCCGTTGTTTACGACCCCAACGACCCCAATCGCCCATACGATCCCAACAACCCGAACGATCCCAATAACCCCAATAACCCCAACAATCCGAACAACAACCCGCAGTACCAGAACCAGCCCTACGACCCGAATAATCCCAACGCTGCACAGACCGCTCCCGGACAGTTCCCGGGGCAGTTCCCCGGTCAGTACCCAGGGCAAGCGCCAGCGCCAGGCGTCGTTCCTGGGCAACCCGGCTATCCCGGACAGACGCCCGGCCTTCCCACAATCCCCGGAATGCAGACGAACCCGCTAGCCCCCGGGGGGGTGCCGGGCCAGTATCCCGGCGGCGTCGCCCCGGTGGGCGCAATGCCAGGCCAGCCAAACTATCCCGGTGGTTTTCAGCCGCAATATCCGGGGCAACAGTATCCTGGCCAGTCGCCGCCCACGCCCGGCGCCTATCCCGGCACTCCGCCAATCCGGCCCGCCAATTCGCAGATGGGCGGACCCGCCGTCGCTCCAGGCAATGCCGCCGCGCAACTGATCAATCAGATTCTTACGACCCCGCGTGGCTCGGCCGGGATCAGTGGAATGGGTGGCCAGCAGGGTTTG
Source organism: Bryobacterales bacterium (assembly GCA_020846745.1). Classification (GTDB taxonomy): domain Bacteria; phylum Acidobacteriota; class Terriglobia; order Bryobacterales; family Bryobacteraceae; genus JADLDI01. The sequence continues at coordinate 96,533 of JADLDI010000150.1, read as the reverse complement.
GGTGCAGGCATCGCCGGTGTCGCGACCACCGTGGAAGGGGAAGGCATTCGCGTCTACAACGAGAAGACGAAGTACAAGGAATGGGAATTCCTTTACGACCCCAAACTCGAACGCGCTCCTGGCGGTGGCGGCGCTGTGGTGGGTCAGCAGGTTCGAGAAGCAACCACCAAGCGGTAACTCCTAGTAACTCTTCGGCTTCGGCTCTGGCGCGACGCCCCGCGGCGGGTATTCCGATCAGCCATTCAACTCAAATCCTCCGATGCGAGGGCGCTAAGCCCGCCGTTTCCAAGTACAATGTGGTGCGAATGAAATCGCACTTTATCGTAGTGGGCGCCGGAGCTTTCGGCGGATGGACAGCTTTACACCTGCTTCGAGCCGGGCAGCGGGTCACACTGCTCGATGCGTGGGGACCCGGCCATTCGCGATCGTCGTCCGGTGACGAAACCCGGGTTATTCGCGGAGGATACGGACCGAACCGCATCTATACAACGCTGACGGCTCTCGCTTTACAGCTATGGCGCGAACAGGAGCAGCGGTCACAAGTGAAGCTGTTTCAACAGACCGGTGTATTGTGGTTCTCTTCTATCCGGAACCAATCCTGGGATGACGCCGCCCTGGCAGCGCTTCAAGCAGAAGGCTTACCGTACGAGGAACTGTCGGCCCAGGAAGCGTCACGGCGATATCCCACCGTGAACTGGAGTGATATCGTCTCCATCGTCTTTGAGCCAGAGGCTGGGTACCTGTTTGCGCGGCGCGGTTGTCAGTCAGTTCTGCAAACCTTTCTTGCCGAAGGTGGCGAGTACCGCCAGGTGCATGCATCCCGTTCTGCGATTAGCTCCGGTCGCCTGCACGGGGTGAACACCAGTGACGCTGACCGGATGGAAGCGGATCAGTACGTCTTTGCTCCCGGACCCTGGATGCGCGACAGCTTCCCCGAATTGGCGTACGCCGTCACGCCTACCCGTCAAGATGTAGTGTATTTCGCGACACCGGCCGGGGATGCGCGATGGAGCGACGCATCGTTTCCGGCATGGATTGATAATAGCCCTACACGCTTCTATGGGATACCCGGTAACGAATGGCGTGGATTCAAGGTTGCCATGGATGTTCCCGGTCCCCAATTCGATCCTACCTTCGGCGACCGCCTACCATCAATCGAAGCTCTCAACCGTTATAGAAAGTTCGTCTCTCACCGGTTCCCCGTATTGTCCGAGGCGCCGGTCGCGGAGTTCCGCGTGTGTCAGTACGAGATGACGCCGGACGGGCACCTGTTGGCCGACCGTCATCCGGAAGCGTCGAACCTCCTTCTGCTCGGCGGCGGCTCCGGGCATTCCTACAAGTTCTCGCCAGCGTTGGGTGAGCTGGCGGCCCGGCACCTCACACTCGGAGCGGAACTCCCGCACGAGTTTCAATTAGCGCGACTATCCCGCGAGGGTGGGGTGGGAGAGCGAAAGTAATAGCAGTTCTATTCGATTTTGGCAGTACGCTTGCTCATTCGAAAATCAGGAATCAGCAGGAAGCACCAAGAACTCGGGAAATCGCTGATACGGTGTAAGATCTTCCTGGCCGCGGCGGTAAAAATTACCGTCGCCCACGAAACTTTACCGCGAAAGCTTCTCTTCTCCTACTCCGGGTTGCTGGTCTCTGCAGCAGGTATCGGTATCGGTAGCCGTCGTCCGGCTCAGCAGGTACACGGACGACGAAAGGTCGCTCTCCTCCACGACCTTTTTAACCGATGGAAATCGCGCCGCGGTCTCCCTCTCCGCGGCGCGATTGCCGTTTCCGTCCGGTAATTTCTTCCCTTCGCTGGTAATTTTTACGCGCAATTTCCACAGAGTGTGGATTAGCACCTTTTTACCTACCGCTCTTCAAACTGAGTTATAGTGGCACCAGAATTGCTTTTCGAAGCACCGGTGGTGGGCGATTCGCCTTAGCCGGTAGTCAAGGAGAATCAGGAGAAACGACTATGCAGAATACCTTAGTCCGTGTGCGGCCCGCGTTCTTAGGCGCGATCGCTGTATCGGCACTGCTGTTAGTTTCCGCGGGGTGTGCCACGAAGAAGTACGTTGGTACTCGTGTAGCTCCGCTTGATAAACGGATCAGCGATGTGGAAGCGAAAGATCAGAAGACGGATGCCAGCATCGCTAGTATCGAACAGAATGTGTCGCGCGTTGATGAGCGGGCGCAGGCTGCTGATAAACGCGCCGGTGACGCACAAACCGCGGCGCAGCAGGCCAATGAGGCCGCACAGCAGAGTGGCCAAAAAGCTGAGCAGGCTCAACGAGCTGCGGCGGACGTACGTACCGCGCTCGATCAGAAGTCCACTGAGTTGGAACAGAAGATGGGTGCGCTCGATAACTTCCAGCTTATCGGCAAGGAAGTCGTTCTGTTCCCCAGCGGGCGCAGCACGCTCACTGACGACGCCAAAAAGCAGCTCGACGCTGCCGTGGGCACAATTACCGCTCACAAACGCTATTTATTAGAGGTCCAGGGCTTTACTGACCGTACCGGAACCGAACAGATCAACCTTGAGTTGAGCCGCCGTCGTGCGCAGGAAGTTGTTCGTTACTTGACCTTGCAGCACAAGATTCCCCTCTACCGCATCAGCATGATCGGAATGGGTAAGGAATCGCCGGTGGCCGACGACAAAACCCGCGCCGGCCGTAAGCAGAATCGGCGCGTTGAGGTTCGTCTGTATTCCACCGAGGGTGCGTCGGGAAATACTACCAGCGCCCGAGCAGGATCTCAGTAGTTTTTACATCCTCGGTCCGGGGTCTGGATCCGGAGCGGGGCAGGCGCGGACGCAACATTGTGGTCCACAGCGTCTGAGCGGGGCGAACGAAAGTTTCGGTAAAGGACGCGCCGGAATCGGATGTTCGCTCCGCTTCTTTTCTTTATTACGTACTACATTCTACCGCATTTGTAAATCGTACTTGGTCCTTATCGGAACTTGATGCCTGCCGGCATTGGATGATACGATTTCTGAGGCTGGTCTTCTCCAGCAACAGAACTCACATTATTTGTCACCTTTGTGGTGCGCCGTTTCCGATAATCCAGGGAGGTTTACCGATGCGCCGACACTACCTCGTTTTTGTCACTGCTACCCTAGCTTGCTGCCTTTCGCTCACGGCACAAGCGGCCGACGCCCCTACGTCGATTTTCCCCGATCCGAATCTGGAAGCTGTCGTCCGAACCTACGTGTTCGGCAAGCGCGACAATAAAGAGCCGATCACCGCGGAAGATGTGAAATCCCTCTCCACTATTTCCGGGAAGGGCAAGGGTATACGCGATCTGACCGGGTTGGAGAAATGCTCCGCTCTTGCGCTGCTGGAATTGCCCGATGGTGAGATTGCCGATCTCACGCCCCTCAAAGATCTCACAAACATCCAGTCGCTCACTCTTGCCAGGAACAAAATTAGGGACATCGCTCCGCTGGCGGGACTCACCAATCTGCAGTACCTCGATCTCAGCGGGAATGAAGTGGCGGACTTGCGTCCGCTCGCCAACATCAAAACCTTCAACTCCCTGTACCTGTCCAACAACAAGATCTCGGACCTCACTCCGGTGGCGAACATGAACCGGCTTTGGTCACTGTATGTCGACGGCAATCTCGTCAAAGACCTCAAGCCTCTTGCGAACCTGAAATGGTTATCGTCGCTCGACCTGAAGAACAACAAAGTCAGCGACCTCTCCCCACTAGCCGGGTTGACCAGTCTTCACTATCTGTTCCTCGATGGAAATCCGGTCGGGACGCTGACACCGCTGCTTACGATGGCGAAGAAAGACTCGGACGGGGAGAAACGCTTCGCGCCCTACTGGACGATTTCTCTGAACGAGAAGCAGTTATCGGGCGCGAAGAAAACGGAAGCCGCGGAACTCAAGAAGGTGGTTCACACCGTCCTGTTGAATAAATAGGGCGGAACCTCAGACGTTTACGCCTAACTCTTTCCAGGTCACCATCCGTCGTCGGTAAATCGCTTCGCGTCCCATAATTGCTGTAAGCGCGGCAACGGCGCCAACCTTCACGTCGGCGAACGGTTGTTCATTGGCACGTACACAGCGGAAGAATTCCGCGGTGGCGTTTTCCTGCTTCGTCTCCAATTCTGGCGTGAAGAATTTCGATGGCTCGCCGTGCATCGGATAGAGCATTCCACCGTTCACCTCGATCGACCCGGTTTCGCCGAACACGATGTACCACTGGTTGTTCTTCAGTTCCTTCATTTGCCGCGGGTGGAGATACAACTGGCTATAGTCCAGGTGCATGTCGTTCTCATAGATATACTCGACGCTGAACCCGTCCATCATCTGAGTCCCGGCGGGGATCGCCTGGGGAAGGTACTTCTTCCCGTGTCCATACGCACTTTCCGGACGTGAGTTGGCGATCCAATTACAAAGGTCGATATTGTGGACCGCGTTTTCGACGATCAGATCGCCCGAGCGCTTGACGTCCAGGTACCAGGCCGGACGTTGCCGCTCGGCGCCGGGACGAGGTGGCGTGGAATGCCGTTGCGCCTTGATCACGAATGGCTGGCCGATCGCCTTGACCTCGTGGATCTGGCGAATGGCCTCGCGCATCGTCGGGAAGTACCGTAATTGCTGTCCAATCTGGAGGAAAGTTTTCGCTTTTCGCGCGGCAGTGAGAACGGCGTCCACCTGTTCGGGTGTGATGCCAAGCGGTTTCTCGCAATACACGTATTTGCCGGCTTCCAAAGCGGCGACGGCCATCGGACTGTGCAGGTCGCAGGGCGTCGCAATGAAAACGGCATCGATATCCTTCAGGTCCAAGACCTGGCGAAAATCCGAATAGGATTTGGGGTTGTCGCGCCGGGCCAGGCTCTGCGCTTCGTCGCGCTTGGTGGCATCGGTATCGCAAACAGCGGTGATCCGAACATGTGGTTGCTCAAGCACCAACTTGACGAGAGAGGCGCCCCGGGCGCCAATACCGATGTGCGCGACTCTGATTTCCTTGTCCTGCGCGGCCATTGTGGCGGCGCCGGCACTGGCGAGAACGAATGAACGGCGGTCCATATCGAGGTATTCTACTCGCTATGACGCGCCGGCAATTTTCCGCCACCCTCGCCGCGCCACTACTGCCCGCGGCAGAGTGGACGCAATTCCAGCTTGCGTGCATGACGCTGCCTTATGCCAACTTCCCGTTCGCGAGAGCGCTCTCCGGTATAAAGGCTGCCGGATACGATTATGTCGCTTGGGGCACAACCCACCCGGCCCCGGCAAGCCCGCGTACCCCGATTCTTGCCTGGCAAGATCACCCTTCGAAAGCCAGAGACATTGCACGCCAGTCGAAGGATGCCGGACTCAAGCCGGTCATGATGTTCTCGATGGTGAATCTGGAATCTTCCGATGGTCCCGAAGCTCACGCAAGGCGTATCGAGCAATGCGCGGCGGCGGAGATTCCCTTCCTGCTAACCTTCGGCAAGACGGAACGTGGTCTCTACGAGAATGCCCTTAAGACGTTGCGGCACGTAGGGCCGATCGCCCGGCAGCATAAGGTATTGGTCACGATCAAACAGCACGGCGGCAATACCGCAACAGGGGTCGACTGTTCAAAGATCATCGCGGACGTTGCCGACGATGGCGTCAAAATGTGCTACGACGCGGGGAACGTTCTCGACTACGAAAATAACGACCCGATTTCCGATATTCAAAAATGCTGGAAGGATATTCGGGCATTTGCAATTAAAGATCATAGGAATCACCCCAGGGACCAGGATTGCGGCCCAGGCTTTGGGGAGATCGATCACTACAAGCTGTTCGAGCCGGTTATGCGGACCGGACTCACCATGCCGCTCAGTTTCGAGAACATCTTCGAGCCGTTGGTGCCCCGTCCGGCAACGCCTGAAGCTATCGATGCCCTGGCGAGGCGTGCACGCGAGTACATGGAATCTGTGCTCAATGGACTTCGCGCGGCTTGGCCGGGGCGCGACGTTGGCGGTGTTCGCGCGTAACACGATTCGTCCCGGACCTGTCTAATGCCGGGAGAATCGCGTGCGCTGCCACTTTCTAACTTTGATCGGTCTCGGTTTCCTGCTTGCCGGCTGCGCAAATCATCAGCAGACCGGTGCCGCTACGGACTTGACGATGCAGGGTTCCGAGCGTGCCGCCAACCGCTCTGCTCAAGGAGTGGGCGCCGCCGCTGAAGGAGTGCAGCAGAACCTGAAGGATGATGCCATCGCCACCGCTGTCAAGGCGAAACTCACCGCGGGCAGTCTGTTTTCTTTGACGAGTATCGATGTCAATGTCAAAGCAGGCGAAGTCGTTTTATCCGGCCGTGTCGACTCCGAAGCGGAGAAGCAGAAAGCAGGCGAGGAAGCCATCCGCGTGGCTGGCGTCCGGCGTGTCCAGAACAACCTCGAGGTGAGCCGTTAGTGTTAGGAGTAGCGGGCCACGGCCATTCTGGCTGCTAGCCTGTGACTCTTTCGTCGGAACAACTCCCCGACCGCGATTCTGCGCCGCCTTCCGACTCCGGCAAACGATTGCAAACAAGCATGATCCTCGTAACCGAGCCGCGATCCGTTTGACTGCAAACGCGCACGACTACCTCCACCATCGCTTCCAACCGCTGCCGCCCGAAACGGAGCGTCAGCGACCCGGCCGGCGCATCCAACCGCCCGAAGCGCAAGCTTGATTAACGTTTAGCCATGTCGCAATTGGGATCCAAATTGGGTTCGTTCCGCACGGATTCTTCGAGGGCGGTCTGGTCGCCGATTTTGGTTTTCTCACGCCCTGACGGTTGCGGTTCCGTTTCCGGGAAGGTGCGAGGTGGGGGAGTTCGTTTCGCAAAGCGTTGAATTTTAAGGGCACCGGCCAGGGAAAGCGACGGACGGGGGGGCTTCAGGGTTGGTCTCTTTTTGGGTGGCGGGGTGGGTGATGGGGTCGCGGCCATCGGATCGGTCGTCTAGTTCGTTTTGGAAATCGAGCGCACGGAGCATGTTCCAGCGGGCGGTGACGAGTTTGTCGAAGAAGATCTCTTCCCAGGGGCCATCGGGGCGGCACTGGGGGTGGAGTTCGTTTCGCAAACTATTGAAAACAGGACGGAGATCGGCTGGGATGGACTCGGCGGCTAATCCGTGCTTTCTGGCATTCTGAGACGAGATCGCTTTTCCTTCCGGCGTGCGGGGGGCCTGTGCTGAGGTTTGCAGACATCTGTTCTACTAGACGGCAGTATCGCTTCGCTGCCGGCTTTGGCGCGCGTGTTTTGCGAGAAATAGTTCTCCCGCAAGATCTTCCTGCTCGCGGTTAAACTCCACCTGCCACTCGGCCCGGCTGGACTGCCGGAACCGGTCGAGTATTTCGAATTTTCGGCGCGCCTCCAGGAGGATCAGCCGTTGCCGTTCCAGCGCTTGTGCGGCCTGCGCCTTCTGCTGATCGAGCATCTGTGCCATTCGCAAGAGGTAAGACTGAAATCGCGTATGTTGCAGGGCGTTTTCGACTGCCTTTTGTCCACCCTGCGATCTTGCCTCGCGCGACTCTCGTTCTTCCTGTTTCTCCTGGCGATGTAAATCCACAATCATTGCATCGACGGCGTTCAACCGCGCCTGCGCCTGCTCGAGCCGGGCGTGCTCCGTGTCGAGCTGCAATTTCCGGTACTGGCGTACTCGCTCCAGCGGAAATTCAAAACGTTTCATGACTTCCCTCGCTAGCGCTCCAGGAGCGCCTTCATTCGGGCTACAGTTTGGTCGAGGTTGGATGTTTCATCGGGCCTCTGTTTTAGAAACTCGATAATCTTGGGACGGAGTTGCAGCGCCGTGTCCAGCATGGCATTGGAACCGGCCGCATAAGCTCCGAGGTTAATCAGGTCTTCCGAACGCTGGTAGGTCGCCAGCGTCTCGCGAATCCGTTGCGCCGCTTCTTTTTGATCTTTTCCCGCGACTCTCGATGCGAGACGGCTCACGGACTGCAGTATGTCGATGGCCGGATAGTGACCGGCCGCTCCAAGCTGGCGTGACAGGATGATATGCCCGTCGAGAATACCGCGAACGGCATCGGCGATCGGCTCGTTGAAATCGTCCCCCTCTACGAGCACCGTAAAGAAGCCGGTAATGGAACCCGAGTCAAAGCTGCCGGCCCGTTCGAAGATTTTCGGGAGAAGGGCGAAAACGGAAGGAGTATATCCCTTCTGCGATGGCGGCTCGCCTGCCGCGAGTCCAATCTCACGCTGCGCCATTGCGAGCCGCGTCACGGAATCCATAATCAGCAGAACGTTCTTCTTCTGGTCGCGGAAATACTCTGCTAATGCCAGCGCGACAAACGCCGCTCGAATACGCAGTGGCGCCGGGCGGTCGGAGGTTGCAATAACCAGAACGGATTTCTTCAAACCATCCGGGCCCAGTTCGTGCTCAATAAAGTCTTTGACCTCTCGGTTACGTTCACCAATCAGTGCAACTACCGCCACATCGGCCTTATGATGCTTCGCCATCGACCCGAGTAACGTACTCTTGCCGACGCCGGAACCGCCGAAAATGCCGATTCGCTGTCCGAACCCGCACGTGAGCACGGAATCGATCGCGCGGATACCAGTGATTAATGGGGCGGAGATGGGCCGGCGTTGCATCGGGCCGGGCGGAGCAGTGTATAGCGGATAGAAACCGGTGGGCCTGGGAGCGGGTAACCCATCCATCGGTTGACCAAAACCGTCTAGCACCCGGCCGAGCAGATCGTCGCCAACGCCCATCCGCGCGTCTTCCACTCGCGCGACCACCGTGTCACCGGCCTGGACGCCTTCCGTCTCTTCGAGTGGCATTAATAGCACGCGGCCATGCCGGAATCCGATCACCTGGGCTCGAATGCTGCGCTTCGAACTGGTGTTGATTTCACAAAAATCGCCGATGGCCACCGCTGGGCCCTGCGACTCGATTAACAGTCCAACCATCTCCACCACCTGGCCCGTCCAGCGAAAGGTGTCGATGCGTTCAACCGTATCGAGATGGGCTGTCAGGTCCCAACAATCCGCAGGACGGTTCATTGTGCCCTCCTCACAACGTCGGCCAGCCCGCGGTCAATCTCCTGCAGTTGCGCTTCGATCGAGCAGTCGAGGTTGCCACGCGTTGTCTCGAACACCAAACTGCCTCGCGCTAGCGTTGGGTCGCCTACGATCTCTACCCGAGTTGGCAGCGACGCGGCCGCCAGGCGATCCGCGACGATTTGCCGGTCCTTTGCCGAAACGCGAATCTGCGACAGTTCCCGCAGTTCGATTTTTGTCAGTGCCACGTGAATAATGCCGAGAAGCGCCCCTTCATCGACAGTCAGTTCGCGATGCAGAATGCGCCGGGCTATCGCCACGGCCAGGTGGACCAGGTCTTCTTCCATCTGTGCACGAATCTGTTTCCGCCAGCCAAGCAGGTCGCGTGTCGTTTCCGCGATCTTGCCCACGGTTTTCTGCATCTCTTCCGTGGCCTGCTTCTGAACCGCGGCCTCGCCCTCCTTGCGGCCGGCCTGATATCCCGCCTTCTGCCCCTGCTCGCGCGCCTGTTGCTCGCGCCGGCTAAGCTCGGCTTCGAGTTGAGCAATCCGCTGATTCAACGAGTGTATGACGCGTTCTGCTTCGTGTTCCGGGTCGGTGGCGGCCGACTCTGCGTCCCGGCCATTGCCGGTCACCTTGCGCCAGCTGAAGGCTGTCACGCCATCTGCGCCACTGCCCGGCAGAACCCTAGACGACATACTGTTCGCCGACGGCTCCCTTCAGACTGACAACCCCTTCGGCTTCCAGTTGCCGTACGACCGCGATCATTTGCTGTTGCGCCGCGTCCACTTCTTTGATCTTCACCGGGCCCAGCGCGTCCATGTCCTCCCTCAGCATCTCGGCGCCGCGTTGTGACATGCAATCCAGAAACTTCTGCTTCAAATTGTCGCTGGTTCCCTTGAGCGCCACAGTCAGCAGCTTGCGATCGACACGAGCAAGTACTTCTTTCAAACCCGGCTGGTCGAGCAGAAGCAGATCCTCGAACACGAACATCAGGTGACGAATCGCTTCGGTCAGGGTAGTGTCCTGTTTTTCGATGTCATCCAGAATTTCTTTGCTCGTGCCCGAATCCAGCCGGTTGAACATCTCCGCCACCGCCCGAACGCCGCCATACGATTCGCGGCTGAACTCGCCTAATGCCCGGATCTTCTGCGCGATAATTGCCGCAATGCGGTTGACTACCTCCGGAGAGATTCGCTCGAGGTTTGCCATTCGCAAGGAAACATCGGCGCGAAGTTCGGCCGGGAGCGACTGCAACAGGGCCGCCGCGTGCGACGAATTCAGGTGCGACAGTACCAGCGCGATCGTCTGCGGATGCTCTTTGTGGATGAATTTCGCAAGCTGCTGCGGATCGGCTTTCTGAAGGGCATCAAAGCTGGCGGCCTCGCTGCCGATCGCTTTCATCAAACGGTCGAGCAGCCGCCGTGCCGTATCCGGACCGTAGGCTGAAACAAGAAGCTTGCGTGCGTAGTCGACACCGCCTTGCGCCACGTACTCCTGCGCAACCGACATCTGGTACGCTTCTTCGAGCACAGCCTCGGCGAGATCGGATGGAACGCTCGAGATTCTCGCGATCTCACGGCTTAATGATGCCGCTTCGTCTTCTGTAACCCGGCTCAATACCTCCGCTGCCACATGTTCCCCCACAACCACCATAAGGATGGCGGCTTTCCTCACTCCGGGGATCATCGACGTCGGCTTTTCGGCGTTCGTAATCATGTGGGTTGGTCTTACTCGACGATCATTCTTCTATCGGCATTTCTATGCCTAAACTTCACCATCGGACAGCCACGTCCGCACCAGTTGCGTGATTCCGTCCGGGTTTCTCTTCGCTTCCTCCGCCAGGTGCTTCACCAGGACTTCGGCTTTCTTCGTGCTGTTGGACGGCAGCTTTGCGCTGGCCGCAAGTTCGCTCAGAATCTCCTGCTCCTGGAGCGCCTTCTTGCGCTGCTGCTTGGCCAGTTCAGACTGCAAATGGTGCTCCAGGTTCGGGCCATCCGCTTCAGGAACCGGTAGAGATACAGTCTGGCCGGCGGTGATCTCTGCCGCCAGCTTGTCGTTGACGTCCACCGTAATCCGGCGTTTCTTGCCGCGAACCTTCCGGAACAACAGGAACATAAGGCCTAGCAGCACTACAAACAACACTCCCGCACCGATCAGTACGTAGTTCTTGTTCTTACGCCACAGCGGCTCAATAAAGTTCGGGATCGGTACCGCCGGCATTCCCGACGAGGGAGCGGCGGCGCCTGGGGCTGCCGGCGGAACTGGCGGCTCATAACTGAGCGTAGCGTCGAACGGAAGTGACTCCACGATGAGTTGATCGCCCCGCTCAGGCAGCAGTCCAACGGTTGCGGCGAGCAGGTCCTTGGTTGCTTTGATGTTCTCGGCCGATCTCGGCTCGACAATGCGTTTCTGCTTCGCTCCGGTTCCTTCAAACCGTACGGCATGGTCGATGAGAACCCCAACGGATAACCGTTTCACCACTCCCTGCGGCACATGGGTTCGCCGCACCTGTCGAGTCGATTGATACGCGATGTTCTCCGTACGCCTCGCTACCGCCTGCGTGGCTGAACTCGGCCGCGACGTGGGACGCGGCAGGTTGGAGGCGGTTCCCGGTATTCCCGACGCTTGCGGCGTCCCCATCAGATCTTCCGTCCGCTGCGACGTCGTCATGACAGACCGGCTGGGGTCGTATGTCTCTTCGCTCTGGTCTGAACTGGTCAGATCGCAATCCACAGAAACCGCGGCACGGAACCGTTCTGCACCCAAAAGCGGCTCCAGCGTGTTATTCACCTTCGCCAGAAGATCTCGCTCCACTTTCGATTTGTACTCGAGCAGCGAATCGTTCATCGCCGAATCTGAGCCGGGGTCGTTCACCTTCGGACGCGTCAGCAGATTTCCGTGGGTGTCCAGAATAGACACCATTTCCGGCGTCAGGCCTTCCACCGCGCTCGCGACGAACTGCGCGATCGCTTTCACGTTTTGCTGGGAAAGCCTGGTCCTCGGCCGCAGACCGAGCAGCACGCTAGCCTTCGCCGGCAGACGCTGATCCGTGAATACTGATTCTTTGGCCTCGGTAATGTGAAACCGGACCGTCTCCACTTCCGAGAGCGACTTGATGGTTCGCTCGAGTTCTCCCTCTAGCGCTCGTTTGTAGTTGATCTGTTCTACTCGGTCGGTTCGGCCGAACCCTCCCGAGTCGAAGATTTCGTATCCCATCCGGCCGGCCTTGGGAATGCCGGCGCCCGCCAACTGGAGTCGAAGATCGTCCAGTTTCGCTTTCTTCACGCGGATCACAGACCCACCGCTATCGAGACGGTATTCCCCTCCCAACTCCTTCAGTTTGGCGACCACGCTCGCCGCGTCTTCCGGGCTGAGGTCACGGTAGAGAACGACGAAGTCGCGTTCGTTTTGCCAATTCGTAAATATCACCATGCCGCCAATCACCGCGATCGCGGCCGCGGCAATCAGTATCTTCTGGCGAAGGCTTAACGTTGCGAGTAGTCGTTTCAACTGTTCCATTCGAGGTCAAACCTTCCGCTTACAACTGCATCCGCATTACTTCCTGGTATGCCTGCACGGCTTTGTTCTTTACCTGAAGAAACAGCTCGAACGACAATTCAGCGCGCTGCGTGGCCACCGCCACTGTGTGCACGTCTTCCTGTCCACCCGTAAGAAATTGCTGAACCGTCGTGTCCGCCTGTGTACGATAAGCTTCGACGTTCTGAACTGCATCCTTGAACATGCTCGAGAAGTCTGTTTGCGGAGTGGAAGCGTTGACCGGTGGAACCGCCAGAGGGAGCGCTAGCGTCGGCGCCGCCACTTTTAATAAAGGATCGATCATAGTGATACCTACTTGAGCAGATCGAGCGACCGGAAGATCATGTCCTTGGCTGCTTGCATCGCGCTGACGTTTGCTTGGAACTGCCGGGAAGAGTTCATCAGATCGACCATGTCCTCCGCCGGGTTGACACGCGGGAACGCGACATAGCCCTGCTTATCCGCGTCGGGGTGGCCTGGTAGATAGCGCTTGTCCGGGTCCCGCGTATCGGTCACAACGTCGCTGACCGCCACGCCTACTTCGGGACCTTGTAACTGCTCCTGGAACAGCGATCCGAACGGTGTGACTTGTGAAGCGGATGTAAACACGACGTCTTTGCGCCGATACGGTCCGCCCTCAGGTGTTCTCGTGGTCTCGGCGTTGGCAAGGTTCTCCGCAAGCACTTCGGATCTAGCGCGTTGTGCTGTCATGCCGCTTGCGCTAACGGCAAGAATTGAAAATAGGCTCATCCGTTTCGACCTTCCTGAATAGCGGAGCGCGTCAACCGCATCTGTGCCTTCCATACGGACGACGCCAAATTGAACCGAATCGCATTTTCGGCGAGCATCCGCGACTCGCGGTCCAGAGAAACGTTGTTTCCGTCGTTTCCGGCCTTTAACCCCGGTACTTCGACAATGTCCAAATCGGAACCCGAAATGGCACTCTGGAATTCAAATTGGAAATCGATGTCCTTGGTTTTGTAGCCGGGCGTAGCGGCATTGGCAATGTTCGAACTCGCCAGCTTCTGCCGAGCGCTGACGAGGTCCATGTACCTTTCGAGAGATTGCGCGATCGGGTTGAGCATGCCATCCGATATGCATGCCGCGTGCCAGTAAGAAAAGCGCTTGTTACGAGGTCACGCTGTGTTGATCGCGACAGAATTTTGTCACTCGCCACAAACCCGTCGCGCGATTGCAATCAGTCCCAGTCGATGTCTTTGTGTGGCGGTTTGACGTCGGGGTCGGACTTCGCCTGCTTGAACAACTCATCGAATTTCTTCGACAGTATCTGAGCCCTGTTTTTCTCATCTTGCATCGATTTCTGAAAACGCTCGTCGCGCTTGGCGGCTTCCTCTTTGAGCTTCGACACCGCGAGGTTCAGATCTTCAATCGGAGCCGGTTTCTCCTTGGCTTTCGATGTGATTACCGCTCCCGTCTCAGGATCAATCCGTAGAGTCGCTTCGCAACAGGGGCATGACACTTCAATGAGCGATGGCCGTTTTGCCATACCTGGATGGTACCGCAGCAATCTAATCCCGCCCGCCGTTCTATCCTCCTCTCTCCTTGTGGGGAGGGTACTAGTGGCATTTGGCGTGCTCACCTGGGTGGTGACCTTATTGAGAATGGTCCAATGAAACCCGTATGTTTGAGATTGGAGCAGGAATGCTGCGTTCGGTCATAGTTTCTCCCGATACCGAATTGACGACTCGTCTTGAGGACTTAATTAGCCGCGCCGGCCGTGCCGCGCTCATCAAGACCACCGATCGTTACCTCGCTAATCATGACCTGGAACGCTTCATGCGCGCCAACGCTCCGCAACTCGTCTTTTTGAGCATCCAGCAACTGAACCGGGCCATGGAGTTGTACCATGCCATCGAACACATCATTCCTGGTGTTCAGGTCATCGCCATTGATCGCGGCTGCAGTCCCAATGTATTGCTGGATCTGATGCACATTGGCATCCGTGAATTCCTCGCCTTCCCGTTCGACGCCACCAGCTTCGCCGCCGCTATCGGACGTGTGGAAGAGGTGCTGGACAAGCGGCCCGCGCGCATTGACATTTGCGACAACGTGTTCTGCTTCCTTCCGTCGAAAGCCGGAGCTGGAACTTCGACAATCTCGATGAACACTGCCGTCTCTTTGTCGCGCATGCCGAACACCAAGACTCTGCTGATGGATTTGGATCTGAACTCCGGCTTGATCGGCTTTATGTTGAGGCTCGACTCCAGCTACACCATCTACGAGGCCGCCGAGAGCGCGACCAAGCTTGATGAACACTTGTGGCCCCAGCTGGTCAATAGCGTTCGCAACCTCGATGTGCTCCCTGCGGGACGCCTTGATCCACAGTCGCGAGTCGATTCCCTCCAGATCCGCCAACTCATCGGCTTTGCGCGCCGGTTTTATAAGGCGATTTGTGTTGACCTCAGTGGGAACATGGAAAAGTACTCGCTTGAGGTGATGCATGAATCCAAGCGTATTTTCCTGGTCTGCACTCCCGAGATACCTACGTTGCATCTGGCTCGGCAGAAGCTTCGCCTCATCCAAGACCTCGATCTTGGCGACCGTGTCGCTGTTCTTCTCAACCGCGCTCAGAAGCGGCCGATGATCACCACCGCCCAAATTGAAGAGTTGCTGGGCATTCCTGTCGCTCAGGAGTTCCCCAACGACTACCGTGGGGTTCACGAAGCAGTGACCCACGGACGCGAGGTTCAGGACAATTCGGAACTCGGGAGGGGTTTCACGGAACTGGCGTATAAGCTGATGGAAGCTCCCGAGAGCTTCAAGCCGAAGCTGCAGCGCAAGCGCTTTCTCGAGTTGTTTAACGTCTTTCCGCGCTACTCATGGTCGGCCGAAAAGTGACTCACTTGCCTGCTCTCCGGCGCCCAAATGCTATTCTGAACCCAAGGGGCTCCTGAAATGTCCTATGGTTCTTACGGAGGGCGCTATGTTCGGTCGGGTTTTGCCACGGGCGGCGCAGTTCCACAAGGCGTCAAGTGGCTCCTGATCATTAATACGGCGCTATTTGTCGTCTATTATTTGGCGGCTCACTCCGGCTTTCATTCCTATTTTTTTCCGTTCTGGCTAACGCCCCGTTGGGTGGTGGAAGGGTTTGCCGTTTGGCAGCTCTTCACCTACATGTTTCTCCACGACCCCGGGGGTTTTACCCATATCCTGTTCAACATGTTGGCCTTATGGATGTTTGGCAAGGATCTTGAGGCCGTTTGGGGAACTAAACGCTTCCTGCAGTACTACTTCGTGTGTGGTATCGGAGCCGGACTTTGCGTCGTCGTATTGAATCTGCTTTTCGGGTCGCTGGACAGCCGGACGATTGGTGCATCGGGCGCGATCTATGGGTTGTTGCTTGCCTTTGGCATGCTGTTTCCCGACACAACCGTACTGTTCAGTTTTTTGTTCCCGATTAAGGCCAAGTACTTCGTCATGATCATCGGCGCCATCGCCTTTCTGAGTACGTTCGGTTCAACCGGCGACGGCGTCAGTCACATCGCCCACCTGGGCGGAATGATCTGGGGATACGCATACCTTAAGTCCGGTTACCTCAAGGTCGACATGTTCGGAGCCATCGGTCGCAGGTACCAGCAATGGAAGATCGACCGGGCCAAGCGGAAGTTCCAGGTTTACCTTCGTAAACGTGAATCGGAATCCGACAGAAACCGCTGGGTCCACTAAACCGTCACATCGTCAGGTGTTATAGTTTGGGCAAAGGGCTCTTCCGGATGAAAGCGACTCGTCTACTCTTCATTCCCACGTGCTGGCTCGCCTGCACGTTCCTGTTCCTGGGACACGCGCAGCAGGGGCCGAACCGTTCTTCGGAGACGGTCGCACGTCCCAAGAAAAAAGATCAGCCTAAACAAGCAGAGCCGCCCCCCGACACCCCAGCCGCCGAAAGATCGGTTTCCTCAGATAAAGTCCCTTCCAAATTCAACAAGAAGGACCGGCCGCAGTTGCCCGAAGGTTTGCCCACCTTCCGTAGCGATGTGACCACGGTCTCTGTCGATGTCTCAGTGCTCGACAACAAGGGCCGGTTTATTCCGAATATCCCGCGCGGCCACTTTCGCATCCTCGAGGACAACGTCCCCCAGCAGGTGACCACCTTCAGCATGGGCGAAGCCCCGATGACAATCTGCATGGTCATCGAGTTCAGCAACCTCTTCCAAACGTATTGGTCCTACGGTTGGTATCAGACTTTGACCGCTTCCTACGGCTTCCTTCAAACACTCAAACCCGAAGATTACGTGGCCGTCGTGGCATACGACTTGCGGCCCGAGATCCTATCGGATTTCTCCACCGACAAGCGCGCCGCTTATGAGGCCATGCAGCGGCTTCGAATCGCCGCCTACTCTGAATCGAATCTTTACGATGCGCTCGTCGAAACGGCGGACCGCATGTCGGAGATCGAAGGCCGCAAGGCCATCCTCCTTCTTGCGTCCGGTATCGACACCTTCAGCAAACTCACGTTCGACAAGACGCGGCGGGCGCTGCAAACTGCAGGCGTGCCGATCTACTCAGTCGGACTCTTGCAATACATTCGTGAACTGGCCGACGCTCGCGGCGCCATGGGACCGATTCAACGCCTCGACTTCCTACAAGCGGACAACCAGTTGCGTACGTTTTCGAAAGAAACCGGTGGACAAGCGTGGTTCCCACGGTTCGAGGGTGAGTTCCCTGGCATCTTCGCCCAAGTCTCCCAAGCCCTCCGCAGCCAGTACACGCTGGCGTTTCAGCCTTCTAACCAGACTAAAGACGGGAAGTTCCGCAAATTGAAGGTGGAACTGGTCAACCCGAAAAACGGCGAACCCCTTCGGATCGTCGACGAAAAGGGCAAGCCGATTAAGTATCAGATCCTCGCCAAAAACGGCTACACCGCTCCGCGCGAAGTGGAATAGTTCGTTCCTGCGATCGGACCAGTTTGTCTTCGCTGCCGTTTGAGTTTGCCACAGCCGGCCGCATCGTGTTCGGATAAGGTCACGTGCACACTGGTGAGACAATCGAATGCGAGATGGGCCGCGACAGCTTGCGGGCGTTTTGCCGTCATGTACAACCGCAGGATGTCGCCTGGCTCGTGGTCTTCGTGGCCCTGGGACTGGCCGGTCCACAACGCAGCGATGCGGAAATCGAACTCCTCATCAGCCTCGCGGTGTTCCAGATTGCAGAGCCAAGGATGGCGTGGTTTCAGACCCGCCGGGGAACCCTGCTCGCTGTCGCACTCAAGCTGTTGCTCGCCTACCTCCTGATCGGAGTTACCGGCGGCGTTACCAGCAGCTATTATTTGATTCTGATGGTTCCCGTGGTTGCAGCGGCCACAACCATGGGGGCGCTCGGCACGTTTATCGTGACCCTGGTGGCCGGCGGTTCCTACCTGTCGTTTCTCGCCTTCATCGATTGGGATCGATATGTCATACCGGTCGGGGAGATGCGAGAGCTAGGCGTCCGCGTGCTCTTGTTCGGCCTGCTCGCGTTGCTGATGCATCAACTGGCCGAGGCGACTCGACAGCAAGCGCGCCAGTATGCCGCCGCTGCTGCGGAGCTAGCCGCGGCGAATCGGAACCTGCAGGTAGCCGAGGCCGCCGCGCGGCGCTCAGAACGGCTCGCTGCCCTGGGCCAACTCACAGCCGGGCTGGCTCACGAGCTCCGAAATCCCCTCGGGACCATTCGCGCCTCCGCTGAGGTGCTTACTCGACAACTGACCGCCAATCCGGAAGTGGCGCGAGAGATGTCCGGATACATTCGCGACGAGGTCGATCGTATGAACTCGCTGATCTCGCGTTTTCTCGACTTCGCGCGCCCCCTGCAGCCCAAACTTGAGCCCGCTGACGTGAACGAAATCCTCGACCGGGCGCTAGGCGAAGTCCAGCGTACGGCACAGCAACAGGTGTCCTACGTTCGTAACTATTCACCCGACCTCCCGCGCATTCTCGGTGACCCGCAACTGCTCGAGCGCGTCTTCTGCAATCTGATCTCGAATGCAGCCGAGGCGTCCCGGCCCGGCGGCACGGTCGCATTGAAAACGCGCCCGGCGGTCGGCGGGGTGGACGTAACTGTTATCGATCGCGGAGTCGGTATCGACAAAGCCCACATGGAAAACATCTTCAATCCCTTCTTTACCACCAAGCCGAACGGTGTGGGTCTTGGGTTAGCCATCGTTGCAAAAATCGTCGACCTGCACCGCGCACGCATCTCCGTCGAGAGCGAACCCGGGCAGGGCACGGCCTTCCGCCTCTGGCTTCCTTCCGAGGCATCCGCATGAAGGCTCGTCTGCTGATCGTGGAGGACGAAGATAAACTCCGCCGCGTCGTCGAGTTGCAACTTCGTTCCGCCGGTTATGACGTTGAACAGGCGCCCTCTGCGGAGGCTGCGCTCGCCGTAGCCGAACGCGTGGATCTCATCATCACAGACCTGCGCCTTCCGGGGAAGGACGGGCTAGCTTTCCTTAAGGAACTGCGGACCCGTCGTGTTGCCGCTCCGGTGATCGTCATGACCGCCTATAGCTCGGTCGAGACCGCGGTGGAAGCCATGAAAGCCGGTGCGCAGGACTTCATACCGAAACCCTTCTCGATGGACCATCTGTTAACCGTCGTCGACAAGGCGCTGGAGGTGCGGGCGCTCCGCGACGAAAACGAGTCGCTGCGGGAACAACTGGGCGCCCGGTATGACATCGTAACAATCGTGGGCCGCAGCCCAGGTATGCAGGCCGTGCTGACCACCGTTCAGAGAGTAGCGGCCACCCGAGCAACAGTCCTGCTTGTCGGTGAAAGCGGGGTTGGCAAGGACCTGATCGCACGCGCCCTGCACTATCATTCGCCCCGCCGCCAAAAAGCATTCATCAAAATCAACTGCACCGCGATTCCCGAGACCCTGATGGAAAGCGAGTTGTTCGGCTATGAAAAAGGGGCCTTCACCGGCGCGAATACCTCGAAGCCCGGTAAGTTCGAGCAGGCCGACGGTGGGACAGTGTTCCTGGATGAGGTCGGTGATATTCCCCTCGGTGTACAGGTTAAACTCCTGAGGATTCTCCAGGAACGCGAATTCGAACGGCTGGGCAGCAATAAAACGCGCCAAATAGACGTTCGTGTGGTCGCCGCGACCAATGTGGACCTGCGGAAGGCGCTGCAAAACGGTACTTTCCGCGAGGACCTCTATTACCGCTTGAACGTAATGCCCATCGAGATTCTACCCCTTCGCGAACGGCGGGAGGACATTCCCGCTCTTGTTGAGCGTTTCCTGCGCAAGTTTTCTCGTGAACTCGGGTCTGCGGTGGATTCCATCAGTGACGCGGCCATGCAGTCCCTGGTCAACTACCACTGGCCCGGCAACGTTCGCCAACTCGAAAACGTGATCGAACGTAGCATCCTGTTATGCCAGGGCACACGCCTGGACGCCTCAGACGTTCGCCTCGACACCGTTGTCGATCGCAAGCAGATGCCCGAAGGACATTTCCTGCCTGAAGGCATGACCCTCGACGAATACGAGCAGGCAATCGTTCGCGAGGCTCTCCGCCGGGCTAACGGCAACAAATCGCAAGCCGCACGAATGCTTGGACTTACGAGGAATGCACTTCGCTACCGGCTGACGCAGATGGGCATCGAGGCGTGACTTTCGGACACGGTGTTGGTAGACTGAAAGTTCCCCGGCCAGGTAGCTCAGATGGTAGAGCGCAGCCCTGAAAAGGCTGGCGTCGGCGGTTCGAGTCCGTCCCTGGCCACCACGTTTTCTGCTTACGTTTCAACACGTTAGCGCCTGCTCTTTCGTGCGTGCCAATACTGTGCCATGGAACTTCCGAAGGATTGAATCTTGCCGGATCTGGCCTTCGGGGATCCACTTCCAGTAATGCCGCCGGATGGTGGCGGGATCATCACCGAGGATCATAGCTACGTCCTCGACGGTCCCGCCTTCACTTAGGAATCTTGATGCGAATGTATGGCGGAACAAGTGCGGATGCGCACGCTCAACGCCAGCACGCTGAAATACTGCTCGTAACGTCCGCCACGCGCCCTTAACGGCACTGCGGACGCTCTCTGCCTCGCCCTTGAAATAGAGCGTACAATCATTTGCTGCGCCTCTCGGATGCGGTAGTGCTTCCAGCGCCGTGGTCACTTCGTCAGGCACTACCAGCCGCAGGTTCTCTTTGTTCTTCGTCGCCTGCCTCAGGAGCATCCCGTTCACAATGTGCTTCCGGTCCAACGTCACAACGTCGGAGATTCGCAGCCCGAACGACACCATGAGGAGAACCATAGCCCGTGCCCGCCGCCGTTCGTAAGCGTGGCGACCGAAGGTGTCACACCTTGCCATCACCGCCAGCAACTCCACCGTCGTCAACGGAACTATGTCGTCATCGCGCCGCGTGATAGCTTCGACCTCGACGTGTTTGGCGGGGTTGTCCTCGATCCACTTGTGCTTCATGCAGTAGGCAAGGAACCCGCGCACGATTTCAATTTCCTTGTTCCGACTCCAGCGCTCATTAGCTCGCCATCGGTGGAAGTCTTCGAGCACTGGCAATGTTAACCCGTCGATCGTTTTGATAGCCCGCGTTTCCGCGAACTGCTCGAGATAGCTTACGATGCGGGAATACTTCCGGATCGTTTCCGCGCCCTTCTTCGCATCTGATTTCGCTTGGATAAAGCGCTCCACGGCCGCCGCGATCGTCTGCCGCGGCGCCGGAGTTTCACCCATCTGAGCCAGCTTGCGCACGGCCCGGGCCCAGTCCCGCGTCTTGAGGGATTGCCTTAGGCGCCGGCCATTCACCATGTCATCAACCCAAAGCGGGCATTTGCATTTGTAATAGGAACGGCCCTTTACCCGGTGGGGGCATTTGGGGGTGTGTCGTCGGAAAGGTTTGAGCATGGCGCGATTCTACCCTTCCGTGTGCTCCCGATACTTTCGCTCAGCTACGGATTCAGGAATCCGCAGGGTCTGGTAGTCCCGCTTGCCGTCGCGTCTGCCAGCCTTCCCAATCTTCAGCACTCCTGGCTCATCCTGAAACATCCGCCGTACAGTGTCCTCAGAAAGAGCCCATAATTCAGCCAGCACCCTCGTTGAGAAGTGCCGTTCGTACGGATCCGTCCGGTTGTCGACCATGGTAGCTCTTTGCATTCGCCTGCGATGGCCTTATCGTTCCCCGCCGCCTTCTACGACGTCAACAACGTACTTGTCGCCCCGAGCATTTTCCGCGATAAGCCGGGTGGCACCCATAGAAAATGCGGCCTGATAGAAATCGGAGCATGCCTGTTTTAATGTTGGTCGCTTTTCATGCAGTGATCCAGACCAGCACTCATCCGTGGGGAGTGGGAGCCGGAAGCGTCTTTTCCTCCGCTGGTTGCTCTGTAGCGTAATCTTTCGGACGGCAGCATAGATCGGAGTGCCGTCATCCTCATAGGCGACAATTCGTGGCTGTTTGCGCTCTTCCACAAACTTTCGAATTTCCTCAACTTGCTCCGCCGAATAGACGCGTATCTCCACGCCATTGCTTTTCACACGGCGCGCCTTTGGCAACAGGCCGGTCTTTTCCCAGCGGACAAGAGTCTGGGCACTCACTCCCACGGCTGCGGCTGTATGACTTATCGTGAATTTCCCGTCGTGTGCTGGTATCTCCATGACGGTATTATGCACCCTATCAGATACCCTGTCAACTACGCAGCGAGTTCGCTATTTTGACGCGCGCCCAGCCTTGCTCCAACGGGCCGCGGCCGCGTGCTTCGCGATGTCGGATCGCTGCTCAGGGGTGAGCTTCTCCAGCCGGCGCTTTGTTCCGATCTTGCCGCCTTTCGAGCCTTCCTTGCGGAAGAATTCGGCTATCTCTGGTGGCAGCTTCTTCTTGGCCATATGCTCTGACAATCAAAGCGTAACCGGGTTCAGCATTTTTTGCAATGAGCACTTGACTACCGAAGGGGGTTGAGCATATTCTGATGGGGGTTGAGCATCGCGTTCTGTGACGCACTTCAAGGCGCGATAGACAACACCGAAGGAGATCAAAAATGTCTGCAAACGATGATATGGGTGCAGTCCTCCCAAATTGGGCGAGCATGACCCCTGAAGGGACCCGATACGAACTGAACGTCTACGGCACCAACGGCCTCTTGGCGCAATCGGTGCCCATGGGCCGCGATGAGTACTTGAACCTCAAGAAGGTATTGGCGCATCCACCAGCACCGGCGAGAGCCGCTGAGCACACAACCGCCCCAGTGACCCAAAGTGAACTGGAGGCGTTGTTCTCCGCCAAGGAAGCCATAGAAATGCTCTGGTTCACGACCGGCCGCCGGGTTGCGGCGAACGGCGCCGATCCGGGCAGGTTCACTGCGGAAGCTGACAAGATCGCGGAATACAGACCCGTCTCTGGCATAACGGAATCCGGCCTCGAAATCGAAGACACTGGTGAAGAGATCGAAGATGCCAGTCCGGACGCGGCCGAGTCCGGTAGCTCCCACAAGACCGCGAACTGGGAGGATCAGCCCGAGGACCGGGACGAAGCCGAGGAGCGGATGCGCGTTGCAATCGCCGGCACCCTTAGAGCGAAGACCGCTGACAACCTCCGCGACAAGTTCGATGAATGGCTCCGCTCGCGTGCCTCATCAGCCGAGATCTGCTTCATCCAAAACGCCTTAGATCTTGCGTTTAGTGCCTTCGGTGAGGAGGAATTTTCGTTTACCGCGGCCCTTCTCTCTGAATTGCCAGCGGACTTAATAAACGCGATCGGGCACGGCAAAGTACCGCGCCCCCAGCCAGAGTGGTCGACTGAACTGGCACTGAAGGCGTTAGCTTCCGAAAGCTCGCGCAGTCGTGCGCAGAAGTAAATGTAGGCTGACTGGATACGAAGCGCCCGAGAGGCTTGGACGTGCAACGTCCCGGCCTCTCGCAAGATCGAGAATCAGGTATGGAAACCCAATCGACACCACGTCTCCTTAGTTTCATGTAACCCAACCGACAGCCCGCGCGCGGGCGTGGGCCATGTGTGCTCCCAGGGTGCCGCCCGTGGATTGCAATCCCTCAGCCGTTCATCCCGGCAGACCCGCCGTCCCGCGCGGATGCTGATCCGAGGAACACGGCGATGTTCGATTGTTCGGGGAGCATCGACAGCGGTTCATGGAAAGCTTGGAGAAAATATGCCATCCGCGGAGTCGGGCAGGTCCTGAAGCTGGCGAGCATCCCCATACGCGGCCCCCATGAACATCCGAGCCGGGTCAAGCCGCGGATTCCACTCGCCCGGCTGCTTTGAACAGTCCGAGTGCTTCTCGCGGCTTTCCCTCCATCAACGCGGCGATGCCGGCATTCAGTGCGGATCGCGCCCACGCCCTACGGGTTTGTTTCCTTGCGGGTTTGCGGCATAAAGGGCAGGGCATCGAGGGTCCCTCGTTTAGACTTCCGCTAGCGGCGCGTAGCAATGCCCATTGCCGCGAGCAGGGCTAATGCGCCGGCCGCCAGTATGCCGAGGCCCAGCGGGCTCATGCTGAACGGTTCGTCGCTGTTGATTATCGACGGCGCGGTGTTTGCCACGTTCCGCTCCAGCTCGTCCTGTCGGATCGCGACATCATGGGCAGTGTAGGCCGACAGTTCATCGGGCGTCCATGCAGAGGGGCTGCTCATCTGATTGGCCGTCTGGGGAGCTGCGGCTCCAGTGCGCTGTATGGGAGACTGTGGAAGCCTCTCAATAGGCTGGCACGACGTGACGAACGGGAAGGCGAGCGTGCAGTACCACGGCAACTCCCCCCGGAGGTACGCTTGGTGCACCGCCTGGTCCATGCGCGCCACGGCCGCTGCGGTCTCGCCACCCAGCCCTGACCGGCCCAACACGAGCATCATCGAAGCATCCTCCCCACGAAATCTAAAGGTCTGCGCAATCGGTTTATGCGTTTCTCCGCCTGGCGCATCTTGCAACCCACCGGTCGGCAACCTGCAAGTGTTCCTGGTAGGCTTCGTTGCTGTCCTGAAGGTCTGCCTTCTCTCGGTAGAGCAGGTTCAGGTAAGCCATTGCGTTGTC
The DNA here is from genome assembly GCA_020846745.1 of Bryobacterales bacterium. Classification (GTDB taxonomy): domain Bacteria; phylum Acidobacteriota; class Terriglobia; order Bryobacterales; family Bryobacteraceae; genus JADLDI01. The sequence goes on along the minus strand of JADLDI010000150.1, from coordinate 72,024 downwards.
CATCGTCGGATTGATGGACAGAGCCCGCTCCAAGCGATCGATCCCGGCAGCGATCACCGGCAGCAGTTCTGTCTGCAGAGCACTTCGCACGGCAGCACACCGGATTGGTCCGGGATCTTCCATGGACATGCCCAGTGCGGCGCGAGCATCGCGGCGCCGTTCGAAACACCGCGTCCAAGCGATCACGCCGAGGGTGTAGAGGGTTATAGCGTCTTGGGGGTCCAACTTCAGCAGTCGAACATATCCTTCCTCAGCCTTTGCCCACTCCTTTTTTTGGAAGTGCAGCCAAGATCGCGAGGCGAGCGCCGTGGACTGATTCGGATCGGCCAAAAGAATGCGGTCGAATAGATCGGCCGCTTCTGAGGCTCGCTGTTCGTTTTCGGCGGAAGTGTTGCCGGGGCGGTACCGAGATGCGAGATCCACCGCCTGCCTCAGCCAGTTCCTAACGTCGAGATCAGGATTTGAGGCGAGCACCGCATTTTTCTGCATGTCTGATTCACCGTCGACGACGGCCTCCGCGAAGGCTCAAGAGAACCAACCAACCACCAGCCACCAACGCCGCGTACACCCAAAGCAACGGAACCCCGCCATGCTCCTGAACGGGGGCGGTGGGCGTGACGGTAGTCATTTGAAGTCCCTGCAGGTGCATCGCGCGTTACTCCTCACGTGTGGCGCAAGGACCGGCAACCCTCAAAGACCGCCGTTTCCTTGCTCCACAATCGCTCCGAGGTCAAGGATTACTCTTCGTCGTCCTCTTCGTCGTCCTCTTCGTCCTCGTACTCGTCTTCGTCGTCGAGATCAACATCGTCCTCTTCTTCCTCTTCGACAATCTCGACGTCGCCGGCGGCTACGCCCATGATGGATTCGAGGCGCTGCTTAAGTTCGGCGTTCTCCTGCTCGAGTTCCGCGCGCGTGGGTTTCTGCTGTCGTGCCATGGTTAAGGCTCCCTTTGTTGGATTTGGTTCAGTTATCTCGATGCCTTTACGCTCCGCGTACTCCTCCGGGTCCATACTGGCGAATTCCTGGGCCCGGTCTTCGTCGCCGACATTCAGCATCAGATTGATCGCCCGCTGTTGAGCGGTTATCACCTGGTCAAGAGTCTTTCTTGCCATGGCCCAAGTATGGGGCTGAGCAGGACAATAGGGAAGACCGACAAATACAGGGTGTTATTTGTCGCGCTGACGAACCAGACGCCGCTTTTGTCGCCCTTTGCGTTTTTCTCGCCTTTCTCGGCTTGCCGCTGCGTCCCGAAGCTTCCTCGACTCGTCTCTTCGCCGCTCCGGACTCCAACTGTTATAGTCCGGGTGCTCGCTGGCAAGGAAACCCACGAAACTACCTCGGGCCTTCTTCCACTCGATCGCCCGAGTTATGCGCTCGGAGCGCGGGCGGCCGACCTTCCGGCTCTGTCGCAGCTTCCGGTAAAGCAATTGACTCAAGTTGTGCGCTTCCTGATCTGTCATCTTGGGGAACTTATGCCTGAGATCTGCTGCTACCTTCGCAATGCGAACATTCGCCGCGGTTGGTATGCCGGCGTAATCAGGCCGCAGTGGCTTTGAACAGTCGGTCTGCTGGGGCGCTTCCATGGGCGGGGGCTGCATATCTCCTGACTAGCACAAACCAAAACATCTCTCCAGTGATATGTTAGTCAGCATGACGGCCGGCGTTACTAAGTGCATTCGCATAACGGCTATTATGATATGCGCTTTTCGGGTGCTAACTGCTGGTCGGTGCCGAGTTCTCTGGCGGTTCCTCGCCACCTTGTTCCGCAGCGTTTACCGCCATTGCGAACTCAGGCCACTTTTCCTGTAACTGTTCGAGCAAGGAAACCGCTACGGCCGCACCCACGTTGATCTCGACGCCCACAGGAGTCTGCTCGTCGTAGTGCTGGTGGCCGGATGCGGCCCACTTGTCGGTAAGACCGTGTGGTGTTGGCACATGATAGAACCGCAGCGATAGCACCGGCGCCCCACCCTGCCAGTCGCTGTCGACACCCTTCACGACGCAGTTGGTAAGCGCTATTCCGCCGCCCGTCGCGTATGCCCCATCTTGCCGAAAGCGAATCTCTCGCTGATAACCACGAACACCGTCGATCCCGCGCATGCTTGCCGGGTCCCTCCCTTTTTTTGTTTTGCGGCCCTAAGACTCAATATGAGTATTAATAGTACTACTGCACGAAAGCGGCACATAGCCTTGACGTATGTTGTTTAAAACCAACACTATCGGCCCGTCTTGGATTTTTCGGGAAAGATTCGACTAACTGCTTTGAGCGCAATTCTTTGGAATTCGGCTTCCGCTATGGCGTTAACGAAGCCCACCATCCTGCACCGGTCCATCGTTCCGCCCCACTCGTATTGTCGGATGGGGACGCCCACGAAGCGCTTCCCCTCCTCGGTCGCGTGCAAGGAAATCCCCCGCAGTATCCAGCCGGAGGGCAGGACCAAGTCAAAGAAGCCGAGCAAGCCACATCCTTTCCTCCGGCGGTCACACCAGTTTGTCGCCACATAGTCTTGCATAGTCCGTGTGTCCCCTTCTTGGCGGTCGATGCTGCAATGTCCATTTCACCTTCTGACAATCTGACACGTTCTGACAAAAACATGCTCATGATGGACTTCGCGAGGCGGGAAGTTCTGAAAGGTATAACGATTTCGTGTCAGAAGTTGTCAGATTGTCAGTCGCGGTCTCAGCCCTGCCTTCCGCGGCTTGCTGCTTCTCTTTATCGGTTATGAATCGAATTCCGTACCAAACCCTAGAAGCTCCCGTGCGATCGCGGCGTTTCACGCACCCAAGTCGCTGCAGGCGCTCGTCGAAAACAGCCTTGGACAAGGGGTATTTTTCCCCAACCTGTTCGGTCCAACGCTGATACGATTGCCAGATCTCGGCCAATTTCACGAAGTCTTTTGGTTTCCCTATGACACAGTTGTCATCGAGGTACTCCTTCAGGCGATCCGACTCAGCGCGGTACTGTTCAGTGGCAGCCCGGACTTCTTCTATGTCCCGCAGGCCGTGCTTCAGGTACTCCACCGCGCCGGCGACGATCCAGCGCAAGATACCAGGCAGCTCGGCCCTCAGTTTGTTTGGCAGATCAGTGTCGATTTCGTCCGGTGGAATCGAGACTCCGAACGGGATCATCTTGACTCGGTTCCACACGGCGTCGTTCGGGTCAGAGATCACCGGTCGATGGTTGCAGTCGAGGAAAAGTTTATGAGAAGGCTTGAAGTTGAAAAAATTCTGATTGAGATATCTGGCTCGTAACTGTCCCAGCCCAGTAAGGTATTTCACCCTTGCCAGCGCCAACCGATGGCCGTGCTCCACCTCGCTAGAAGACACAAACCGGCAACCCTTCAGGTCCGCCAAGTCCGCGTTGATGGCGTTAGATGCAGCCGCCTCTTTGGGCTTCGCCATCAATGTTTCGATCTGAACTTCGCCGGCGTATTGATGATTGCCAAGCGCTTCTCTCCACGTTTCCAGCAGTGTAGTTTTACCGTTGTTTCCCTCACCGTAGAGAATGAAGATGACCTTTTCCGGCTTTCCTGTTGCCGCACAGCCCACCGCGAGTTGAAGATAGTTGCACAGTCGCTCGGCGCGGTCGTTCTCCGAGTCCTTGTAGTCCGGTCCACCCCCCATCATCCGAAAGATTGTGGCCTTAAACAGCGGACAGTCGGCGTCGGGATCATAATCGAACGGAATCAACTTCGTGATTCGGTCGGCCCTCCGGTGATCTCGTGCTGTCCCAGTGCGCAAATCGACGGTGCGGTTCCGGCAGTTCAATAGGTGCGGGTTTTGGTCAAAGTCATTGATGCTGGCCTGCTCGGCCTTTCGCTTAGCCGAGTGCACCATGTTCGCGATTCCGGCGCGCGAAAGCGATCGATTCAGGAAGTTCAAGAATGCTTTGCGCTTATCTTCCTGATCGATGTCACCAGCTTCTCGGTAAGAGCTCCTCAATGTCTCCTCCGCCATCCGCTCGACGCGCACAAACTCATCGACCGCCCAGTGGTACCCGGTCCACACCATGAAGGATTTCCGCTCCCCGCAGTAGATGAGGTCTTCGCCGTATCTCGCGATTAAGCGATCGGCGTTTCCGCTGTCGTTCCACAAGAAGCGGCCATCATCACTTGGTTGCTCGGTGTTCCCGTCGATCGCGGTCGTTGAAGCCCCCTGGAGGGGCCAGGAGATACGGGGGTTTGACCTGAATGCCTCTCGCCAACTGGCCAAAGCTTCCTGTTCCGCGTAGGGTTCACGCTTGCCCTTTGAGTTGAACGGACCAGTCCGTAAGCAGTAATCGAGAATTATCCAGTGATCCGAGGCGGAAAACCCGTTGTCTCGCGCCTGACATGCGAGCCAGAACCCCGCATTGTTACGACCCTCGGAAGCTGCCCTTTCAACAGCGCGGTTGATGAGCAGTTGTGCGTCGACCCTCGCGTCACGGAGTCCTGACGTTTGCATAGGCGACTCCATCCTTCTGGATGGGGGATACAGCAGCCCGAGCGCGCCGCGGAGGTCAGCCGGTAACACGTCGAGTGAATCGGGAGGAACAATTGGCCGTAGAATGCGGTATGCCCCCTTATCGCTGCGGCCGAGCAGGAGAGCATACCCTCCGTCTGCTCTAATGTCGAGGCCCGGCCATTTAAGCGCCCACGGCCGATCCTTGCTGGCCTTGTGGTTCAGCGTTTGAACCGGCCAACCCGGATGCGAAAGGTATACATGAAACCCACCTGTCGGGGTGGCGACATGTGGATCGAGGCCCAGGCTGTTCATGGTAGCCATACCGACATCACCGTCAAAGTCGAGAATTATGCATCGACCCCTACCCGCAACTACGGCCCAAGCGGGTGGGCGGAATTGTTTTGCCCATTGGGCGATCTGCTCCTCGGTTGGATAGTCGGTTTGGAACCGTTTCCATGCGATCGCCGGGCGCTTGTCGGATTTTGTGGGAATCAGGCACACGCCTTGCTTCAGCAGTTCCTGCGCCTGCGAGAGCAATTCTATTTGCGGCGCACTGCCCACGCCGGCGTTCAAGCCCACCTCCGGCTACGGGTACTGTCCGTGTACGTGGTCCAGATGTCGCGGTTAGTGAACCGGCTTAGAAATGGTCGAATGATGGTCGGCGCGGGAAGCGGCCGCCAAACGCGGAGGAGGCTTTTCGGGCTTGCCCCGTTTGCAGTGTGGTGTACACTGTGGTTGAAGTTTTTCACGAAACGCTTTCCGGGGCCCCATCCCGTATGGGGCCCTTCCCTTTTGGAATTCTCCCGGTGAAAGCGGTTCCGTCCGGTATTTTGTGCCAAAAACGTGCCAACGACTTGCTGAATTGGCCGTTCTAGCGTTTCTGGACGAACGAAGAATCAGTAACTTACGTGTTATCAATGCGTGGCCGTGGAACGAGTCCGTCCCTGGCCACCACCCCTTCCAACTGAAAAACGATCCTGCGAAACGAACTCCCAGCCATTCGCTTCAGAAGTTCAGCTTCAACCCCAATTGGATCTGCCTCGGGATGTTGTTCTGCCCGATCGGAACCCAGCCGAAGTTCGTGCTCGTTGGATCGGTGTTCGGCCCCGGACGGATCGGCGTATTAAATACGTTGAACATCTCAAACCGGAATTGCGCATTCCACCGCTCTGTGATCACGAACCGCTTGTTCACCGACATGTCCCACTGCGGTTCGATCGGCTGGCGAATCGTTCCGGTCCGGAACTGGGTCGTGCGCAGCGTAAACGGACCACGCAGTTGCCAGGCCGGATCGGTGCACGTCTGGTTGAACGCGTTCCGGGCCGCATTAGGTTGTGTAGAAGCGCTGCCGGCCACGTTGGCGACGCAGTTATTGAAATACCGGTCGAAATTCTGGCCGGAAATACTCGGATCGCGCAACAAGTAGACATTGCCCGGCAAGTCCACCGGCAAACCCGATTGGAACGTGCCGATCCAGTTATACTCCCAGCCCCCGAGCACAAAGTCGAGTGCGCGCGGCATGGAAGACCCATGCTGCCGGCCCTTTCCGAACGGTAGCTGCCAACTGCCGCTGAACACGAGCCGGTGCGGCCGGTCCTGCGAGCTCAGATTCTTGGTCGTCGTCGCATCCTGCGGGTTGGCGAAGGCGACGCTTTCCAGGTTCTTGGACCACGTGTAGGCCAGCACCATAACAAGTCCTTGGGTATACCGCTTTTCAATCGAGACCTGTAGCGAGTCGTACCAGATCTTGCCGATCGATTCGCCTACCAGTGTGACCTGGTCGAACTGGGGATAGGGCCGCAGAAGTTGCGACCGCGCGACCGTGGCGCCGTTCAGAGAGGTACCGGGCAGCAATCCGGCAAAAGGATTCGCGACGGCCTGGTTGAGATAGTTCGGATCCTGACGGGCCTGAGCGAGCTGCTGGACCGTGTTGACATTGATGTTACGCGCGCCGCCGGCCTGGTTCAGACCTGTGTTGATGTCGTAAGTGCGGCTCCCGACATAGGAGGCATCGAGCCGGACGCTCCATGGCAGTGCCTGCTGAATGCCGAACGAATACTGGTTGACGTGCGGAAGCTTTCGCTGTGGATTCGTGAAGATCACGCTCTGGCCCGCGTTGGTGAGCAAGCCGCGGCTGGTGCCGAGTGGTTGAACCAAGCCGCCCGGGAACGGATTGTCGAGCCTGGTGGCCGGAATGAACTGGTTGACGCCGCCGCCCACCGTAGCGACAAACGGAGTGTCCGCCGCAAAGCCGGCCGCGCCGCCCAGTAACGCCTCGGGCAAATAGAAGATACCGAAGCCGCCGCGCAACACGGTGTTCGTGCCCAACTGATAAGTTGCGCCCACGCGAGGCTGCCAATGGTTGTATTGAGTTTCGAACGCTTCCCGGGCAACGCTCCCGCTCCCCGCGAAGAGAAGGCCGCCCGTCAGGTTGGCGCACGCGGGGCAGTCGGTTGGATTCGCGGCGCGCGCGGCGGCCGCCAATGGACTGGCCTGGTCCGTCCCGAAGCCGCGGTTCATGCGGTTATAGCGCTCGGTCGGCGCGGTTTCGGCATCCCAACGCAGCCCCAGATTCACCGTCAGTTTGTTCGTGACACGGATATCATCCTGGACATACCAGCCGTAGTAACCCCAGCGGTACGCAAGCCGTGGCGTCGACTGGATGATACCGGAAGATGGCGCACCGAGTAGCAGCGAGGCCAGTCCGGAGCCGGAGTTATTCTCTGAGAAGTTCGGGACACGCTGCGTGAAGTCACGGGTGAACGAGAACTGGCCGCCGCCCCAAACAAAAGATCCGCTGGCGGTATTGAGCCGGATATCGCGCAGGTCGGCGCCGAACCGAAGTGAGTGCCGGCCTTTGATCCAACTAAAGCTGGGCAGAAGGCTGACGGTGTTCGAAACGTTGTAGCGCTGATTGCGGCTGCCCCATTCGGGGTATTGGTCCACCAGGATGCGCGGTGGAATCGGGTCCAGACGCTGATTGATGAAGGTCGGATTGAATCCTAAAGCTGAGATGTCGATGCCATACACGCGCTGGCGTTGCGCCTCTTCTATGTACCGCGTCAGGCCAACGCGGATGTCGAGGATTGCCGTCGGCTTGATCACGGTCACCGAGTCGACAACCGCGTTGTGATTGGTGCGAATCAGCGGGTCCTGTGCATCCAGCCCTGGGCCGGCAAAGTTCTGGTAACCGTTATCTATCTGCTCCCGTTTGTTGTTGGCATAGCGGAAGAAGAATCGCTGCCGTTCACTCATGGAGTGGTCCACGCGGCCGATCACGTTATAGAAGTCGTCATTACTCAAATTGGGGCCGGTGTTGTAGTTGTTAAACCGCTGCCCCGGAGCACCAGTGTTCGGCGCCGGATAGGATTTGGCAATGGCAAGACCGGCTGGATTCAGACGGTTCTGCGGAATGATGTTATTCGGAAACTGGTCGCGAATGTAGCGCGGGTTCGTAATGCTTTCTGGAGCGCTCGCATTAAAATTAGGGTTCACTCGTGTGGAAAACGGGTCATAGATAGTAAGTCCAGTTTGCGAAAAGTCACCACTTCGCTCAGCGGCTGACGGCACCGACACCAGGTTCGGCGAAGGTGTGTTTTCTTTGTACTTCTCAAGGCCGAACATGAAGAACGTCTTGTCTTTTCCGTTATAGAACTTAGGAATGAGAACGGGACCGCTGAGGTATCCGCCGTACTGGTCGAGCTTGTGACCGCCAAGGTTCTCGCCGGTTACGGGGTCGACGGCATAGCGGGGCCGTCCAGCCGCATTTTGCGAGAACGAGTTAGCGTCCAGTTGGTAGCGCCGGAGAAACCAGTATGCGGATCCATGAAGGTCATTGACGCCCGACTTAGTACTGACGTTGATAATACCGCCGCCCGTTCGGCCATACTGAGCATCGTAGAAGTTGGTGACAATCTTGAATTCCTGGGTGGTGTCGACGGTGGGAATGTAGGCCACGTTAAAGTTGGCGCGCGTGCGGTCGCCGGCTGTATCGGTAAGCGCGTTGTCCGGTGAGCCGTCGATAAGAAACTCATTTGTCTGACGCAGACCACCGTTGATCGAGAAGTTGGCATTGTCGCCGTTGTCGAATGGCCGCGTGAAGACAGGATTGCCGGCGAAGATCACGCCGGGCGTGAGGTTCGACAGCATGAACGGATTGCGGCCATTGAGGGGCAGTTCCGTCACGCGCTGATTTTCGATCACGCCGCCACGGGAGGCGGTTTCCTGGTCGAGCATCGGTGGTGCCGCCGATACCGTGAGAGATTCCTGGATATTCCCGATCTCCAGCGAGAGGTCGACTGTTTTGCGGTCGCTTACAAATAGGACGACATTTTCGCGGTTGAGCGTCTTGAAGCCCGGCGCTTCGACTCGAATAGTATAGGTTCCGGGGGTAAGATACGGGATCGTATAATCGCCCTCCGCCCCGGTGGTTGTCGGCGTCGCGACATTGGATTGGGCATTGATGGCGCGGACGGTAGCGTTGGCCACGCCTGCTCCAGTGGGGTCGGTAATCCGACCTGTGACTGTGGCGCGCGTTTCCTGCGCGGGCAACATCGAAGTCAGGGCGCACACAAGCGCCACGCGGTAGAACCAGATACCTGTCATCCTCACTCCTTCCGAGCATCGAGAGATCGTCGGCTTGCCCTGAGAGTAGACCCTTTGCTTTCAGCCTAAGGGCAGAATGAGGCAACCACAACGCGCCGTTCTGGCCAGCCGGTGTAAGTTGTGCCAAACCGCACCGAAGTCCGGGACGGAAATGTACTTACTTGGCGCCGGCGGCGAGCATTTGGCGCCGATGACGGGCGTCGGCGAAATCCGGCTGCAGTCTGATCGCCTCGTTATAGCAGCGAAGTGCCTGGCTATTGCTGCCGAGCGCCTCCAGTGTAATTCCCAGGTTGATCCAGGCCAGCGCGTGATCCGGATTGGATGAGACGGCATGCTGCAACAACTCTAACGCGCCGCGGTGCTCTCCTTTGGTTGCAAGCGCCACGGCCAGGTTGACGAGTACCTCGGTATTCGCCGGTTCGCGCTGAAGCGCACGGCCAAATGCCCGCATCGCCTCCTCGGTATCGCCAACACGGAATAGCGTTTTGCCCAGCGACGCAACAGTCGGGACATGGCCGGGGTGGCGGCGGACAAAATGTCGCAGCAGGGCGACCGCCGCCTCTGAGGGTTGCCGAATGCCCATCACATCGAGCGTCAATTGATCGGCGGGTGTGTAAAAGGCCTTCAATGGTCCCGTGTATGCTTGAAGGTTCTCGCGAGTGGGGTTTTCAAAAACGGGACGGCGGCGAATGCGATGATCTGTCATGACGGTGTGAATCGCATCAGAAGGGGTGCGCTTGGGCATGTGACAGGCGGCACAATCGCTTCGCTCACGCGCGTGCGCGGATTCGTGGCACTGCGAGCACCGGTTTGTGCGAACGCGCGCCGTGTGCGGGTCGTGACACGAGGTGCAGGTAAGTTTGCCCTTCGACTCGGTGAAACACCGGGACTGCAGTAAGCCGTAGCCCGAGTGGTTGATCTCAAACGAATCGACCGGTTGCGCACGGTCGAAGTACAGTTTGTAGTTCGCCAGCGGTTCTCCCGGTTTGTATGAGAACGCGTCGCGCCCGGGAATCCGGAGCGAATCGTTGAACCCTGATGACGCTGTCTCCAGATGGCATTGCAGGCAGATCTCAAGTTGGCGCGCAGGGACCAGCGCGGCCGGATTGACGATGCTTCCCTTCCCAGGTTTGGCGAGATGGGCGGCGGCATCACCGTGACAGCGCTGACAGTCGATAGCGGTCGGTTCGCGCGACGCGGAATGGCAGGCAAGGCAAGAGTCTGAGATCTCGCGGCGGAAGTCGGGATGGTCTGCCCGGTCATACCCCGGCGACATCGCGTATCCGTTGAGTTTCGCGTAATAACTGACCGGTAACTCGAGTAGACGGCCATTCGGCGTGCGGTGGATGTAAGTAATAGCGTGATTACCTGATCCAATGGCGAACGTCGTAGTCTTTTCGAGCACATTGATGGGCTGGCCCTGTGCGTCAAGTTGGTGACGCTGAACGGCCCCGGACGAAATAACATAGTGGCGATTCGAGAGGCGATGGAAGAGGACAGCCTGAGACAGCACGGGCCGCTCGTCGATAGAGCGGCCCATGCCGGTCTTTCGGAACGCCTCAACCTGCCGGATATGGCAGGGCAGGCACCGCTCACCTGGAGCGGCCGCGTAGCTAGAACTGCAGGCGGCCGCCCACCATAAAGCTACGAGGATCGCGAGCCGCGGTGACCTTTCCGAAGGTAGCGGCAGTAGTAAACGTAGTTCCCACGGTGCTGAATTGGGTGTGATTGAAGAAGTTGTAACCCTCGGCACGTAACTCAAATCGTACACCTTCTTTGATTCTGAAATACTTCATGAAAGTCATATCCCACTGGTTCCAACCCGGGCCGGAGATGATGTTCCGGTTGACAGGAGAAAAGGTACCCAGAGCTGGAGCGGAATAGACGCTCGCATTGAACCACTGGTCGACCGTGCGCATCGAGCGCGGCAGTTCGGGGCTGCCGCCGGCGAGCGGCCGCTGACGGGTGTTGTAGCCGACGCCGGCATTATCGCGCCCCAATTCAGGACTGATCGGTAGACCGGTGCGCACGGTGTAGATAGAGGAAACTTGCCAGCCGCCGAAAGCCTTGCCCAGAATGTCTTTACGCTCTTTAAGGAACGGGATGTCGTAGACCAGGCTGCCGATGAAGTTATGAGTCGCGTCAAAACTGGCGCGGGCACGTTCACCCGTCGAATTCATTGAGTTCGGTACGACACCGTAGATGCCGCCCGTAAAATCGGCGTTATCGATGGCTTTTGACCACGTGTAAGCTGTTTGGAACATCAACCCGCGCGAGAAATTGCGGTTCAACCCGACTTGTAAGCCATGGTAGTTAGACGCATAACTTTGCTCGCGGTGGCTGATCGTAGACCAACCCTTATAGGGACGAACCTGGTTGGCATTGCCGCCACTGGCGACGCGGGCGCTCGGCAAGGGCTGGTTGATGTCTTGAGTCCGCATGAAGTGAATGCCGCGGGAACCGGAATACCCGAGTTCCAGCACCATGTTGTTTGTAAGTCCGTGCTGGATGTTAAAGTTCCACTGCTGCGTGTAGGGCGTCAACTGGTTCATGTCGATCGAACCAAGGGCAATTGGAAGGTCGTAATTGCGAGCGCTGCCGCCGCCAGGGCTCGAAAGGCTGGTGTTCTCGATCGTCACTAATTCAGAGAACGGCGGGTTGCCTGACATTAGAATGAACGCGCCCAGGATCTCGCGGGAGTAGAACAGGCCGTATCCGCCGCGGACCGCAGTGCGGCCATTGCCAAACAGGTCGTAGGCGAAGCTGAATCGCGGGGCGAAGTTCTTCTTGTGATTCTGCCAGTAGTTCTTCGGGTTCACCAGGCCGTTGAAGCGATCGCCCGTACCACGGATAATCTGGCCCGCATCGTTCACGGTGACTGCCTTAGCCGGGTCGTAAAGGGACGGGATAAACACGCGGAAGCGGTCATCGGGCTCGTGGGCGGCCGGAAAGTAGGAATAGCGGACACCGAAGTTCAGCGTCAAGCGGCGGGTGGCTTTCCAGGAGTCGTCCACAAACGCTTCGATGGAGGCACGGCGGTTATCGTTGAACGCAACCGTGTTAGTTTCGTCGTATGAGTTTGGTTTGCCGAGGAGTAAGTCCGCAAACCCGTCGCCACCCGACGATGCTCCCGGTGCGCGGGTGTAGCGGCCGTCGAAGCTGAAGCGGCCAAATACGTCGGTGTTCGTCGGTTCGAATTTGATCTCGTAAGAGTAGTTGAAACCGGTCTTGATCGTATGGGCGTTCTTGATCCACGTGAACGTATCACGGAACTCGTAGATCGTCTGGTAGTTACTCCAGGGCGAGGAGGGGTTGATGGCGGCGTAACCCGTCATGCTGTTTATGGTCGGTACGCGGTCAGGAACCTTCGACAGGTTTAGGCTGGTAAGCGGATACGTCTGGTCCGTATCAGCGAACAGTTGGGGGATATTGATTCCCCACGTGGCGCCCGAAAGGTCGGGTGGGAACTGCTTGATCCGGTTGTGCGAACGAACCCAGTTGAAGTCCATAATCAGGTTCGGACGGAAACTGGCGTTGTAGTTCACCGTCATGTTCCGTGCCGGTGTTTCGTCCTGCCGCTGCAGGAAACTGAAGCCGGGAGACACCCGGTAGTTAGACAAGCGAAATTCGGGCGTGTAGCGCCACATCACGCGGTGGCTGTCGGTGAAATTGTGGTCGACGCGGAAATTCTTTTCGTCCGTGTTATCCAGGCGCCGCTGAAGAGTGAAAAAGTTCTGTCCGGCCGAATTGATAAAGTTCGGGTCCGGATACATCTTGGCGTAGCCACGGGCGTTGGCATCGATACGGGACGACGGAATCACGTTGCCAGGGAACGGCTGACCGGTGTTGGGGTCGTAGATTGGACGGCCCAGCGCGGAAAAGTCCCCGTTTTTGTAAGCGGCGGTTGGTACGTTCTGAAAGAAGCTCTCATACCGGCGCTCCTTGATATAGCCGAGCAGGACGAAGAAAAAGGTTTTGTTCTTGCCGTTATAGATCTTAGGAAGAAAGACCGGTCCGCCCACGGTGAAGCCAAAGTCGTTACCGCGAAACGCGGGGCGCGTAGGAACGAAAAAGTTACGAGCGTTCAACTTGTCGTTGCGGTGGAAATAGTAGGCGGAGCCGTGTAGGTTATTGGTGCCGCCCTTGGTGATCACGTTAAACTGCGATCCACCGCCAACGCCGAACTCAGCGGAGTAGTTGCCTCGGATGGCACGGAACTCAGCCACAGATTCGATGTTAGGCGCCAGGGGCGTTCCCCAGTTGCCGCCGGTATCGATGTTGTAGCCGCCGTCGAGCAGCCAAGCGTTGTGCGTTGGGCGGACACCGTTCACCGCGGAGTTGTTGTTGCGCCGGTCGTATGGTGTGGTAGATACGACACCGGGCATCAGGAGCGCGAACGGCAGCACGTTGCGGCCGCGCGCGGGCAGGTTCACCATATCCTTGCCGTCAAGCAATTGGCTGGTGGTGCCGGTAGCCAGGTTGACGGACACCGCAGCCGCTTCCACGGAGATCTGCTCAGAAAGCTGGCCAACTTCCATGGTGAAACTCACTCGGCGGTTTTCATTCACGCGCAGAATGACTTCGTTGACTGTCGACTTCTTGAAGCCCTGCGCTTCCGCCGTGATTGTATAGGTGCCGATCGGGATGAACGGCAGCGAGAAGTTGCCGGACTCATCCGAGGTGGTGCGGTGCTCACGGCCGGTCGCCACGTTCTTGAGCGCGATCTGCGCACCGGGTATGACGGCCGAAGAAGAGTCTTGTACCACGCCGAAGATACCGGCCGTGACCTCTTGGCCGGAAAGGAAAGACAGCGCCGAAGACAGCACTGCCAAAGTTGCGACCAGGTGAGATTTCATTAGTTTTTCCCAACCTCATTTCAAGCGATAGCGAGCAAGAACGGACTTGTTGCGATTCCAACGCAGAGAAAAGCCCCGTTCTCCGGAAATCCAGAATGTCGGTAGTATAAACCGTTTAGCTGAGGTCGGACAAGTTAAATTGTGATTTCGAAATTTCCGTCTTAGTCGAAGTGGAAAACTTCTTCCATGATCGCCCACCATTCCCCTTCGGCTCGATTCTCGACGGGTTCCTGGAGCGGAGATACAACAGCCCACCATTCCTGTGTTGTCTTGTCGGCCGCCATTTTGGCCATGTCGGCCGTAAAGTCAGTACCGTGGTACTCGAAGTAGCTGAACAGCGTGCCGTCTTTGAGGTAGATGGAGTAGTTGCGGATATTGCAGTGGTGGATCATCTCCAGCACAGGCGGCCAAGCCGCGGCATGATGCCGCTTGTATTCCTCTTCAGCTCCGGGCTTGAGGCGAATCACCATTCCATAGCGCGTCATACGATCTCCTTAAGATCGCATTCTTCCAAGCGCAAGGGATACACGCCGTGAGTGCGGACCAGATTGACCACATATTCATAGTTCGCGCCGGAGATGTTGCCGGGCACGGAATGGTCAGACTGGAAGATGAACCCGCCGCCCTTCGCCGCGTTCAGTTTGGTCAAAACCGCTTTGCGAATCTCTGCGCGCGTGCCGTCAGCCCACACGACAACGTCCATATTGCCGCAAAAACCGATACGGTGGCCGAAGCGGCGGCGGAGGTCGACCACGTCCAGGCCGGCTTTCGCTTCCAACGGATTGTAGGCTTCAACACCCATGCCCGCAAAGTCCTCAAAGATCCGGCTGACATTTCCACAGCCGTGGTAAATCACCGGCAGATTGTGCGCGTGGCACTCATCCACCATTGCCTTCACACCCGGCTTGAAGTACTTCCGCCAGAAGTCCGGCGAAAACATCAGGCTCTTTTTATAGGCGACATCACCCCAAATCACCATGCCATCCAACATGCCGCCGCTCGCCTTGATTTGAGCTTTCAGGATCTCCAGCGCAAACGCGTTGGACCGGTCGACGAACCGGGCAATCTCGTCCGGGTACATGCCGATCCACAGCATGACATTCGCCGGACCAATGATGCGAGTCAGCATCTCGTGCGCTTCGCAAACGCCGCCGAACACAGGAAACTCACCGTGGCGTTCGCGGACTCGGTCGACAAACGGCGGCGTGTTGCGCGCAAACCCGTCGCCCACGCCATTGATCTGATCGTCACCCGCGGCGAGATACCGCCGCGAGTCCCACGGGTCGTCGAATTGGAACGCCTCCATCTTCTCGACCGTGTTAGTCTCGAATTTCAAAAACCCCGGCATGGCCTGGTCGAACTTCTTTTGAAGCACGGCATCGAATCCCGTCCTTACAATCGCTTCTTCGCTGTCCGCTTTGAGGATCTCGAACTGGCGGATGTGCGGGTCCATGTTCGGGTTCAGCTGTACCCAGTCGAGGTCGTAGTAACTGTAGATATCGGCATCGGCCGCCAGCCCGAACTCATCGCGCCATCGGTTCAAAAAGCTACCCCAGAAGAAGTCGCTGATCGGAACCCGGTCGGGCTCATGATGGCGCAGCGTTTTGAGCATCCGGTCTAACTTTCGCAAACAGTTATCGGAACGCATTTAACCCTCGTAAGCCGCCTCGTACATCGCCACTATGTTGGCCACCGGGATATCGGTCATCAAATGCTGCGACGGTGCGATGGTGAATCCGCCGAACGGTCTGAACGTGTCTATCCGGTCGCGAACCTCGCGGCGCACATCTTCCGGCGTACCGAACGGTAACGTGTTCTGCGTGTCGATGGAGCCGTGGAAACACAACTTACCCCCGTACTGGGCGGCCAGTTCGCGTGGATTCATGCCGGCGGCGCGCACCTGGATCGGTTCCAGAATGTTAAGACCCATTTCGATGAAGGTCGGAATCCACCTTGCTACGCTACCGCAGGAATGGTGCATCACAGGCTTCGCATTACGGCGGCCGACGTGGTACATGCGCTGCAGGTATGGCTGCACAAACTCCGCGAACATGCGGCCGCTCATCATCGGGCCGTTCTGAAACCCGTAATCGTCCCCGGTGAAGCAGATATCGATGTAGCGCCCAGCCTTCTCGAACATGATTGCGGAGGTCCGCTCCATGAACGTAACGATCCGGTTCAGCACAGCGTGGGCGACCTCCGGTTTATCCGCAATCAAAAGAAAGAACCGGTCCATCCCAACCAACTCGCAGGCAGCTTCAAAGAACCAGCCCCAAGCGCCTCCCAACACCGCGTATTCTTCAAACGACGCGCAATCACGAGCATACTGATCGTAATCCCACATTTCGGGCGAAGGCCACTTATCGTATGCTTTCACTTCCGCCACCGACTGCACATTCGCCAGCGGATGCTCCACGGCATATCCAAAATCGCCCGCTCCGGCCCGCGGAATGCCAAAGTAATCCGTAGGGCGCCCTTGCGAATCGGTGAGGGAGAAGCCGATCCATTTCGGCTTTGGGTACCGAAAGTCGACGTGGAGCGTCTCCATTAGCGCCAGGTCGTCAGCGACGCCGAAATGTTGGCGCAGGGACGCGTAGACCTTCGATTCCGCACAGAAATCGATGCTGAACCGGTCAACCGGCTGGAACTTGTAATTGCGCAACACGCGTTCTTTTGGAGTCATGGTCGGTCACCTCATCGTCAGGGCCAACACCGTCGCTTCCGGATCGGTGCGGATGCCGGCCGTAGGAACACGTAATTTATGGCCCGCCTGCGTGAAGTGAACTGCAGCGCCGCCATCGAGAAGCTTGACCGACGCTACCCTTCCAGCCAGTCCATCGAGTTCAATCTGATCTTTGGGCATTTCGAAGACATGAAGGTACAGTGTCTTGCCCTTCGCCGTCATGCGGCCGAACGGAATAGACTGCAGTGGGCCGTAGGTCGTTCCATAGATCGATTCGCCATTACGTTTCAGCCACTCCCCAATCGCGAGCAGACGTTCCTCGAATTCCGGCTGTATCGTGCCATCCGGCGCGGGCCCGACGTTTAACAGGAAGTTTCCGCCCTTGCTGGCCGCGTCGATCAGAGCCCGGATCAGTTGCGTCTTCGACTTATACTTAGGGTCGTTCTTGTTATATGCCCAAGTGTTATTGATCGTCATGCAGGTCTCCCAGGGCTGGAATTCCTCAGGCTGGGGTGCGGCGGCAAGTACTCCACGATCGTTAGGGTCCACATTCCCCACCACGGCGCCTTTCCGCGGAATTCCGTTCGGTAGGCGCTGTTCGGGGGTAACGAAATCTCCGGTCAACCCGATGCGATTATTGATCAGCGTCGCGGGCTGAAGCCGACGGATCAGCTCATGAAACCGCGCGCCTGCATACTTCTGCTGGTTACTGAGTCCGTCGAACCAGATGACGAAAACATTCCCGTACCGGGTGAGCAATTCCCGAAGTTGAAGATCCATATACTCCAGATACAGCGGCCACTCTGGCCGGGCAGGTTCACCCTCAAAGTTAGTTGACGATGGTTTAGTTGTGTCGCGAAAGCCAGGGTGGTCCATGTCGGGAGGCGAATAGTAGAAGCCCAGCGGCATCGATTCCGTCCTGGCTGCCTCAGCTAACTGGCTGACAATGTCTTTTCCGTATGGAGTCTTGGTGATCTTGTAATTCGTGTACTGCGAATCGAACATACAAAACCCATCGTGATGCTTTGACGTGAACACCATGTAGCGCTGGCCCGCCGATTTTGCCAGTCGCACCCATGCTTTGGGGTCGTACTTCATAGGATTGAACCGTTGCGGCAAGGCGCGGTAATCGGGTTCCGAAATACCCCAGTTACCCGGCCGCATGATCGGCCACGACGCTTCCACGGTCGCCAGCGAGTACGGACCCCAATGGATGAACATCCCAAACTTCGCGTCGTTGAAAGCCTTCATCCGGTCAGGAGCTGCGGCCGGTCCGATTAAAGACCCCAACAGCACGGCGGCAAATACGCGATTCCACATTTACGATGTCCACCTCCCAAACACCATATTATGCTGACTGACACGCGACGCCGTGTCAAAGGTTGCCGTCCAGGCTAAGCGAGAATCCCGCGGACCACCTGGCCGTGCACGTCGGTGAGACGGCGGCGGATGCCGTTGTGATAGTAGGTAAGGCGTTCGTGGTCCAGCCCTAACAAATGCAGTGCGGTGGCATGGAAGTCGTGAATGCTCACCGGATTCTCGGCCGGCTTCTGGCCCGTTGTCGCCTACCTCAACCCCAAATCCCGCAGCGTAATCGCGACCAGCGCCGCCGTCAAACCAATCATGATCACCACTGCCGTCCACGCCACCACGTTATAGAACCGCGAGTTCACCCACTCTTTCATCACCCGCTCCTTATTAACGAGCAGGACCATGAAAATCAGCACCACCGGCAGCAGCACACCGTTGATCACCTGGCTGAACAGGATCATCTTCACGAGTGGGAAGTTGGGCAACAGGATGACACTGGCGCCGAGGACGATCAGTCCGGTGAACAACCAGTAGAAGATCGGCGCTTCGCGGAAACGGCGATTGACGCCGCTTTCAAAGCCTAAGCCTTCGCACACCGTGTAGGCGGTCGACAGCGGGAGGATGCAGGCCGCGAAGAAGGACGCATTCAACAGTCCGGCACAAAACAGCAGATATGCCCAATCGCCGAATGGGCGCAAGCCCTTCGCCGCATCGGTGGCGTCCTGAATGTCCTGCGGCTTGTTGCTCCAGATGGCGCCGGCGCAGGCCACGATGATGAAGAACGCGATCACCGACATGACGATGCAGCCGACAATCACCTCAATGCGCGACTCGGCGTATTCCTT
The DNA here is from genome assembly GCA_020846745.1 of Bryobacterales bacterium. Classification (GTDB taxonomy): domain Bacteria; phylum Acidobacteriota; class Terriglobia; order Bryobacterales; family Bryobacteraceae; genus JADLDI01. Next base: position 53,281 of record JADLDI010000150.1, on the reverse strand, counting down.
CGCCGTGACGCCCTTCTCGACGACCGCAGCTTGCAGGTAGAACTGCATCCACGGCGCGACAGACGTCCCCACCATGCCGATGATCATCGTGATGTAGCTGGGGTCGAGCATCAGCACGGGGCGGACGCTGTAGATGGCCGCCTCCTTCCAGTCGGGTTTCACGAGAATGCCGGAGGCGATGTAGCACACGTACAGCGAACAGGCGAACAGAAACACCTTCTCGACGCTCGCGTAGGTGCCTTTGACGATTAGCAGCCAAACGGCCAACCCTGCGAGCGGGACGGAGATATAGCGGCTGACATGGAACAGCTCGAGCGAACTGGCGATACCGGCGAAGTTGGCCATCACGTTGGTGAGGTTGGCGAGCACCAGCGCCAGCATCATAAAGAAGGTCACCCGCAGTCCGAACTCCTCGCGGATCAGGTCCGACAGACCTTTCTCCGTGACCGCACCCATGCGCGAGCACATCTCCTGCGTCACAATCAGCAGCACCGTAATCGGCAGGAGCGTCCAAAGGGGTAGATAACCCCAGCGCGCACCGGCCTGCGAATACGTGAAGATGCCGCCGGCATCGTTATCGACCACGGCTGTAATGAAGCCCGGGCCGATGACTGAGAAAAAGATGAGGAGGTGCTGCTTCAGTCTTCTTAGCACCGTCACCTCTGCCGCAATACCGTGATCACATCGTCGGCCGTGATCACACCGGCCAACTTCTTCTCGCTGTCGAGCACCGGCAAGCTAAGCAAGTTGTACTTGTCGAACAACTCAGTGACGTCCTGCTCAGACGTGTCCACGTCCACCTGAATGGGATCGCTGTTCGCGATATCGGCTAGTGGCCGGTCCGGGTTGCCGACGAAGAGCCGCGCGACGGCCACCGCCCCGGAAAGACGGCCGTCCGCATCGGTCAGAAAGATCGTGTTCAACGATTCGAGCAATTCCTCGTTCACGCGCAACGCCGACAAGGCATCGCCAACTGTCGCTCCCCAGGGCAGTGTGACGTACTCCGTGTTCATCATGCCCCCGGCGGTGTCTTCTTCGAATTCCAGCAGTTCACGGACATCGCTTTTAGGCTCAGACTCCATTTCTTCCAAGATCTCCGCGGACGTCTCGTCTTCCAACTCAGACAACGCATCGGCGGCGGCGTCCGGCGACATTTCTTCCAGGATGTCCGCTGCCTTTTCCGTTTCGAGCGACTCAAGAATGCTGGCCTGGATGTCCGGTTCGATCTCAGACAGAGTATCGGCGGCTTTCTCGCTGTCCATGGCCTCGATGATCGCGCCGCGATCTTCGGGCGACAGTTCTTCCACGATATCGGCCAGGTCGGCCGGATGCATCTGTTCCAGCAGGCGCGTGCTGATATTGAGGCGCAGGCGCCGCTGCGGGTCCGGTTCCAGGATATTCGTGAACTCCCAGCGAATCGAGTTTGGGCTGATGCGGCCTTGCAGCCGGCGAATCCAGCGCGGCGGCAACACCCCCTGAAACAGGCGCCGGAAGACACTCCGCAGGCCGACGTCCACCTCCATCACGCGCAGTTCGCTATTGTTCCGGATTTCGCAGGTGATATCGGTGACGCGAACCACTTTGCGGCCACGCGCATCGATGATCTGCTGATCGAGCAGATCGCGCACCAGACGTAGCATGTACTCGTCGGCGTGGTAGGGCGTTAGCAGTTCGTCCTGCAACTCGATGCCGTGGAGCGAGATGGATTTCACCTGATCGTGACGCACTGTCAGCCACGACCAGCCTGCACCAATAAGAAAGCGGTCGACCCGCGACGGGTCGATCAGCGGCACCAGGGCTGCATCGCGTACGCGCCCGATCTTGCGGCCACGAAGGTCGTACACGAACAGCCCGACGAGTTCGGTGAGGTACAGGATGGGGTCCGGCATCGGTCTACGTCCACGGGTGCTGTCCTCTTAAGTTCCGGGCACACGCCTGGCTGCTTTCAGGATACCCGCTTCCATTCGAGAATCCGAGTGTCGAACCATAGTTAAAGCCCGCTGAGCCGTTTCAGTTCCGCTTCCGCCAGCAGCAAGCTCAGGCGTGCCTGTTCGGCATCGAACTCGGCTTTTTCCACGCCCGCGGCAATTTCGGCCCGTTTGGCTTCGGTGGCGTAGCCCGCTTTGACTTGGTTTTCGACAATACGGCGGTTCTCTTTTTGGGCGGCTAACGCCTGCTCGGCCACTTCCACGAGGTGTTTGGCCCGATCGAGCTTACGGTAGGCCTTTTCGACGTCGACCGTTATACGCTCGCGCGTGCGCTGAAGATTGAGCGTAGCCTGTTCAAGTTGGGCTTCGCGCTGTTGGACCACCGAGCGGCGCTTGCCCCAGTCGAACAGAGTGAGCGTCATCTGGAGTCCGACGGCACCGTTGTTATTTGCCAGGAACGGCACACCGGCCTGGTAGATGTGGCGTGCAAACGCTCCAACCTCGGGGATGTATTCGTACCGGGCCGCGCGGACACCGCTTTCGGCTTTGTGAACGGTTTCCGCGGCGGCGCGGATGCCGGGGTTTGTGGTCAGGCCGGCGTTGACGTACTCGTCTTTAGGGAAGGCTGGCGCGGCTGGTTCGGGCTCTACAAGTTCCAATTCCGTGTTCAGCGGGAGACCGGCCGCGTTGTTGAGTTCATCTATGAGATCGGCACGCTGGTTTTCGGCTTCGAGAACTGTCTGCTCGGCTTTGAGGACAGCCGCACGGGCGGCCATCACCGTGACATCCAGCGCGTTGCCTGCCTTAACTGCGTTGTCCGCTTCACGTAGCGCTTCGCGGCGCGCCGTGACGGCCGCTTCCGCGGCGGATTTGGCTTTAGTGGCTGCCAGGGCGCCGTAGTAAAGCTGGCGGACTCCGTAGGCCACGTCCTGCTGGGCCTTGGACAGTTCGACTTCCGACAGGCGTTTCTCGCTGGCGGCGAGCCGGTCGCCTTCGCGGATCTTCCAGACCTGCGTGAGCGGCTGGCCGAGAGTCGTGCTGAGAAACATGAGATTCTGCGATCCTTGCGCCAGCGTCAGCGGTGAGGTGGGAAATGCGCCGATCTGGGGAAGCACGCCCAGCCCTCCGCTCGGGATTGTGATCTGCTGCTGGTTGACCGTCCGCATCATGTACGAGTCATTAGTAAGTTGCGGGAAGTAGTTCGCCCGGGCGGTGGCGTGTTTGGCCCCATTCTCGCGAACACGGGCCTGTTGGATCTTCAAGCCGGTGTTTTGTTTGAGCGCGAGGCTTATCGCTTCGTCGACCGTCAATCTGCGAGGCTCGGCGTTCAGGGCGGCGATGCCGGCGAGCAGGCACAACAAGGTGACGACCGCGGTGACGGACGGCCTGAGCCGCCGCCGCACAATGACAAAAATCACCGGGATAGCGAGCAGTGTGAAGAACATGGAGAACACCAATCCCAAAGCGATGACGCTCGCAAGCGGACTCCACAAGCTGGATTGCGACACGATCATCGGCGTGACGCCGACAGCGGCCGCCATTGTGGTGAGAAAGATCGGGCGCAGGCGGCGTTCGCCGGCTTCCGTTGCCGCTTCCGCCACCGTGGCCCCGGCGCGCATGCGCTCATGCACGTACTCGACGAGGATAATGGCGTTGCGCACCACAATACCCGCCAGGCTGATCAGCCCCATAAACGCGGTGAACCCGAACGGATTCCGCGTAATCCACAATCCAAACACCGCACCGAACAAGGCGAGAGGAATCGAGCACATAATCACCAGCGGATCGGCGATATTGCGGAACTGCACCAGCATGACGAGAAAGATGGCCAGCAAGCTGATCGCGAGCGCATTCAGCATCTGGGGAAACGTTTCGCGTTGATTGAAGATCTCGCCGCCATACTCGATGCGATAGCCGGCGGGTACGGCGAATGATTTCAACTGAGTGTCGACGGCGTCCAACAGGTCGGACGCGTACTGGCCGTGATGCGGGAAGGCGCGAACCGTCAGTGTGCGTATGCCATTCCGGCGGACGATGCGGCTGGGTTGCCATTCGGGCTTCAGCGCTGCCACCGACCGCAGGGGTACGCGCGCCTGCGTCACCGGTGAGATGACGTAGGCGTTGCGGACGTCCTCGAACGACGTGCGGTGTTCAGGGTCGAGGCGCAGCATGAGCGTGATGGCTCGGTCGCCTTCCCAAAACGTGCCGACCGGCACTCCATTGATGCCGCCGGCGAGCAATTGTGAAACGAGCGCATTGCTGATGCCGAGCCGGTTGGCGAGTTCGGGATGGACATTCACGTCGACGGTGAGCACGTCGTTCAAATAGTCGTTGTGGACCATTTCCGCGCGCCCGGTGCGGCGAACCAGGTCTTCCACCGTACGGCCGAGTTGTTTCAAGGTGCCGATGTCGTCGCCGTAGATGCGAACCTCGACGGGAGCATCGAGCAGCGCACCCTGTTGAAGTTCACGCACGACAACCAGTGCTTCCGGCGCCGTGCGGGCAAGCGACTGGCGGAAGTGCGCCACCAGTTCGGGCGTACGGTCTGCGTCGGTGGTGTTCACGACGAATTGCCCGTAGGCGGGGTCGGGCTGTTGCGGGTTGACGTTGTAGTAGAAGCGCGGCGCGCTTTGTCCGATAAAGGTCGCGAAATGCGCGACATCTTGGTTCGTGCGTAGCGTCTGCTCGATGCGGCGCATCACCTTGTCGGTCGCTTCGATCCGCGTACCTTCGCGCATCCACACATCGATCACAAACTGGTTGCGCTCGGCCGACGGGAAGAACTGGCGCGGCACAAACTGGAATAATCCAACGCCCGCCAGCACGGCGATCACAGCAAGGCCGACAGCGATGATGCGGTGGCGCATCAGGAAGCGGATGCCGTAGTGATAGGAGGACTGCAGCAGGTCGAGCGCGCCGCGCCGCCGCGGACCTCCGTCCGGCCTTGCTGCGCGCAGTCCCGTCTTGATGAACGTGCGGCACAGAATCGGCGTGAGCACGATGGCCACGACGAATGACACCGTCAGCGCGGTGGTAACCGTGATCGGCAGCGCCCAGATAAACTCGCCGGTGCTGCCTTTGAGGATCAGCAGCGGCAGAAACGACGAGATGATCGTCAAGGTTGCCGTCAGCACGGGAACCAGCACGTCGGCGGCGCTGCGCCAGGCCGCTTCGCTCCGCGGTACGCCATGATCGAGCAGTTCCAGATAGTTGTCGGCGATCACGATGGCGTCGTCCACGACAATGCCCAGAACGACGATCAGCGCCGCAATCGATACCTGGTGCAATTGCACGCCGATCGCGTTCATCACGGCCAGTGTGGCGCAAACGGTGACGGGGATTGCCAGTGCCGCGATACTCGCGACACGGATCGGCAGCAGGATAATCGTCACCAGGATCACGGAGCCGATGGCGAGCAGAAACTCACGGCTCAGGTCCGAAATGCGATGCTTTACGACTGCCGGCTGGTTGGCGATAAGGTCGAGCTTCAGGTCCGGCGGTAGCACCGAACGCATCCTGTCTAATGCGGCGTTGACCTGCTCCCCCATCTGCACGATGTTGCGGCCCTTCTGCATTTCAACCGACAGCAGCAGGGCCGTTTCACCGTCGTAGCGAACAACGTAGGTGGGGTCCTGATAACGGCGTTCCACCTCGCCGAAGTCCCGTATGTACACGGGTTGCCCGGTGCGCGATACGTCCACCAGCATGTTTCGGATTTGTTCTTCCGTCGTGAAGGCGCCTGTTGTGCGCAGCGGAACAGCGGCGGCGCCGGTTTCGAGCGTGCCCGACGGCAGCACGACATTGCGTTGCTGCAGCGCCTGGATAATGCGGCCCGGGTCGGTGAGGTATTGCGAGATGCGGCCCAGGTCGCCGGTGATCCGGATCTGCTCAGTCTGGCCTCCGTAGGTGAGCAACCGGCCGACGTCGCTGATTCCGCGCAGCTCGTCTTGAATGCGGTCGCCGTAGTCGTGTAGTTGGCGATAGTCGTAAGGCCTGCCGTGAATGGCGATCAACAGTGCGACGGTATCGCCGAAGTCGGAGTTGACGATCGGCCCGCGGATGCCGCGCGGCAGGCTGGTCTGCGCCAGTACCAGCAGCGATTGCCGCAGTTTGGACCAGAAAACATCGGCGTTCGTGACCGTACCCTGCAACTCGACATTGATCACGGCTAAGCCGGGGCGGCTGGTCGAGAATGTCTTGTCTTTGCGAACTTCGGCGAACGTGAACAGGCGATCCTCAATGACACGCGTCACCTGTTGTTCTACCTGTTCCGAAGTCGCGCCCGGATATTCGGCAAGCACAAGCCCCGTCCGAATGGTGATTGTTGGATCTTCCGTACGCGGCATGGTGAGCAGCGCGTGAATGCCGGCGCTCACCACCAGCATCGTCAGCAGCACGGTGACCACCGGATAGTGCAGAGAAGCTTTGATGATGCGTGTCACGGCCTTACCTCCGCCGTCACAACCATGCCGTCGCGTAGACGGTCCTGCCCGCCGGTGACGATCTGGTTATCGGGGGCGAGTCCGCTGCGCACTTCCACTTCCGCGCCACGCACGCTGCCCACCTGCACCAGTCGCGAATAGACGCGCTTTTGGTCGGGGAAATAGACGAATACGGAAACCGCGCCCTGCGGGTCGCGGATCAGCGCCGGAGCGGGTACGGTAAGCACCTTCACCACTTGCGTGCCTTTGATGGTCGCCTCGGCCACCATCCCCACTCGCAAAACCTGCTTCGGGTTAGGGACGCTGATGCGCGCCATGAAAGTCCGGGTAGACGCGTCGGCCGCGACGGCCACGCGCTGCACGGTGCCGTAGAACTGCTCGCCCGGCAGCGCCGGAATGCGGATCTCAGCCGACTGCCCGGAGCGCACCAGCCGCACATCGGTTTCGGGAACCCCGACCGTCACTTCGACCGGATTGAGTTGCACCAACTGAAACACCGGAATGCCGGCTGCGGCCATCGCGCCGGGTTCGATATTGCGCATGGACACATACCCGCTGATCGGCGCGCGCAGTGTTGCGTCAAACAGACGCTTCTTCGCGAGGTCTTCAGCCGCGACCGCCTGGTCGACGGCTGCCCGCGCTTGGGCGCGGTCTTCGCGTGCGCCGCCGGCTTTCGCCTGCTCATGCTGCTGCCGTGCCGCCTCGTACGCCGCCCGCACCTTTTCGAAATCGTTCGGCGGAATGCTGTGCGTGTCATAAAGCATCTTCGCCCGGCGGAACTCGTCGGATGCACGGTCGAAACCGATCCGCGCCTGTTCGAGCAGTTCAGGCCGCACGGGCGACTCAGCCCGCTGCAGAGCTACTCGCGCGCCCGCCACTTGTGCCGTGGCAGCTTGTACTCCAATCTTGTAATCGGAGGGGTCGATCATCCCGAGGATGTCGCCCTGCCGGACGGCGTCGCCAATCCGCGGTCCTGCTTGAATCACCCTGCCACCAACTGTGAAGGCGACCTTCACAGGATCGCCGGGTGAAACCACCGATCCGCTAACGGCCACTGTTTCGGGCTCTTCGAGCATCGTTGGCTTGCCAACTTTGATGACCACGGGTTGAGGCGCGGCCTGCTCAACGGCGGGCTTGGGAGCACAACCTGTCAGAACAACCGCCACGAGAGCGAGAGCAGCAAGGGTTCGTATCGGCATCATTTTCATAGTAACTCCGAATTTGCATTCACTGCGATATCGGACTAAAATTTAAATCGTGATCTCCAGCCGCCGCGAACGAAAAAAATCCCGCACTCGCGACGGCATTTTGAATGCAGCGCTCAAATTGTTCGCCGAACGCGGTTTTGACAAAACCACCGTTGCCGAGATCGCCGAAGAAGCTGATGTCGCGCTCAGCACACTCTTTGTCTACTTTCCCTCGAAAGACGACCTGGTGTTTCACGACTACACCGCACTCCAGGTCAGCCTTCGGAAAGCGCTGGATGAAAGGCCGGAAGGCAAACCGGCGATCGACGTTTTTCGCGCCTGGATTGAAGAGCAGGTGGTCAGCTTCAACAACCCGTCGCATCCGCGGCATCGTGTGATTCAGAAGCTCATCGAAACGGACGAGCGGCTGTTGGCGCAGCAGCGCCGGCGGTTTGGGTACTTCGAGGAACAGTTTGCGATCGCGGTTGCTGGCGAGTTTGGAGACGCGCCCGACGGCTTGCGTCCGCGCATCATGGCCGGAGCAGCCATTGGAGCGATGACGGCGGCATTCACCTATTTACGAAAGCACACGGGAACTGCCGCGCGTCACAGCGCGATGGAACATGTGGTGCAAGCTCTTAAAGCCGCCGAACAAGCATTAAAGCGGATGAGCGCGACACCTTCGAAAATCCCCCGCCGCTAGGCGAGCAGTGCGCGTGCCTCCAGCACTCCGTACTGCCGCCGGTTGTCAAGCAGAAGGCGGGCGGCCCCATCGGGCTTGACGGCCTCGAACAGACAAGTTCGAAGACCTGCCCGACCTTCCACCCTTAACCGATCTGACCCTTGGCTTACCCGATAGGCCATACGGGCCCCGTGTTCGCGAGACAGCGTGTCCAACGGCCAATCCGAATCGGCCACCATTCGGATTGTTCCGTCGTAGCCAATTAAGATGCTCACATCGGTTACCGGTTCGCCACTGGCGTAAGCCGCCTGCGCCACATCGAATATTTCTTCCGCATGGCTCATGAACGGTTCCCTGCTGGCGTTCCTGGTCACAATTTCCTCATCGGAGCGCCTGCCTGCAATCTGAGAAAATAACAAGGCCCCGTGTCTCTCACCCGTTGTTTTTTCCTCCTGTTCGCCTTCGGAACTGTCGGATTTTCCGAAACGCTTGCCGAGCGAGTGCACGCCGTTGTCGCGTCTTCTCCCTTGCTGCAGCAGTCGCACTGGGGCGCCAAACTGGTGCATCTGAAAACGGGCGAAGTCCTCTATTCTCATAACGAAACCAGCCATTTCACGCCCGCTTCGAACACGAAGCTGTTCTCAACGTCGCTCGCTCTTGCTCGCCTCGGCTCGAACCACCGCATGACGACGCGCATTGTCGCGGAAGGCCCGCTGAAAGACGGCATCTTGCACGGCAATCTGGCGCTGATCGGCTCGGGTGACCCGACGCTTTCCGGACGGCCGATGCCCTACCAGTACAAAGCGGCGTACGGCGATTCCCTGGGTCCGCTGGATGAGCTGGTAGATCAGGCCTTTCGGGCGGGGCTACGCCGAGTGTCCGGCGACATCGTCGGCGATGATTCGGCTTATGTCTACGAACCGTACCCGGAGGGTTGGGCACTAGACGATACGCTTTATTACTACGGTGCTCCGGTGAGCGCCTTAATCCTGCACGACAATGCCTTTACTATCCGTATCGAAGGCGCGGGAACGCCGGGGCTGCCCGCCCGCCTCTCTCTCGATCCGCCCAACAGCTACTTCACTCTCCAGAACCGCATCCGCACTGTCGTCGCGCCGCCCCACAAGATCTCAATGGACCGCGCACCCGGCGGCCGGACACTTGAACTGTGGGGCGCCATCAAACCGTCGGCCCAGCGCGAACTCGAAGCAGGCGTAGACGATCCATCCTGTTACGCGGCATTCGCGGTAAGAGAAGCTTTGCAGCGGCGCGGCATTCAAGTGGATGGCGGCATCGCCGCCCGCCACCGGCAGCAATCGCAATCGTCGTGGGCCGCTACACCCAACTCTGTCGAGCTGGCGCGGCGCACTTCGCCCCCGCTTTCGGAACTCATCCAGGTGACCAATAAAGTCAGCCAGAACCTTTGGGCCGAAATCTGCTTGCGCGAAGTGGCCCGCATGCGCGGCGCGGAACCGTCGCGCGCCGCGGGACTCGAACAACTCCAACTTTTTCTCTCCGAGATGGGGACCGACCCTAAGGAGTACAACTTCGAAGACGGCTCCGGACTCTCGCGGCTAACGCTCGTCACTCCGGCCGCCGTAGTCCGGTTGCTGGCCTATATGGAACGTTCCGCCGAACGCGAAGCCTGGATCAATTCCCTTCCGGTCGGCGGTGAAGACGGGAGCCTCGGCCAACGATTTAAGGAGAATGCCGGTGCGGTGCGAGCCAAGACGGGTACGCTTACGCACGTCACGGCGTTGGCCGGCTATCTGGACACGAAAGCGGGCGAGCGGCTGGCTTTTTCGATCGTCGTGAATAACGCCAACGCCTCCGCAACCGCCATCCGGCAGGCGGTTGATAAGATAGTAGTGTTATTCCTTAACGCTGGAGTTTGACCGCAATGCCTATCTTTGAATATCGTTGTCAGGACTGTGACACCCGTTTTGAAAAGCTTGTCCGCAACTCTGACACCGATGGTCCCGTTTGCCCGTCCTGCGGCGCCCCGCACGTCGAGAAGGAGCTTTCGGTCTTCGCGGCCCACGCCAACGCACGCGCAGCGGCTCCTGCGCCCATGCCGGGTGGCTGCCCCGCCGGCATGTGCCGTACGCCGGGCATGTGCGGCCGCGATAATTAGCGTCCTCGTCCTAGCGCTCGCCCTGCCGCTCACGGCGCAATCGCCACGTGCGGTCTCGCCCGATCCGAACATGCCGCGGCCGATCGACGCGGTGGACTCCGTCTTCATCGAAGAACTCACCTGGCTTGAGGTCCGCGACGCCATGCGCGCCGGCAAAACCACCGCGCTGGTAGCCTCCGGCGGCGTTGAGATGAACGGACCCTACCTCGTCACCGGCAAACACAACTACGTCCTCCGTGCCACCACGGAGGCTATCGCCCGAAAGCTGGGCAACATGCTGGTGGCCCCCATCATCCCCTTCGTTCCCGAAGGCCAGATATCGCCCCCCACCGGCCACATGCGCTACCCCGGCACCATCAGCGTCACCGAATCCACGTTTGAAGCTCTCCTCACCGACATCGCCGCCAGCCTGAAACAGCACGGGTTCAAGGAGATCTACTTTATCGCGGACTCAGGCGGCAACGTGAAAGGTATGAAGGCGGTGGCCGAGCGCCTCAATACCCAGTGGAAAGCCAAGCCCCGCATCCACTACATCGCGGACTATTACGATAACGCCGGCGTCAACAAGTGGCTCGATTCGCAGGGCGTCCACCAGAAGGACGAAGGCCACCATGACGATTACGCGATCACCTCAGAAATCCTCACCGTCGACCCGAAATTCGTCCGCCTGCCCCAGCGCATCACCAAAAACAAAGCCAGCATCAATGGCATACCACTCACGCCCCTCGACAAAAACGTCGCCATGGGCCGCCGCGTCGTCGATTTTCGCGCTCAAACGGTCGTGAACGTCATCCAAACGTTACGCAGGAAATAACCATTTAAGTGCTCGCTGAATCGCTTATCTGGCGCGACTACGCAGGTAAGCAAACATCTTCCGTAGCGCCTCGCCACGGTGGCTGATGTCGAACTTACGCGCCGTTTCGATCTCCGCCATCGTGCATCCGAGCGGCGCATAATAAAACAGCGGATCGTAACCGAAGCCGTTCGTGCCGCGCGGTTCGCTCAAGATCTGACCAGCCACCGCTCCCGAAAATGTGGCGATCACGTGGCCTTTCTCGGCCAGCGCGATCACGCATTTGAACCGCGCGCGACGGTCCTCGATGCCTTGCATCCTTTCGAGTAATAACCTGTTGTTCGCGGCATCGCCCGCACCTTCGCCCGCGTACCGTGCCGAGTACACGCCCGGTTCCTCGCCCAACGCATCCACCACCAGCCCCGAATCGTCTGCAAACACGGGGCAATCCGCCTCGCGCGAGTAATATTCCGCCTTCAGGCGCGCATTCGCTTCGAATGTGCCGCCGTTTTCGTCCGGAGCCGGTAGCTTGTCCAGGTCCGGCAGCACTGCGATCTCAATATCTCCGGCAACGTTTTGAAACTCGCGCAACTTGCCGCGATTCTTGGTAGCGCAATAGAGCTTCATGCCGAAGCGATAACGTCCTTCTGTAACTCCACCAGTTGCCGGATGCCGCCCTTCATCAACCCCATCAACGCCAGCATCTGCTCGTCGGAAAACGTCGACTTTTCGCCGGTGGCTTGCACCTCCACCAATTGTCCGGCGCCCGTCATGACAAGATTCATGTCCACGTCAGCGGCCGAATCCTCTTCATAGCAGAGGTCCAGCACCGCAACGCCATTCACGACGCCGGCGCTGACCGCCGCCACATGCTCTTTAATCGGGCTGCGCGTAAGAGCCTTGAACTTGACCAGTTGTTTGATGGCCAGCGCCATCGCGACGAAGCCGCCGGTGATGGCTGCCGTCCGCGTACCGCCATCGGCCTGTATCACGTCGCAATCGACGATGATGCTGCGCTCGCCCAGCGCTTCCATTTCCACCACCGCGCGTAGCGACCGCCCGATCAGCCGCTGAATCTCCATTGTCCGGCCCGAAGGCTTACCTTTATTCACTTCGCGCGAGGTTCGCGTGACGGTTGCTCGCGGCAGCATGGAGTATTCGCCCGTCACCCAACCGCGCCCGCTTCCGCGCAGCCATTGCGGCACCGAGTCTTCGAGCGTGGCGGCGCACAGCACGCGCGTATTGCCGAACTCGATCATCACCGACCCTTCCGCCGTCAGCAGATAGCCCGGCGTCAACTTCACCTGGCGCATCTGGTCCGCTTGCCGCTGGTCTGGCCGCATCGCTTATTTCCCCCCTGATTTCAACATTCCGTAGAAGAACAGACTCATCAATACGATCCCGATGACGACAAGGATCAGGCAGGGAACCAAACCCCGTGTCGGTGATACTTTCGGCTTCCGTTTGGCCGCTTTGAACTTCGCCATTTGCTCTTGATTACCTTAGCAGCCGTGCCACTTCTGAAAAAAACTGCTCAAGCGCCGCGACGCTCGCCGCTTCCAGGTCTTTCAACACCAGCGCGCACACCGCGCGTCCACGTTCGGCCAGCGCCATCTGCGTCGCCAGAAACTGCGCCGTGTGATAGTTGGCCGTGTAACTCGCCGCCGGGAACGAGTCCTGCTTGTCCGCGAATAAGACGGTGGAAAAGCAGCGGCCATGCCCAATCACCATCTCGTGATAGGAGTGATTCATCGCCGGACCTTCATAAACGTCCACGGCTTTGCGCAACCGCGCCCGGAACACCGTCTCGGCCGCTTTGTCCAGCGCCTTACGGATCCGCTGGCCTTTCGGCGAATACCGCATGTCGCCGAAAAACGTCAGTTCGCCATAATCGCCGCGCCTGGCTGCTTCCGCAAAGATCTCGGCGGCTGACTTACTGGCGCCACCGTTCAGAAATGGCGCATGCAAGGTCAATCCGCCACGGTATTTCACCGCCGCGGCCTGGAATTTCTTCCATTCCTCAGTCGCCCGCGGGTCGCCGTTCGACTGCTCAAACAAGCGGTTTGTGATGGCCTTGTACAGCTCGACACTCGGCTGCGTCACGAAGTTCATCTTGCGCAGATAGCCCAACCCGAACACCACGTAATGCATAAACTGCATGTACGTCGAAAGCATTGTCTTCACAGGGAACTGCAAGACGGCGACCGGATAGCCTTTGCGGCGCAGCAAACTTACTTTTTCCGCGTCCGGTCCGTCGGCGCCTTTCAACTGGACCACTACAAATAGACGATCCTGCTGCGCATCTTTCGGCGCATGGTAATCGGCCAGCTTCACCTTCTCGCCGATCGCGATCTTCAGGCCGATCTCTTCGCTTTTGCCCAGCGATTCCTCAAAATCCTGCTTGGTCCACAGCGCCGCCCCCGCCCATGCCTTATTGAGCATGAGTGTTACTTTGTTTCGGCCGGCCCGGCCTTGCTCGTCGATAAACGCCGCCAACCGGAACGCAGCCGCGATGTCCTGCTCCGTTAGCAGCGCGCCGCCAATCCAAGCGTCAAGATCAACACCCGCCAACCCGAGCGGATACATGCTGCCACGCGTCAATGGACCGCTGTGCCGCCCCGCGGTGGCGTTGCCGTTGTCGAGTTGCAACTCTACGCGCCGGTATCCTCGCGGTCCCGCAAACTGATCGAGCAGCGAACCGGGCAGGGTCATGTAAATGAAGTTCGGCTTGCTGTCGATCCCGTTCTTCGCATACAGAGCGTACAGCTTCTCAAGGTTCACCACCGGCTCATACGAGGTCATCCCCATCGCCATACCTACCACCAGCGTGGACTTCAAAACGTCTTTCAGCGGTAAGTTCGACCGCTTCTGCATGTCGGCCAGAATGGCCTTCAATTTGGAAGGATCCGTTGAATCGAGCACATATAACCGCGGGCCCTTGCTGAGCAATCCCACGGCGTTATACATCGATTTGTCTTCCGCCGATCCACCCATGCCCGCCCAGATCACAAATCGCAGGCGCACGCCGTGTAACTGCTTAATTGCGGCTTTGATGTCGTCTAACTCACCGTTGATACGCGATGCCCAGTTACTGTCTTCCTCGGCACGCCATGCCAGATGGAATACGCCGTAGCTGTTCTTGGTGACCTTGCCGTCAGCATTGATTTCTGTGCCCAACGGAATAAGCGCGTTTCGCGATGGGTCGAGACTCTCCAGTCCCTTACGCCGCGCCCGTGCGTCCAGCGCCTTCAGCTTCGCCAGGACTTCTTCTTTTTCAAAGCGTTCTGAAATCGGCCCGGAATCAGGTTGGTCGTGGTAGAGAGAGAGGACCGGCATCTCGTTCTATGATAGGGGATCGATATGCGTGGAAGCCGTCGCAACATGGTGCTGGTTGTGCTCCTGGGGTTGGCCTCATGCGGAGGCGCCGGTGAGTCTCTGCGATTGCCCGATCGGTTCGACAACGGTCAGTGGCGTCTCGTGGAATCCGCGCCCGATGACAACCCGCCCGATGTTGTGAAGCAGCTTGGGTTGAAGAGTGCGATTCGAGCGCGTTATCAGGGTCCGGCCGGAGATCTCATCGTCCGCTCGTTCCGTATGGCCGGGCAGACCTCAGCCTTCGAACTCGTGCAGAAGTGGCGTACTGTGGAAGGCACGATGCACTTCCAAAAGGACGAGTTGTTCGTTGTGCTCGAAAAGCCCGGCGCGCAGCCGATGGCATTAAACGCCTGGGCCAAGGCGCTCGACCAGGAACTCAGGAAGAAGTAAAGACCCGGGCCGCCGTGACAAACGTGTTCATGTGCGCCTCAACCGTCAGCTCGATCCGGTCCGTCTACTCATCGGTTACTGATGCTCTAACTCTTCGATGATCCGGTCGCGATACTGCATCCACTGTTTGAAATCCGGTCGGAACGGCCGTAGCTGGCGCGCGATGTCCGAAGCCTTGTCCTGATCCTTGGTCACAAAGGCCACGGCCTCTTTCAGCACCGCGCTGTCAGGCTTGCGTGCGCGCAGCATGTACAGCAGTTCGAAATCCTCGGCCCCGTCCCTCGACGCTTCCCAACGTTTCGTGGGCACAGGACCGTTATCGGTCATATACACCACGCCGTACTCCACCACCCGGCCCGGATCGGGTTGCCACATGGGCGAATAGTGATAAACCCAATAGCCGCCGCCGGTCATCCCCATCTGAAACGCTACCCAGGGCTTGGCGCGATAGAATCCCAGCGGATCCAGATTGCGCTGATCGGCCGGAGCTTCATAGTGCCAGTAGTGTTTGCCTGTTGAAAACAGCTTCGTCAGGGGTTCCGGCTCGGCGCGAACCAGGTGCAAATCGGGCTGCCAGATATCGATCAAATGCGCAATCGGCTGCAACACCGAAGCAAACGCGCCGCCGGCCGGGTTGGCATAAATCTGGAACCGCGGCTCAATCGACTTTACACGTTTCACCAGTTCCATCCACTGCCGATAGTTCGCGTCGTCGCCCATCAGTCCCGGCTCGTCCTGCAGGTAGAACGCGAAGTCCTCAAACGCGAGGCCGATCGAGGCGACATGCTTCGCGTACCAGCGCAGGGCGTTCGCATACGCCTCTCGCGAGGCTTCTTCAGAAGGCTTGAAATCTTTCGGCCATTGGACCCCCACCGATCCGGACACGAGCATCAGCGCCTTACCGTTCAGCCGCTTGACCAGTGCGTCGTGCGCCTGTGTATTCGCGCCGATTGGCTGCCCGTTCGCGTCAACCTGAACGGACACGGCGGGGATGATGATCACGTTGGTCCCATGTTCCAACGCATCGTTGAGCACAGCCTCACGCAGCGGTCCCTCGGCTGGAACAGATAGCCAGTTGCAATGCCTGTAGACGCGCTTGTCCGGAAGCCGGACGCCCGCCACCCGGATCTGCACCGGTAGCTCAAATGCCTTGTCATAAGAAATCAAACTGTGGAACCGCAGCGACGCGTTTACGGTTCCCGGTTTCAAGTGGTGGCTGCGGAACTGCAGCCAAAGCGTGCGTGCCTCATTCGCCCCCAAGTGGACCACATTGCCCACATTCAGCGGAATCAGAACATCCTCACTCGGCCGCCCCGTCGCATCCGGCAGCACCGTAGGCACTTCGAACAGCTTTACCGCCCCCCGCAACTCAGCCGGAATCACCACCCGAATGTCCTGGCCAAACGGCGCTCGATTGGTCAGCGTCACTGCAGAGGACTCGTATTCGTTTCCGACCATCGTAACGTTTGGCGGGGCGGCTTCGGATGCGGCAATCCACGGGTTCTCGCGGGGTTCCACGGTGAATCCAGCAGGCGCCGGAAACTCGGGTTGTGTGCCGCCGCCGAGCGAAACTTCGCGGAACGGGCCGCGCGCCGGCGGGACCTTAAGCGTGGGCCCCTGGTACAGCCGCGCCTGCTTCTGCGCCGGCTTCAGGATGTGCAGGCCTTTCACTGAGTCGCCTTGCACAACCAGTATTTCATTCGACCCCGCAAACTTCACCGCAATCGGCGAAGCGTTCCCGCCGCCGGGGATCGCGAACGAGCCTACCGTCTTACCTGCGCCGTCTAATGCGAACAGGTTACCGCCGCGCACCGGTTGAAACATCGTCAGCTTGCGGTCGCCATTCAGGTCGGCAACCGCCGGCGCCCAAAACGCTCCACGCCCTTCCAGTTGCACGTTCCATTTCGGCTTGCCCTCGTTGGTTACGCAAAACACTCGCGTGTTCTTGTCGGAATAGACGACCTCCACCTTTCCGTCGTCATCGAGATCGGCCACAAGGTGCGAATGGTACGACTGTAGCTGCGACGGCGCATGCCACCGGATCTTGCCGGTTGCTCCTTCAAGCGCGAACACGCCCACGTTGTTGCCGAGATATGACGTCGCAATCAGTATCTCCGGTTTGCCATCGCCGTCGAGGTCGGTCGCCACCGGTTCGCCGCGGCCAAACCGGCCATCGAGCGGCGTCCGCCACAGCGTACGGCCATCGCTCGACACCGCGATCACCTCTTTGTCCTCGGTCCCGAAGACGACGTCGGGCTTGCCGTCGCCGTCCAGGTCCGCAATCGCGGGACACGACACGCGGTAAGTCGTCACGTTCACCTGCAGCTTCGGTTCGCCGTTGTTGTCGAGACACACCAGATGTCCGCGCGAGTCGCCCATGCAGATCAGGCCGCCTTCTGCCGCGATAAACCGGTAGTCGTTCGCCTTACCGTTGCGCGTGTGCTTCCACAGCCGCGTACCTTCTCCATTAAATGCATAGATGGAACCGCCCACATCCGCGGCCAGGATCTCCGGCGTACCGTTCCCGTCGAGGTCCGACACGATCGCGCCGGCCGAAGCAACCAGGTCGAGCGGCATCGTCGCCAGCACTTGGCCGTCGCGCCCGATGCGCTGCACCTTATTACTCGCCAGCGCGATTACGATGGAGGTCGCTTTCTCAGCGTTCGGATAGGCCGCCGGCGGGCCTATCATGCCTGCCTCCAGGCTGACCGTCAGTACAAGTGTGAGCAAGTCCACGTTTTGGAGGTTAGCATCTTATTATGACCAGGAGAACATTCGTTGCCGGCACCCTCGCCCTCGCCGGCATCGCGAACGCCGCGCCAGGTACTTTAGAACCGGACGGGATGTTGAAAATAGGCGGCAAGCGGACCTTCCTGCTCGGTCTCTATCAACTGCCCAACGGACCTGACGCCTGGCAGCGCGCCCGCGCCGCGGGGTTCCATGTGGTGAATACAGGGTCAAAAGAACTACTCGACCTCGCGCACCGCCACGGCATGTACGGCTGGACCGGCGTCGGCTCCGACGCCGCGGCAATTCGCAAGCGTGTCGCCGAATTGAAAGATCATCCGGCGCTGCTCTACTGGGAAACCGAAGACGAACCATCCTACCAGTGGAACAAGCCGGGTCCGCGGGTTACTCCCGAAAAGATCCACGCCGCTTACAAGTTACTCAAGCAGTTAGATCCGGCACGCCCGGTCTATCTGAATCACGCCCCCACCAATCTGGTGGAGACGCTCCAAGCGTACAACCCTGGCGGCGACCTGATCGCGACCGACATTTACGCGGTCATCCCGGAGGGCATCCGGCCGCAGTATGCGCTCTGGTCCGACGGCAAGCAGGGCGATTACCTTGACCCGACAATCAGCCAGGTGGGCCGATACACCGACAAAATGCGCGAAGTCGCCGGACCCTCGCGGGGGCTGTTGATGGTGCTGCAAGGCTTCGCGTGGGAGAACCTTCGCGACAAGGACATCGATCCGAAGATGGTCCTCTATCCCACACGCCGGCAGGTGCGATTTATGGCGTGGCAAGCCATCGTTCACGGTGTCACGGGCCTGGTGTGGTGGGGCCTTTACAAAACACCGCCGGAGGCTGCGTTGTGGAATGACATCGCCGCCGTGACAACGGAGATCACAGCGCATCAGCCCGACTTGTCTCTATCTCCAAAGCGCGCCAATGTCGCGGTTACGTATCACGATACCGGCCACAGCTTAGATAAGGGTTTGGAAATGGCGGTTCGCGGCAAGCTGTTCGTCGCGGTGAATGCGGACAAGAATCCCGTAGAAGTTACCTGGCAGGGCGGTCCCGTGCAAGGCAAGCGCGAGCGCTTTGAACCTTTCGAGGTAAAACTTTACCGGTAACCCGCCGCCTGTAACTCGAATAACTCCGCATAACGGCCGGCACGCGCGACTAACTGCTCGTGCGTGCCTTCTTCGAGGATCGCCCCGTTCTCTAAAACCAGAATGCGGTCCGCCATTCGAACGGTCGAGAATCGGTGTGAAATCAGCACGGCCATCTTGCCGCGCGTGAGATCCGCGAACCGCAGGAACACTTCGTACTCGGCGCGTGCATCGAGCGATGCGGTCGGTTCGTCCAGGATGATCAGCTGTGCCTCGCGCATGTAGGCTCGCGCCAGCGCCACTTTCTGCCACTGCCCGGCGGAGAGGTCGGTGCCGGCATCGAACCGGCGCCCGAGCATCTGTTCGTACCCTTTCGGCAGTTGCGAAACCACGCTATCGGCCAGCGACTTGTTGGCGGCCATGCGGATTCGGTCGAGATCCGCCAGTTCCTCGATCCGCCCCAGGCCGATGTTCTCGCGGACCAGCATGTCATACCGCATGTAGTCCTGAAAAATCACGCCCACTTCGCGGCGCAGGGAGTCGATATCGTACTCGCGCAAATCGACGCCATCCAGCAGCACCGTGCCCTCGTCGGGATCGTACAGCCGCGCCATCAGCTTCACGATGGTCGTCTTGCCGGCGCCGTTCTCGCCGATCAGGGCGATGCGCTCCCGCGGTTCCAGCCGGAAGCTGACATTCCGCAATACCTCGCGGCCCGAGCCCGGATAGCGGAATGACACATTGCGGAACTCGAAGCCGGTACGGATCGGTCGCGGGGCGGGCACCGCGCGGGCGCCGGTGGTGATCCGCGGCTGCATTTGGAAGAACTCGTACAGGTCGGTCAGATAAAGCGCCTGATCCGTTATGTTGCTGACCGCGGAAAACAGCCCTTCGATAATAGACCGGCTCCGTTGGAACGAACCCGCCAGAAAGGTGAGATCGCCGACCGAGAGCGTGCCCTGCAGGGTCCGGTATAGCAGGACGACGTAGGCAGTGTAATAGCCCGCTGTTCCGATGATGTTCAGCCCGGCGCCGACCAGCGCCCGCCGCGACGCCAGACGCCGGTTCTCTTCGTAGAACTTGTCGGCCAGCTTGCGGTACCGCTCCGCCAGATAGGGTCCAAGGCCAAAGATCTTCACCTCTTTGGCGCTCTGGTTCGATGCCCCGAGCATGCGCACATAGTCCAGTTCGCGGCGCTCCGGTGTCCAGCGGTAGAGAAGGGAATAGGCCAGTCCCGCGAAGTGGGTTTCCCCCAGGAAGCTCGGGACAACCGCCAGCAGCAACAGCAGCATAAGCCCGGGAGCGAACCAGACTAATCCGGCGGCAAGGGAAGCGAGGGTGACCACATCCTGACAAAACGAAGCCAATGCGGAGAGGAGACCGATACGCGAGGTAGTCTGACGACGTGCGCGTTCCAGCTTGTCGTAGAACTCGGGATCCTCAAAATGGGCAAGGTCGAGCTGGGAGGCATGCGCCATAAGCCGAACTGATACTACGTTGGCGAAACGGTCGCCGAGCAGCGAATCGGCCAGCGCGATCGCCCGGGCGAGCACGTCGTTAACAATCGCGAGCCCAAACTCCAGGCCGACCAGCGGGGCGATGCTGTCAAAAACCGTCGAATTCTGCTGTAGGGCGCCCACCACGCGATCGATGATCAGCTTCCCGACCCAGAGGATCGCCACCGGCAAAAGTGACTTGACGAGGCGCAACGCCACGGTCGCGCCGGTCAGCCACGGGCTCGTTTCCCACACCATGCCGAGCAGCGGGGGGACGTTTCGCAGGGCCGCCCAGCGCTCGCGCCAGGTTTTCACCTCGGGCCGCTTGGGGAACGGAGGATGCATCTGCTCTCAGTCTACTGAGCAGAGTCCAATGGAAACAAAAATGCCCACCACAAGGGTGAGCATTTTTGGATGTTCATTGGGAGAATCAGGTCCAACGGAAAACGCAACCGCTGAAACCTTTGTTGATTTGAATTGTGGGGTCAGCGGCGAGGGAAGTCAAGAAAAAAACTCCTAGGTCCGGTTTTCCTCGTAAGATACTGCTGTACTGGAACTTAGACGATTGCGCCGAATTCCACAGTCTGTGGAAAATTTGTTAAAAACGTGCGGAAGCACCTTCGGAAATCGGCCTAAGAGTTTAGATCGACTAGGTTTATCGGCGCTCGAACCAGTGTGTATCAAACCCCTCGGCGGTTGCCGTACAAGTGCACGTGAAGACGCGGCGAGAACCGGAATCCATGCCGCTTGCAGAGTTCTGAAACCCACCTTCCACGATCGCTAAGTGTTTTGTCATCTGTACCTTCCGGCATCAGGATCACTCGCTTGGGCGGGGCTGAAACTTTTTTTGCGAGATCCACGATTTCTTCCAGATCTTCGGGTCGGGAAACCACGAATTTGAGCTGATATTCGAATTCTGTCGTCAGACGACTTAATGTTTCCTCACTCAGCCGCCTCCGCTCGTGCCGTTCGCTCCATTCCCCCTCCGGCGTGGAATTCGACAGCTTAGGGCTGATGCTCATCAGATCGCATGCCACCGGGGCGTAAATCGTCCCGGCGGTCTCGATCGTGACGTGCTGACCGTGCTCACGCAGTGCCCGGGTCAGCGCCACGATCTCCGGCGCCATCATCGGCTCCCCGCCAGTAACAACGGTGTACCCTGTCGAATTCTGTTGGGTGTAGTCCAATATCTGGTCCAGGGAAAGGTGCTGTCCCTCGGGTCTCCACGAGGTATAAGGCGTATCGCACCACGAACACCGGAGGTTGCACCCCGAAGTGCGGATGAACACAGAGGGAACCCCGATCAAGGAACCTTCGCCCTGAACGGAGTAGAACAGTTCAGATATGAACATGTCCTAATGCTTCTCGGGCAGACGCCGGGCTAGCTCAAATCCCACTACCGGTACTACTGCCAGCGCTCCGAGTACGGTGTTGAGGGACCACTGATCCGCTAGCCACCCGGTGAGGGGGATAAACACCAGTCCAGAGGTGCCCCAGGCGAAGCCCATCATGAGGGCCGAAACCGTGCCGGTCTGCGCCGGGGCGAGTTCCTGCGCCATGACGACGTTCACAGGAATCGTGAACAGCAGAACCAGGCCGCCGAGAAGCAGTCCCGCGTACGACAACATGCCGCCTGTGTGGAAGAACGTGAGCAGAAATGGCACCGACCCGACCATCGACATCATGATCACGCGCCGTCCGCCGATCCGGTCGGCCAAACGCCCCCCCGCGAAACCGCCGAGTGCGCCGAAGGTCAGGTAGGCGGATAGGATGTAGTTCGCGTGAGATACAGTCAGGCCACGTTCGCGGTGCAGATAGAGGGGGATGAACTGCGCGTAGGTAACTTGAACGACGGACCGGATGAATACGCAGAAATAGAGCAACGCGAGCGGCTTCCAAACGTCGCGCAGGCTTTCGAAGTGAAAGCTCTTCTTGCCGCCATGTTCGCTGCGGGGGCCTTCGGGCAAACTGACCCACAGCAGAGCGGTCACCAGCAATCCGGGGATCGCGGCCCAATAGGTTCGCTCGAAACCGAGCCACGCCGGAATCCACGAAAAGAACGTCGGGCCCAGCGCCATGCCGAGCGTACCCGCGCTGATGAAAACGGCCATCCATGTCCCGCGCGAGGCCTGTACGCCATGCGTCACGCGCGACGAGGCTTGCGGATGGAATGAGGCGACGCCGGCGCCACCAAGCACAACAAGCAACAAAAGCCATCCGAAGTTAGGCGCCAAACAGAGCGCCGACAGAAAAATGCCGGCGACGGCTGGAGCGAGCACCGTGAACATCCGCGAATGAAACCGGTCCGCGAGGTAGCCATATAAAGGCTGTGCTACCGACGACGACGTGATCAGCAAACCGCCGAGAATTCCGGCCTGCGTCAGCGACAGATGTAGCTTGTCGACGAGCGTCGGCTGCACGGCCGCGAGCGCGGCTGCGTATAAGTCGATGGCGAAGTGGCCGGCGGATAACAGCGTCAACGCCGCCGCGGTCGTGCGCGCCTGCGCGGCAGAAAAAGTCGGGGATACGGCGGCGGTGGAACTCACTGTGGCGCCCGTTCGGTGACGCGCACCGCCAGGGTTCCACACAAGAGCTGTCCCTTGCCCAGCAGCGCTTCGGTCCGTAGATAAGCCAAGGCCACCAGTTTATTAGATGCCGGCGAGTAGACGACGGAAGTGATGTCCCCAACCTCGCGGCCATCGAGCGTCACTTTCTTTTGGACCGCATCCGGATCGCCGTCGATCTCAATCTGGGCCAACTTTTTGTTCACGTGTCCACGCGAGCGGACACGCTCGACAATCTCCTGCCCGAGATAGCAGCCCTTGTTGAAATGGAGCGCGTGCATAAGCTGCGTTTCCTGCGGAATCTGCGCTTCGGTGATATCGGCGCCGTAACGCGGATGCGCGTTCTCCACTCGGACGACGTGCCACTCATTCGCTGTTGCTTCCACCACGCCCAGCCCTGCAATCCAGCGCCGCGCCTCTTCGTGCATCGTCCGTTGAAGGTACAGTCGGACCGCGGGTTGTCCGGTAACACTCAGCGCCGCGGCCTTGCCGAAACGCCACTCGCCCGTTGTGTTGGGTGCAAGCCGTTTGTCGAGTCCCAGTTGTTCCGCGATTGCGGTGGACTCTGGCCCCTCGATCGCCAACACCGCCATCTGCTCGGTCTCGTCGCTCAGCGTAACATCGTCGGCGATGATGTATTTGTCGAGGTGCTGGTAAACCGCCAAATGCGTTTCGGGCTCCGTATCGAGCACGAGCGAATCGGCTTCGCAGATCACATTCACGTCGGCGAGAATTCGGCCTTGCGCCGAAAGAAAGAATGCGTATGCGGTTTGGCCCGGCTGCAACTGCTGAATATGATTGGTGGTCATCGCATGCAGCAGCCGCGCCCGGTCTTCTCCCGTTGCCCGAATGTAACCACGCCCCGTCAGATCGATGAGCGCGGCGCGATTCCGTAATGCTTCGTAACCCGCTATCTCGAAAGCCATCGCAAATACGCCGAAAGAAGAGCAATCGCCAGACCGGAAATACTGACGCTCGTGAGCCAGCGCTGCCGCTTTTGCTCATCCACGTTCGCCTTCGCCGCCATTACGCCCACCGCCAGTACATGCAGCGCCAGCAGAAACTTGATCCCGAACACCATGTGATACGGCTTCGGCGTGTTCACTTTGGTCAATAGGTTATAGAGACCGCTGAGAACGATCGCGACCGCCGCGGTAACGGCCAAACCCCCGAACTTCCTCATCAAATTGGCCTGCCGCACCGTGCGGGCAAAAATCGCGCCGCCGAGGAGAACAATGGCCGAGGTCACATGAACAAATCGCGAAACGATACCCAGAAGATCGGAAGGTGTCACTACGGATCAGTATAGCGGCCGGGTGGCTGGAGGCGAGCGTCGCCGGGCTCGCGTTCGAGTGCCGGTTAAGCCGCGCCTTTAAGAGCTTTTATGACTATGTCCGGAAAACGATCGATGACGGTCAAGTAGGCTCGAACAGGGCTAGGCGGCTGCGAACCCGTGCTCTCCCAGTCCTGCAGTGTTCGGACATTGAATCCATACTGCCGTGCGAACTCGCCTTGCGACAACCCCGTTTTCGCTCGGATCGCCTTTACATTCACTGCACCAGGAAAGGGCTCGAAGCTATTTCCGCGAACCGCCCCAATCGGCAACTGCCGCACTTCAGGTATATCGCTCGTGTCGATATCTTCGTCTCGCGCAGTCTGAGCACGAGCGATTTCCTGTTTCTGCTTCTCGGTGAGCGGTTTACCGAGAAGGTCCTCTTCACGGAATCGCTTCAGCATAGAGTTTCCTTTCGTGGCGAGTGGCGCGGCGCGCTGAGATGATGCGAACAACTATTTCCGCATGCTCCTCCGCATACGTATGAACGACGGTCAGAAACAGATACGAGCCTTTTACGGATCCGATCGCGTGCCAGCGTTCTTCTCCTTTCTCGATTCTTTCGATAAACATAAGACGGTTCGCATCTTCAAAGACGAGCGCGGCCGTTTCGAACGAGATACCGTGCTTGCGCTCGTTGCTCTCATTCTTCTCTTCATCCCACTCGAACCTCACCTATTTCACTATACGGAATTTCCGCATAGCGCGTCGCGGTGGCCTTCGGACTCACCCTCCCGCGATCGCACCCAACACGATCAGCGGCTCGCTCCCCTTCCGCACCGCTTCCGGCAACTCGTCATCCACCGCGTCGTGCGATAGATCCTGTTCGCACGCAAAAAACCTGAGGAACGGGCGGCGTTCGAATGTGACCTGATCGCGGATAGTGCCGCGCAGAACGGGGTAGCGAGCCTCTACCGCGTCGAGGACCGATCGGATCGTGACCGGTCCTTCGACTTCAATCAATACCTCGCTGCCTACGCCTGCCAGGTTCCGCAGATGATACGGCAACTGCACCCGAATCATGCAATTGTCTGTACTTCTACCGACAGCACGGCCGGCAGGTCGCGTACGATGGCCGTCCAGTTGTCGCCCGCATCGGAGGATGCGTACACCTGCCCGCCGGTGGTGCCGAAATAGACGCCGCACTGTTCGAGCGTGTCGACGGCCATGGCATCGCGCAGGACGTTTACGTAGCAGTCGCTTTGCGGCAAACCGTTGGTGAGCGCTTCCCATTCGTTCCCGCCTTTGCGGCTGCGGTAAACGCGCAGTTTGCCGTCGGGTGGGAAATGCTCGGAGTCGCTCTTGATCGGCACGACATAAATCGTCTCGGGTTCGTGCGCGTGCACGTCGATGACGAAGCCGAAGTCCGTTGGCAGGTCCCCGCTGACTTCCTTCCAGTTGTCGCCGCAATCGTCGCTACGCATCACGTCCCAGTGCTTCTGCATGTATAGCGTATTCGGGCGCGACCCGTGCATCGCCACATGGTGGACGCAGTGGCCCACCTCGGCGTCCGGATCCGGAATATATTGCGACCTGAGGCCGCGATTGATCGCCTTCCAACTCGCTCCGCCGTCATCGGTGCGGAACGCGCCGGCCGCCGAAATCGCAATGTACATGCGCTGCGCATTGGTGGGATCGAGAATGATGGTGTGCAGGCACATGCCGCCTGCCCCCGGTTGCCATTGCGGACCGGTACCGTGGCCGCGCAACCCAGGCATTTCCGCCCAGTTTGCGCCGCCATCCGTGGTCCTGAATATTGATGCGTCTTCGACGCCCGCGTAGACCGTATCGGGATCGGTAAGCGACGGTTCCAGGTGCCACACCCGTTTGAACTCCCACGGGCGCGACGTGCCGTCGTACCACTGGTGCGTTCCGGGCGTGCCTTCATAGGCGAACTTGTTGCCCACCGCTTCCCAGGTCTTGCCGCCGTCGCTTGAGCGTTGGATCATCTGGCCGAACCAACCGCTCGACTGCGAAACGTAGATCCGGTTCGGGTCCACCGGCGAACCCTTCACGTGATAGATCTCCCAGCCCGCGAAATGAGGACCGCTCACGTCCCACTTCCTGCGGCTGCCATCCGAAGAAAGAATAAAGGCACCCTTGCGAGTGCCAACCAGCACCCTGACTTGACTCATTCTGAGATTACTCCTTTGGCTTTGTTTTCGTGAACCGCGGTATCAGAGGGGTCCGATCGTCCGCCTGCCAGCGCCGCCGCACTTCCGCCAGAAACGCTTCCCGGCGGCTGTACATCTGCTCGATCACGCTGCATGGCGCTCCCGTGTTCTCGTGGCGTGCTGCCCAGACCAACAACTCCAGCATCGTCGGCGCCAGATCGATTCCTTTCTCCGTTAACCGGTAGTTCACCTTCCGTCCATCGACGGTGTCCGTCTCCGACACAATGATCCCCGCCTCCTCCAACCTCGCCAAACGGTCGGCCAGGATGTTGGTGGCGATACCTTCGCCCGAGCCCTGAAATTCCTTGAACGTCCGATAGCCGCGCACCATCAGGTCGCGGATGACCAACAGTGACCAGCGGTCGCCGAATATCTCCAGCGACACGCTCACAGGGCAGCCGGATCGACGTACTCCCCGCGCCTTCCCGGACATGCGTCTACATTATCATCAGTCACTTGCAAATTGCAAGTGATTTCACGCGCCCCTCCTCAACTAACCGGATTTACAATCAAGACCAGTTTTACAATCAAGACCAGTTTTACAATCAAGAAACGATGCGTCTGATAGGCCTTGCTCTGTTTGGCGCCCTCTCGCTTTGGGCCGATATCTCTTTCAACCGCGACGTGCGCCCCATCATGGCGGATACGTGTTTCAAATGCCACGGTCCGGACAAAGGCAAGCGCTTCGCCGGGTTGCGGCTCGACCGTCGTGAGGACGCGTTGAAGAAGACGGCGTCGGGAGCCGTGCCGGTCGTGCCGGGCGATCCGGATGCGAGCGCGATCGTCCAGCGTGTTTTTTCCCCCAACAAAGCTCGCGTGATGCCTCCTGCTTCCGCACACAAGGACCTGACGGACGCGCAAAAGCAGACGCTTCGGCAATGGGTAGCCGAGGGCGCAAAGTACGAAGGGCACTGGGCGTATCAGCCGCTCGTGCGGCCGGCCGTGCCAAACGCCGCAGCCAATCCCAAGGCCCCCATCCGCAACCCGATCGACGCATTCATCCAGGCACGGCTCGCGAAAGAAGGGTTGACACCTTCAGAAGAAGCGGACCGCCGCACTCTGCTCCGCCGCGTATCGCTCGACCTGACCGGTATTCCGCCCTCGCCCAAAGAAATCGCAAACTTCCTGGCCGACAAGTCGCCGGACGCCTACGAGAAGGTAGTGGACCGTCTGCTGAACTCCCACCGCTTCGCCGAGAAGCAGGCCATCCACTGGCTGGATGCCGTGCGCTACGCCGATACATGCGGCTTCCACGGCGACAATCCGTTTCCGGCATGGCCCTATCGCGACTACATATTAAACGCGCTACGCGGCAACATGCCGTTCGACCAGTTCACGCGCGAGCAACTCGCCGGCGACCTGCTGCCGAACCCCACCACCCGGCAACTGGTCGCGTCGGCCTATAACCGTTTGAACCGGACATCGGCCGAAGGCGGCATCCAGCCCAAGGAGTATCTCGCGAAGTACGCGGCCGATCGGGTGCGCACCACGGCTTCAGTCTGGCTCGGCGCGACCATGGGTTGCGCCGAATGTCACGACCATAAGTTCGATCCCATCCTTTCAAAGGACTTCTATTCCTTCAAAGCATTCTTCGCCGATATCAAAGAGACGGGCCTGGTGCCCGATCGTGGCGCCGATGCGTGGGGTTCGCAGATACAGGTGGCGACAGCGGAAGAAAAGGAAGCGCAGGATAAGCTTCGCGCAAAGGTAGCGGCGCTGAAGGACCGATTGCCGTTCCTGCCGGAACCCGATGCCGTGCGCGATTGGCGCTTGGGCAAGAGTAGTTGGACCGCGCAGCGGCCCACCGCCGCCACCTCCTCCGATGGCGCGACGCTGAAGATCTATAACGACGAACCGATCGAGTCGACGTTCGATCGCGGCGGTTCGCTCGTGACGGAAAAAGCGCCCGGAAACGGCTTGATCGTGGCCTCGGGCAAGGCGCCGGATAACGACACCTACACCGTCACCATGCAGCCGGCCGCGGGCACGTACACCTCGCTCGGAATCGAAGTCGTACAAGACGACTCGCTCCCTGGTGTGCGTGTGGCCCGCGGAGCGGCCCGCCTGCAGATCACCGAAGTGGAAGCCGAGCTTTCGCGCAAGCCCCTCAAGTTCGTCGCTGCCTTCTCCAACGTCTCGAACCCGGCCTACGAGATGCCGCCCTACAGCGCGATCGACGGTGAGAAAGACACCGGCTGGGGAGTGACGATCTATGGCGAAGGGCGGAACTTGTGGCTGACGCTGCGGTTCGACAAGCCCGTGACGGTCGCCGCGAACCAACCGCTCACCGTGCGCTTACGGCACGATTCGGAATACCGCCGCGCGACCACCGGGCGCTTCCGCATCGCGCTCTCGAACTTTGAAAGTCCGCAGTGGTTCACACCCACTCGCGCCGAGCTGCTGGCCGCCGAATCGATGCTCCGGTGGATCGACCTGTCGATTCCTCGCGTCGTCGTTGCGGAAGCAACAGAACCCGCCGTAACGCGCGTGTTGGCCCGCGGCAACTTCATGGACGATTCAGGCGAGATCGTGCTGCCGGCGATTCCGGCGTTCTTCGGCAAAGTCGAAACGGCCGGACGCGCCACGCGGCTCGACCTGGCGAACTGGCTGATCTCCGACACCAATCCGCTCACACCGCGCGTCTACGCCAACCGCATGTGGCGCCAGTTTTTCGGCACCGGCATTTCAAAAGTCCTCGACGATCTCGGCTCGCAAGGCGAATGGCCGACGCATCCGGAATTGCTCGACTGGCTGGCGGCCGAGTTTCGCGATCCGTCACTGCCGGGTTCCGAACACAAGTGGGACACCAGGCATCTTATTAAGACCATCGTGCTCAGCCATACCTACCGCCAGTCGTCACAACCGGCCGCGGCGGCTGACCAGAAGGACCCGGACAACCGCTTGCTCGCCCGCCAATCGCGTGTGCGCGTCGATGCGGAAATCGTGCGCGATATCGCGCTCACCGCATCCGGCTTGCTCACCGAAAAGTTCGGCGGACCTTCCGTCTACCCGCCGCAACCCGACGGCTACCTGGCCGCGCTCAACTTCCCCAAACGCGAATACTCCGCCAGCCGCGGCGCGGAACTCTACCGCCGCGGCGTGTACACCTTCTGGCAACGCTCGTTCCTCAACCCGTCGATGATGATCTTCGATGCGCCATCGCGCGAAGAGTGCACCGTCAACCGCGTCAACTCGAACACGCCGCTGCAGGCGTTGGTGCTGCTGAACGACCCTGTGTTCGTCGAAGCCGCTCGTGTCTTCGCGCAAAACATGATCGCCTCGGGCGGCGCGACCTTCAACGCCCGCGTGAATTGGGCCTTCCAGCGAGCCACCGGACGCGCGGCCACAGCGCCCGAACAAAAGGTGCTCGCCGGGTTGTACCAGTCCGGTCTGACGCGTTTTCAAGCGAATCCCAACGAGGCGGCGGAGTTGATCCATTCCGGTGAAGCCCCTCTCCCGAAGATTGCGAATGCGAATGAACTGGCCGCTACCACGCTTGTAGCGCGCGCCATCCTCAACCTCCATGAAACCGTCACCCGTAACTGAGATTTGCCGCCGGGCGTTCTTGTCGCGAGCCGCCGCGGGCTTTGGTCTCATCGCTCTAAGGTCGGTCCACGGCGCTGCTCGAGGCGCGGTGGAGCCGCTCCATTTTCCGCCAAAGGCGAAGCGCGTCATCTTCCTGTATCAGGCCGGCGGACCGTCGCACCTGGAAACCTTCGACCCCAAGCCAAAGCTCGCCGAAATGCACGGCAAGCCCATGCCCGAGACGTTCACCAAGGGCCAGCAGATCGCGCAACTCCAGGGGCGTCCCCTGGTTTGCTACGGGCCGCAGCACACGTTCAAGAAGTTCGGCCAAGCCGGCATCGACATGTGCGACCTGTTCCCGCACATGGGTTCGGTGGTGGACGACATGTGCATCATCCGGTCGATGTGGACCGAGCAGATCAATCACGACCCCGCTCATACCCTCATGAACACCGGTTCGATCATCGCTGGGCGGCCGTCCATGGGTTCCTGGGTACTGTACGGACTAGGTGCTGACACCGAGAACCTGCCGGGCTTCGTCCTGCTGATGTCCCAAGGCAAAGGTGGTCAGATGCAGCCGATTGCGGCCCGCCAATGGTCCGCCGGCATGTTGCCGAGCCGGTTCCAGGGCGTGAAGCTCAACTCCATCGGCGATCCCGTCTTATACATTCGCAATCCAAACGGCGTCGCCACTGGCCTGCAGAAGCAGTCCGTCGAAGCCATCAACGCGATTCACCGGCTGGAGTATCAGACGCTACGCGATCCTGAAATCCAAACGCGCATCGCCCAGTATGAGATGGCGTTCCGCATGCAAACCTCGGTGCCGGAGTTGATGGACCTCTCAAAAGAGCCCGCGAAGGTGCTGGAGTCCTACGGAGCCAACCCCGGCGATGGCGCCTACGCCTCTAACTGTCTCCTGGCGCGGCGCCTGGCCGAACGCGGCGTCCGCTTTATTCAGCTCTATCATCGCGACTGGGACCATCACGGAGGCGTTAAAGCGAACGTCGCTTTGAAGTCGCAGGAAGTGGATAAGCCCACCGCGGCGCTCATTCGCGACCTCAAAGAGCGCGACATGCTGAAAGACACGCTCATCGTTTGGGGCGGCGAATTCGGCCGCACGCCCATGTCGCAAGGCGGCGACGGCCGCGATCATCACATCAAAGGGTTTTCCTACCTGCTGGCCGGCGGCGGCGTGAAGGGCGGGTTAGCGTACGGGTCTACAGACGAGTTGGGTTATGCTGCCGCGGAAAATCCGGTCAGCGTGCATGACTTACACGCGACCATGCTGTATCTGCTCGGCATCGATCACAAGCGGCTGACAGTAAAGTACCAGGGCCTCGACGTGCGGCTGACCGGTATTTCCGGCGACGTGGTGAAAGATATCCTGGCCTGACAAAAAAACAAGAGGCGGGTACCCGGACCCGCCTCTTTCGTTTCCTAAAGGGCTATTGCCTTACTGAGTGATTTCAACCGCGTTAACCTTCGGCGATCCATTGCTTGCGGTGATCTCGATCGAGATCGATCCGCCCGAAACGTTCACCGGATACACCTTATCGAGCGGCACGAAAGGATCTCGCGTTTCCGACAGTATGTCTAATCCGCGAGCTACCGCCTGACCGTTGATGCTGATATCCATCACACGGCTGCCGATCTTGGTCAGGTAGATCTCGGCGAACTTCAACTTTACGTTGTAGTTCCCGTTCGGAACGCTGAAACTGTACCGCACCGCTTGCGTCGAATACCGCTCCTTCTGATACAAGGCTGCATCGGCAGGGTTACCCGCAATCGCTGCTGTGGTGGAGACCCGTGGACCGTCCTCATCCGCCGCCCAGGTTCGCCCTAGGCCGTCGACGTACGTTGGACCGCCTGAGTTGACCCGGATCGCGCTGAATGTCGGCAGCGGAATCGCCGCCTGGTTCACCGTATATGTGCGTCCGGCTACCGTTATGTTGGCGCTGCGAGCCGGCCCAACATTCGGACCCACGGAAATGCCCACCGAACCTGATCCACTATTCGCCGGATTTCCGGTAAATGAAATCCAGCCTGAGTCTTCCGTCGCACTCCATGGACATCCCGCGTTTGTGGTCACCGTAATCGTCGCGCTACCGCCGGTTGCCGCGAGCGATACGCTCGATTGGCTCAAGCTATAGCTGCAGACCGGCTCCGCGGCGGGAGGCGGCGTCGACGGATTGGCAATGACGCTCGAACCGGGAATTACCACGGCGGATGGGTAGATGCCGACCATCGATATGCCGGCGACTACATTGCCGCCGATATCCGCCACCGTCATCGTGTAATCGTTCGCGTTTGTAATGTACACACGAGAGCCGTCCGGAGAGATGGCCACCCCTGACGGCAGTGAACCAGCTGCAATCTTACCTATGACATTATTAGTTGCGGTATCGACAATAGATGCGGACGCGCCGTTCATGTTTGCTACCAGTAGCCGGGTGCCGCGCGGATTTAATGCGACCGACCTCGGCATGGCTAGCCCGGTGATGGTGTCTAGCAAAGCGCCGGAATTCAGATCGTGCACCGTAACCGTGCCGCTGTACTGGTTCGCCACGTACAGCGTCCAGCCATTCGCGGCTACCGCCACGCTGACGGGCCCGGCGCCGGTCGGAAACGACTTGATCACCGAACGCGTGGCCGTGTTGATCACCTGTACCCCGCGTCCGAATTCCGAACCCACGATCGCCTTCGACCCATCGGGTGTGAAATCGATTCCATTCGGATACGTCGCCACCGGAATCGTCGCCACTGCCGATCGTGTGTCGATGTCGATCACAGTTACGGAGTTAGAGGCCTGATTTACTATATATGCATATTGATCGTCCGGGGTGATGCCAACCTGTACTGGCTTTACCCCAACTGACACGGTCCCGAGCAGGGCCATGTCCGATGTCCGATAGAAAGATACTGCATTCGAAGCCTGTAGCGCGGCTACCAGTATCGAACCGTCCTTCGTCGCCGCCAGTGCCACCGGAGCGATTCTCGCTGAAACCGTCTTTGCCACCCGGTTCGTACGAGTGTCGACAACGCTTATGTTATTACCCTGTAAATTTGCTACGTAAGCATACGGCTGAGCCATCGCCGTCGTTCCCACCAGGGTCAGCGCCACCATGGAAAACAGAGAAACACACGTAGTCTGTAAGACTTTGCTCATTTTTCCTTTCGTCTCAACTTTTTGGGGACGCGCAGTTGTGTCGGTGGTTTGCACCTTGGTGCTGATGCCATCGGCTCAGTACCCTCGTGCCCGCCGATCGTTCTGCTATTTTTCGATTCTAAATTCCACTGTCTGCCGGCCAGAACAACGTCGACCGTCTGGATTATGGAGCGGATCGAAGAACCAGAATACGCTTCTCACGCGTCCCCGCGCAAGACAGAAATTTCATTTTTTTGGATTCGCCGGATGCTAATTCTCATAGCGCTTTTGAAGGTTCTTTTGATACCATTTCGCTGCCCGGAAAGTGTATCTATTTGTACTTATACGGCTTCGGCGGTCCCAATGTACAGCTTTGCACTCATGTCCCAGAAACCGTTGTCGGTATGGTTCGAACCGTATTGCTTTCGTTCTCTTCCTGCCTTACTGTCGAGGTAAGGGTTTTACCCCGTGTACGTTGCCAACGTTGTAAGCGCAAATTGAGAATTACGGAGGGTTTATGTTTCGGAGGAGTGTTACTGCTGCCTCGCTTTTTGCTTTTCTGACACTCGCGCCGTCGGCTTTCGGAGCTTTCATCCCGCTCGCCGGCACCGTTGAGTTGCTTCCGCTCGATACCCTTGCCCCTGGCATGGTGTCGGCAACTGATTTCGGAACGCTTCTGGCGTCTCGGGATGAGCTTTACTCTTTCACCACCACGGCCGGCACTACTAGCGGCGTCCTGCGATCAGCCGTGTACCGCAACCCCAACGGGACGCTCGATTTCTGGTATCAGGTTACCAACGATTCCACCTCGGCAACCGAAATCGCGCGA
Source organism: Bryobacterales bacterium (assembly GCA_020846745.1). Taxonomy (GTDB): domain Bacteria; phylum Acidobacteriota; class Terriglobia; order Bryobacterales; family Bryobacteraceae; genus JADLDI01. The sequence goes on along the minus strand of JADLDI010000150.1, from coordinate 19,445 downwards.
GAGACCAATACCAGCTTCGTCGGCTTTCAGACTTGGGTCGGCTTCATGTTTGATGGTGGGGCCTTGCCCGGCCTTGCCTGGACCACTGGCACCAAACAGCCGATCACCTCTGACGGCAACATCGATCAGAGCGTCGTTGGCTTCTCGTTCCGCCCACCCGATGCCACCGCCAAGATCAAGCCGGGCGAAACCTCGGCCGCCTTGGTCATCAGCACCGACGCCATCTTCTACACCTTAGGTAACTCCGCGGTCATCGACGGCGGTACACAAACCGTAACCACGTTCCAGCCGGCCATCCCGGAACCCTCTACCTGGGTTCTCGGAGCTACCGGATTGCTGGGAATTTTCGCCTCGCGCCGTTGGAAGCGCAAATCGTAAATCCGTTTTGATCGACTGGTTTTGCGGCCCCTCCAATCTCCCGGTTGGAGGGGTCAATTCTTTATGCGGGCGAATTCCTGGTCCAACCGGCGCAGCACCAGTTCGCCGCTCGGACTACTTTCCAATCGCAACTCCTTCGTGGACTCCGGACACGCCGGTATCGGACCCAAATAATACTGAAGTTGGTATTCCCAAGTCCGCCGCAAATCGCCTCTACACACAAACGGATTGCCCAAACGGTTAAGGCTCTCTTTAAGGGCCGCGGCCTCTCGTCGCGCCGATGCCGATTGGTCCAACCCACCGAGAAGCAGCGGCTTGGCGAGGACAAGAACCGCCGCCACGGTCGCCAGCGCGAATGCGAACCGCGTTCGCACACCAACCAGGCGCATCGCCACAAGCCCCACCACAATCCCCCCGCCAAGTCCCCACCCGATCGCCGGACTCCACACGTGAGTCGCCCGCGTCAGCCCACGGTCTAGAGCTACCGGAACCACTGCTACTACCGCCGGCATCACTGCCACCGCTAAAGCCGGAACCATCGCTAAAGCCCCTCTAATCCGGTCGATCGTCGTGGCCAGCAAAACGGCGGCCCCCGGAAACAGCGGCAGCATATATCCCGGCAGTTTCCCCGAAGACAGCGAAAGAAACAAGAAGCCCCACCCGAACCACAGCAGAAAGAAGCGCAACCTCCGGTCCGTCCACAGCTCCCGCCATTGTATTCCCGCCGCCACCGGCGTCCATGGAAAAAGCCCAGCCGCCAATACCGGTACGTAAAACCACAGCGGCCGCTGATGCAACGTTTCGCCCGATACAAACCGCGCCAGGTGGTGGCGCAGAAACAACTCCTCGATAAACGGCCACCCGTTTGCCCGGTAGCACAGCCAGTACCACGGCCCAGCCACGGCGATCGCCAGCAACACCGGTGCGACCACTTTGGTCCAACGCCGCCCCGCCCAGTAAAGCAGCGGTAGCGCCAGCACAACGGGCACCGCGGCTTTTGCCAGAATCGCCAGGCCGAAGAATACACCGGCCAGCCACGGCAACTTGGCAACCCTGTCCGTCACCGCCCATTCGAGCGACAGCATCATCGCTACCGAGAAGCTGACCGCCAATGGAATATCGGTCACCGCCACCTGCGAATAGGCGAACCATCCGGCCGACGTTCCCAGTATCGATGTCGCCCGGAACGCGAGTTCCCGCCCAAACAGATTCTTCAGTTCTTGGAAGAAAAATAGGAGAAAACCGGCCGACAACAGCGCTATCGGGACTCTTGCCGCCAGCTCGTCCTGCAATCCCAGTTTCGTCGCCCCGCCGATCAGCCAGAACAGTAGCGGCGGCTTTTCAAACCACGGTGTACCCCACAACGTCGGTGTCACCCAGTTGCCCGTCGCCGCCATCGCTCGTCCGATCGCCGCATACCGCGGCTCGTCCACCGACAGCAACCCCGATGCGTCCAATTTCCAAAGCAACAACGCCGGCCAGAGTATTGCCAACGCCGCCAGCGCTCGTTCTCTCACCTTCAGTCAGTATAATGAGCGGATTAGGATGTCTCTCCCGTTCCGGTTCGGTGTCTGTGCTTTCGCTCTTGCCGCCTCCTCCGCCTTGCTGGGCGACGTCTCCAACTGCGCGTGCGACCTCGCCAAACCGGAAACGCTCGCCACCCGCGAATGCGGCCTGTGCCGCGAGGCTCTCAAACAACCCGAGTCTGCTGAGATCTTCTTCCTCAAAGACATCAATCCGCGCAAGCCCAATCGCTGGCTCGCCCTCACGCGAACCTACGTCCCTTCCGGCGCCATCGAGAAATTGCCCCGCCCGCTCCAAATCAAGCTGTGGAAAGCGGCCATCGAGAAAGCGCGTGAGCTCTGGGGCGGCGATTGGGGGCTCGCCTACAACAGCCGGGTCAATCGTACCCAGTGTCACACCCATGTCCACATCGGCAAACTCTTGAAGGGTCTGGAACCCGGCAAATATGTCGACGTGCCCGGGCCCGAGCACATCAAGGTCCCCGCCGACGGCACCGGCATCTGGGTCCACCCCGTGGGCAAAATGTTGCGCGTGCACTACGGCGAAGGCATCACGGAGACAGCGCTCCTCCGCTAGTCTTACTGGCTTACGTCCGCGCGTGGTGCGATTCTTTCGGCGCGCGGTACTTCACGCTCAGGTGCGGCGTCTCCAATCGCTTTTGACCCTGCACTTTCGATGTCAGGCATGACTCGAGCATTCCGCTCACAATCAGCGTCCGTTCCACCGGATATGGCGCACGGCCCGACATGATCATGTCGTCGATCCCGCGCACCAGGCACGCCGAGTATGTCACGTTCGGCGTCGGCGACAGGAAAAACTGGCACGACGGCACGCCTCTCATACCACGCACCTTGGCGGCAAACAGAAAGTCGCGCACCGCGCCGTTCAGCATCAGCAGCGTCGACCTCAAGCCGTCGTTATGCTCGATAAAGTAAGCGGACGGGTTCTTTACCAGCTTCGGTAACTGTCCCGTGCCCACCAGGTCCTGCACGCGCCCGTCCTCGAGCGTCAACCCGAGCGGCGAATCGCTCCGCGACAGCGCCCCAACCAGCAGCCGCTTCGAGTACCTACCTTCGTCCCCCGCCTTCCACACCGCGTCGCCTTCGATCATCTGCACCGCTTTGATGCCGGTCTCGCCGCCCTTCCGCCGTTCGATCATGCACTGCATCGCTTCCAGCGCGTGATAGTCCATCGGGTCCGACCCGCCCACCCCCACCATTAAGGCTTCTTCGATTTGACAATCGAGCGGTAACTCCAAATCCGGAAGCCGCCATGTCACCGGCAGCGAACTCCCCGCCAGCATCGGGAACTTCAGCCGCTTGCCGGCGTCCACCATCCACTTCGCTTTTTCGAAGCTATAGGACAGATGCTTGTCGTTATACACCGGTACCGCGCGGCCGTCTTTCTCAAACACATCCACGCACTGCTTAAAGAACTCGTAGCGTGGATATAGCTTCTGGCCCTTTTCGTTGTTCGGATAATCGCCGTGCTCGCAGATGATCAGCACGGCATCCACCGCTAATTTATCGCCGCCGCAGCGCAGTGTCTCCGCGATGGTCGGGTACACTTTGAAACCGAACTCTTTCGCTCGCGCCTCGCTCTGGTCCCCTTCGGGCTTCTGGTCGACATACAACGAAACCACCTGCACGTCGGGCTTATGCCATTCGCCATCCCGCGGATACCCGATCAGGAACCGGTCGCCGATATGCTGCGCGTGAGATAAATACTTCCAAATCGAAGCGACAATCGCAACTCTCTTCGGCATGTGCGTTAGCTCCTCCAGTACGTCGACTCTTTTACCGGCCCATACTTGATCCCCGCCAGGTGCGGCGTCTCATACCGCGCCTGCTTCCGGTACAGGCTCTCCACACCGGCTGCGGTCAACCCGGTAGTCAGCAACGTCCTCTCCAGCGGATAAGGCGGCTTACCTGTCAAAAACAGTCGTTCGATGTTATTGCTCAGTGGAGTAAAGAAGTTCGCCAGCGTCGTGCGCGCCGGCGGCATCGGCAGATACATCTGTACCGAGAATGGTTTCTTCTGACCTTCGATCCGCGCCGCGAAATTGAAATCTTCAATCGCGCCGCTCAGCAGGATCATCGTCGACTTCATCCCGTCGTTATGTTCGTACCGGTACGCCACCGGACGCCGGACCATCCGCTGCAACGACTCTATAGTCGGGAAGTCGTTATTGAACCCTTCGCGCGACGGTTTCAGCGTATGGCTGCGGCACAGCGCCGCGTTGAAAAGGTCCAGCGGCCATACGCCTTCCTTATGTGCCTGCCAGAACCGGTCGCCCGCATAGGCTTCCACCCACTTCACCCCGCTCTCGCCGCCCTTGCGCCGCTCCACCATGCACTGCAACGTCTCGAGCGCATGAAAGTCGTACGAGTCCACGCCGCCGTAGCCAACGCACATCGCCTCGCTGACCTTCGCATTCTCCGGCATCTCCAGTTGCGGCGTACGCCACGTCACGGGCAACGACGATCCCGCCATCAGCGCGCACTTTAGCCGCTTGGAATCGTCGTACATCTCTTTCGCCCAATCCCAGTTCCACGACAGGTGCTTGTCGTTGAACACCGGTACGGCCCGGCCCGATGCCTCAAACACCTTCACGATCTCTTTCCAGAACTCGTACCGCGGATACTTGGTCTGGCCCTTTTCCGTCCGCGGATACCGCCCGTGCTCGCCGATTAGCAGCACACCATCTACCGCGAGCTTGCTGCCGCCGAGTGTCAAGGCTTCGGCGATCGTCGAGCAGCCTTTTACCTCCGGATGGCGCTGCAGGCGTTCCTTCGAGTAATCGCCCTTTCCCACCTGGTCCACAAACAGCGACACCACATCCATCGGAGGCTTATGATGATCGCCTTCCCACCCGTAACCGTCCAGGAACCGGTCAACTATGTGTTGCGAGTGCGAGTACTTGAAATAAATCGTACAAACCGCGGCAATTTTGGGCCGCTTCCCGGTTTGCGCCAGCAGTGCGCCCGGCGCACCCGCCAATAGTTCGCGACGTGAAACTCTCATGGCTGTCGCTCAGTGTACCGCGACTCCGGGCCCGCCATCGGGCGGGACATGCACCGCTCGTCAATCCCGCGAATCAGCCACCACTACACCCCCGCCGCCCACTCCACCCACTCCGCCGCCGAAGTCAATCACCAGCGGACTAGCCGGTGTCCCCACGCGCGCCGATTGGAAGTTCAGAAAGAACCCCGACCGCACCTGCAGCGTATCCGACGTGGTCCCGTTTGCGCGGATCACCCGGAAATAGAGGTCCGGCCGCTCTTCCGGCACCGGCGTGCGCCTTGTGCTCTTAATCTCCTCATCGGTGTCGAGATTCGTCCGCGTCGTCTCCACCACCTTGTTCGCTCCCTTCGTCTTCAGCTTGTCTTTGGGAATATAGAAGCGGACCCGGCCGCTCGAATCCGTTGTCCCCTCCGCCAGCGCCTCGTCCGGCGTGCGCTGAAAGCTCGTCTTCGTGGTGATGCGGAAATCTCCGGTCGGCAGATGCTGGCCCGTAGTGGCCGTCTTCGGACCGGGCAGCACCAGGTCGTCGCCCGCCGGCGCCGGTGAATCGCGATCCATCAACCGCACCTTCGCTCCAACAATCGGCCGTCCTTGTATCGCCGAAATGTCATCGGGATCGAAGAACTGCAGATAGAAGTACGTGTTGATGGTATCGGGACGCGTCCCCAGGTGCGCCGCGATCAGCATCGTGCTCTCGTCCAGCCTTATGAACGCGCCGGTCAGCCTCGGCAACAGATCCGTACCAGGCAGCGGAAAGTCCAGATCGATAAACATCGGTCCATCATCGCCTCCGCCCCCGAACACCAGCGCGAAGTCGTCCCCGTCGAACTCGAGCATCACCGTTAGCACGCCAACCACTCCCAGCGCATACCCGGCCGCCAGGCCCGATGCCAGGCCAATGCCCTGAAACACGATCACCGCCACCGCCGCCAGCAGCGCCAGGCCTAAGCTCGTGACCACACACAGAAACGCATCCAGATTGTCGAGGTCTTTACTTGTCTCCCGGTCGATGCGGATCCGCGTGCCTTCCATCGTTACCTTCACGGTCATCGTCACCGTGAAACCTAAGTCCACCCCGGCGGGACACAAATCGACGATCTTGCCCTTTGCCTGCAATTTGATCGTCCCGTTGCCGAACGACACATCGGCGCTGTCGATCACCGCGTCCGGATGCGTCTGCTTCGCGATCCGCGTTAGCTCCCCGTTCCGTGCCGCGCTCTGCACAATCAGCCGCAATACCGAATCGTGTACCCGTGTGAAGAAGTTTGTGTCCGGGTTCGGGAACAGCGCCTGCAACGTCTGCGGATTGCCCGGCGACGGCGTCCCCTGCACCTTCACCCCTGCAACCAGCGAATCCCCACGCGTAATCACCGCCGTCTCGTGAATCTCAAGCCGCCCGATTGGCAGCGGTATCGCCGCGCTGATCGTCACCTTCAGCGTGTCTTTCAGCCTCTGCTGCAAGGCGTTCTGGATGATCACCGCGATACCGTCCGTCTGTCCCGGCGCCGGCGGATTCCTCCGCTGCACCGGCGAATTCGCATCCATCTCCATTCGCGCCTCAAAGCTCTGCGACAGGTCCACCTGGATCTCCAGGTTTCGCGCCGCTATGCTCACCGGCACCGTCCGCGTCGTCAGCCGCACGATCAAGCGCATCCGCCCTGTCCCGAACGTCACAACCGTTCGAATGGTCCGGCCGGCCACACGGCTGATCCGTTCGAAGTTCAGGCGGAACGGAATCGTCAGCGCGATCCGGTCCTGCCCATCGCCCACCGGCGAAAGCGTCGGCGGAGCCGTGATCTGCAACCGGCCGATCCGCCCGCCTGGCTTGTCCACCTGAAACGCGCCTCCCAGCGCTGTCAGGTCGCCCTGCGACAGCAACTCATCCAGAAACAGGACATCGGGAATCGTGTGATTCGCGTGCAGGCCCGCCACTATCTCGTTCGCGGTCCCCATCCGCAGGCCCGCGCTGAATTCGAATTCTCCCGCCGCCAGTTCGCGCGCCGCCAGCTTCGGCGCCGGACCCGTCCGGAATGTCAGCCGCCCCGCATGGCTGGCCTGTTTCGCCCAACGTTCCTGTTCTCCAGGCTTCGGCGTCTTCCGCACTTGCAGCCGGTTTCGCAGTGCCGGGCTGATCTGGTGCCCTTCTTGTTCCAGTGCCGCGATTGGGTCGCGCGTTGTCGCCACAGCGCCCAGCACCGGCAGCAGTTCCTGAATGTTTGAAATGGTTGCCATCGGGCAGAACCTCCTCTGCGTATCCTGTGATACCCGCGTGGCAAGCGTATCAGAAATCGCTGCGCAGTTTACCTTCGGACCATTTCAAATGGTGAGGCTTTCCCTATCCCGCCGTCATCGCGTGCTGCTTCATCGGCGTGTAGTCCACCTGCCGGTGCAGCGCGAAGTACACCGCCAGAAACGTCACCATCGCCAACCCCACCAGCGCCATAAACGAGATCAGCCGCACGATCACCCGCGTTGGCGCCAGTGCCTCACGCGAATCCTGCGCCACGATGATCGACCATCCCAACTTCGGATAATGCTCCTGCAGTCCGGTCGTCGCATACCCCGCAATCGTCGGCGTGCCGTTCACCGTCGTCGCCAGAAATCCCTTCTGCCGCGTTCCCGCCAGCGCGCCCGCATCGCGCAACGCCACAAACTCTTCGGGCTTCACGTTCATCGATAGGTTCGTGTCCGGAGCCTGAATCACCGTGCCGTCGGCTTTCAGCAGCAGAATGCGCCCGGTCGGACCCAACTCCGCCCGGTGGATCACAGGAAATAGCGACGATACCTCGATCAGCGCATCCACCACCCCGACCAGCGAGTTCGTTCCTGGCGCCATCACCGGAACCCCCAACCCGATGTAGTTCGCCTTCGTCACCTCGTCATAAAGAATATCGGTGATGCTCACCGCGCCGCGGCCGCTCGCGAACACGCCCTGCCAGAAGTCCTCGTCTGCCTGGTAATAGTCGAGTGTCTTGTGCGTTGCCGCTATCACCGCGCCGTTCTTATCCGTCAATGTGATCCGCAGAAATCGCCGGTCGAGTTCACGGTACTGGTTCAGCACCTTCGATGCTCTTGATTCGACAATACTCCGTACCAGCGCATCGCTCGCCGGCGTGTTCCAGCCTTTTTCGATTCCGGCGATGCGGTCCTGCACCGCCGTTGGCGAGGCGTTGCCGTACGCCGCATTGGCCGTCATGCACGCCTCCGATACCATCGGGTTTGCGGCCAGCGTTCCCACCGCAACCACACGGTCCGTAACGAACTGCGACACATCACCCGCAGCCACTAGCGCGATGCTCTGGAAATGGCTGCCTACCATCTCCTTCATCGACTGGTCTGTCCGTGCCACCGCGTACAGCGCCAGCAAGGATATTGGAATTACGGTAATTACAAGGCCAACCAGCACCTTGAGAAGGGGGACACGAAAGAAAAACCTGTCTGTCGGCATGGCTACCTCCCGTCGGGAAAACCCGGATGAGTGACCGGCCGGTTTCCGCCGCGCGGAAGCACCCCCTCCTGCGCTCCCGCGCGGCGAAACGCCATATTCACCTCCGACACCAGAATAGGCTCGCCGCTGCCGAAGTCAAGCCCTATCCCTACCCGAAATTCCCCTCGTCCGCCGACGGCCCAAACAGCGCCGGCACCGGTACATCGTTCAATCGCAAATAAACGCCCAACTGCGCCCGGTGGTGGATCATATGGTTTAGCACGTGTGTGCGCAGTACGTCGATACGCGGCATCGTGAACAGCGTTTTTCCGTTGATGATCAGCGACCATGGCTGCAGCAGCGCCTCTTCGGTCGCCGCGCGCAGCACCTCACGCATCCCTTCCAGGTTCCGGTCGAACCGCTCCAATATCGCCTCCCGCGAGGCCGCCGCCTCCGGTGGCTTCACCCCCGTGAGGTCCAGCGTCTCCGTCATCAGTGTGTACTTGCCCCAACCCGGTACATCCGCCACGTGCGTCGCAAGCCAACCTAATGTCGGCGACTTCGCATGCGGCTTCCACCCAAATTGCGCATCCGGCACCCGCTCCAGCGTGATTCGCGTTTTCGCCATCTCCTGCTCCACTTCCCGCAGCAGCATCTCTTTCATCATCCAGACCTCCTATGGTGGTGCTTATCCTAGCATCGCCCACCCCGGCGCCAGCCCCCAACCGCCATACATCCGTAAAGCACACGTCTTTCAAAACCGGGCAAAAACGGGGCAAAACCGGGGACAGGCCTCTATTTGAATACAATTGTCACCCGAATGTGTTCCCGAAATGGGGACAGGCCCGATTTTTTTAAACGCCTTGTAAATGCCTTGTAAACGTCTTGTATCGCGCACCGATAGCGAGACCGGAAGCAGGCGCCGCTATCCTATCCTGGTACCCAGCATGTGCCGCAGTATTAAGAACCTTTTCAACTTCGATCCACCCACCACTCCCGACGAAATTCACGCCGCATCGCTTCAGTTCGTGCGCAAGATCAGCGGGTTTCAAAAGCCGTCGAAAGCGAACGAAAGGGCATTCCACGCCGCCATTCAAGAAATCTCGGCGATTTGCACCCGACTGTTGGAATCTCTGGAAACGAACGCGCCTCCCAAGAACCGGGAGGAAGAAGCGGCCAAAGCGAAAGCGCGGGCGTCAGCCCGCCGGTAATCTAGTGGCCCTGCTGTGGGACGTAGTTCTCAGGAACCGCGGCGCCAGGACCGAAGAAATAGTTGTCCATCTGCTGTAGCAGGAACTCCTGTGCTTCCGGTGTTCCCAGGTTCAGGCGGTATTCGTTCATCAGCATCTTCATGTGCTCCACCCACATCTTCCACGCCTGTTTGGAAACGTTTTCGTAAATCTTTTGTCCTAAGGGGTGACCTTCAAAAGGTACTTCATCCAACCCTTCCAGCTCACGCTGCAACTTCACGCAGAAAACGGTGCGCTTCCCCTCTGGGACAGGTCCTGTCGACATACCCCCAGCATAGCCCGTGCGCTAGCCGGCATTCAATACCGTGCGCCTAGCCTAGCGCGCATTCAGTAGAGGTTCTGCTTCCATCGCGCCGGCTTGCCGCTTCAGTCGGTTGCGCTCCAGATACTCCGACAGCTTCAATAGCGACTCCGCCCCCCGCTCGACGTGCCGCTTCTGCGCTTTTTGATAGCGTTTCAGGATCTCTCGCTTATTCCGCCGGTCCAGTTCGCATGTCTCGATGTCGAGCAGCAGTTCAACTTCCCACGGACGGAACGTGTTCCGCGCCACCGAACCCTTCAACAGTTCCGCCATCAGCCGATTGAACTGCGCCAGCATGTATTCGACTTCCGGGTTGTAGCTCATTCAATTTGCTTTCAGAGCTACATATCGGACTAACGAACCAGATACTTTAGTACTCTCCTTGCGCCCTACGCCTGCGCCGCCCGCGCCTGGTCGCGCGCCAGAAACCGTGCCACCTCTTGCCGCGGCCCCTTCATCTTCTCCCACGCCTCGTTCAGCGCTTCAATCTCGTTCGCCGTCAAATGCCACGACAGCGGCGCATCTGAACTCGGAAACGCAAATTCCACCGGATTTACCATAGTCACCCCTCGCCCCGCCATCGCCTCCGCCAACAGCTTCAACTCGACATGCCGCGTCGTTCGCTGGCTGGCATTCCGTACTTCGAGCATCGCCTCCATCGGAGCGTATCCCTGGAACAGGTAAGACGCATTGCTGTTCCGCCGTCCGGCCGCCTCATCGGCCTCAGCCTTCGACGGAATACACCCCGTAATATTGATGATCAGAATTCGTTTCACTCTGCCGCTCCCGTCCGCCGGCACGGCGTCCCGTAGCCACTGCGCCAAGCTTGCTGTGCCGAAATTGTCGAAATACCCGCCATCCACGAAATGAAGCGTCTCCCCGCTCTCAGCCCGCGCCGCCGGCGTCACCAACGGAAACGTCGCCGATAATCGCGCCGCAGTCATCGGCGACACGTCCCGTCCCGGATGCACCTCATAAAACGTCCGCCTCACGTCCAGGTTCTCCGGCCGTGCATCCAGGTCGGTCGTTGGAAACGTAATGCTTTCTCCCGTCTCCACCGCCGTCGTATTAAACAGGACGGCCGGCATACGCCCCTCCAATACCGCGGACCGCCAAAGCGACAACCGCTCCGGAAACTTCCAGTCGCGCATCCACGCCCGTTCGAGCGCCCATCCGCGATCGATGTCGTTCGGCACCACCGGGAGCAACGCGCGAAACAAATCGGCATACAGCAGTCCCCACGCCACCGAGTCCAGACTCGACCGTGTTGCCGCCCGAAACACCTTCTCCGGATCCACATGCCCCTCAAACACCGACTGCAGCCAGTACAGCGACCCGTTACTGCCGCCCGACACGGAACTTACCAGTCGCACCTTCTTCGTGAACCCCTCGCTCCGCGACAACTCGCCCAGCACCTTCGCCGTCCACCCCGCCAAGTGAATCCCTCCGCCCGAGGCTGCCACCAGAATCACATCCTCTTCGCCCCCGGCCTCAAGCGCATCTACCGGCTTCACCGGCTGCAAATCTACTGCCGTTACCGGAAACGTGTGGTCGCTCGACCGGAACAACGCCACCACCGCAATCGTACCCGCCAACAGCCCCAGCGTCGGCACATGCCAGTAATCGAGCGTAAAGCTCAACTCCGACAGCGCCGAAACCAAAAACGAAATTAAGATGAAGAACACCGCCAGCGTCGGAATCTGCGCCTTGAACGTCGCTGCCCGCTTCAGTGCGAACAACCGCCAGAACCCCATGCCGAAGTAGATCGCCAGCGTCAATACCATCCAGCCCGCACAGTAGATATGCGCCATCTCCGGCCCCTGCCGCTCATCGGCATACCCTGGCCCGATCCAGGCAAATGGAACGCTGAAGTGCCGCGTTACTGCGCTCAGACGGTCGAGTAAGCGGTCCAGATAAATGCCCGTCACCCCCACCGCCACGATCGGCGCCACAAACTGCAAAGCCTTCCACCCTGCCGGTGCGCTCGACATTCGCCACACGCGATAGAGCGTCGGTGCAATCAGCGCCGCCGCGATTACGGCCTGTGCCACCATGGGCGTCTCTCTATCGCCTACCCATTGCACCGTGTGCAAACGCGCCGGCGCCCCCATCACAATCACCCATCCACTCACAACCACCGATGCGGCCGCCGCCAACCCGCACAACACCACCCACCAGATACGCCTCACTGGTACATCAAACGTCCCGCGGAGCAGAGGTGTCCGCGGAGCCCAAATGCCGATCGCAAGCATCAAAACGCCAAACAAGATAGGAAAGCGTAAGGCCGATATCCAACTGAGCAACGCGAGCATCGTGTATTCTCCGGTCCGGTCGGATCCTACCGGACCAACACCTCAAACGCAAGGGGCGCCAACAGGGGCACCCGCGCCCGCCGCGGCTTACTTACTTCCCGAACCGCCGCACAGTAATCCCCGCCATCACCGTCCGTGGATACCCGGGCGTCGCGTGTATCCGCGTCATCGGCATCTGCCCCGCCAGCCTCGACTCGTAGTAATTCTGCGTCTCCCAATAACTCCGGTTCAGAATGTTATCCACTGTTACGTTGAACTCCACTCCCCGCCGCACCCGCCGCGCGATGCCCGCATCCCACACCACATGGCCCGCCGCCGCAATCCCACCATCGAAGCCATCCAGCCGGTAATGGTTTATCCCGCGGAACCGCAAACTGCCGCTCCAACCATGCCACGACGTCAGTGTCAACCCTGCATTCGGCACAAAGTGCGGTGCATTCGTTACATACTCCCGCGGCCGCGTCCCCCGGAAATACGCATTCGCCACCTTCGTCATGCCGCCGTAGAACGATACATACCGGCTGATTTCGACCCCTAACTTCGTCTCAAACCCATACGACCGGCTCGGACCCTTAAACTCGTAAGTGCCGTCGTCCGCCAGATACACCTGCTCGGCAGACCGGTCAATCAGAAACACATCCGTCGTCGCCGATACCCTGCCCACCCGGTGCGACGTCCCTACTTCATAAAAGTCCGTAGTCGCAATCCGCTGCGACTCCGGCCGCTGCACGATCACCCTTGCGTCCGACGTCGAAATGCCCCGCCCATAGTTGGCGTGCAACGTCACCGGCAACCGCTGCCATGGCGTGTACGCGAAGCTCGCCTTCGGCTGCCACCGCCCCGCCGTCTTTGTCCCGCTAGCCCTCGGATCCATCAGGTCGACAATCTGGAACCGGAACTGGTCAAACCGTAATCCGCCGCCTAACTGCACGCGATTCCCGAACAGGTTCAGCGTCTCCTGTACATACCCCGCCCCATTCGTTACCCGTGCATTCGCCTTCGTAATCGCCGCCACCGGCACACGGCCCACCCGCGAATCCAGTCCCACCAGTATCTGGTTATCGTGAAAGTTCCCGCCCCCCGTAAACAGCGCCTGTATTCCGCCCAACTGATGCGGCCGCATATACTGCACATTCGCGCCCTCCATCAATCGCGAATCATGCTGCTGGATCGCATCCCCTGTCTCCGGTTCGTTCAGAAAGTAAGTGAAGTTCGAGTACAGATCGAATAACGACCGTCCCATGAACCCGTCCACCTTCAACACTTCCCCGCGGCTCCCCTCGCGCCGCCAGTACCCCGCCAGCGTCCCCTGCCGCACCTGCCCGCCCTGGCTCGGGTCCAAGTACCCAAACGGATCCAGCCGCCCCGCAAATACTTCATCTAACGGAATCTGCCCCGCCGATGTGAAATCGTTGCGCCCTCCATTAAACTTCAGGCTCACAACGTTTCTGCCTTTCAGTCGCCGCAAGTAGTTGCCCGTGATATTGTCCCGCCGGTATCCCAGCGGATGCACAAACGGACCATTCGTATACGACCCCTCATACGCCACTACCGCATCCCCATTCTTCAATTCCGGACTGTATCCGGCAAACCCGCGCAGCGAATCGAACGGCCCGCCTTGAAACCGCGCCGTCAACTTATCCGCCAGGCTTTCCCGCAACCGTATGTGAACCACCCCCAACCCGCTGAAATCCCCATACTCCGCGCTAAACGGTCCATTTATGATGCTCACCTCCTGCACCAGTTCCGGACTCAAACTCTTCAGCGACCCCAAATACCCTTGCCCGTGCCCCTGCGTCGTTTGGTTCTGCTGAATGTTATCCACCAGAATCTTCAACCCCCCGTTCACCCCGCCGTGGTCCAGGTTGAACCCAAACCTTCGGATCTCGAGCGACTTCCCGCCACCCTCATGCTGCCCCGCATTAATCCCCGCCCCCAGCACGTGCAAAACCTGATCGTCGCGCCCAAACAAAGTACGGCTGAAAACCTCCGCATCCTTCCGGTCCACCGTCGGCTCAACTGGCGATGCAGTGATAACTACGGTCGTGTGGACAGTCGGAATCGCCCGCTGCGCGTCCTCGCCATACACCGAAAGCGCAGGTAGCAACAACAGGACAAGGCAATGACGTAGCACGATTCATCAAATCGTAGCACGCATCCTCACTGTCCCCGCCCGCCCGCTGCCCCCGAAACAGAACCGCAACCGTAAGGGCGCGGGCCCGACCACCACCATCCCCCCAAGCCGCACCCCTCCTCAGCGTTCTCCCACCGCCGCGCGCCCGCCCCAGCGCCCTCGGCCTCTACCTCCTCCCACCTGCCGCCAGCGCACTCCGCTGCGCACCGCCCTCATCGAAATTCCCCCCATCCAACCACCGCTCAAACTCCTGCTTCCGCGCCGGCCAATCCCCATCCATCATCGCGAACCACGTCGTATCCCGGCTCGCGCCCTTGACAATCATGTGCTGCCGGAACAACCCTTCATATTCGAACCCGAGCCGTAGCGCCGCTTTCCGCGACGGCAAATTCAGCGAGTTACATTTCCACTCATACCGCCGGTACCCTAACTCATCGAACACATACCGCGCCAGCAGATACATCGCCTCCGTCGCCTGCCGCGACCGCTGCAATCCCCGCGAATACATAATGTGCCCCACCTCGATCACCCGGTTCGCCTGGTCGATCCGCATCAGCGACGCGTACCCCAATGCGCGCCCCGTCACCGCGTCCATAATCGTATAGAACAGCGGATCTTCCGACGCCTGCTTGCGCTCCAAATGCCGTTGAAACCCTTCGCGCTCCCAAAACGGACCATCGCTCATCCAGTCCCACAGCCGTGTGTGTTCCGGCCGCCCACAGCCTTCCCATAAATCGTCCCCGTGTGCCGCCGCATCCAGCGGAGCCAACGTCACATAACTCCCCCGTAGCGTAATCCGCTGGGGCCTCGGTGCAGGCTCTAAGGAAAACATAGAGTTCTATGCGATTGTCACATTCGCCACCGCGCCGTAGCTACCCGCCGCTTCCGCCTTCCCCGCCACACGCCGCATCGCATTCACCGGCTCCACCAGCGTCACCGTTCGCGGCGCAACTAACCCCGCAATCTGCGGTAAGTCGCACTCCATCAGCCCGTCTTTCAGGAACAAGCTCGCGTTGTGCAGATACCGGTCCGTCTGCGTCAGCGACTTATAACTCACCAGCATCCTCTCCGCCCGAACGCTTTCAATCCGGTCATCCAGCGCCGCCGCCATCAGCGCCCACACCGCGCCCGAGCCCCGCCCAATCGCCTGCAACTTCTGCCCTTCCGCCCGCCACCGCCAATATTCCACCGCGCGCATCACATCGAACACACGCATCCCCAACAGCGATTCGTCGATATACCAGGCCAAATACGTCGCCGCCGTCTCCTGATCGAATAAATGGCCGAACGGTCCCGCCGGCGCCGCCGACGCATGCTGCCCCCGCGTAGCGCCCACCCCACGAACGTCGATCGATATCACCGTCGTCCCCTCGCGCGCCATCCGCTCCAGCCGTCCGAACTCCATTCCCTCGCTTTCTTTCCCCCGCTCGTCCACCCATAACACCGTCGGCTTCGAAGCATCGGGCGTTGCCGGCACAAACACCCACGTCGGTATATACACCCCGGCTTCCGCCAAAAACTCCACCTTCTCGATCCGGTACCCGCGCCGCTCCGTCGTCACCAGATGCCGCACCCCCAAATCCCTCACCGCCGGACCCGGCACTCGCAGCAGTTCCCGCAATCGCGACCGTGTCAATCCGCTCGGCCGCAGCGGCAGTTTCGCCGCCTTCTCCCGCACCAAATCGTAAATCGTTTTGCCCTTCTTCGCATACCGTATGCTCCCATTCTGTGTCGAGTACAGCGCCTCCACCGGCTCCACCGCCATCTCCGGTTCCACCTCCGGACCCGGCTTCCCATAAAACCACCGCGAAAACCATCGCGTCGTCGCCAGCCGCAACCGCGGCGTCCACGCATGCGGATCCGTCGCCTCAATCGCTTCAAACTTATCCGCCGCCCCAAGCTGCGTGTAGCGCTCTCTGATCTGCTTCACCGCCTCATCGAACCGCGGATAGAAATCCTCGATCTGTACCAGCAGCGGCCGCGGCGCAATCGCCACCTGCATATCCACGTGATCCACGCCCAGCTTCGCGCTCGGAAACAGGTTCTGCTCCACGTCCGATGGTCCCAGCCGCGCTTCCGGCCCGATCTGCAGCGGCCACCGGTTCGCCGTTCCCCCTTCATTGATCACTGCACACTGCACCCGTTCGTCCACCGCCGCAATAAACCGCGTCAGCGTGCCCCCGCCCGAATGCCCCGCGCACCCAATCCGCTTCGGGTCCACCTCCTTGCGCGTCTCCAGATAATCAATCGCACGCATCCCATCCCACACCCGGTAATGCGTCAAATCCTCCCCCACAAGGAACAGCAAGTGACCCACCATCGAATGCTCCGTCGTGGGACCCCCAACGTCCGTCTCCTTCGTGTTCGGATTCCAGTATTGCCGCCGCTCCCCTTGCCCGATCGGATCATAGGCCAGCACCACAAACCCACCGAGCGCCAGATTGATGTACGCACACTGATACTCCGCCGCCATCCGCGCCTCCGGGTAATGTCCGCACGGCGAAATGATCCCCGGAAACGGACCCGCCCCCGTCGTCGGCACATACAGGTTCCCCGTCACCCAGAAATCCGGCCGCGACTGGAACATCACGTTCTCCACCCGGTACCCCTTCCGCTCAAATGCCCGTACCGTCGTCCCATCGAGCGGCGTGCGCTCCGGAAACCCGTGCATCATCCGCCGCATCGTCTGCCGCACATCCCGGTTCCGCGCCTCCACCTGCTGCGGCGTCGCCACCCGCGCCCGCTGCTCGTCCCACTCCGCCGTGTACCGGTTGATCTTCCCCGCCAAATGCCGCACCAGCATGTCCGGATAATCCCCACCATACGAAGCCTCCCGGACAGAAGCCGCCCGAGCAACTACGGGCGCAAGCAAAGTCAACGGAACATCGCGTCGGCGCATGCTCGCACACTACCAGGAGTCATCGCAAGGATTCAAGGGGAGGATTCAACCGGGCGCCTTCGGATGCAATATCCAAAACACTCGCGGGTGCATCCGGGGCTCGGTAAGTCATCACAAACAAGCACCCAATGCCGTAACCGAACCACGGCGCGTGAGCCCGTGGTCCTTTTTTTCTCGGCCCGTGACCCTGAGGGAGTGTCTCGGAAAATCCTTTCTCAGACCCGCCCGAACCCCGACCCTGAGCCCGAGCGTAAGGGCGTGAGAAAAATCCGCTGAATGCGATTTAGCACAAACCACTGCAAACACGCACTGCTCCGGAAACAGAACCGCAACCGTAAGGGCGCGGGCCGCATTTCTTCTCAACCCCGTAAGCGACGGGTCTCGGCCCACTGCGACCGGACGAAGCCACCCCCCACTTCGCGTTGCACCGACCCAGCAATTCCTCACCCCGCCGTCAGCGATACCACCATCGCTCCAACCGCCGCCGCCCGAAACGGAGCGGGAGCGTCAGCGACCCGGCGGCGCACTCATCCCCCGAAGCCCAATCCCCCTCTCCGTTGCACCAAACGAACCCCCCCGTATGTTGCGAACGTCCCGTTCGGCATCTTCGATTGTCCGCGCGCCATTCCGACCCAACGGTCTAAATTATCGGCGTTTATCGGCGTTAATCGGCGGCCATTTTCTTCTTCTTCCGACAAACTCGCCGTCAACGGTAACATCGGCGCGCAAGACACTATCGTTACTAACAATTCTTCACGAGGCGCGGCATGCTTATCAGGCATCTCCGACTGTTCTTCCCAACAACGACAACGGCTTTGACTATCTCCCAGCATCCCAAGTGGCCATCGCGCCGCGAGACGTAATCCGCCATACTACAGAGGTAAAACCGTGTTCAAGACCTGTTTCACCGCATTCTGCGCCCTCACGGTGAGCTTTGCCTCTAAACCCGATCCGTATTTCTTGTATGAGCAGATCCTCAACCGTGCTCTCGACGCGTCCCATTCGGAAGCCCTGCGTGACATCGCGTTTCAATTACTCAGAGACGTGGCAGAAGGTCATCCGGAGAGAATAACGACTCACGCCGCGGCCCGCTTGCATCTGCACCCCCAACAGCTAAAACTACTAAACGAAAACTTCGCAAGGGACCCGGGTGTTCGCGCTCACGCCTACTACGCAATCGCCCGGACGGGGCTGCCGGCGGCGTTCAAGTACCTGCAAGAACTTACTCCGGCTACGGTAGCGGACTTGGGGCCGCGAGATAGGCATGAGGTTTGGTCCGCCGCACAGATTGCCCTTCAACAGGCTCGCCTGATGAAGATTCCGGCTTTCCAGGACCAGGTCAAATTTCTGGAAAACACAATGGCCGCCCGTTTTGATTCCTACTCTACGGCGAAAATACAATTCTGGGCGCTGCAGACGCTGTGTAATGTCGGGAGCGAGAGCTCTCTTCCGTTGCTCGAAAAGGCGTTCCGCGCCTTCTACTCGAGCCTCGCCGAGACAGAGATTCTCTTCTGCCGTGAGCGAATGCAGACCGTTCAGCGCCATCGGGATCGTGCAAAAGCGCTCGGTTCGGCACTGAGTGTCGCGACAAGTGGTGCGAATGAGCGCCTAACCGCATGGGCTATCGCGCAACTTGCCGAACTGAATAGCACAGAGGGCGACGCGGAGTTAGATCGATTCCAAGCAGAGATCCGGAGTGTCCCGCCGCCCGGTAGGCCCCCGATGCTCAACGCTTTTGGCGAACAGATTGACCGCATGCGAGCCTGTAACCCAAGGCGAACCGTAGCCGCGAACCCGTGACTGGGTCTCAGGTGTGACGTCCCCTTCGCCGGTTTTGCCCTTCTTCGCAGGTGCCCCTGCCACCATTCATCAACATTAAATAAACGAAATTTCGTTCCCTTTCTCCCCAATCCGTGATACATTGACAACTTGGTAGTGGACGTGTCTCCGCGCGCCTCACTATCCTCGAATACGCCCGCCGGCCCTCGCGCCGGCTTTTTTATTTTCTGCAAGCCTCCGGCCGGGTCCGTCCACACCCCGACCGGTGCCCCGACTGTCAAGGAGGGGTCGCCAAACGAAAACAGCAAAGGAGCACAAACAATGTCCCATCAAACCGGACCCCGCACCGACGAAGGCAAACAAGCCTCCTCCCAGAACAACCGCCAACATGGCTTGTCCACCGCCAACATCATCGTC